>NZ_MVDI01000002.1 GCF_002939305.1 Chroococcidiopsis sp. TS-821 | reverse complement strand
GGAGAAAATTGTAACGGCAGACATTAAAGCTCTGATCAATTGTCAGTAGCAGCGCAGTCGAACAATTCTGTTGGAGCGGATTGGCAGATTTTCGGTGTGGGGTTTAAGATGGCTACAACCGCTCAACAGAACTGTTATATGCCACAACAAAGCTAATGAGGCTATAGTGTAAAATACAAAATTGATTAGCTTAGTAACTGCATTCGGCTTAATGCTTTTCTTGCTGTATTGAATAGTAGCAAACCAATAACTATGAGAACTAGGGGAATAAACCAAACTCCTATCCAACCTGTACCACGTACAAAGGCATCGCGGCTGAGTTCGATGTAGTAGCGGGCGGGTAAAATACTAGAGATGAGAGAAAGTGGAAAAGGAATGTTACTTAGAGGATAGATAAAGCCAGACAGTAAAAGTGAAGAAAGAAAACCAATGGTTGCAACTCCTTGCACAGCAGCATTTTGATTACTAGCTCTGACTCCAATGAGTAAACCAAATAACACGCTTGTCCATAAATAAAGTAAAGTTCCTAGAATAAATACTGTTGGTTCTACAGCAAAACTTAGCTGAAATAATAGTGAACCAAGACTGATAATGACAACGGCTTGGGCAATACCGATAATGAAATAAGCAAGTCCTTTGCCTAGTAATAATTCAGTAGCAGTGAGGCTTGAAGCGTAAACTTGTAGAATTGTACCGCGTTCTTTCTCGCGAACCATGGCGATCGCTGCTAGCAACGACGGATAAATCCACAAAATCACGCCATACACTCCAGGAACAATATACAATGACTCTCGCCGCCCTGGGTTAAACCATATCCGAATTCGGGCAACTATATTAGGTTGTTCTTGTTGGATGCCAGAAGTTCGTAGAAAAGCGTTAGTTGTAGCTCTAAAAGAGTTCTGAATGATTCTCGCATTATTTGCATCAGTACCATCAATTAAAACTTGTACGGTAGTAGGTTGATTCGAGTTAATTTGTGAATCAAAATTAGGAGGAATGATTGCGCCTGCATTGGCAATTCCTCTTTCTAATGCACCTATGATATTATCATCCCAGCGCGTTAATTGAAATTGATTTGTCGCCATTAATTGCTCAACATAACTACGACTGAGAGGACTATTATTTAAGTCTTGAATGACAGTCGGAATATTTGTTGCTTCTAAACGAATTGCAAAACCAAAAATAAACAAAGTTGCTAGAGGTAACAAAATTGCTAGTGCGACCGTGAGGCGATCGCGTCGAAATTGTGCTAACTCTTTAATACACTGTGCTAATATACGCTTCATTTAGAGATTTTTCCATGTAAACGCAAGGAATTTGGATACCAGAACGCAAGGTATGAAATGAGTGTTCGATAACTTGATAGCCACTTGCTTGATAAAAAAAAATTAGCTGTTGTTGATGATACAAGTTTGATTTTAATATGTTGAAATATTGCTTCTTTTTCTACAGCATTCAGTCCTCGACGAGTGTATTCAGGATGAACATAGACAGCATATATCTCATTTTTGAACAAAGAAGAAAATCCTGCGATCGCTCCCTCAATTTCAGCAACAAATACTATTTCACCTCTTTCGAGCAATGCTTTGCGAAAATTTTCTGGCTCAGATCTACTTATCCAGGCTTCAGTTTGCTCAGATGTGTAATTCTTTGTACATAGTGTGCGTACAGATCCGCAATGAACATGACAAATAGCTTCAGCACCTTCCAATCGAGCTTTGCGCACTTTAATATTTTTCTGTGGGCTTTTATTCATAATTCTGAATACTACCAGGCGATCGCTTCGTTACAATTAAGAATATTTAATACGGTTGTATTTTTGCTGATTGTCATAAAATTCTAATAAAACCCTATGCATTCCTTCAAATCTGATTACCAAACGCTATACGAAACAGATTATTTGCAATGGATTGAAACAACTGTAAAACAACTACGGAGTCAAAATTATGAAAGTGTGGACTGGGAGAATTTGATCGAGGAAATTGAAGATATGGGGAGGTGTGAACGCAGAAGCTTAGAAAGTAATTTGATTGTACTTTTGCTTCACTTACTCAAATGGCAATATCAACCTGAATACAGAAGTGGTAGTTGGGAAAGCAGTATCATTGAACATCGCAGACGAATAAAAAAATCACTCAAAGAATCTCCTAGCCTTAAGCATTATCTTGAAAGCATCTTTGCTGAAGCTTACATAGAAGCAGTCAAACAAGCAAAAGCAGAAACCGGATTACCTTTGGAAACATTTCCTACGCAATGTCCATATGAGTTGGCAGAAGTGGTAAATGATGAATTTCTACCAGAGTAAGTTTATTCACTACTATAACTTGCACGTTGCACAATACCGATAAATGCATCTTCTAGGGAAAAGGGAATCGGGCGAAGCGAGTAAATTTGCAATTTTGCCTCCTTTAAAGTTGAGCGAAGTTGAGAAATTTCTTCTGGATGATCGACAACAACATGAAGTTTCTCGCCAAAGATTGATACGCGCCAAGGTTCGAGTTGGGTTTTGAGTAAATTCGATGCAACTTGCGTGTTATCGGTAACGACTTCTAAAAGTTGTCCTGGTTGTTCGGCTTTGATTTGACTAGGTGAACCTTGCGTGACGACTTCCCCAGCTACCATAAAGCCCATGCGGTTGCAGTGTTCGGCTTCTTCTAGATAGTGTGTGGTTACTAAAATTGCGGTTCCATTGCGGGCAAAATCTTCAATTAAGCGCCAAAATTGTCGCCTCGCCAGCGGATCGACGCCGGATGTGGGTTCATCAAGAAATAAAATCTCTGGTTCGTGCATTACCGAAGCCCCGAAGGCAACTCGCTGCTTCCAACCACCAGGTAATTGCCCTGTAATCATATCTTCTTGACCGACTAAGCCACAAGTTTCTAAAACCCAGTTGATGCGATCGCGTCGCACTCTTCTAGAAACTCCATACACTCCGCAATAAAATTCCAAATTCTGCACAACGCTCAAGTCATCATACAGCGTAAACTTTTGGCTCATGTAGCCAATACGTCGCCGCAGTTGATTACTCCGTAAATTCTGCGTTTCTCCCGCCAGCGAAATCTTACCGCCGCTTGGTTCGAGTAACCCGCACAGCATTTTAATTGTCGTTGTTTTACCCGCGCCATTCGCCCCCAGTAACCCGTAAATTTCCCCGTAGCGAATTTCTAGATTGACTCCTTTGACAGCTTGAAAGTTACCAAAAACTTTTTGTAAGTTGTTTGCACCGATCGCCACTGATGAAGTAGAACTATTATTCTTTCGCCCCTTTCTGGGAAAGGGAATAAACGGTGGATCGGAACCCGCAGCGCGTAAGCGCGTGACAAAGACATTTTCTAAAGTAGCTTCACCAGTTTCGATTGTGTCTAATGGGATTTTGTTTTGATGCAATAACTTGCGTACTTGTGCTTCACCTTTTTGGGCGTTTGGTACTAAAACATCGAGTCGATCGCCAAAACTCTGCACATCCGCGATCGCTTGATAATACTGCGTCGCATCAATCACATCAATCTGAGAATTTGACTCTGCGTCTGTAGATAGTAAAACCTTCTCTGCGGCTTCGAGGGCTTGTAAATCTCCTGTACGCACTTCTAAGCGTTCTAAACCTAAATCATCGCGCAGTTGTTTGAGCGTACCAATTTGCTGAATTTGTCCTTCATACATCAACGCAATACGGTTACAGCGTTCAGCTTCATCAAGATAAGGTGTGGCAACGACAATTGTCACGCATTCGTTTGCTAAAGTGGCTAAGACATCCCAAAATTCCCGCCGCGATACCGGATCGACACCAGTTGTTGGTTCATCTAACAGTAAAATCTGCGGTTGCGATACTAATGCACAGCAAAGCGCTAATTTCTGCTTCATTCCTCCGGAAAGTTCTCCTGCGAGGCGATCGCCAAACCGTTCTAATCCCATCAATTTGAGATACTTATTCCGCCGTTGTTGCAGTAAATTGGGAGGAATTTTACGTAAACCTGCACTATAGCTGAGATTTTCATCAATACTCAAATCGAGATACAACGAAAATTGCTGCGTTAAATAACCAATCTTCAACCGCGCATCGCGGGGAGGTAGCCTCAATACTTGTACATGACCTTCACTCGCTTCCATCACTCCGGCGAGAATGTGAAACGTTGTTGTTTTTCCCGCGCCATCAGGTCCAATTAAACCAAAAATTTCTCCTTGGCGTACTGTAAAATCAATTCCACGAACTGCAACAAATTTACCGTAGCGTTTCCTTAGCCCTTCAACTTGAATGACTAATTCTGACGTTGATGCTGTTGTATCAGTAGTTGTCATTAAAGTTGGGTTTTTATTGAGTCACAATTTCGCCATCAGCTGGCATTCCTGGCTTCGCAAATCCTTGAGGATTATCAATACTCAGCTTGACACCAAAAACTTGTCGTACTCGATCTTCGCGAAAATAAATGTTTTCTGGAGTAAACGACGCTTGCGTATCAATGGCGGTGACTGTTGCAGCTAACGGGCGATCGGGGGCAGAATCGAGAAAGACATTGGCACGCTGTCCAATGCGTACATTGCCAATTTGTCCTCCTGGTATGAAACCCCGTAGATAAACAGTGTTGGGATCGATGACTGTCAATAATGTTCTACCTGTCGCCACAACTTCCCCAGGTTCTACACTACGAGTTAACACTACTCCATCTATGGGACTCACAACGTTGAGATCGGCGATTTGTGCTTGAATTTGTTGGCGGGATGCTTGGGCATTTTTGACTTCGGCTTGGGCGGCTGCAAGTTGCGATCGCGCGACATCGAGTTGTCTGCGTAAAGCATTCAATTGTGTATTACGAATGTTCGGATTCAAACTTGCAGTTTGGGCTTGCACTAATCCACCTTGGGCTGCATTCACTTGTTTTTGGGCAGCATCGATTGCGGCTTCTCGGCTTTGAAGTGTAGCTTGTGCGGTTTGAAAGGTTGCTTGCGTTTGATCGAATTGCTGCTGGGTAATTGCACCTGCTTGCAGTAATTGTTGAAAGCGATCGCGTTCTTTGCGGGCGAGTTCGAGTTGCGATCGCGCTTCGATGAGTTGCGCTTGGGTTTGATTTAACTGTGCTTCTGCTGCGGCTACGTTTGCTTCTGCTTGGGCAATTCGTCCTCTTGCATCTCCCTGCGATTGTTGTAAATTAAACTGTGCTTCTTCAATTTGACTTTGGGCAACGGCAATTTGCAATCGTGCTTGTTGTTCTTGTTGCTGCGCAGCAGTTAAACGTGCATTTGCGCCTTGCAACTGTGCTTGAATTTCTGCATCATCGAGCCGCACAATCGTTTCGTTTTTACGAACAGAATCGCCTTCTCGCACCGTCACAAACTCAATTCGACCACCTACTTTAGCCCCTACATTGGTTGGATAGCCTTCAATTCTACCGCTTAGCTGCAAGGCATCAGTTCTCGGACGCGAGGAAAAGTACCAAATTGCAAAACCCACTGCACCGACAATGATTAATCCAAGCAAAATCAACAAACGCGGATTGGCTTTACGACGTACTTTTGCAGAAGGTTCAGGCGCTGGGGCAGGTTTTTGCGGTTGTGATATCAATTGCGACATCGAGTTTGGATTTTTGAGTGAGAAATTCTTGCCCTTGTTGCGATCGCAGGTCTTGATAAAATCATACTAGACCGTCCAGTATGACAAAACAAGTCTTTTTACAAAAATTTAAGCTACAAGCAATATGGCTAACTCCCCACTCCAGAAAACTTCGCCTACCGCCCTAAACTACCTCAATGAAGTCGGTGTATTAGCAGCGCATATTGAATCAGAACCTTTAGGAAGCCGCAATACTAAGCGCGAACAGATTTTGCAAGGGGCGATGCAGGTTTTTCTCAAACAAGGTTATGCCAAAACAAGCATGGATCGCGTTGCTGCTGCTGCTGGTGTATCCAAGCAGACGATTTACAGTCATTTTCAAGATAAAGAAGGATTGTTCGTCGCGTTGATTGAGCGCGTGACAATTCGCAGCTTTTTGTCTGAGTTTCAAAATCCGTTCGAAGGCGAACCACAAATCGTATTGCGGAGAATTGCGGAGAAGTTTTTAGCTAAAATGGACGATCCAGAATATATTGCCTTTTTTCGGTTAGTTATTGCTGAATCGGCACGCTTTCCCGAATTAGCACAACTTTATACGCGCACAGTTGTACAATTTGGCTTTCGCAATTTGAGTGCTTACTTTGAAGCGCATCCGGAACTCAATATTGCAGATACCGAAGCAACAGCGCGTATTTTTCTTGGTTCTTTAGTTGCATTTGTGTTAGCGCAAGAAGTTTTGCACGGTAAATACACCATGCCCATGCAAAAAGAGCGCTTGATTAGTAGTTTGATTAATTGCGTTTTGTGTCAAGCATAGCTTAACTGAAACGAACCTGACTCGTCACTGATATCTCATTCCATCAGGCAAAATTGCGCCTTCAAGCCTAGCACGCGATAAATCGGTACCATCTAAAATTGCACCACTTAAATTGGCATTTCTCAGATCGGCGCGTGACAGATTAGCATGACTTAAATTTGCACCACTCAAATTGGCGTTTCTTAAGCGGGCGCGTGATAGATTAGCATGACTTAAATTGGTGTTGCTAAGATCGGCTCTGTCGAGTCTGGCTTTAGTTAGATTGATATTACTTAAATCTCTGCCTCTGAGGTCGATTCTTTTTAAGTTTGCTCTTTCTAAATTTGTTTCTAGAAAGTTTGTTGAAGTCGTTCCTCGACTTGTTTGTGTTGGTTGTATTCCAGCAACACTTGCTGTCAATAAACCGCCTAAGATAAATGCTGCTGCAATTGCGATCGCGTTGAGCGGAAAATTGCTAAATTGGAATTTGCGTAGTGGTTTAGAAGTTTGTTCTGCCTGAACTTGGGCGATCGCTCTTTGGATATATTCGGATGGAATTCTCGCCTCTAACCCTGCTTGGATAATTTCCTCTACCGAGTAGTTTTGATTTTTCTCCGCGTATAATCGCGCAGCCCGATCGAATATTTCTGGTATCTTCTCGGCAGGTATCTTTGGCTGATCTTTCATATGACACTTATCAATGTTTATTTTGGTGAGATGTCCTCGTTGGTTTGGAAGTTAGAAGGCTCACATATTTGCGCTATAGTATTGTCTTGGAGTGACAAAACTTGCTACAATAGCTAGAATGGGAAAAAATAATTAAGCTTAGCAAATAAGTAGTATTACTACTATTGTAAATTTTAACAACTAACCATAATTATAAAATTTGTATCAACACATAAGGTATTCATGCGACTAGCTGCGTTATCTTCACAACGCGATGACGTCTCGATCGAGTTATAGGATATTTACGTGGTGCAATGCCTTAATGCAACGAGTATGACTCAAGCAGTCGCAGAACTGACACAACGCGATCGCGATCTAGCAAGCGTTATTGAAGCATGGGGACACCCACCCAACTGGGAACGCGAAACAGGTTTTGTAGGATTGGTGCGCACTATTATTGGACAACAACTGTCAATAGCATCTGCCACAGCAATTTTTACGCGCTTATCGCAGCTTGTACCGCTAACACCCGCAAACTTTTTACAGCTAGATAACACGCAATTGCAAGCCGCAGGATTGAGTCAGCGCAAGATATTGTATTGTCGAGAGTTAGCACAAGCGATCGCAACTAATGTCATTGATTTAGACGAACTAGCGCTGCTGGATGATGCAAGCATACGCTCTCAACTACGGCAAATCAAAGGCATTGGTGACTGGACAGTTGATATTTATTTACTCATGTCATTACAACGTCCTGATGCGTTTCCCAGCGGCGATTTAGCACTAGCCATTGCGTATCAAAAACTTAAGTCTTTACCCAAGCGCCCAGCTCCAACCGAACTCGAAGCAATTTCTGAGAACTGGAAACCCTGGAGAGCAGTTGCTGCACGAATTCTCTGGCACTATTATCTTATGCAAAGTGCGTAATTTGATTTTGTTAATCACGCGCTCAACAGGTGTATGAAAATTAGAGCAATTGATTCATCCCGCATCAGATTTAACCAATAAAGCAGCAACTCCAAACCTCAGATTTTTGCAAACCAATCGGTATCAACTTCAATAGACTCTACCATTTTTATGTTGACACCGAGACCTAACTCTTTCAATCGTTGAACTAACTGTTCGCCATCTATTAAATCAATAGGAGGTGCGCCATCGCGTGTCGCTTCTTTCACTGCGTCTCTAGTGAATGTGCCAGTTGTCATCAACAATCCTTTATCGGTGCGTCCCTGCATTGCTCCGCGAAAATCTCGGATTTGACTAGCTGTAACTGAACCTTGGTATCGCTTACATTGAAACAGAACGTGAAAACTTAGAAAGCCATTAATACGCGCAATTCCAACTCCATCAATTCCACCATCACCTGACTTACCTGTAACTTGCACTTGGATAAAACCCGACTCACGTAGAAGACGTTGTACCAAACGCTCAAAAGCAGAAGGTTCCAACGACAGCAACATTTTATGAAGCTGCTGATGCCATGTGAGTTCTTCTAGGGTTTCAATATCAACAGTCTCATCTAAGGGTTCAGAAGGTACTGCCTTATTGCTGACAGCATCTCGTTGAACAGCTTTAACAATTTCTTTGGCATCTAGATCTTGAACATTGATGGAGGTTGAAACTAAAGACCATATACCACGTGCTGAATTCTGTAACAGTCCATATTTTTTTAAATAGGTACGGCTCCAAGCTAGTCGATATTCAACCTCACTTTTTGAGGTATTTCCATGCGGAATTTCAAGTATCTTCTCAGGTAAATTAAGAAGTTGCACTACTTTTTCATAAATCTCTTCATTTGTACCAGATCCACCCAATATTTGTAGAGCTTGAATTGTAGGCAAAAGCATTGAATCAAATGTTGGCACTGAAGAGGCGAATCGCTTCATCCGAAAATGTCGATTGATTGAAATACAGCTTTGTCCAATATAAGTCAGGGTTTGGAATTTGTAACGATTTTACGAGCAATTTGTATGAAGCAGAATGGATTGCGAATTGCGATCGCCTGCATCAACATTTTATAGAGCAAGGTGAGCAATATGCCCACCCTACTATTTTGATAATTAACCAATAAATTCACGCGGATCGGTGACGTAACCTGTTAATGCCGAAGCAGCAGCAGTGTAAGGCGAAGCAAGATAAATTTGCGCGGTTTTTTCGCCCATGCGCCCAGGAAAGTTGCGGTTAGTTGTGGAAACGCAGACTTCGGGTTTATTCATGCGTCCAAAGGTGTCCTTAGGTCCTCCAAGACACGCCGCGCACGAAGGTGCAGCAGGTTCGATACAACCGGAGTTGAGGAAGATTTCGGATAGCGTTTGTCCGTCGTATTTGTACGTAAACAAGTCTTCGTAGACTTTTTGTGTCGCAGGAACAATGTATGTCGGAACTTTGACTTGATGACCTTTAAGAATTCTGGCGGCGTTGACGAAATCGGTGGTTTTACCCCCAGTACACGAACCAATATACACGCGGTCAATCTTGACATCGCGGCACTCTCGTGCCAAGGCGCGGTTATCTGGTGAATGCGGTTTGGCAACAACAGGTTCGAGTTGCGAGACATCGTAGGTGCGATCGCTATAAAATTTCGCATCGCTATCGGTGTAAAATGACTCAAAAGGTTTATTGGTTCGCGCGCGGACATATTCATACGTTGTTTCATCGGGTGCGATCGTGCCATTCTTTCCACCAGCTTCGATCGCCATGTTGCACAGCGTCATCCGTTCTTCCATCGTCATGCGTTGCACAGCTTCGCCTGCAAATTCCATCGTGCGGTAAGTTGCACCCGCAACGCCAATATCCCCAATAATTTGCAAAATCAGATCTTTTGCCAATAAGTAATCTGGCATTTCGCCATTGAGAACGAACCGCATCGTTGCTGGAACTTTAATTAACAGCTTACCTGTTCCCATGATGAAACCCGCGTCGGTATTACCAATACCTGTCGCAAATTGACCAAAAGCACCCGCATTACAAGTATGCGAATCAGTACCAAATAAGACTTCACCAGGACGAGTATGACCTTCTTGAGCTAAAGCAATGTGACAAACGCCTTTGTAATCGGGATTGGCTTTGAAGTTAGCACGGTCAGTAATATCGTAAAAATATTTAATACCTTGCTCTCGCGCAAATTCACGTAAAATATCAACATTACGATTGGCGCGTTCGTCGGCGGTGAAAATATAGTGGTCGGGAATTAAAACAATTTTTTCAGCATCCCAAACTTTCGCATCCTCGCCAAATTCGCGCTTGAAGACACCAATCGTACCAGGACCGCAAACATCGTGTGTCATCAAGACATCAACATCAACCCAGATATTCTCTCCTGGTTCAACAACCGAACGTCCTGAAGCTTTAGCCAAGATTTTTTCTGTGAGGGTCATACCCATAGCGATCGCGTTCTCCCTTGTGACAAGCTGATTAAATCTATAGTAGGTAGTATTTCTACTTTAATAGCCATTGCCGACAGCTAACCGAGTCATTGTTAGTTCTTAAAGTTTGATCGGGCGTACAAAATCCCATTATGCATAGCGATCGAAGCGATCGCGCGCAGCAAGCGCAAGACGTCTCAGTCTTACAGGCTTCGGCATTCCTTAACCTCCTTGCCAAGCTCCACCCTGACAATTAAAGATATTCAATCAGGACTGAGGCAGTAGCACAAGTAGCACAAATTTAAATGTTTCAAAGTTTACAATTTTTAGTTTTGAGTTCGTCTCGTGCATCACTTTGCACAGATATAAAAATAGTTTATTTATTATTTTATCAGAGGTTTTTTCTTTGCCAAAATCCTGCTATATCAGATATTAATACGTAAGTATTTACTAACTATTTATACAGATATTTATCATTTCTAAACCACATACAGATTAACAGCAGAGAATATATAGTAAATACAATTGATGAATTTTATATGAATGTTTTTATTCTTTGGTAAAATTAATCTATTAAAATCACAATAACACAACAAATAGAAAAGTCTGATGATTCAATCACAACTACAACAAGAATTATTAGAAATTCAAAAAAAAAATCAAGAACTTGCTGCTCAGTTACTTGCAAAAAGAATAGTTTCTTCAGAAGAACTCAAACGGATATTGAGTCCTGAGCGAAGTAAGCTTGGTGAAATTCTCATTAAAGAAAAATTAATTTTAAAATATGAACTAGAATTGGCTTTGAAAGAACAGGAGATGAGTCAGAAAAAGTTAGGCGAGATTTTAATTGAAAGGCGTATTCTTTTCCCTTTTCAGTTAGAAAGAGTTTTGAAAAAACAAGTTTAATAACTTAATTGGATAAGTACATTGCAGCAGTGCCAACACTAATGAAGCCTGATACTTCACGAAGTGCGATCGCCTATCTGTTGTTGGGTTTTGTTATTATGCACTACAGTTACGACTATATTTCCCTTTTTATGTCCTTGGTCGATATATCTGTGAGCCTCGGCAGTTTGTTCTAAAGGATAGCTTCTATCCATAGCCAATTTTATCTTTCCCGTCGCGATTGCTTTCAATTCATTAAGGAGAACTTGAAGTTCTAAAATCCGTTGCAAACCTGTGGCAGAAAACTTCGCTATCTCTTACGTTGCCGTTTTGAATATCTGCTTCTACTTGAGCGATCGGACGATCTAACTTGCCAGACGATAAATCCGCCTCAATTTGTCGATCCCACATTTCATCAAGGTATTCCTGAAGCCACTTTGCAAGATTGCGGACTTCTGCTTCTGGTAATTGCTTAATTGCTGATTCAACCTCTAGACGAGCGATCGTCAGGCACTCCATATTTCAAGAGCGTACTTGTATAACTATCAATCGTAGCTTGAGTGGCAGCAATTGAATGGGTAAGAGACTAGCACACTCATTTCTCATCTGCACCCGTTGCACCCGTGCACTCTACTGATCCCTCTATAGTTGTTACTCCGCACGAACACAGATGTTGAACCACTTCCGACAGAGGCGTGTCAGTGATGAAGCACAAATCGCCTGAACCCGATGTTGGCTGGTGTGCTTTTGGCTCAAATGTAAGTTACAACCATCCTTTTGCTAACTTGTAGACTCCCTCCAGGGAATTCCGGCGAAAAAAGCTTTTAACTCTCCTAGAACAAGCAAAATCCTCTCAACGTTTTTCCTAGATATCTCGTCATTAGAGCAAAGTTCTCGAAGGTGTTGAATATATTTTTGAAATTGATCTTCAACTGCATCAGCTCCTTTTTCAAAAGCTTTTGCTGTATCTTGCCAATACTCATCGCTAGCTTGTAGAAATTTATGTAATACTCTTTGTTCCTCAAAATGATCGACAATTTTCTTCGCCAAACGACGTTCCCATGACTCTCCAAACAGAGCTAAACCCAGGAAAACAGCTGCCGCAAATAAACCTATTCCTAATGTAATTGGACCACCGATGGCAGCAACGAAAGATACAACTGTCGCAACCCCACCACTAATACTGATACCTAACGCAGAGAGAAGACTAACAAATTTGGCAACCAGGATATAAGCGCCAAGATTTCCCAATGAGGCAGCCCAAACGGCAAGCGCACCAACACTACCTGCCCCTACAAGACCACCTATGAATGCTCCCTTTGGATCGAAAGGTATAGAAACAGAGCCAAGATTGAGCTTAGGAAGTTGTAGAAACACTTCCTCATAGGTATTCAAAAACTCATCGATGTCAGCTTTCAGAGAATTAGAATTTTCCTTGATATAGGTTTCAAGCTTACCTTGAAGTTGCTCAATCAGATAACCTGCGGCGTACTCTTTTGCATCTTTCTTATCTCTGTAACGATTGCGAATCATTGTTTCAACAGCAGAAGCATGAATGAAAGTGGTATAACTCTGCTGAAAAGAATCTTGGGTCTTACGCTGCAACTCTGTAATACGTTTCTGAATCTTAAGACGCTTCTGCTTTAGCAAAGCCAGCCTTTTTGGTTCTTCCTTTTCTAGCTCTTCAAGTTCTCGCTGGCGTTGTTCTAACTCAGATGTCGTCTGTTCATAAGCACGGATTTGTTCAGAGATTTGATTTGGAGCCTCGTTTTTAAGCAAACTAATTTCACGATCAATTTTATTTTTTCGGGCTTTAGGGAGAGATTGCCCAAGAATTAGAATCAATTCTTTTTTGAAACTTTCCCAACGACGAGGTGTTTCTTCCCAAAAAGAAAAGAAACGCATCTGTAGATTTTCCTTTTCAATAGGGCGGTCAATGTTTTTGCTGCGCTCTACAAGGACTGTTTCGTTGATATGTTTATAAAGTCTGATCGAACCAGTTTGTAGGATTGAACTTATGTCTGTGCCTGAAACAGATGGATTGGCGTGAGTACCTACGACAAATAAATTTCCAAGTATTGGGAACTCTTTGTTATAAGTTTCAGGTGACGGCAAAACCTTTAGTAAATAACTGAGGCGACTAAAATCCTCAGCATTCATAAAACCATTGACTGGAGAGGTATACACGATCAAGTCTGCAATTTGAATAGCACTGCTTGCTTTCTTTACATCTTCTGATGTTTGATCTGCTTGATCTGAGTAGCCAGGGAAGTCAACAACATTGCACGATCTAAGCAGTGGTGAGTCAACATATACAATTGCTGAGTGCCCCTCAATTTCAACTTCACTGACATGCTCGTGTACACCATGCTGCCGTAATACTTCTAAAGAACCAGCTTTAATACAATGTCTTTCAAACCAGAATTGAGAATCGAACAAAGTTAAATCAAAAATCTGATTTCCCTTTTCGTCTCTTGTCCAAAAATCCTCAGATAGAATGCCAACTTGATCCTCAAACCAGGATGGGCGATCGCTAATATGTCTTACAAAAGTAATAACTCTGGTAGCAGGTTGATATTGCGCAGGTAGTATCTTTGCCCCCATTAAGGTATTAGCCAAATGAGACTTTCCAGAATCGAATCGCCCTAATAACACTAAATTTGGCTTTTGGCGATAACGATAAATTTGCTTAATAACATCATTTGGTGTTGGGGGTTTATTAGGGATATTAAGTTCTTCACTGGGAGAACAATCAGTCACATACTGTTCAAGCAAATTCAAATCTCGCCGCAATTGTAGATACGGATCGCCAGGATCGACAGGAGGTGGTAATGGGATGGCACTTGCCACGAGAGTTTGAATATCTGTTCCTAATGCTTGCGTCCAGCGTAGTAAGAGTTCAGTCGGTATAGCTCCCGGATCTTGTTCATATCGACTCACTTGCGCTTGAGAAAGCCCCAGTATCGCTGCAAGCTCTGCCTGACTCAAACCTGCTCTCTCACTGGCACCGCGCAAATTGATGTTCATAGGCTTATCCCTTGGAATCCTTGAACATATTTTATGCATCTCGTACATAAGCTCTGTCACCGAAAAAATACTGACTTATGCAAAAGACGGATAAATTTCACAGACTTCTCATGACTTTCATATTAAATGGAGAGATGTTCGAGCCTAAATTTCCGCTCGAAATAGCTTGTCAAGAATAGTTAGATCTTGCCCAACAAACCTAAAGACTCACATTTCCAGATCAGGATGTCAGTCTAAATGATTAGAAGTTGTTGAAGGCTGGAAAAAGACGAGAGACTCACAATACTGTCCTCACAAGATATGAAGCAGCCCAACTTATTATGCAGAAATGTTCTGTATATCTACCCTATTAGGCACAATAGCAAGAATTACTCTGAATTATATTCCAGGCGCACCAATTATTCGTTGTATGGTAATCGTCTTTTCGTTCACTACTGCCAATATAATTCAATGCTTGCACTTGGAAACCTCAATGATGCTTCCCGAAATACGATCGCACTTGATTCAAAGTCTGAATTTAGTTATTAACTCGATCGCGTTCTTTTAACTGTAACAAAATCTGTGCGTGAACTTCGCGGGTGATGGGGTAAAAATACGCTAAAACCAAACCTAAGATTAAGCAAAGTGTTGGTATGGGGGCGATCGCAAACCGAATTGCTTGCAATGCACTTTCAGGTTGTACGGGAATTGGTTCTCCTGGAACGTTTTCTTGAAAACCTGACCATTCAAGGATAACTCCTAATAAAAATAAGCCGAGTGCTAAGCCAAATTTTTGTAGCAATACCATGAAACCGTAAAAAATTCCTTCGCGGCGTTGTCCGGTTCTTAACTCATCAAGTTCGATCACATCCGGCATCATCGACCACGGTACCAGATACGCAGTAGAAACACCAAAGCCTGCCAACACTGCGAGGACGTACATAAATGTTAACTGTCCTGGTTGTAAGAAAAATAGTCCAATTTGAGCAATAATCCACAAACTCATGCCCATGAAATATACAGCTTTCTTGCCAACACGTTCGCTAACATAACTCCAGACAAATAGCATGAGTAACGCTGTTGCTTGAACCGCAATGATGACTGTAGGAACCGATGCATCACTCAAACCCATTACATTCACAACAAAGTAGGGAATAATTGCTGCTGTCACTTGTACTGCTAGCCAAGAAAAAAGATAAATACCAATAACGAATAAAAACGGGCGATTACTGAAAACGATTTTGAGTTGCTGTAAATAAGGAAGCGATTCTTCAGAAGAACGATCGCGACGGTGGGCTTCTAGTGCAACAACGCGATCGCGGATTCCCCAAACGCACCAATACAAAGGTAATACAGCTAAAACACCAATGGCGATCGCTAACACAAAATACTGCTGTCGCGGATCGGGAATCGAGGCGAAAACAATTTGGGCAATAACAACTGAAAGAATACTACCGCCAATGGAAAAAGCAAAGCGAAAACTTGTGAGACTCGTGCGTTCGTTGTAATCTTGGGTAATTTCGGCAGTGAGTGCAGTATAGGGAAGATTGACAACGGTATACATCGCATTCAAAAATATTGAAATGATGACGTAATACCAAAATAAGCCCCACTGTTGCGCGGTAGGATTTGTACTAAATTGCGGAATCACCCACTGCAAAACGTAGAAAATGCCAAAGGGAATTGCGCCCCAGAATAGCCAAGGTAAACGACGCCCCCAACGCGATACTGTACGATCGCTCAATACTCCAACAATCGGGTCGTTAATCGCATCCCAAATTTTACCAATTAATAAAATCGTACCTGCTAATCCAGGGCTAATTCCGGCAACGTTGGTAAAAAAAACTAATAAAAAAAATGCTGTAATATTTGCTGTAACTGCTGGGCCTAAATCTCCTGCACCGTAAGCTAATTTTGTTTTTAAATTCAGCTTTTCACTCGACTGTGATTTGGCAGGATAGGCTTCAGGGGATGATTCACTCATAGTACTATTGCACTCATACTAAAATAAAAAGCTTCCCACCCTAGTATCCGCCCTCAATCGCACTTCTTATGGCAGACCTTTACGTTTCTTGGTCAGATTACAACCATATAGTTGAACAGCTAGCTGTTAAGATTTATCAATCAAACTGGCAATTTAATCAAATCGTTTGTCTGGCGCGCGGTGGATTGCGCGTTGGCGATGTTCTGTCGCGGATCTACAAGCAACCGCTAGCGATTTTATCAACTTCCTCCTATACTGGCGCGGGTAAGCAGACGCGGGGAGAACTGGTTTTTGCGCGTAGCTTGACGATGACAACTCCCGAAATCGGTTCGCATATTCTATTAGTTGACGACTTAGTCGATTCGGGCGTGACGTTGCAACAAACAATTCCTTGGTTACGCGAAAACTATGGCGATCGCATCCAAGAAATTCGTACCGCGGTGTTGTGGTACAAAGCTTGTTCGGTTATTGTTCCAGATTACTATGTAGATTACTTACCTGATAACCCGTGGATTCACCAACCTTTTGAACACTACGAAAAAATGAACCCTGCAGAACTTGCGGCAAGTCATGAATCAGCTTCAGCTACCAAATAGATAAATCCAAACTGGTAGCAAAAACAGAATACCAATTGTACCAACAGCAAGCGCTGTCACGGCTAAATCGCGATCGAGATCGTAAGCTTCGGCAATCACAAGCGTAGCAAAAGCTGGTGGCATTGCGGTTTGCAAAACTAAAACCAGCCGAGTGACACCACTAATCCCCAACAGCGATAAGCTGCTGCCCAAAATGAGTGGGACTAAGAGCATTTTAATCAGTAAGCTTACTGAAGCACGAGGTAGACTGTGCCAAGAATGCAACTGGCTTAGCCGCATCCCAATCAAAACTAAAGATAGCGCCACCATTGTCCAAGCTGCTCCTTGAAGAATCGCGGCGGTGGATGCTTGTAGAGGGACTCGCCGAAACCAGAACCCAAATCCGAAACTCCACAACGAAGGGTTAATCAGAATCGCTTGGACAAGTTCCCGATAGTTATGGACGCTTCCGCCAAACCGCGCTGCTAAGGCAACACCTAAGCCATAAGCTCCGAGTGTTGTTCCTAGGAGATCGTAAAATAAGGCAAAACCAAAATACTGCGTACCGGCGATCGCTAGCGTAATTGGATAACCAAGATAACCTGTATTTCCCACCATTGCAGCTAATAGAAAACTACCTTGAGTCGGTCGCCGCCAAGGTACAGCATTTTTTTGCACGTATTGTCGTAAATGAATTCCTATTGCAGCAAAAACAACTCCGAGCATCATGGCAATCCAGGCGATCGCTGGTGCAATCCAAACTTGTCCTGATAAGTCTGCTTGTCTTAAAAATGCCACAATACTGATAGGTACGCCTACCCAAAACAGAAATTGACCTAAACGCGTCGCAACAACTTTTGGTAAATATCGTCCGAGTATTAATCCTAATAAAACTAATCCGATGAGTGGTGCGTAGATGGCAATAAGATTCATGAAACAAGGGGGCTAGAAGCTAGAATCAGCTAGAAAGTCACTCCCCTATATTTACAAAATATTTCTAAAACCCTGAGTGCTTTTTGAATTTGATTTTTTCTCAGGCGTTGCTAATCTAAAATGAGCTAGTGCTGAAGTCTGATGCAGGAGTGAGCGAGTGAACACCGAATTTTCTAAAAGAAAAGGACAAAATTTGACAACTCACTCAGGAGATGATATCCCAGAGGCTTTGCGGGAGAATTCTGCTGTTGTTACCAAACCTCGCAAAAGGTCGCCAGCATTGATTTTGGGCTTACTTGGTTTAGGTGCGATCGCAGCGGTTAGTGGTGTTTTTTATTTCAATACAGTCCAAAATAACGCAGACTCGGTGCCAGCGATCGTTGCTAGTCCCTCCCCTGCACAAACTGTCGCACCTGTCAATCCTTCAGATAACGAATCCGAATTACTTTTAGGGCATTTTGCCTATGAAGAAGCGCCACAATCTGAACTTGAACCAATTACTTCTGACGGGCGAATTAAACTACGCTCATCCGCAGCCAAGCAATTTAAGGCTATGGTAGCAGCAGCAAGGGCTGATGGCGTGCGATTAGTACCAATTTCGGGATTTCGTTCCACAAACGAGCAAGAACACCTGTTTTTTGACGTAAAAGCGCAACGCGGACAAGCAACAACAAAACGCGCTAGCGTCAGCGCACCTCCAGGTTATAGCGAACATCATACCGGATACGCTGTTGATATTGGTGATGCCGACGTCCCCGCCACAAACTTGAGTACTACGTTTGAGAATACCAAAGCTTTTAAATGGCTCGAACAAAATGCCGCACGTTTTAGCTTTGAACTGTCGTTTCCGCAAGATAATCCTCAAGGGATAAGTTACGAGCCTTGGCACTGGAGATTCGTAGGCGATCGCCACAGCTTAGAAACATTCTACAGAGCCCGTAATGTCAAACCAACTCCTTAATTCCTCTGGCTAGGGCATTGCTTCACTCATACCAAGAGCGTTCAGCTAAATAGCTACAACTATCCATCTACAGTTTTCACGATTTTAGAGCTAATTGGTTTGAGGTAGTTATGCAAATAGATTCTTGCTGACAAAGACGTTCATAAAGAGAAAGAACATCTTCTAAGCTTTGAGATTTATCTAGAAAACGAAAAGCTGAAGCAGCCAAGTAGGTTAAATCTTTTTCAAAAGCTATCCAGTTTCTTTCTAATTGTTCAGCTACAAAACCTGTAGTGTTTGAGCCTGCAAAGATGTCTAAAACTTTATCACCTGGTTCAGTTAAGAAATTGATAAAGAACATTGGTAACTTTTGCGGAAATCTTGCTGGATGAGGAGGTATGGCAATAGAGTTACATAATTGAATATAACTTGAGTTACTTTCAGTATTTGGAATTTCTAACAAATTTGATGGAATAGCACCACCGTTGTCAGTAGCAAAATTTTTACCAATATCATGACCTGAGGGTCTTTCTTTTGGTTTGTAGTATTTCTGAGGATCTGCTTGTAACTTCTTCATTCGCTCAGAGTAAGGCACTAAAACATTGCTTACATTAGCTTTAGGATTATCAGTTTTTGAGAGCCACCAAACAGTATTTACGGAATCTTTTACTCGAATCTTGCGCTTATTAACCCATTCAATAGGTGAGGGGAGTTTTGCTGGGTTGAACCAAAAGAACTCTTCAGCAAGCCTAAATTCTAATTCATCACAAAGTTTAATTAAAATTCTATAGTTGTAAAGAGAGCGAATTGGGCGTTTACTTTGATAAGCGCCGCCTAAATCTAGGACGAAGCTACCAGTGGAGTTAAGAACTCGATAAACTTTTTTGCCAAATTCCAGTAACCAATCAACGTAATCTTCTTGTTCTACGTTTCCATAAGTTTTTTTACGTTGTAGAGCAAAAGGTGGTGAAGTGATGACCAAGTCAATTGAATCAGATTCAAGTTGATCTAGCAGTTTCAGTGAATCACCAACATAAGCTGCACCGTAATCTGTAGTGTATAAAGGATTTGGAAGGGTCACTGTAGGATAGACCGGTAGTTCGTTTTTTAAATATAATGCTAAAGTATCAAGGCAACATACTTGTTACACCAAACTTTCCCAATTCTGTTTCAAATACGCCTTAGACATCTTGAATACCACTGGTGCGGTAGCTTTCTAATAACCATTACCACAGTATGTTCTGCCTTATTCGCAGGAGGGCGATCGCCAAACCAAGCAATAAATCTTAGCACTGGAGATATGTAGGCGATTACCACACCACAAGCCACTGTACCAGAACTAATCCAAGCAATCATTGAGATGTAAAGAAAGAGATTCAGTATTAAATCTGGTAAAGCCAAAGGTAAGCCGAATGATACAAGTACCATCTAAAAAATTGACATTGGCGGAGTTTTTAGAATTACCGGAAACAGAACCCGCAAGTGAATATATTGATGGTCAAATTATCCAAAAACCGATGCCACAAGGAAAACATAGTGCAATTCAGGGAGAATTGGTATCGGTCATCAACAGTGTAGTCAAATCTAAGCGCATCGCGCGTGCATTTCCTGAACTACGTTGTACCTTTGGCGATCGCTCAATTGTTCCTGACATTGCAGTTTTTATTTGGAATCGGATTCCCCGCGATCGAAATGGGGAGGTAGCGAATATTATTCCTATTGCTCCAGATTGGACAATTAAAATCTTATCTCCAGCTCAAAGCCAAACAAAAGTCACAAAAAATATTCTTCACTGTCTGCAACATGGTACTCAGATGGGTTGGTTGATCGATCCGGACGAACAAACCGTGTTTATCTATCGTCCCAAACAAGAAACTGCTGTGATTGATGCACCAGAGGAAACTCTTCCTGTACCATCGTTTGCGAGTGAGTTATGCTTGACATTAAAGAATTTGTGTGAATGGTTGCTAGAGTAAGTATAGAGTAGTTGCTAGTTAGCTAACATTGTGCTGCTGCATCAATTAATTGAGAATTCTTGGCGAGCGCTCGGCGTTGCTTGCTTTGTGTAGGTATTGATTGAGTCAAAGACGCAGTACGCGCACTGTTTCTGGTTTTAAATTCAATGACTCGCGCCAATTTTTTGAGTCTTCGTTGTCTTTCAGTAAACGCGGCTTAGCTTTAAGCTTACCAAAGTCACTGCTTAAAATACGTCTCTAACACCTTCAATACCATTGGTGCAGCAACCTTACCACCACCACCGCCAGAGTGTTCGGCAAACGCCACTACAACAATTTCTGGTTTATCCGCAGGGGCGTAAGCACCAAACCAAGCGTGAGACTGTTTACCGAAAGCTTGTGCAGTACCACTTTTACCTGCAATGGGTGGAAGCGTTGGTACATTAAGAACTTGACCTGTACCGCCAGAGACGACCTGACGCAGTCCTTGACGCAGTACGCGCACTGTTTCTGGTTTTAAATTCAACGACTCGCGCCAGCTTTTTGAGTCTTTGTTGTCTTTCAGTAAATGCGGCTGAACGCGATCGCCACCATTTGCAGGAACAGCAAACATTACCGCTAGTTGCAATGGCGTGACTTGCAAAAATCCTTGCCCAATTGACATATTAACGGTGTCGCCCACACTCCAAGGCAAATTGAGATTTTTCTGCTTCCAGGAATCGTCTGCAACTAAACCTGCTGATTCTTCAGATGCTAATTCGATTCCTGTTTTTTGACCAAAACCATAACGGCGCGTCCAGTCAATTAACGTTGCTGCGCCGACTCTTTGAGCAACTTGATAATAAAAGGTATTGCTACTCCACGCTAGCGCCCCAACGAAGCCTAAACGACCAAATCCTGCACGATTCCAATCACAAAATGATGTTCCACCAATATTCATGCACCCATACGTTGGTAGCGTTGCGTTAGGCGCGAATTTCCCTGATTCAATTCCCGCGGTGGTTGTAATGACTTTAAACGTACTTGCTGGCGGAAAACTTTGTAAAGCGCGGTTAACGAAGGGATGCTGTTTACTTTGTAGCTGCTGCCATATTTCTGGAGTTACCCGCTTAGAAAAAATATTAGGATCGAACGCAGGGCGACTGACCATTGCCAACACTTCACCATTATTAGGATCGAGGGCGACAATTGCACCTTGGCGTTGACCTAACGCTGCTTCCGCAGCTTTTTGTAAGTTCAAATCAATCGTCAAATGAACATCGCGACCAGGTTTGGCTGGTTTTTCACCTAAAAGTCGCAAAATCCGCCCAGCGCCATCAACTTCAACCTGTTGACCGCCCCATTCTCCGCGCAGTTGCTTTTCAAACGCGGCTTCTACACCCATTTTGCCAATTACATCGCCTAAGCGATAGCCTTCACTGCGCTTTTTAGCTAACTCTTCATCGTTTATTTCCCCTGTATATCCAAGAACATGAGCCGCAATTTCTTGGTTGGGGTAATTGCGTACAGCTTCGATATATACTTCAACGTCGCGTAGTTCGTTGCGATATTCAGCTAAAGCAGTAATTTGAGCCGGATTGAGGTCGCGGGCAATTCGTACTAATGTAGGAGAATTGTCTCCGGCTTTATCTAATCGCTGTTGAATTTCTGTTTCTGGGATGTTGAGAATCTTCGCTAGCCGAGTTCGCGTAGTTGGCCAAGTTGCTTTTTTGGGCGCTTGCGGCCAAATATAGACCGCATGAGAGAGACGGCTACTTGCTAGAATTTTGCCATTACGGTCAAAAATGTTGCCTCGTTCAGGTTGTTTCGGAATTAAGCGGATGCGGTTATTATCTGCTAACTGTCGTAGTTGAGCCCCTTCAATTAACTGCAAATATGCTAAACGACTTCCTATACCCCCGAATAAGAGAATAGTGATACTCAACACGATCGCTAAAGATTGGCGATCGCGTCCTACAGTTCGTGCAGCAGTATTTTTCCCAGTAAACTGAGGCGGGAATAAAGCCATAGGCAAGTACGTGACAACAGGCGTAATTTATAAAGTTGGTAAACGGTCATCGGTAATTGATAAAGAATATCTATCAACTATCCCCTATTACCTGTTAACGCCAGTTGTCTCAACAGAGGACACCTCCGCACGACACTGGCTCCCCGTTACCTAACAAAAGACAGTCTCTTAACTTAAGAATGAATAGCTAGCTAGCGATCAACTGCGCGAGCCAATTTTCGACTTGATAACGCAGGCGTTCCGCATCTTCTGATATTAACTCAAGTGCGCGACGATAGTCAGCAATCGCTAAATTCCAGTCTCCCCATAAATGATACGTCCGACCGCGTTCAGCGTAAATATTTGCAGGCAGTTGACCTAAAATTTCAGCGATATCAAAGTTTTCGATGGCTTGTTCGTATTGTCCTAGTTCGCGTAAAGTAATCCCGCGATTGATCCAAGCTCGCACGTAGCTAGGATTGAGGTCAATTGCTGTATCATAATCGGCGAGTGCTTCAGCGAGTTGCCCGCACGCAGCGTAACAATTCGCGCGATTGTTGTAAGCGCTAGCTAATGTCGGTTTGAGTTGAATTGCGGTGTTATAATCAGCGAGTGCCGGATACAGCTGCCCACTTTGGAAATAAATCAATCCGCGATTGTTGTAGTCGATCGCGTCTTCTGGATGGCGGGTAATTAACTGATTGAGTAGAGCGATTGCTTCTGTGTAGTTTCCTTGTTGCGCCTGAGAACGCGCATAGGTACGTAAAAACTTGTCTGGCAGTATTTGTGACTTAGATGCAAACGAATCTTGCTTCCAAGTACTGGGTTGACGTTGATGTTGATAAGCTTGAGGCGATTTTAATGATTGACTATTCATAATTGATGTTGACTGAGCAATAGCTCAATACCTTATAATGTATGACTTTGTAAGCAGTGATAGTGTTGGTTTTGTGTCAGTTACTCAGGTGTCTGAATATCGATCTTCAAACGCCAAGTGTTGATATTTTCATACTTCACGTCTATGGTTAATTCTTCATCCTTCGTAAGTTCCATTCCAGAAGTGTAAATATTAATACAGTGGCTAGTAACCTAATGCTTGCCTCTTCAAATTGGTACAATGCAACCACTACCACTCTCTTGTGTCAGTCCTTTGAAGAATTGATGGCAATCTTATGGCAACAGCTTCTGTCTATCCCAATGCTCCCGATTTAACAGAAAATGATTATCTTGTACTCGGCTTAGCCACTTGCTTTGTCAAGGCTGAGGGAGAAGTGCATGAATTGCAAATTATCGAACCAATTCCGTCAGCAGCGTTGGAAGCGATCGTCAAAGGTATTCCCACTTCCTATCAACAAGCTTGGGGAACGACTTTAGGTGCGATCCTTGCAGGCGATCGACCCCAGAAACCCACAGAATGTCCTGATGCGGCGCAATTTAGTGAGGACTTTGTGCAACGCGCGATCGCCGCTGCACGTACTTATAAAGCTCGTCCTGTCGCGCAGGAACATATTCCGCAAGGAACAATCCGTAGTGACTTTAATTACTCGACTGAGCGCAAGCGCGTGTTAAATATGCAGCGCGTTGTCACTAAAGAAGACAATGTGAAACAACACGACTATACTCATAAAGTCCTGTAAACACTATACAACGCTGATTATGCTCAAACTCTATGGGGGCGCGCGTAGCCGTGCGTCGATCGTTCAGTGGTATTTAGAAGAATTGGCAGTTCCTTACGAATTTGTCTTGCTGGATATGCAAGCTGGAGAACACCGCCAAGCCGATTTTCTCGCAATCAACCCGATGGGCAAAGTTCCAGCGATCGTTGATGGAGATTTTCAACTTTGGGAATCTGGCGCAATTTTGTTGTATCTTGCCGAAAAGTATGGTGGAGAATTTTCGTCACTTGCAGAACGGGCAACTGCCGCGCAATGGGTGTTATTTGCTAATGCTACGCTAGGACCAGGAATTTTTATCGAAGCAAACCGCGATCGCGAAATGCCTCGCTTATTAACACCATTGAACGAAATTTTTTCTCGACAACCGTTTTTGCTAGGCGATTCCTTTAGCGTTACCGATGTTGCCGTCGGTTCGATGCTTTGCTATATCCCAATCATGCTCAAACTAGACCTGAGCAACTATCCTGATGTTCTCAATTACATGAAACGATTGTCCGAACGACCTGCTTTTCAAAAATCTATCGGTAATCGCAGTTAAACACTTAAGGACAGGCGATGCTACCTGTCCTCGTGAAAATTTATATAGTAATTTATGCTTACCTAAAGCCGATCGCTGCTTGCCACACAAATGCCAGTAACAAGAAAAATACTGGAATAATAGGAAGAACGTCTACCAAGGGGTCTAGAATTGAATATGCCTCTGGGAGTTTTGCTAACAACATTGCAGCTTCCATGTTTAAATCAACCTTTTCAACACAGCTTTCAGAATTGATAAGTATCTTAACATGCTTTGGGAGCGCAAAGTGATTGAGAAGACAAGGTCGAAAGCAATTCAAGAAACTGAGAAAGTTTGAGAGTAAGGCGATCGCTTAAGTTGCTGTCATAAAGTTAAAGCGTCGCCGTTGCATTAATTGGCAAGAAGTCATTGCTTATTCGGGATTTCTAAAGCGTCTAAATTTGCGTCAACGGCATTAATAAATCCTCGATCGTTTAAGGTTTCTGCAGGTAGTTCGCCAGCATTAACCGCCGCTTGTACGAGTTTTTTGGCACTAATTCGCCCGTCGCTACTATCCGCAAATAACCCACTATATCCGCGAATACCTTGACTGCGATAATGTCCTTGGTACGCTAAAGAAACTAAGGTAAAGGGCGTGAGTTTTATCGTATTCGACCGAATTGCTGTAGCGTTTGATGCTGTTTCACCTCGCGCAACAGGGATGGACATAATTGTTATGAGCAGAAATCCGATAGCGAACGTATAGCGATTCATAGAATTGCTCCTTGTTCAAGTGCGAAGTGATTTTCTGCCTCGTTCGATACTTGCCCTTCTTTGAGGTAATAGATAAATAACTATTCCAATTACCAATTACCAGATACCAATTTTCACCTTTTTCTTTACGTATTTGAGTCAGTGTCGCGTAAATTTGCTGGAATCTGTTCGGGAATCACCCAATAGTAAATTGTCGAACCTTCTTGCGTTTGCACGACTCGATCGGGTTTCCACTCACCCATATCAAAATCGTGGGAGACAACGCGCGTACCTGGCTTGAGTTGTTGGAATAATTGAGGACGTAGTTTGACGTTCAGTTCCGGTAGTAAGTATAGCGTGACTACAGTTGCTTCGCTAAAGTCGCTTTGGAACAAGTCTTGTTGGAGAAATGTAACGCGATCGGTAACTCCGGCTTTTTGAGCGTTTTCGTTAGCTTCGCGAATTCGTTCTGGATTAATATCAATACCTACACCCCGCGCACCATATTTCTGTGCTGCAGTAATTGGTATTCTACCATCGCCGCTACCTAAGTCATAGACAACATCATCTTTTGTAACTTTGGCAAGTTCGAGCATTTCGTCGACGACTACCTGCGGAGTTGGTACGTAAACGACATCTGGTTGACGTTCGGGACTTTGAGTAGGAGTTTCAACTTGCGGGGTTTGCGCATTCGTTAGCGTTTGTGAGTTACATCCTGCAACTC
This sequence comes from Chroococcidiopsis sp. TS-821, assembly GCF_002939305.1. NCBI lineage: Bacteria > Bacillati > Cyanobacteriota > Cyanophyceae > Chroococcidiopsidales > Chroococcidiopsidaceae > Chroococcidiopsis > Chroococcidiopsis sp. TS-821. Next base: position 580,679 of record NZ_MVDI01000002.1, on the reverse strand, counting down.
CTACGGCGAAGCCAACACTTGCCATCAATATCCATGCTGTTCGTCTGAATTGCATTACTCTCTCCTTATGCTACTGTCACGCATCATTCGCGTGATGACTAATAACGGTATACCAGCTAGCAACACTGCGACACCTACTAACGCTCCAACTCCGGTATAAGCCAAGCTAGATTGCAGCATATAAGCGCAGAACACACAAAATAATAGCGGAATGAATGGATAAAGCGGAACGCGAAACGGACGGACAATTTCGCGATCGCGTCGGCGCAAAACAAATAGCGACACGCCCGTTAGTAAGAAAAAGAACCAAAACACAGGGGCGGTATAGTCTACCATTGTTTCAAAGCCATTGCGGGTAATTGTGCCGAGTAAAACGAGTAATAACGCGATCGCCCCTTGTACGAGTAAGGCTGTGGCTGGCGTACTTCCTTGGGTTTTCCATTGTCCTAAAAAGCGAAACAGCGAAAAATCCCTTCCTAACGCATAGTTTGTCCTCGCACCCGTAAAAATTGTCGCATTCGTCGAACACAAAGTCGTGACAACAACTAGTAAGCTAATGAATATCGCTCCAGGTTCGCCCACCGCTTGACGCATCAACTGTGCGGCTAAGGCTTCTGATTCTGCCATACCTGCCAAACCTAACCCCCGCAAGAAAGCTATGTTCACTAGCAGGTATATTGCGGTGATAATGCCAATACTCCACAACAGCGATCGCAGCATATTTTTTTGCACGTTGTGTAACTCGGCGGAAATAAACGCAGCTTCGTTCCAACCACCGTAAGTTAACAGCACAAACACCATCGCTAACCCAAAATTTCCTGACGAGGTTACTGTCGGCGCGGTTGCAGTTGCACCTGTTGCGGGTGTCGCCAACGCAAGTCCAAAGAAAATCAGTATGAGTAAGCCGAGTACTTGGGCTGCGGCTAACCAATTTTGCGTCCATTTTCCCAAGCGTACGCCCAGGATATTCAAACCCGTGAGTAAAGCGATCGCCACAGCAGCATAAATCGAAGCTGAATAAGTTCCCAAACGCCATAGCTGCGAAGCATAGTCGCCAAAAACAAACGCTAAAAGAACAATCGAACCTGTCTGAATGACTGCTAGCCGCGCCCAGGCGAATAAAAAGGCAACACTATTGCCAAATGCGCGTTGTAAGTAGTAGTAGTTACCACCAGGATGGGGATAGGTTGTTGCCAGTTCTGCATAGCACAAAGCACCAACTATGGATACACCACCGCCTAATAACCATGTCAGCAGTACCATAGTGCTATTAGTCGCATTACCGGCGACAAGCGCGGGTGTTTCAAAAATCCCAGCACCGATAACAACACCAACAATGAGTGCAACAGCATCCCATACTAACAGTGTCGGTTTAATCGTATTGACTGTACCCATAGTTGTTGTGAAGTGACATTTAGCAGATTTGCTTTACAGTGTATTCGGCATCTTCCCACCGCAAGTAAGGCAGTGTTCTGAGCAAATGCGAATTTTGATGATGCTAAACGGTAATCGGTCTATGGTAGTATAACTTGCCTGCAATCTCCGAGCTATTTATTCAAAAGTGCAGAAAAAGAAATATTAACTTCTTATTCTCCTTCTTGAGGCAAAAATGCTTCTAAAGCAATTAAAAATTCAGGAATACTTATTTTTACTGTCAGCCAAAGTCTTTGAGTATTAATACCGTCACGATCGCGAACTCATTGATCGCGCTTTCCAGCAATGGATGCCCATGGATTCTCTGAATTCTGTTCGCAAAACTCCTGAGACAAACTCACTGCTTCTCCAAGCATAGCAATTTGATAGCACACAACTGACTGTGTTTATGTCTTGAGTAAACTGCAAAATTAAACGACTTGCTTTGGCTAAGTCTAAAAGTATAACTTTATCTCTTGACATAAACTGTTTTTGCAGTGCTTAATATTTCTTGCCGTCAAAATTGGGTTTGACTTTTCTCAAGTATTTGTTTTTCAATAAAATTAACTTTTATTCCCAAGAGTTCTACTTCTTGTTGCATATTAACTAGATTTAGTAATTCCAAGGCGCATCTAAAGTTAAAGTTACTAAAACATCAATATCACTATCAGAACGAAAACTATCTTGTAGTACAGAACCGAACAGCGAAAGTTCTATAATTTTCCAAAGTTGGCAAAAATCATTAACTTTCTCTTGCGCTAAAAATAATTTTCCATGTTTTGTAGTGATATATTTTCTAGATCATTATAAATACATCCATAAATTCAATATGGCAGTTTTAGCTAATTATTACTCGTCGGGTTGAACAATTATATTGACATTTACAACAGCGATAGCGCTCCTATTTTATTTGTAAGATTCTTTGGGAAAGTTAGACGCATTAGCGAAGTCTTCCCATAGGATAGAACGCAAAGAGAAAAAGAGTCTCTTTGATCGTCATCAAACGTTTGATGAATCTGTTGTCACTGATGATGTTAACCAAGGCGCGAATTCGGTTGCGAAAGAGTCGTTTAATATTGCTTCGCGCATTCGTTGGGTAAAGCGGATGAGTTCGGTAATGTTGTGAATACTCAAAAGCGTATAAGCTAAAATTTCGCGCGATCGCACCAAATGACACAAATACGCGCGGGTAAAATTTTGACACGTGTAGCAAGGACACGTTTCATCGAGTGGCGTAAAATCTTCGCGAAACTGCGCATTTTTGAGATTCCAGCGATCGCCTTGTTGAACCAACGCCGCACCATGTCGCGCTAATCGTGTCGGAATCACGCAATCAAATAAATCAACGCCTGCGGCGACGGCTTTTGCCATTTCGCGATACGTACCCACACCCATCAAGTAGCGCGGTTTTTCGCGTGGGAGTAACGGCGCGGTTGCTGCAACGATTTGATGAATCAATTCGGGTGGTTCTCCGACACTCACACCACCGATCGCGTATCCTGGTAGATTTAATTTGGCAATTTCGAGCGCAGCTTGGGCGCGTAAATCTAAATGAACGCCGCCTTGAACAATGCCAAACAATGCTTGATCTTGACGTTGATGTGCAGCGATACAACGTTCTAACCAACGGTAAGTTCGATTTGTCGCATCTATGACGACTTCGCGACTTGCAGGGTAAGGCGGACATTCATCGAATGCCATAATCACATCCGCACCCAGCGCATTTTGAATTTGAATTGATTTTTCCGGTGTGATATTAATCACTTGACCATCGCGCGGCGAACGAAACGTCACGCCATCGTCAGTAACTTGCCGCAATTCACTTAAACTAAAAACTTGAAATCCACCCGAATCAGTAAGCATTGGTCCATGCCACTGCATAAACGAGTGTAAACCGCCAGCTTTTGCCACAATTGCTTCGCCAGGTTGCAGGTGGAGGTGATAGGTGTTGGCTAACACCATTTGCGCTCCGGTTTCTCCCAATTGCGCTGTAGTCATTGTTTTTACATTAGCTAGCGTTCCCACTGGCATAAACCGTGGTGTTGCCACACAACCATGTGGTGTCAAAAAAAATCCAGCGCGTGCTTTTGTTTGGCTGCACTCAGCCAAAACCTGAAACGAAAATTTCTCACTCAAAATAGCAACTACTTTTTTGGTATGGTAGCGTTTTATTCCTAACCTCTAGCTCCTAACTCCTTCTAGAATGGACAAGCGCCGTCATCGTCGATTTCTGCATCCCATCTAGCAGAAAATACTTGCTCCATCATGACTTCTAAGGCTGTTTCATTGAAGTTGCGTGAAGCTCGCTCTTGCATCGGAGTGGAAAGTGGAATTAACCGCAAGCAACGGTTATCTTGGACTAAATCAAAATAAGTTTCTTGTTGTGGTGACTGTTGTAATTCGACGTAATCAAAACTATAGACGTTTAAATAGAGCGCGTGATTAGCCACAATCGTAGATTGCTCTGGATTTGCAATCACTTCTACGACATCGCCTTCACCCTCACTTTGTATTTTACCTTCCTGAATATGCAAATAGCGGACGCGCCCTAAATCAGCCAGCAGTCTCCGCATATCTATTTTGTTGACGACTATACCAGTATGAATAATGCATGGCGCTGGTAATCTGGTGTCGGAGCTATGGTGATTCATAATCAAACAGCCTTTTAGCAATTACAGAGAATACAAACAGAGGAGAAGTTCTTCCGTCAAGATGTGTGAAGTAATAATTACATAACTTTTTGCTGACGCTACACATTAAGACATCTACGCATTTTATGTAGATAAGATAATTTAGTAGATTATGTCATTGATTAGACATCAAACTACATGTGATGTAACGCAGTCAACAAGTTGGTAGAAGCTTGGTTAGAGATGCATAGAAAAGGTAGGATGACTGATAGAACAGATACTCAATGCTCTGTCCCTGTCAATCTTATCTCAAGATTTGGATTACGATCCTGTTGCTGATCTCAAATTTTCTATTTATTTTTGTTTACTTTATGTTGATACGCGTTCGTGGTGGATAAGCAACAGTGGTGGAAACAACTCTGGTTCGATATTGCAGCAGCGCTTGCTTTTTATACTTGTCTTCCCATACCTGGGGCGATAAAGCTAGATTTTGAGCGCGTATCTCGCTATGTACCGCTCGTTGGTTTATTAATTGGGGGAATTCTGGGATTATTAGATGCTGGGTTCCACTTTGTTGGAATCCCTGTGCTAACTCGCAGTGTCTTAGTTGTCGTTAGCTGGATTGCCTTGACTGGCGGCTTACACTTGGATGGAGCGATGGATACTGCTGATGGCTTAGCCGTACAAGATCCGCAACGAAGACTACAAGTCATGGCAGATAGTGCAACAGGAGCATTTGGCGCGATCGCAGCAGTCGCTCTATTACTGCTAAAAACGGCGGCGTTAAGTGAGATCAGTTTCGATCGTTGGTTGAGTTTGATGGCTGTGTGCGGTTGGGGACGCTGGGGACAACAAATCGCGATCGCCCGTTATCCTTACCTCAAACCAACGGGTAAAGGTTCGTTCCATAAAGCTGCATTGCAGCCGCAAGATATTTTACTAGGATTGTTACTCTTACTAAGTTTGAGTGGCTTAAAAATTGTCCTCAATGGCGATGTGGCTCTTGATGCGGTAGTTATGGCGGCGAGTGGAATTGCGATCGCGTTTCTTACGAGTGCTTGGTTTAATCATAAACTCGGCGGTCACACTGGAGACACCTACGGCGCGGTTGTCGAATGGACAGAAGCATTATTACTATGCGTGCTGACGATACCACACCGCTAATTGATATTTAGTCAAGACTAGTAACTGGTAACTGGTAATTGGAAGAATCGTTATTATTTACCCATTATGACCTCTTACCTTTAATCATATTGGTCGTAACCGCGTTACTCGCAATACAAACGCCCCGCCACCTGTTTCACCAAACGAACGAACGCGGATGATGTAATTTCCAGTTTGGTTGATGCGCGTAAACAGCAAAGAATTTGTTGTTCCATCCGGCCCATCATCATTTTCTGCGAGTGTTGCGCCTTCGGGCGACATCAAGGTAACAATCGTATCAAAGTGATCCGAGGTGAGATCGATCGCAATATTATCGCCCTGGTTGAATCTGACTAGGTAATCGCGCGCAAATCCCCCATCTCCGGTAGGAATGTCTCTTTCTGAAAGCGTGTCAGAAACCTGATTACTCGGCGGTAGGGGAATGGGATTATATAACCTTGTTTGTTGAGTTTGTTGGGCGATCGCTGAAGGAACGAAATTTGTTGCACCTGCTAGCAACGTTAAGGGAAGGAGCAAATGACTCACTCCTGTTGCCAAAGCTTTTATGATCATTTAACGCAGTATTCCGGCAAAACAGCTTAAGTGGGTTTATTATAAGGCGCGTTTTAATCTAATTGCCCGTGCTTTCATGAAATTGCGGCATGGCACAAACACAGAGAACTTAAAGATGAACTAGAAGAATAATACATAAATTACCTTACTTTATTTTCCCTTTTGGGAGCATATTTCTACTAGGAGTGGCGATTGCGACAACACCATACACGGCAATTCCTTGTTTTTGTAAAGCTTGAACTGCTGAACGCACGGTTGCCCCAGTGGTATAAATATCATCAAGCAATAGCACTCGATTATTTGGACGTTGGCGATGAAATTCGGTTCCAAGCACAAATGCATCTGCTAAATTTTCTTCTCTTTGCGAGCCCGATAAACTAAACTGTGCGTCTGTTGCCTTAATGCGTTTTAATCCCTGGGGCTGTAAACCTAATCCGGTAAAATGACAAAAGCTCTCGGCTAGTAATTCGGCTTGATTGTAACCGCGTATTTTCAATTTGGCGGCGTGTAATGGAATAGGAACGACAACTAACTTTTGTTGAGGTTGCGAATTGAGCCAAGCTTGCGCTAGCCATTGACCTAACGGTTTAGCGATTTGTGGTTGATTGTCATATTTCAAAGCGGCGATCGCGCGTTTGAGCGATCCGCTATAGTTGCCCCAGACGAAGACGGGTAACTCTCCTTGCCAAAACTCTTGATGATTCGATAATTTACAACGTTGTAGCTGTCTTGTACAGTCTTGACAAAATTCTTGCGGAGTCGGACGCTGGCAAAGCGGGCACTGCGATTCTAAAAATAAATTAAGTAAGCTCTGAAAATTTAGCGTCCAATTTGCCATCTCATGGCTACTACTATCTTTGCATTAATTGTCTCTAGTTTTAACAAAATACCAGTGCTAGTTGTGTAGCTCAGATCGCAGCCCTTCAACTTATTCAACTCGCTTTTAATTCTGACCTTTGACCCCTGACCTCTAACCTCTACTCTACTTAGCTACCTGCACTAGGTTTATGATGTTGATGCCAGTGTTGGGCAATATCAATGCGACGACACAACCAAACGCGATCGTGTTGTTGTACGTAGTCGAGGAAACGAGCTAAGGATGCGGCGCGTCCTGGTCTACCTGCTAAGCGGCAGTGTAATCCTACACTCATCATTTTAGGTGCGGTTTCGCCCTCGGCATACAGGACATCAAAGGCATCGCGCAGATAAGCAAAAAACTGATCGCCAGAGTTAAAACCTTGAGTTGTGGCGAAACGCATATCATTGTTATCTAAGGTGTAAGGAATCACCAGATGCGGCTTACCGTAGTCATGTATCCAGTAAGGTAAGTCGTCTGCATAGCTATCTGAATCGTAGAGAAAGCCGCCTTCTTCTACGACTAATTTGCGCGTGTTAGCACTCGTGCGTCCAGTGTACCAACCAAGGGGGCGACTACCCGTCACTCGTGTATGAATTGCGATCGCTGCGTGTAAATGTTCGCGTTCTTCCGCTTCCCCAAAGTACTTGTAATCGATCCAGCGCCAGCCGTGACTTGCAATTTCCCAATCAGCTTCGCGCATTGCCGCAACCGCTTCGGGGTTGCGTTCTAATGCCATTGCAATACCATAAACGGTGACAGGAATACCGCGTTGCGTAAAAATGCGATGCAACCGCCAAAAGCCAGCCCGACTCCCGTATTCGTAGACTGACTCCATATTCATATGCCGCAAACCCATCAAAGGGACTGCACCAACGATTTCCGACAAGAATGTTTCTGACGCTTGATCGCCATGTAAAATGCAGGTTTCTCCCCCTTCTTCATAATTAATCACAAACTGTACGGCAATTCGTGCTTGGTTTTGCCATTGCGGATCGGGCGGCGTGCGCCCATAACCAATCATGTCGCGAGGATAATCTGCTGGCATTCTTGTTGTGCTCTAGAGCATTGCAATTTCCGATATTTAAACTTAGCAGGTTCTGAAGAAAATACGCGATCGAGGTTGGTTTAAGTCGGCGAATCCTGACAATTGGATTTAGAAATTGGACGGTTCTCCCCATCACAAGAATTAATTACCACACACCTCAATTAACGCTAACCTCCGACCTCTGACCCCTGACACCACCATATCAGTAGTTTAATTCGTAACAGTTTTACAAATAACTCTGTGGCAAATTCAGTTTAGTGAATCTACCCAGTAACGACTTTTATTTTGCAAAATATAAAGCAAGCGTTACGATGTATGAAGCTCAAATCAGGACACTATGGACTACAGCCATATTCAATTCTGCGATAGTTCGGTGGCGGCAGATGGTCACTGCCAATCCCCTGTGGATCTCGATCAACTACACGACTTGTTTCAGGTAGCGGCTTTTTGGGCGCAAGATCGCAGTCTTGAAGATTTGCAGCTAGCCATCGTTAACAGTAAACCTGTTATTAGTGTCTGGGATGGCAAGAAATTGATTGGTTTTGCCAGAGCAACATCGGATGGTGTTTACCGTGCAACGATTTGGGATGTAGTCATTCACCCTGATTATCGAGGTGCTGGGCTTGGGCGCAAGCTGGTTGAAAGTGTTTTAAGTCATCCACACATGAACCGCGTGGAGCGTGTTTACTTAATGACAACGCATCAGCAAAGCTTCTACGAACGTATTGGTTTTGAGTGCAACTCAAGCACGACGATGGTACTCTACAACCAGCCAAAACTAGGTTTTCTTACTCAAGAAATTCAACTTCAGGAATCACCAACGGGATAGTTACTTGAATGCGAGTATTCTGAGCGACATCAGCATCAGATGGAATCGGTAAAAAGCTCAACTTGGCTTGCATCAGTTCTAACACGGTTTGATTCAATAAAAGTTTGAATCCGGCGGAAAGCACTTTATTATCTACCGCCGCAGCACTAAGCTGTTGCTCGAACTGCATTGCGTCTAATGGTTCAGACCAAGTGTCTATTGGTAGTGGTACATCAAAAAAAATGTCAACCGCCTCGGTATCGAATGAGGTTTGTGATGATATCGTAATGCTACCGGCTTCCATCTTGGGAATGCAAATATCTACCAAGTTTAAAAGTACCGCGCGTAACCAGTGCGGATCTGCCAAAATATAAACTTCTGGATCGGCAGGCGATACTTGTATTTTGATACTGCGGTTGGCTGCTACAGTCTGCGTCAGATGTGCGATTTCCTCAATAATGGCGGTTAATTGTAAGGGCTGAATTTCTAATTCGTTACTGCTATTTTCTATGCGGGCGACATCGAGAATTTCATCGAGCAATTTTACTAGTTTCAACGCTAGTTGATGCGCTTGGGCAACAAATTCACGCTCTTCGGCTGGATTGTCACACAAATCAGACAGAATTAACTGATGTAATCCGATTAAGCTATTGAGTGGCGATCGCAGTTCGTGTGCGGTGCGTACCAAAAATCCAGCTTTGAACTGACTGAGTTCGCATACTAACTGATACGCTATTTGTGTTTGTCGTAATTTTTTTGATACCGTTTGGGTATCGATGTTGGGTACAGATGACGTAGAGTGTAAAGGCGTTTTAGCTAATTTATCTTTACCAAATACTTGTGCAATACGGCGACTTCCCAGCCCTAACCCTAGCCCAAATGCTAGATATACCCAATTCATCCAGCTTGTCATTCGTGTTACGTACAAATTTAAAATTCTAACTTGACTGAGCCTTGGCGCAAAATTTCCCAGCCTTGACCTGTCCATTTCGCGACAGTCGAAGGAACGCCGATATTTGCTATTGTCTCTTGCAATTGTAATGTCAGGACATCGGGAAACTGTTGGGCAATTTCTGTCATCGTGCGTAGTGGCGGCTGACCAGATAAATTAGCACTTGTTGTCGCCAAGGGACCAGTTTGTTCTAGAATACTTTGCGCGATCGCACAATCTGGCACTCGCAATCCAATCGTACTCGGATCGCTAGGATTCATCTGTTGAGGCACGCGTGATGACGCAGGCAATACAAGCGTTAAAGCTCCAGGCCAGTATAACTTGGCAACTTCCTGCCAGAGCGCGCGATCGTTTCCGGCAACAAAATCCCAAAGGTCGCTTGCTTTTGCACCCATAAGAATCAACGGTTTATCTTGACTGCGTTGCTTAAGTGCAAAAATTAAATCTGCTTTTTCTGGTAACGCCGCCAGCGCGGGTACGGTATCTGTCGGAAAGCTGACAACACAACCAGAACGTACTCCAGCAATCAGTTCGTCAAGAGAAACTAAGGGCATAGTATTTAGAGGTCAGGGGTTAGGGGGCGGGGGTCAGGAGAGCTATGAGTCGAAAGTGTCGAGTTAAGAAAAACTTGTATAACTCAACACTTCACGCATTCACACTCCTACATCACGCCTCGTTGTTGCGATAGGCTAAAGCAAAGCGTTCAATGCCTGCAAGATCCTTATGAATTTCAATGTTGCCGTAGCTGCCGTGACTTTGCAACAGTGCGGCAACCATTTCGGCTTGCCCTGCCATCATTTCAATCAACCAAATCCCACCAGGTTTTAAGTAAGCTGCTGATGTGCCTATAAGATGACGAATGCAGTCTAAACCGTCGGCACCGCCATCGAGTGCTAACCACGGTTCGTGAAGTGCGACTTCTGGTTGTAGCTGTGGTACAAGTTCGCTCGGAATGTAGGGTGGATTGGACACTATACCGCTGAGTTGACCTTTGAGAAACGCTAAAGGTTCCCACCACGAGCCTTGATAAAACTGAATTCGGTGAGTAAAACCAAGGGCTTGGGCGTTTTGGCGTGCGATGGCTAAGGCTGCTGCGCTGCAATCAACCGCGTGAATTGTCGCCTGCGGCATTGCTTGGGCAAGTCCGATTGCGATCGCGCCGCTACCCGTTCCTAAGTCTGCCCAGTGCCCTAACTCATGATGCTCGTGACTTTTTTGGGCTGCACTTACTGCTAAATCAATTAAACACTCCGTTTCAGGACGAGGAATGAGTACGGCTGGAGAAACTGCTAACTTAAACTGTCGCCAAGGTGTTGCCCCTGCAATGTACTGCACCGGTAGGCGATCGTGAATGCGTCGTTGCCATAAGCGGTCTAAGTCGCTCAGTGGTATTTGTAGTTGAATTTCTGGCAAGTTTTTGAACGAGCCTAAGCGCAGTGAAAGGCGGTCTAATCCAGCGACTTCTTGTAGTAACCAGTCTACTTCGGTTACAGGGATATGAGCAGAAAGCGCTGCTCGTTGAGCAGCACTACGCCATTGCCAAAGTGCTAAACCAGATGTTAGTAGCAACTGATCGTTCATGTATTAGCGGGCTGGGCGCTGCGGCGCGGCTTGTTGTGGTGCTGGGCGCTGCTGTGGCTGTGCTTGTTGACCGGCGGCAGATTGTTGCAGCGATCGCACGTACTGAATTGACTCTTGCGGCGGAACCAGCACGATTTGTTGTACGCCTTCGTCGTTGCGAGTTCTTAAAATTTCTAACATTCCTTCTAAATTGAGAACTTGGATATCAACGGTAGAAGCTAACTCAGGTTGCTGCTTTTTGAAGCGCTCGAGCATTCTCTGTAATTCTTCTTTGTTGAAGTAGAAAGGAATGACTTCAACTTCTGCCTGCTGGTTGTTGGCTTGCGGACGGTTAACTTTCATCGTCAGGTAGCCTTTTTCTTGTCCGGCTCGCGCGACGAATAGCGGCGTTCCTACGCAGTCTTCTAGCCTGCGTTTATTTTGTTCGCAAGCTCTACGTAATTCTGAGTTACCACTTTGCCGTAAGAGATTTAAGGCAGCATCGTATTGCTGTTTTGCTGGGATGTAGGCAATATCTAAAGAATTTGGCTTGTTGGCGTTGGCTTGTTCCAGCCTGTACACTTCTCCTAGTGGTACAGGAACAACTTGTACTGAATTTCCTAGCTGTGGATTTGTTTTCTTCAGATTATTGACAAACGCTTGCGCGTCTTTTTGACTAATAAAAACGCCTGCGACAGGACTTTGATTTTGTTGATTTTGTGCGTTTGGCGGCGGTGTGGCAACTAAAGGAGCGCCCTTGCTATCGGTGATAGTGAATACGGGGACAGACCCTAATTTTTGGATAATTTGCTCTTGTGGCAAAGCCAGCGCTCGTAGATTACCTATGAGGGCAGAACTCATAACGGCGCTGCCTAATATTCCTACAGTTGCGCCCCAACGAAAAATTGATTTCATAACTGCTCCTGGCATCAATAGCCCACTAGAGTATGACAAAGTATCTAATTTGTAAACGCGCTGTTGTAATTTTTGTTATGTTAGCGCTTTGGCAAGCACTTTGCTGGCGTTGTCAGTAATTAACTGATAACAACCAAGCCTGACGTTATATACAGTGAGATCGTTCCGCACCAAGCTATTGTAAGGTTTATCGTCGATTGCTTTTATTTTTAATTGGCAATTGATATTTGATAATTTGCTGACTACGACTATTTCAGGCGTTAATATTAACTTTTCTAATAACTATCACGGTTGCTATTGCGCTGATGGCACGCGAACATTGAATAAATGAGTGATTTCCCTGTTTAACTATCGGGATGACAGGATTTGAACCTGCGACATCCTGCTCCCAAAGCAGGCGCGCTACCAAGCTGCGCTACATCCCGTTGCTTTAAATTGCATCGTTGCTAGTATAGCATAGCAAAGTGTGTCGCAGAAAAGAAAACTCTGAGTTAATTTCGTCTTGGCTAGTTGGGATACCAAAACATGCCTTTGATACCCTCAGGATCGGACATGAAACCTAAACCTCGGTAAAAATCCACAACATGAGGGTCGGCAAATAATGTGATATTGCTGATGTCTTCACTTCTCAGTTTTTTAATCATGTATTTCATTAATGCCTTACCCAAACCTTTACCTTGAAAGGAAGGGTGTACAACAACGTCCCATATCGTTGCATTAAAGGCATGGTCTGAAGTCGCCCGCGCAAAACCGATGAGTCTTCGTTGAGTTCCGCGAACTTCCCACATTGACGCAACCAAGAAACTATGCTGTATGGCTTTTTTTACCTTGCGCAACGGACGACGCGACCAACCTACCGCGTCACATAGTTCTTCTAGTTCGTACAAGTCAATTTCACGTTCGCTACTAAAAACTATGCGATCGCCTTCGCCTGATTTTTCTAGGCGATCGCTACTTGAAGAGGAGCCATTTGCCATTTCAATTGCGTACTCCTCATTTACGGTCGTTTTGGTGCCTGCGGTTAACTCAGAACCGCTAAACCAGCTTTTCCAAAAACCCATGCCAGCGTGGTTCGGGTAGATAAATTATGATTACGAGTGCATAAACTAGTCTGACACTTTACGATTTATTGTGTTAACTCACTTGTGTGGTACTCTCAAATTCATTCATTCAGCGCGATTACTGGTGAATACAAGTGTGCCTAAGCGAGTTCAGCAGAATCCATGTATTGTGTCACAAACTAGCTATTCCCAAATGTAGCATTTTTCACTAAAAAGCTGAATTCAGTTTAGGAGAGGTTTCGCGCGCAACATCCTTTCATCGCTAAGTTTGTGAAAAATTAGGAAAGCTATATCAAATCGACAACTCTTTTTTATCGAAATCTCAAGTTGAGTGAGGAACGTTCAGGATAGGATATAAGCATGGCAACCATTGAAATTCTAGGAGTCCCCCACGCCTACGAGCTAACGACTCCCACTGCAGGTGCTCATGCTTTAGTCTTTATCCACGGTTGGCTATTAAGCCGTGGATACTGGCAGCCTATTATCAAACAGTTGTCTCCAGACTTCCAGTGTCTTGCCTACGATCTGCGTGGTTTTGGTCAGTCTCAATTGAGTCAAGGAAACCGCGAGTTGCCATCCTCAAAGAATGTTTCGAGTTTGGTTCCTGCTTCGGTAGGCGCTGCGGCGGTTCAACAACATTCTGCATCGCGCTACACTGCTGCTGCTTATGCGCAAGATTTAATGATTCTCTTAGAAAAACTCAATATTACAAGTACTTGGCTCATTGGTCATTCGTTGGGTGGTAGTATTGCGTTGTGGGCAGCCGAGCAAATGCCTGACCGCGTTAAGGGAGTTATCTGTATTAATGCGGGCGGCGGTATTTATCTCAAAGAGGCTTTTGAGCAGTTTCGTAGCTGGGGCTCAAGATTAATTAAATATCGTCCGCGTTGGTTGTGCTATTTACCACTGCTAGATTTACTCTTTACACGCGCTAACGTGGCGCAGGCGATCGCACCTGCTTGGGGGCGTCAGCGGCTGATTGATTTTGTTGTTGCCCATCCGGAAGCTGCCTTGGGAACTCTTTTGGATTCGACAACTGAAACGGAAATAAATCTTTTGCCAAAAATTGTCTCTCAACTTCAGCAACCCGTGTATTTTATTACGGGCGACAAAGATCAAATAATGGAACCTAAGTATGTCCGGCATTTAGCAAGCTTTCATCCGCTATTTGAAGCTTGTGGCAATAATGTCCTAGAAATTCCTCATTGCGGACATTTAGCAATGATCGAACACCCGCAAACTGTTGCTAATCAAATTCGCCTGCTTTTAGCGCAGCACAGCTACAGTTAAGGAACGCAGAGAGTAGGCAAGGAAGTGGGTTATTTCTCTCCTATCCCACAAGTCACTAGCGACCCGCTCTTAGTTTCTCTGTTGATATAACTGCATCACATCAGTCAGCGCTAAGCGAGATTGAACGCCAAGCGCGAGCGGGGAAGTGTGACCGCGGTCGAGGTGATCTGCCGCTGCGCAACCAATCATCGCTGCATTATCGGTGCAAAATTTGAGTGGAGGAAATAAAACGCGCAAGTTGTGCTCCCTCGCCGCAGTTGTTAGATGATGTCTTAAACCGCTATTTGCCGCAACGCCACCACCAACAGCTATGGTGTTCAGACCGTAATCTCGCGCACAGGCGATCGCGCGTTTGGTGAGCGATCGCGCAACACTCGCTTGAAAACTGGCGGCGACGTCTTCGACTGGTAGTTGTGTTTCTTTTTCGAGTTGCTGTACTAGCCGCAAAACAGCAGTTTTTAACCCACTAAAGCTGGAATCATACGGATGATACCCGCCATTTGGTTGCGAAACGTTGCCTTCCGGTAAAGCAAAAGCTTGCGCGTTGCCTGATTGCGCTAGTTTATCTATGACTGGACCGCCAGGATAACCGAGTTTGAGTAATCGCGCTACTTTATCAAAAGCTTCTCCTGCTGCATCATCGCGGGTTTCGCCTAAAGTCTCGTACGCGCCACAATCTTTGACATAAATTAAGCTCGTATGACCGCCAGAAACGAGCAAACTCAAAAATGGCGGCTCTAAACTCGGTTCGCTCAAATAATTTGCGTAAATGTGACCTTCGAGGTGATGCACGCCGATAAATGGTTTTTGCTGCACGATCGCTAGCGTTTTTGCGGCAGTGACTCCTACTAATAAAGCTCCGACAAGCCCTGGTGCACAAGTCGCAGCAATGCCATCGATGTCTTGCCACGCGAGATTTGCCTGCGTCAAAGCCAGCTCAATTCCATGATTAATAATCTCTAAATGCTGGCGCGAAGCGACTTCTGGAACAACTCCACCATATTGGCGGTGAATCGCAATTTGTGAGTTAATAATACTACTATAAACTTGACGATTTTTAACAATCGCAACTGCTGTTTCGTCGCAGCTAGTTTCTATCGCTAAAACAGTTGACATAATTCTGAAACGGGCATTTTAAGTACGAATCAATATCTAAATAGTGACAAGCGAATTTATCCGACTATATTAAGTAGCTTAAACTTTATTCACCGCAAACTTTACTAGGTTCACACGCAAGAGTATGATTGCTTCCATATGAGCTTGCGAACGCTTGTTCAAGCTGTTTATCGTACAACAAAATTTAGGTTTTGTAATAAAGGGAAACAATTCCATGCGACGATTGTTTGCTCTAGTCCTTGTCATCAGTTTATGGTTTAGTTTTGCGCCGCAGGCGTTAGCCGTTGGTGCAGGGCTTGTGCCTTGTAGTGAATCTCCAGAATTTATTCAAAGAGCTGCTTCTGCCCGAAATACGACTGCCGATCCTAATTCAGGTCAAAAGCGCTTTGAGCGTTATGCGCAAGAATTATGCGGTCCAGAGGGTTTACCTCACTTAATTGTAGATGGTCGTCTCAATCATGCGGGTGACTTCCTGATTCCTAGCATTCTTTTTCTCTATATTGCTGGTTGGATTGGCTGGGTAGGACGTGCCTATCTCCAAGAAATTAAGAAGCGCGACAATACAGAACTGCGAGAAGTCATTATTGACGTACCAACAGCGCTGCCACTCATGCTATCTGGCTTCACTTGGCCACTCGCAGCTGTTAAAGAATTGCTTTCTGGGGAATTAGTTGCTAAAGATGACGAAATTCCAGTTTCTCCACGCTAGTTTGATTTGAATTAATTTGTTTTTGGAGACTGAGTTCATGCAAAAGAAAGGCGACAACCAAAATTATTTGCTACGCTATCTTTCTTTAGGACCAGTATTACTTTTTGCCTGGCTAAGTTTTACTGCGGTTCTGTTAATTGTCTTTAATTATCTGTATCCCGATCTTCTTTTCCACCCGCTGCCATAAATTAGTATGGCTAATATCAAAGTGTTTGTCTCTTCAAAAAAGTTTTTACAAGACTTACGAGACGAACACTACTTTTTAAAGTCTAAAACTCTATCTATTGCCTGTAGATTCTGAGTTGCTTTTTAAAGAATTCACTTTTCAGTTGCCAAGGCGCTATATCTTTACATGAAAATGGTATAGCGCTTGCTCGTTTCGAGCGAGTCTTTGTCATTTTTTTGACTCATCATTGCTTAATTAATTTTTCTAAATTTAAGACCAAAGTATGAAAACTAAGGTCGTTTATTCCCATAAAATAGTGCCACTACCTTATTGAGATCTGACATAAATATGGCGCAAGCAATAGATGCATCTAAAAATCGTCCTAGCGATCCGCGAAATCAGGAAGTTGTTTATCCTTCCAGACGAGATCCTCAAATTGGTAATCTGGAAACGCCAATTAATAACTCTTCTTTAGTTAAGTGGTTTATCAATAACCTGCCAGCATATCGCCCAGGGATCACTCCGTTACGACGCGGGCTAGAAGTAGGAATGGCGCATGGCTATTGGCTGCTTGGTCCTTTTGCTAAGTTGGGTCCATTACGCGATACTGACGTCGCGAATATTGCTGGATTGCTGGCAACTTTAGGTATGGTTGTCATTTCAACTCTAGCGGTATCGCTGTATGCCGCAACCGATCCACCAAAACCAGTAGCTACGGTGACTGTGCCAAATCCTCCTGATACTTTTGACACTACTGAAGGTTGGAACACTTTTGCGAGTGGCTTCTTAATTGGTGGTGTTGGTGGTGCTGTTGTTGCCTACTTCATCCTTGCTAATATCGAGTTAATTCAAAACATTTTCAAGTAACACTGCATTCTGCTCATTCATTAAAGACTGATAAAGGCGCAAAGGAAAATTTTGGGGGACTTTGTGCCTTTTTGTTTTTTATTGCGTCGCGCACGCTGCAGAATTTGGATTGTCTAACAACTGGAGTTACCACAAAAGCTAAATACTGTAGAGGCGATCGCATCTACAGCTTTGTCAAGATCGTCATTGACGATTTGAACGTCAAATTCATGCGCGGCACTAATTTCCTCTTGAGCGCGTTGCAGACGACGCGCGATCGCATCAGCAGAATCTTGACCGCGACGACGTAAGCGGTTTTCGAGTTCTGCTAAAGATGGAGGCATAATAAAAATCCGCTTCGCCTCAGGATAAGACTGACGAATTTGGCGTGCGCCTTCGAGTTCAATTTCTAACAGAACGCACTTACCTTTGGCGATTTGTTCGAGAACAGTATCGCGGGGAGTACCGTAATAGTTACCCGCAAACTCAGCCCATTCCAGCAGTTTGTTTTGTTCAATCATTTGTTGAAATTCGCTGCGGCTGACAAAATAGTATTGTTTGCCGTGAATTTCGCCTGGACGGGGAGCGCGGGTAGTAACAGAAACGGAAAAATATAATTCAGGATGACGCTCGAGCAACGCTCGTACTAGCGTACCCTTACCAACTCCGCTAGGACCAGTCAAGACAATCAGTTTGCCTTCGGGGAGGCAATTTGTTGGTGTAGCTGAATCCTGAAGTGATAAAACTGGCGTCATCCTAAATTAAATTAAATACCAACGAGGAAAAGCAACCATAGCAGAGGTCAGAGGTCAAAGGTCAAGGGTAGAAGAGTTATGAGTTCTCAAAGTTGAGTATTGAGCTAAGAAGTTTTTTCAGTCAAAATTCAAAACTCAAAACTTTAATAATTTCCTAACCATGTTGACCGTTGCTATATTTCCCATCGTACCGCTGATTTCTAGCAATTGAGCAGTCTATTCCGAACTATGCTCGCGATTCACAACAAAACGATTCGCCACCGTTTCCGGTTGAATTGCCGAGAGAATCACGTGACTAGAATCGGTAATAATGACAGCCCGAGTGCGACGACCATAGGTGGCGTCAATCAACTGGTTGCGATCCTTAGCATCGCTAATGATACGCTTAATGGGGGCAGACTCTGGACTGACTATGGCAACCACTCGGTTGGCAGATACGATATTGCCAAATCCGATGTTGATTAGCTGAATGTCCATGACAAACTAACGCCAAGCGCCGTGTGAGAAGCAATTAGGAACCTAACTTTCATGGTATCCACAAAAATTTTGACTTACAAGGCAAAATTCACCGAAAAATCAGCTTTTTGGGGTGTATGTTCTGACTTTTTCCACTTTTCTACCTTTGGAAATCGCTCAAAAGATAGAGCAAAAGTTACAAATTATTGATATTCGTTAATTCGTTTTGCAATCTGTTGATTTTACAACACTAACGGCTGCTGCCAGCGATATCCGCGCGAATTGGCTACCGGCGCGGGTGGAACAGGTTTATCAACGCGATCGCTTTTGGATCTCGCTAGGATTGCGTACGCTCAAACAGCGAGGCTGGCTAGATATTTCATGGCATCCGCAAGCAGCGCGGATTTGTATTGGCGATCCACCACCGCGCAAGCCGGATACGTTTACTTTTAGCCAACAAATCTTACATCAACTCAGTGGTTTAGCTTTGATCGGTATCGCAGCGGTCGCGCCTTGGGAACGCGTTCTTGATTTGCAATTTGCCCGTCGTCCTGGTGAAAACCCCTTATTTCACCTTTATGTAGAAATTATGGGGAAACACAGTAATGTAATTCTCACCGATGCTAATCGAGAGATTATCACTGCGGCGCAGCAAGTCAGCCCGCAACAGTCGAGCATCCGCCCTGTACAAACTGGACAACCTTATGAATTTCCACCAAGTCTTACAAACGATACTCCTAGCTTGCAAGAATCACAACAACGTTGGCAAGCAAAAGTTAGTTTAGTCCCTGGTGCTTTAAAACGTTGTTTGATTAAAAGCTATCGTGGCTTAAGTCCAGCGTTAGTTGAATCAATGATCCGCATGGCAAATCTCGCTCCAGAACAATCAACTGAAACGTTAACACCGTCGGATTGGGAAAAATTATTTCAACGTTGGCAAGAATGGTTAGAAGCTATAGAAAAATCGCACTTTCAACCAGGTTGGACAGCGAATGGATACACCGTACTCGGTTGGGAGATGATTCAGCCGGTCAAAAACATTCAAGATTTACTCAATCAATACTACACTGCCGTTCTTAATCAGCAAGAATTTCAGCAGTTACGCCAACAGCTAAGTCAGAAATTAAAAAATTTGTTAGAGAAGTTGCAAACGAAAGCGAATAACTTTAGCAATCGCCTGCAACAATCGGATCGGGCGGATGAATACAAACAACAAGCTGACTTATTAATGGCGCATCTCCAAGCTTGGGAACCAGGGATGACAAAGATTACCCTCGCGGATTTTGAGACAGGCGCACCTGTGACGATTGCTTTAGAACCTGAAAAAAACGCGGTGCAAAACGCTCAAAGCCTGTATAAACGTAGTGGTAAACTCAAACGCGCGCGCGGTGCGGTTGAACCATTACTAGCGGAAGTTAATGCAGAAATTGAGTATTTGCAGCAAATCGAAGCGGCGATCGCCCAAATCGAAAATTACCACACCAATGCCGATCTAGAAGCCCTCAAAGAAATTCGCGAAGAATTAATTCAACAACGCTATCTCGAAGATTCAGAATACACGCGTCGTAGCGATCCGAATACTGCTAGCACAAACTTTCATCGCTATCGTACTCCGAGTGGTTTTGAATTGCTCATTGGTCGTAACAATCGGCAAAATGACTACTTGACGTTTCGCCTTGCGGGAGATTACGATTTATGGTTTCACGCGCAAGAAATTCCTGGTAGCCATGTTTTACTCCGCCTCGATCCTGGCGCAGTACCAGAAACTGCTGATTTACAGTTTACAGCAAATTTTGCAGCTTACTACAGCCGTTCGCGCCAAAGTGAGCAAGTGCCAGTAGTTTACACTGAACCCAAATACGTCTACAAACCCAAAGGCGCAAAACCAGGAATCGCACTCTACAAAAACGAACGCATTTTGTGGGGACAACCGCAAGACGCGGCAGCTTATCTTCAAAGGGGTGAGGGGTGAGTTGTATGGAGAAAATAGTATTCTTCCTCTGCTTCCCTGCTAATAACCCTTGATCCCCAACACTTTACCGTTGCTCCCTTGTTAAACTGAGCTTTACAGTTTCTTGAGAAATTTACAACCTAGCATCTATCTCTCGGAGGAGTTATGTCAAGAAACTGTAAATTTTGATAAAAAAATCTGTGTTTCCTGTTACAATGTCTTTATAGAAGACGAGGAAAGTTTATCAGGTTTTTAACCCGCTATTGCCTTGGGAACGCGTAGTTTGGGTTTCCTCGAATTGAGAAACAACGCAAATAAATTTAATTAGACCAGCTGTGGTAGGCTGGTCGTTTTGTATTCTAGATAAATCTAGAATGAGAAAGTCGTGCGGATCGCACCGATTACGATATCCTGATTAGCATTGTTGAAATCAGGTGCAGTAATCCAAATCACGCCTGGAGTAATTGCCAAATTGTCAGTGAGTTGTAGCTGATAAAACGCTTCGATGTGCAACGACAGATCTTCATCAGTACCTAAGTCTGGAAGAACTAAACCAGGATTAGCCGCAATCAAATCCGCCGCCGCAACTGGGTTGAGTGCCACACCAGTACTAGTTAACCGTGGTTCCATACCGACGATAATACCGAGTAAATTTCCTTCGCGACCCAAGTCAGGAAAGGCTAGAGTCACTGCATAGTTAAAGATGTCGCTGTCGCCACGTTCGAGGAGTCCGCCTAAGGTGGAAAGTAAGCGTGTATTGGTGTAACCAGCCCAGCCCCCAATCACAAAGTTATTACTGATTTGCCACGAAAGCTGCACGCCGTAGGAGTTACTGACAGTGGGAATCTCGACGGGTTCTAAATTCAAATTCTCGAAGAAAGCGTCATCAAAGCGTGCAAATGACGCGCGGCTACTACCCGCACCTGTATCGCTAGCATTGTAGGAGTTAATATAAGTTAAACCAATATTAAAGCGATCGCTCGGTCTTAAAACTAACTGGGCGATACCTGCATAAGGTCCATTAAATAAACCGCTACCGTCGAGAGGGCTACTCGCATCGGTGGCTAAATATCCTAAGCTGAGTTCCAAATTATTGCCGAGTTGTTGGCGAATTCCTACGCCTGCGCCGTCACCAAGGTTATAAATTGGGTTACGCGTACCAAACGCCGACAGCGCCCCAGAACCACCATCACCGTCCAGGACGTTCAAAGTGTCGGTATAGTCGTAGAAAGCACCACCTGTAAAGCCTAAAACAACTTCTGTCGTTTCGCCTAGAGGAAAGCTATATAAAAGCGATTCGAGTCCAACGTTATTTGCTTCATCTTGGGTAAACGCTAATTCGCCCTCGGTTATTCCCGTCACCTCAGAAAAGCCAGGAAAATTGCCTGTTGAGATGAGTGTATACAGTTGATCGCTACCAGTAAAACTCGTATTAAATTCAAGGCGCGTTCGCTGTCCGAGAATAATCGACTCATCAAGGTCATTTCCGTCAGCGTCTTGTCCAGAAATAATTCCGGCTGCGCCGACAATGACTTCGCCTGTGAGTTGTGTTGTTGTTGAGAATTGATTCGCTTCTAGTTCAGCGACAGTGGCTTCTAAAGCATCAGTTCGACCGCGCAGCGTTGCTACTTCAGCGGCAAATTCTTCTTGTAGTCTTTGGAGGGTGGCTAAATCTTCGCGCGTCACCTGATTGGCTGTGGCTGTTGCGATTAACTCATTCACGCGGTCAAGACACGCATTCAAACCGGCGGCAAATTCGTATCTTGTCAACGCGCGATTGCCGCGATACGTACCATCAGGATAACCCGCAATACAACCGTAACGTTCGACTAACGATTGTAGCGCTTGAAATGCCCAGTCTGTCGGTTGGACGTCAGACAACTGCGAAACTGATGTTACTTGTGATAGCGCATTCGAGTTAAATTCGGTGGGTTCTTGCGCTAATACTGGATTGCTGACAAATGCGATCGCACTTGTACTCGCTGCTAGCATCACCCCCGAAACAACAGAATGACATCGCAAGCGCTTCGATTTTTGCTGCATTTTGTTTTTCCTCACACCCACTTAGAATACAAGTTTCCTCGATTTGATAGCAGATGACAATTACTTTTGTAAAGACTGGAGTCAGAGGACGCACTGTAGCGCAAACCTACGTGAGGTTTTAAGAATGTCTTAACTTGATTGACCCTTGCTGCAAGGGAAAACACTTCTCAATCCTTGTTAGAATAAGATTCATTCTCATTTTTATGAGAATAATATCCATATTCACAAGTAGTGGTTATTACCCTTAGCAAAAGAATTAGGAGAGATGGTGATTCGCCAGAAGCTACAACAACATCGTCACAAGCGTAATGTCTTGTCGCTGATTGCACTTTTACTATTATCAACAGCTTCAGGTTGTAATCCAGCGACGCAAGAAACCCAAGCACAACAAGCACAAGAATCTCCTGCACCGCAGTCTGAACAAATTCGCGTTGTCGCGACGTTTTTGCCGATGTACTGGTTTACGCGGGCAGTCGCAGGAGATCGGGCGCAAGTAGACATTCTAGTACCGCCAGGTAGCGAAGTCCATGACTATCAAGCAACACCTGCAGACGTACAAGCGATCGCAACAGCAAATGTCTTGGTGAAAAATGGCTTAGGAATGGAAGACTTTTTGGAAGGAACCATTCAAAACGCTGGCAATCCAGATTTAAAGATCGTCGATTCCTCTAGTGGCATTGAACCTCTGGGCGAAATTTCTCCAGTAGAATCGGTAAGCGAACACGGTCACAGTCACAGTCACGGTCACAGTCACAGTCACGACCATGCAGATGGAAATCCACACGTATGGCTCGATCCTGTGTTAGCTAAACGACAAGTCGAAAATATTCGAGATGGTCTCATTGCCGCCGATCCAGCAAATAAAGATGCTTATCAAGCAAATGCAGCTGCTTATATTCAACAGCTAGAGCAGACACACAATCAATTTCAACAAACGCTGCAAAATTATCCAAATTGTACGTTTATCACATTTCACGATGCTTATCCCTACTTAGCAAATCGCTACCAATTACAGCAAGTTGCAGTTGTCCAAATTCCTGAAGATCAACCATCGCCAGGAGATATCCAAAGAGCTGTGAATGCTGTCAAAAAGTATGATGCACAAGCAATATTTTCTGAACCTGGAGTTGATAACAATTTACTGAAAAGTCTGTCTCAAGATTTGGATATCCCAATATATCCCATTGACCCCTTAGAAGCAGGACCTACAGATCCACAGCATTACTTCACAGCAATGAGTGAGAATCTACAAACTATCGAGTCGGCATGTCAGTAAACTAAAATGACATCGCGTATTCTTAATTCACACCCAATTTTAAAAGTTGAAAACCTGACTGTTTACCGACATAACTATTGTGCGGTGCGTGATGTCTCTTTTGAGTTATTACCGGGGACAAATACTGCTATTGTTGGTCCTAACGGGGCGGGGAAAAGTACTTTAGTGCAAGCTATTTTAAATTTAATTCCCCACTCGGCTGGTAAGGTAGAAATTTTCGATCGTCCCCTGGAACGCCTAGGACACTTGCGCCACTTGTTAGGGTATGTACCGCAAAACTTTATCTTTGACCGCACTTTTCCGCTATCGGTAAGCGAATTAGTCGGTTTAGGTTGGGTAAAAAAGGCGAAAAGTCCTTTTTGGTGGAGCGCTGAACAATCAGAAAAAAAAGCAGCGATCGCTCAAGCTTTACGGCGCGTTGGAGTTTATCATTTACGCAATCAAGCAATCGGTACGCTCAGCGGTGGAGAGTTGAAGCGGGTGTTACTTGCTTATTGCTTGGTCATACCCCGAAAACTCCTCGTTTTAGATGAAGCGTTTGCGGGTGTGGATATGCAAGGCGCAGCAGATTTTTATAATTTACTCCACGAACTTCAGCAAGAAGAAGGCTGGACAGTACTGCAAGTTTCCCATGATATTGATATGGTTAGTCGGCACTGCGATCGCGTCATTTGTCTTAATCAAACTCTCGTTTGTACTGGAACTCCAGAAATTGCGCTTTCTCCAGAAAACTTACTCGCGACGTATGGTCCAAGTTTTAGCCGCTATCAACATCAGCATTGAAGCAAGCATTATTTTCGATGACCGCATAGGCATAGAAAAAAGTCCCAGTCAAGCCACTGGGACAGGAAGGCTATTTACTTAGGAAGTTGAGTACAGCTACTTTAACTTCAAGCTTGCGCCGTTTCATCTTCACCTAGCTGCTGTTCCACTTTCCCAATCGCCGCATTGATACCAGCTAATTTGGTTTCTAAGTCATCTCGCATCCACTTAAGAAACCGCAGCCTGCGTTCTAACAAGCTTTTACGCGACACAGGTTCGCCACCGTAGCAGCTACTACCCCAAAAAGGAAACATAGCTCACCTCAAAAACTATAACTCTATTTACAATTGTGTCTCTAGATTTACTGCGGAGGGTGGGAAAATCATAGCGAGAAAACCGACCTCACTCTCACATGGTCTTCTTCACTGAAATAGAAAGTGGCAGCATCATAACTTAGCTAGAGTGGACGAAAAAACAGTATGTTCAAAGCCAAAGGTTACTTACAGCGTCTGGGTCGCAATGTTATCCTAGCGGTGCTGCTTGTGCTGATCTGCTCTAATCTATTAGAGGTGCGCTCATCTGAACAACCAATTATGAATTCTGCGCCACAACTATTAAGCGATCCCTTTTTGCAATTACCAACCGCAACGACAGTTAATGTTGTTTGGTTTACCGAGTTTGCGGGAACTGAACATCAAGTTTTTTATGGTAAAAATTTAGAACAAAGCGCGATCGCCACAACGACAAAACTCAGCCGCACGCGCGAAGATCGAGATTCTCACGCTAAAAATCAATATCAACAACCAACACCACGCGATATTTGGCGACACGAAGCCGTTGTGCGCGATTTAAAGGAGGGCGATCGCCTTCCGTATCAGGTGACTAGCACAACAGAGGAGGGAAAAACCGTCTCTAGTCGCGAATTTACTCTTGCACCCATACCAAAGCCAGGAACGCCACTCAAAATTCTTTTAACTTCCGATCATCAACTTAAACCAATGACGGCGGCAAATTTGCAGAAAGTCGTTGAAACTGTTGGGCGAGTAGACGCAGTATTTTTCGCCGGTGACATGGTAAACGTCCCCGATCGCGCTTCTGAATGGTTTGATGACAGTCGAGGTTGTGCTTTTTTTCCTTGTCTCCAAGGGCGTGGTAACTATGAGTTAACCAAGAATAATACAAAAACGACTTATAGAGGCGGAGAAATCATTCAACACGCGCCACTATTTTCTGCGATTGGCAATCATGAGGTAATGGGGCGGTATGCGCGTAGCGACAGTTTAGATGGTGAGTTTGACGATGCAGTTCCCCGCGCAATCGCTAAAGCAAGATTGCAAAATGCAAGCGATCGCACTATTAAGGATCATTCATTTAATACCGACACCTACGAAGAAATCTTCACTCTCCCCAAAAGTAATTCAGGCGGAAAAACCTACTATGCGCTTAGCTTTGGTGACGTTCGCTTAATCGTACTCTACGCCACGAATGCTTGGCGCTATCCTCATCTTGATGGCAAGTTTAAAGGTAAATACCGCGAACGCGAAGCCGATTTAAATCAACCTGAAAATTGGGGTTATGGACAGCATATTTTTGAAGCGATCGCGCCTGGTAGTCCTCAATATACGTGGTTACAGCAAGAACTTTGTAGCCCAGAGTTTCAACAAGCCAAATTCAAAATTGTGATGTTGCATCATCCTCCACACTCGCTTGGAGGAAACGTTGTCCCTGCCTACACCGATCCCGTGCAAATTATTGAACGCCACAACGATGGCACGATTAAAGCAATACGCTACGAATATCCCCAAGATGCTGATTATCTTATCCGCGATGTTGTTCCTTTACTAGAAGCAGCAAACGTGCAACTTGTATTTTATGGTCATTCGCATCTGTGGAATCGCTTTGTGAGTCCTGATGGAACGCACTATCTAGAAACGTCCAATGTCGGTAATTCCTACGGCGCGCACGTCGGCGAAAATAAACGTCCTATCCCTGAGGGTTATCAAGAAAACTACGCAGCCATCGGAGATCCTAACGGGCGAGAACCAGTCATGCCAACAATTGCACCTTTCTCGGATGAAAATGGTCACCCCACTCCTTACATTGCAAGTAACGATATTACAGTTTTTAGTATTTTCGATACAGCCAGTGGTTTGATTAGTAGCTACGCATTTGATACGCGCGAACCTAATTCAAAAGTTGTAAAATTTGATGAATTTTCGCTGAAATAATCACTCTTCTTTTAGTAATTTCATTGCCCTTGTTATTATTTGTTCTCGACTAACCATTTTGTCGAGTTCCTCTTTTTCATATATCCCTTCAAGAGCTTCAATTGCAGCTTTTTCTAATGCCAGTCCATAAGCATCCTGTAATGTTTCAATTAATTCGTCTTCTGTAAGGTAAGTTCCTTTTGCTTTGTGTCGCTGATTAGTCCGTTGAATCTGCTTAATAGCATTACGAATTGAAAGTTCCCACGAACGGGTAGTGCGATTTTCAACCGCTTGCTTGATTAAATGTAATAATAGTATAATTCCATAGCTAAAGATTTTATTCAATTTATCAGATTTACTCATTTCTTCAAGTTCTTCAACTAACTCCAGAGCCTCAGTCACTTTGCCCTCGTGAAGCAGTTGTTTAAGTGTCATTAATTCTTCCATTGGTCGCATTCACATATTGAATTAGTCAAGTTTTTAGTAGTAAATTATGTCTTAATTCGCTAATGGGTAATAGATAATAGAGATTTTCCCCGATTATCCGATACCTATTAGCTCATTACCAGCACTCAAGTTACGTTGCTCCCTATCATGTATTTTTGCAGTTTTTACAGTACGCGATAACGAAACGCCCCTGCCTCTCTGGCAGAGCGCCGCTAACTTTTACCAACTCCCTCGTTTTGTAAAGTCCTGTTGCAAACCTGTCAAAAACCTTTAAAAATCATCTACAACACAGTCAGGGCTTTAATCTAGAACTTTAAAACTACCTAGCAGAAGATTATGATGAATAACATCCAAAAATATCGCTTTGTCTGTACTTTGACCTTTGGTGATATCTACGGTCAAATCATCGTTTGGCTGATTACGATTACCGTAAGTTTAGCTACTGCTATGGCGCTCATGGGCGCTAGACGTCCAATTTATGCTCTTGCTACTGTAGGGCTAATTATCTTACTCTCACTGCCTTTCCTACTGTTTGCTTTTGTGACAACGCTGTTGAACCATATCGAATTGGCTCCTGTAGATACAGCCACTAAAAAACAACCAATCCCAGGTAACGTATCTCAACAACAACCCGTAGAAGCTGCTAGCTAAAGAAATCACTTACTCGGTAAACGTGTAATGAGAATAGCAAGTCCCTACCACTTCGTAGGGATTTTGCTTTGCGTCTTATCAATAAAAAGTACGCTGCCTATAATGACTGCAGCCACCGCGCTGCGTCTTTAGCGTGGTAGGTCAGAATTAAATCTGTACCAGCACGTTTAAAGCTCGTTAATGTTTCTAAAACGACGCGCTGCTCGTCAATCCAGCCATTAAGCGCTGCGGCTTTCATCATGGAATACTCGCCAGAGACGTTATACGCTGCAACGGGTAAGTTACTTGCTTCCTTGACGCGCCAAATAATATCCATGTATGCTAGTGCGGGTTTTACCATCAGCATATCTGCACCTTCAGCAATATCCAGCGCAATTTCTTTTAAAGCTTCCCGCGCATTCCCAGGGTCCATTTGATAAGTTCGGCGATCGCCAAATTGGGGCGCTGATTCCGCCGCATCGCGAAAAGGACCATAGTATGCCGAAGCATACTTTGCTGCGTAAGACAATATCGGTGTATCTTGATATCCTGCATCATCCAATGCACCGCGTATTGCCTGTACAAAGCCATCCATCATTCCAGAAGGCGCAATAATATCTGCACCAGCTTTGGCTTGAGATACTGCCGTTTTCTTTAATAATTCTAGTGTCGGATCGTTTAAGACTCTGCCTGTTAAATCGCCGACTTCTAAATAACCACAATGCCCGTGCACCGTGTACTCGCACAAACATGTATCTGCAATCACAATCAAGTCTGGAACAGCTTCTTTTACAGCAGTCGCAGCTTTTTGCACAATTCCGCAATCGTGCCATGCGCCAGTTGCATCGGTATCTTTATCTTCAGGAATACCAAATAAAATAATCCCAGGAATGCCTAAATCATAAACTTCCTTGGCTTCTTCGACAATCTTATCCACTGATAACTGGTAAACACCAGGCATCGACTTTACTTCTTTGGCAATACCTTCACCAGGCACAGCAAATAAGGGATAAATTAAATCGCTAGTTGTTAAAACAGTTTCGCGTACCATCCGACGTAGCTGCGGATGCGTTCTCAAGCGACGAGGGCGATGAATGGGAAACATGACGTTTGTCTAAACAATTAAACTCGAATCGAGTAGCTTATTTTTTGCAGTATAGTACGCTCAGTTGCCCAGTTTCCTCAAAATAGTGATTCTGATAAATTAAGATATATTTCCTGAGTATAAGAAGTCGAATACTTGAAATTTGGCTCAATAAATGATAAGATTTTCTTCATAGTGGAAATCTGTACATTTTTTTTAAAACAACTCATATTTCCATTATTAAAAACACTTGCAAGTATAATACTACAAATAGCCTCTATATAGCTCAGAAAAAACCTCAATTTTGAGATTTGACTTGCATAAACTATCCGAGTTTTACTCAAATGTCCTCCATGTAACCAAATGCCCGTGTTTGGGCGGGCGATCGCATTAACTTAAACCTTTGGTAAGAAGCCGATATTTTGCAATCAATGCAATAGTCAATGATTTAAGCAGCAAGCGGGTGGGTTTCTCGTAAAATGACTTCAGTAATTGCTTTAACAACATCGCGACTTTCCCAATAGCTACCGTGCGCATCACCGCCATGTAGTACTGCTAAAAACGAGTTGCTAATGAGTTGCACTAAAAAATCTGACAAATCTGCATTGCTAGTCACCATGTCTTGAATATCTAAGAATTGTTGCTTGCCATCGACTAAATCAGGCATGATTGTTGCGAGTGGATAGGCTACGGGATCGCCTGGATGAATGAAATTGCGCCAGGGTAATGGTTTTTGTCCGCGTGCTTGATAAAGTTGCTCTAATAATGCTTCTAGTTGTGGGGTAATATCGTGGGTAGCGATTTGTTTAGCTTGCTCTTCCCCAGAAACGACATTGATTAAGTTAAAAAAAGCAATTGGCGAACCCATAGTATGGATACTCGAAAGCCGAATTCCATGCAGGGGTTCGGGCTTAACGCCAAAAATCCCTTGACGAATTTTCCGAACACTTTCGTACGCAGGTAAGTCGGGATTATCCCAACGCGCTGCAAACAAGACGTCAAACAAAATCACAGTACCCCAACTATGTGCAACTAAATGCATGCGATCGCCTGGTGCTGGATGAGTAGGAAGTGCTTCCCTTAGTTGCTGTGCGATCGCGATGACGACTTTAGAACCAACATGACGGCTAATATAAAGTGCTGCATCGCCAACAAACTGCATCAGTTGCTGTTCGCGGAACTTGCGAAACCACATTTTTTTCCACGTTGGTGATTGCTGTAATCTCTTTAATAACTTGTCTTCTTCTGGCTTATTCGCATCACCCCAGTAAAGAGAAATATATTTGCGCGCGAGACTCGGTAAATGACTGGCGACTTCGCGATCAATTCCCTCAATCAACTTATCTGCGTAAGTTTTGACTTCGCGTTCCTCGCGAGTATTCACACCATGAATGAAGACAACATAGTCCGTAGCCATGCAACACCTCTGTAGAAGTGACGATAGCTAGAACTTCACTTTGGTGCTAGTAAAATCCGCTAAGAGTTTAGGAAAATTCAAATAAGCCTTGTCTGGAAGCGACAGCATAAGAGTGCGATCGCCCAAGCTATATACCACGCGAGGCGAAGCACTCTACTTGCTTAAAATACTCGAAAAATAAAAGGATAGCGATAAACTTGATCGGGATTATTCAGGATTTGTACAATTCCTAAAATTGGCAGTCCCCAGTGGAACAGAAATAAAATGGGTCCTAGAATTAACCCTAGTGCGCCCAAGGTCACAAAAGCTAGAATTGCAATAATGATGCCATACAACCATACATTAAAATGAAAATTAATAGCTTCTTTAGCATTATCTTTTACCACAGGATCTGAAGATAAAAATAATGCAGCTATTGGAATTCCTATCGCCACTAACGTTGTACTAAAAAAAATTGATCCGTGGCAGAGTACCGAAAGAATTTTCCGTTGATCTGAGTCGTACATTACATTTCCTCAATTCTTACTAATTACTATACAAAAGTATAAACTCGCAAGGATACTATCTTTAGTTATATTTTCGTTTCTTTAACCAGCTACTGTATTATTTTTTGACACTGTTTTAATAGTTTGATATTTGATGAGTATTTAACTTGCGGGAAAGTATATCTTAAAAAAGATGATTCTATAATTTAAAAAATGCTTGGTAACTAAGAGTAAGCGCAATCTCAAAAACTCTAAAACACTCTTCAAAAAATCATGCGATTTCATCGCTAACTATTTCCTTTGTACTCTTAGCGCCCTTTGTGGTTCTTAAAAAGAAATCTTACAACGCCAACAAGAATACTATCGCACAGCCAGATAAATCAAGACTTTGCTCCAAATAATTTTGTATAATTATCGAAGACCAAAAACCATAATTCTCATAACAACATTAGCATAGCATTCATGACATCTATTGACCTTCAGCCTGAATTGCACGCAGAGGTAGAACGTCGGCGTAACTTTGCAATTATTTCTCACCCAGACGCAGGAAAAACAACACTAACAGAAAAACTATTACTTTACGGTGGAGCAATTCACGAAGCAGGCTCGGTAAAAGCACGACGCGCACAGCGGAAAGCAACATCAGACTGGATGGCAATGGAGCAACAGCGAGGAATTTCAATTACCTCAACCGTCTTGCAGTTTGAATATAAAAATTGTCAAATCAACCTGCTGGATACACCAGGACACCAAGATTTTAGCGAAGACACATACCGCACGCTGGCAGCTGCTGATAATGCGGTGATGCTGATTGATGCGGCAAAAGGTTTAGAACCGCAAACAAGGAAGTTGTTTGAAGTTTGTAAAATGCGCCAACTTCCAATTTTTACATTTATCAACAAGCTCGATCGTCCAGGGAGAGAGCCTCTCGAACTTCTAGACGAAATTGAACAAGAGTTAGGACTACAAACCTATGCGATAAACTGGCCCATTGGGATGGGCGATCGCTTCAAAGGAGTTTTTGACCGCAATCAGCAGCAAATTCATTTGTACTCGCGCGTCGAACACGGTAGTCGCGAAGCAGTCGATACAGTTATCGACGTTGGCGACCCCAAAATAGAAGAACTTTTAGAGCAAGATTTATACTATCAACTCAAAGACGAACTCGAACTTTTAGACGAACTAGGAGCCGAACTCGACCAAGATTTAGTTCACCAAGGCAAAATGACACCCGTATTTTTTGGTAGCGCGATGACAAACTTTGGTGTCGATCTTTTTCTCAATTTTTTCCTCGAATACGCGCTCAAACCTGGTAGCCGTAAGAGTACAGCCGGAGAAATTGCGCCAACATATCCAGAATTTACGGGATTTGTGTTTAAACTGCAAGCAAATATGGACCCAAAACATCGCGATCGCGTTGCGTTTGTCCGCGTGTGTACAGGGAAGTTTGAAAAGGATATGACCGTCAATCACGCGCGTACTGGCAAAACCATTCGACTGTCACGTCCACAGAAATTGTTTGCCCAAGATCGCGAATCAATAGATACTGCGTTTCCTGGTGATGTTATTGGTTTGAACAATCCTGGTGTATTTGCGATTGGCGATACGATCTATACAGGTCAAAAAATCGAGTACGAAGGTATTCCTTGTTTTTCACCAGAATTATTTGCGACGCTGCGCAACCCCAACCCTTCAAAATTTAAGCAATTTCACAAAGGTGTTTCGGAAATTCGCGAAGAAGGTGCAATCCAAATTATGTACTCAGCAGATGAGTCAAAACGCGATCCGATTCTCGCCGCCGTTGGACAGCTACAATTTGAAGTCGTTCAATTTCGCCTACAGCAAGAGTACGGCGTTGAAACACAGCTAGAGTTGCTACCGTACACGGTTGCGCGTTGGGTAGTCAACGGTTGGGAAGCTTTAGCCAAGGTAGGGCGCTTGTTTAACACTGTGACTGTAAAAGACAGTTGGGGACGTCCTGTGTTACTATTCCGCAATGAGTGGAATTGTCAACAACTTCAGGAGGATCATCCAGAACTAGAACTCACAGCGATCGCTCCTATGATTTCTGGTCAACAGCCTGTGGATGGATAACCGCTAAAAAAATATGGCATGCGGTTTATGGAATCGTGCAAGTGCAATCAATTCAAAATTCTCATCTTGGATCGACAGTCAGAACTTGAGGCGTTGTGCTGTCTTCTGAAGCAAGACTATGAGGTGCTGATTGCAGATTCGGAAAGAGTCGCACAGACTGTCTTACAAAGCGAAACTATAGCAGTCTTGATATCCAATGGCGTGACTTCCTTAAACAATCGAATTGCCGACGAAGTCACAAAGTATCCTTATCTGATGTGGCTCGTTTTAACCGATGATACTGATACGCCAAACTTAGCAGAGGCAGTTTGTACGGGTAAAGTATTCAAATGCCTTCCTAAATCTTGCTTAGGAGAAATACCAACTGCTGTACGCCAAGCGATCGATACGCATCGCATTCTCAAATTACGAACGCAAGCACTGTATTCAACACTTGAGCGCCAGTCACGACTCAATGCAATTACGAACACAATTCGCAGCGCTTTAGACTCGCAGCAAATCTTACAAACGATTGTGAATGCAGTTGGTCAAATGCTGGAAGTTAGCTACTGTATTCTTCGTCCTTATCAAGATAATCGTGCTCTTGAAAAATCGTTTGTTTATCAAGCTGAGGATAGTGCTGTTTGTCAGGGAAAACGTTGGACTTTAGAACAAACTCTATGGGAAACGCGGGAATTGCAAGTTATCCATGATGTCAGTACTAACACGCGGCTGCAAAACGCGATCGCATACCAACAAGCCAATATTGCTTCTAGCTTAATTGTGCCGCTCATCTGCCAGCAAGAACTCATGGCAATCATGGCGATTCATCAATGTTGTCAGCCACGACAATGGCAAGACGACGAAATCGAGCTAGTGACCATCGTCGCAGACCAAGCCGCCCTAGCTTTATCGCAAGCCCGCGCCTACGATCGCATTTCAGCACTTGCGCAACGCGAAGCCCTCATTAACAAAATTACCGCCGCGATTCGTTCGAGTCTTGACCCGCAAGACATCTTTGCTGCAATTACGCAACAACTCGGGCAAGCTTTACACGTAGACGGCTGTGCTTTATCTTTATGGACTGAAGAAGACGAATTTGTCCAATGCGTTGGTTTATACAACCGCACCGAACCCGCATCTTTCTTAAGCCCGCAACAACTACCACAATCGCGATCGCCAATCGCTGGAAACCCTGTTTTACAACTTTTGCTCCGCACCCAACAACCTGTTGTCATCAACGATCTCAACCAACAACCAGAAATGCGCGGACTCGATTTACCGCTTTCCTCGCCAGCCGCGCGGGCTTTATTGGTTGTGCCCCTGCTTGCAGATAATACAAGTATCGGTAGTATTACCTTACGCTCATTTTACAAACCACGTCACTGGCAAAACGAAGAAATTGAACTAGCGCAAGCCGTAGCTGCGCAAGCCGCGATCGCGGTACAACAATCGCGACTTTATCAAAAAAGTTGTGCATTAGCCGATCGCTTACTCGAATTAGACCGGCAAAAAACGCACTTTTTTCAAAACATCTCGCACGAGTTTCGCACTCCCCTGACATTAATGCTCGCACCGCTCGAATCGGCGGTCAATCAAAAACAGGACTTACCCCACGAACAAGCGGCGATCGCTTTACGCAATTCTCGCCGTCTTTTGCGATTAGTCAATCAACTGCTCGATCTGCAACGGCTTGATGCTGGAAGAATGCAGCCGAGTTTTCGCCCTTGCGATTTACTCGAGTTTGTCAGTCAAATCGTTGAATCGTTTCGTCCCTATTGTGAAAAAAAAGAACTCGAACTAATTACTGAGTTCAATCCCTGTCCTTTAGTATATTTGGATACAGAAAAATTTGATAAAGTTGTATACAATCTTCTATCAAACGCAATGAAGTTTACTCCTCCTGGAGGTAAAATTACGATTCGCGTCGAAACCGCAGGAGATCACTGTTTAATCCAGGTTGAAGACACTGGAATTGGAATTGCCAAAGAACAAATTCCGCACTTATTCAAACGCTTCCATCAAGCCGAAGCTGCGGTCAACCGCTCGTATGAAGGAAGTGGCTTAGGACTTGCGCTAGCGAAAGAATTAATCGAACTACACGCCGGTCAAATTTCTGTAGAATCAGTCTACGAAAAAGGCAGTAAATTTACGGTCTGGCTCCCCATTGGCAAAGGACACTTGCCACTCGACCAAATTTTAGAAGTTCCGACGCAAGTTCAACTGCGAAGTGCGGCGGTAGAGTTAGCCGATTTAGAGATTGTCGCAGCAGAAAGCACAGTTAAAAACGATCCGCGTCTAAAAGAAGAGCGAACGCCGTTCCTTCCTCATACCCTAGTACCGCGTCGCCAGCAACCAGCCTCTATTCTGGTTGTTGATGACAATCTCGATTTGAGAACTTACGTTGCGACAATTTTGACACAACAAGGTGGTTACCAAGTTTATACGGCACGTAATGGTATTGAAGGATTGCATTTAGCCTACAGCGTTCTTCCCGATTTGATTATCACTGACTTAATGATGCCGCATCTATCGGGTTTAGAAATGATCTGGCAGATTCGCAACGACGAGAAACTTAAAGGAATCCCCATTGTTCTCCTCACCGCAAAAACTGACGAAGAAACTCGAATTACAGGAACCGAAAGCGGCGCAGATGCGTATCTAGCAAAACCCTTCAACGATCGCGAACTCCTTGCCGAAGCGCGCAACTTACTAGCGTTAAAAGAAAATGAGCGCCGCGTTGTAGAGTTAAATACTTACCTCACCGAGTCTGTACTCAAACGTTTTTTGCCACCAGAGATGGTAAAAAAAGCGGCAACAGGCGATCTAGCACTTGATTTACGCCCAGAACCGCGGTTAATTACGATTTTGTTTAGCGATATTGTCGGGTTTACGCAACTTGCGAACACACTGCGATCGCGCCGTGTCGCCGAGTTATTAAACGAATACCTAGAAACAATGATCCGCGCCGTATTTGATAACGGTGGCACTGTAGATAAATTTATGGGCGATGCACTGTTAGCTATCTTTGGCGCGCCCGAAGATATGATGCCCAACGAACAAGTCCGCCGCGCGATCGCCACCGCCCGCGCAATGCATCACGCTTTATCTCGACTCAACCAACGCTGGCACGATCAAGGAATTTTAGGGAAAAACCAAAGTCACCTAATTCAGTTTCGCTGCGGTATTCATCAAGGTACAGCAGTTGTCGGGATGTTTGGGAGTACGGAACGCGCTGATTACACAGCAATTGGTCCGAGTGTCAACATTGCGGCGCGATTGCAACAAGCCGCTGCACCTGGGCAAATTTTAGTTTCTGCTGCTGTCGCCGATTATTTAGATGATGATGAAATTATTAAATTTAGCCCCCTGGAACTTAAAGGCGTTGATGAAACGGTTTTAACATTCTCTGTGCGTCCAAAGCAGCCTAGGGACAATACTGTTTCGTTTTAAATCTACAAATAGGTCGTAGAGGAAGCAGAGGGAGAATTAACTGATAATGCTATTTTTGCCCATCCAATATGACGTTGCCTCGGTACTTCTCAATCGTAGTAACTGCGTGTTACCTAGATTCAATAATGCTGCGGGCACCATCGAGTTAATTTGTAAAGCGGCAACAACTTGCCGTCCGATTGCGTGCGCTAAAAGTGGCGGTACTGCATTCCCAACTTGCCGAAAACCGTGCCATTTCGTTTGATGAAAGCGAAACCAGTCAGGAAAAGAGTGTAGTCGTGCGGCTTCGCGCACCGAAATCACTCGCGATCGCGTTGGATGAATCGGACGTGGAGAAGTATAACTACCGCGTTCTGCCCCTGTACCCGCGCATAAAGTGTGGCTCAATCCGTTGAGGTCTAAGCGACGTAAATGGCTGATCGACTCGCGTTGATTCGGTAACATAGCGGCAAAGCGTTCGATACTATTAGCGGTATGCTGCGTTCGCATTGAACTTGTTAATAACTGCGGATTCCACAATCGCCGATAAGAAAAGTCCGTTGACGAGATTTCACCGCGCAGCAACTTAACGTAATCGCTAGCTTTTTGTTGCAATTCCCAAAATTGGCGATCGCTTAACAAAACTTCGTCGGTAAACAACAATTCGGGAAATTCCTCGATATCAGGAAGATCCGCGATCGCGTCTTTGACTGTGACAAATGTATTGTTTGGATTGGGTAAACTCACAGGTGTCACTCCCTGCTGAGAACCCAGAAAAAACAATCGTCGTCGGCGCTGCGGAACGCCAAAATCTGCGGCATTGAGAATTTGCACTTGCACTTGATATCCGGCTTGTTCGAACTGCGTTTTGAGTTGCGCGCACCAAAGTTTATACTGCCCGATTGCCATTCCTGGAACATTTTCCATCACAAAATAGCTAGGGTTTAATTCTGTCACCAAGCGATGAAAGTGAAATACTAGATTGTTGCGTTCGTCATCCAGCGATCGCTTACCTACGATCGAGAAACCTTGACACGGCGGACCGCCAAAAACTAAATCGATTCGCCCATCCCAACTTTGAGCCGCACACGTTGCTGCTTCTCGAATATCATTACCGCTAATTTGGCTGACATCTGCGGCTAAAACCCGTGTCAGCGGAAAATTAAACGCGTAAGTACACGCATGAATCGGATCGCGTTCTACCGCTACTAATACATCAAACCCAGCTTGTTCAATTCCCAGAGAGAATCCTCCCGCACCCGCGAATAAATCAACGGCGACCGGACGAGTTTTTGTAGTGAGGAATTGTTGCTTGCTGGCTCGAACCATCGGTATAGTAGGGGGACAGAGATCAAAGGTCAGAGGTCAGGGGATGTTCGTGCTAGACCTACGGTTCAGAGTTAAAAGAGAGTTGACTCAATATTGCAGTAACATTTGAAGAATTTCCTGAGCTGCGCGATCGCAGACTCCCACTTCACCTAACGCGCGTCGCATTTGTTGATAGTCTGCCAAAATTTGTTGACGACGGCTAGGGTTAAGCAACATATCTAAAGCATTTTGGACAATATTTTCTGGTGTTGCTTGCTCTTGCAGTAATTCTGGCACAATTGATTTCATTTCCACCAAATTTGGCGGCGACATAAAGGGAATGGAAAACTTGAGAATATGCCGCGCAATCCACGCCGTAATGGGACTAACGCGATAAATCACAACTTGCGGTACATCCAATAGCGCAATTTCCAGATTAACCGTTCCCGATTTGGTAATGGCTAGATCGGCTGCTGCTAAGATTTCTAAAGTTTGACTCGAGCGCACCGTAGCTTGCAAGCCATAACGCGCGATCGCTTGTTCGATTGGTTGGCGATAAATTTCTAACGATAATGGAATCCAGAAATGCACTTGCGGTAATTTTTCTTGCAGCGTTTTCGCCGCTTGCAACATCACGGGTAGAAGATATTTAATTTCCTGACGGCGCGAAGCTGGTAAGAGTGCGATCGCAGTTTGTTCTGGAGAAATTCCTAACGCGGCACGCGCTGCATCGCGACTAGGGGCATTTTGCATCCGATCGACTAAAGGATGACCTATCCAAGTGACATTTGCTTTTTGCTGTCGAAAATAACGTGCTTCTTCTGGAAAAATTGCCAGTAATTTGTCGGTAATGTTGATAATTTGTTGCGTATTTTGAGAACTAATTGCCCAAACCCATGCTTGTGGAGCTATGTAGTAAGCAATTGGTACGTTTGGCATCTGTTGCCGGAGGTATTTGCCAATTTTTAAATTTGGTCCAGCATAGTCAATTAAAACAACGACATCAGGAGGATACTGCTGGAGGTAAGCAATCGCGCGTTTTTGCAATTTTAGCGTGGGCAAAATGAACGGTATCGCTTCTAAAATTCCTACCGAACCAATACTGCTGGTATCTCCGAGTATTCTTGCTCCCGCCGCCGCCATTTTCTCGCCACCTAATGCGACGACCTCAAGTTCCCAGCCTAAACGCGCCGCTTGACGCTGTAATGCTGCGATTAACAACGCACCTTGTAAATCTCCGGCAACTTCTCCTGTACTGATGAATATGCGTCGCACCTGACTGCTCATTCATCACTCCTTGTGTCGAGAGTGCGACCAGGAATCAACCCTCGGCGTCCTGACATTTGCGAAAGTTGTAAAAATTGGCGCAGGTGTTGCAGGTGTTCGTTGTCTTGCAATAAGTCTAATTTTTCTAACGCTTGATTGAGCGTTAAACCAGAGCGATATAACGTGCGGAAAGCTTTTTTGAGCGTTTGAAAGACTTTTCCATCGTCGAGTTCGCTAATACCTGCCCGTTTGAGTCCGATCAGATTGAGCGATCGCACTCTAGCAGGATTACCTTCGACTAACATATAAGGCGGTACGTCGCGGTCAATGCGGCTCATACCGCCCACCATTGCCAGCCTGCCAATATGAACAAATTGATGAATTCCCAGAACTCCACCAATCGTGGCGCGCGATTCAATGTGAACGTGACCTGCCATTGCCACGGCATTCGCAATCACTACCGAGTCACCTATAACACAATTGTGCGCCACATGCACGTACGCCATCAGTAAATTATTATTACCAATGATTGTGGCTTCACCCGCACCTGTGGCGCGGTTAATCGTCACGTACTCGCGGATGCGGTTGTTGTCACCGATTTTGACGTACGAAACTGCACCTTTGTACTTGAGATCCTGCGGTTCTAAGCCGATCGCGGCGCCTGGGAAAATGTGATTGCCTGCGCCAATTTCAGTTGGTCCATCCAAGACAACGTGCGCGCCGACGATCGTGTCTGAACCAACTTTAACGTGCTCGCCAATAACTGCGTAGGGACCAACTTGTACCGAAGGGTGCAGTTCTGCACCAGGATGAATTACAGCAGTGGGATGAATCAGTGTTTTCAAGAGTGTGTCTCCGAAAGGATACTAGGGTTCAAGGGTTAGGGGCTAGGGATATCACTAAGTAGCCACTACCTGTTTCCACTAGCCTCCTTTAATCCACCAAGGAAAACATCAATTCGCCTTCAGCAGCCAGTTGACCGTCTACTTCAGCACGAGCTTGCATTTTACCGAAACGACGCCGCTTGACGCATAACAGTTCCGCACTCATCACGAGTTGGTCGCCAGGAACGACTTGACGGCGGAATCGCACTTTGTCAATTCCCGCAAACATAAACAAGCCGCCTTCGACTTCGGGTAGTTGTGTCAGCACAACGCCACCGACTTGCGCCATCGCTTCAACAATAAACACGCCTGGCATAATTGAGCGTCCTGGAAAATGACCCTGAAACTGCGGCTCATTAAATGTCACATTTTTGATACCAACAGCACGTTCTCCAGGAACGTACTCGATGATGCGATCGACAAGTGCAAATGGATAACGATGTGGTAACAACTGTTGAATATCTTCCGCTGTAAAAATTGCCTGGCTTGCTGCTACCGTATTATGTGGTTCAGAAGAATTAGTGCGAGTCAGAGTTGACATGGAAGTGCTTGAGGGTGAGTGGGATTTTAGTATAAATACTACCGTCTAGAAGCTACGATTTGTTGCGCAAGTTGAACGTGCAAATTATGGCTTGCTTTGTAAGCCACGAAATGAGCTAGTGGTAAGTTGCCCAATAAGCTCAAATCTCCTATTAAGTCTAAAATTTTATGACGTACAGGTTCATTTGCAAATCTCAAAGGTGGATTGAGCCATCCTTCTTGAGTACAAACTAGCGCATTATCTAGACTGCCTCCCTTAATTAAACCTTGTTGTTGTAAAAAATCAATCTGATGAGCTAAGCCAAAAGTTCGAGCCGGAGCTATTTCACTCGCAAAGCTAGCAGTTGATGGATAAGCCGCAATTCGATTGCCCGGCGACCAGCTATACCATTGATTGCCAATTGCAGGTAAGTCAAAATCAATTCCGTACGTAAAACGGATTTCAGATGCAGGGATTGCGGCAACAAAAGCATCATCATGGCGTACCCAAATTGGTTCAGAAATCACCGCAGGCGTGACGCGAGGTTTGTCTTGCGCGACGACACCAACTTGGGCGATCGCCTCTACCCACAATGCGGCGGAACCGTCGAGTAATGGCACTTCTGCTCCGTTAATTTCGATGCGGACGTTGTCTACCCCCATACCAGCTAGCGCAGCCAAGAGATGCTCTACCGTGCGTATTTTTGCTTCATTTTGTTCTAATTGTGTTGACAGCACAGTTTGAGTAACAGAACTCACCTTTGCGGCGATCGCGGGTGATTCGGGCAAATCAACACGGACAAAATAACGCCCGGCGTCTACAGGTGCTGGCAATAGCCGCACAGAAGTTTTTTCACCACTGTGTAACCCCACTCCAGATTGCTGAATTTCACCTGCTAAAGTGTGCTGCAATGATACTGGGGATTGTTCTTCAGGGCTACTAGGTGTTGTCTGACTCGTCCTTGGCTGCATCTTCATCATACTTCCTTGTGTTTTTGTCTTTTTCCTACCCTCGCTCCTTTGCCCCTAACTCTTCATTAGAAGCGTTCTCCAATACCAAAGTGCAGGCGATTGTCACCTTCGTTATTGATACCGTAGTCAATCCGCAGTGGTCCTAGAGGAGACTGAATGCGCAAACCAATACCATAGCCAAAACCACTACCAGGTTTATCGAGTTGTCCGGCTGGGTTTCCAGGTACATTTTCGCCTGTGCCTAAATCCGAGGCGACATCAACGAATAACGCACCGCCCACAACGGAAAAGATGGGGAAGCGATACTCCGCAGTTGCTTGGACAAAGCTGCGACCAGTTCCCAAATCGCCTTCATTAAAACCTCGAACCGAATTCACTCCTCCCAAAGCAAAAGCTTCATAAGGCGGTAGATCGCCCAGAATAGTTCCCGCTTGGATATTAAACGCGAGCGTTTCTGGTCCTTCTGCGAAGTTAGTAAAGTTTACTGGTAGGTATTGACTATAGCTGCCGCGTAGGCGATTGAGGAAGATACTTCCTGAACCGATGGGAACCGATTGCTCAACGCCAAACCGCAGTAGCGAACCATCTGTCGGGCGCAATACGTTATTGCGGCGATCGCGGACTAATCCAACTTGCAACGTCAGTAAGTCGTCAATTCCTGTACCCGAAAAACTCAGATCCGTTGGTTCGCCATCCGGTCCTACTTGTCCTTCTGGTCTTAAGTTTCCATCCGAATCGCGAATCGAAATTCTTTGGTATTCCAACCCAGCTGATGCGGTCCATTCGGCTCTTTCTAACGGATTTCGTGACAAAGGACGCGTAAACGTGACGCCACCACCAAGGCGTAATACGCGCGGGCGATCGCCTAAAAGTTCGCCATCGTTATTAATAACTTCAAACTGCTCGTCACTGCTATCAAACACTAAGGAAATCGAACGCCGACGGAAGGCGTTAACTGTATACGAGGTACGGAAAGGATCTCCCGCAATCCAAGGGTCGGTAAAGCGGACGTCGAACAATACTTCTCGTTGTCCTACTTGTAATTCGGCGCCAACTTTTTGGTTGTTACCACCTAGGTTTTGCTCTTGGTAACTCACTGTCCCAAACAAGCCACTTGCCGAACTAAAACCGGCACCAGCCGCGATCGAGCCGCTATTGCGCTCGTCAACGTTGACAACGACGACAACTTGTCGCGGGTCTTGACCAGGGTTTAAAGAAACATTGACATCTTCAAACAAGCCTAAACCAAAGACGCGTTGCAAGTCTTGTTGAACTACCGTGCGGTTAAAAACTTGTCCTGGTTGCAGCGCTAATTCGCGGGTAATGATAAAGTCGCGCGTCCGCCCTTGTATTGGTCTGCCTTCATCGTCTGTTGCTTCGCCTTCGCTAATGAAGCGGACTTGAATATCTTCAACAACACCTTCAGCAACTTCTAAAGTCACAACTCCATCGGCTGTTACTTGTGGTGCTGCCACAACTTGCGCCAAAACATAGCCATTATCTTGATACCAACGATTTAACTGCTGAATACCTTCTTGTAGCTGCCGCAAATTCAAGATTCTGCCGTACTGCGGCTGAAAAATATTGTTGACAACATCAGGCGGCAACACCGAAGGAACATTCGTGCCTGGGTTAGCCTGGATTTGCACTGAGCGTAAAACTGGATTAGGTTGAACGATGAATGTAACGCGAACTCCCAAAGGCGTATCGCTCGGTTCCGCACGCACGTTGGAGAAGAAACCTGTTGCGAAAATTGCATTGATATCTTCTTGTAACTGCGTGCGTGTTGTTGTTCTTCCTGGAACTGTGCGCACCGCTTGATAAACTTGATTTTCGAGTTCAGGATCTAATACTCCCGTTTCCGCACTCACAACAACTTCTGAAACAAGAACTTGTGGCTCCGTATCTGGTGGGGTGGTTTCTGGTTGTCCCTCTGGCTGTGGCAATGGTGGGGCGACTTCCGGTTGCACTCCTTCAGGTAAGGGTGCTGGTTGCGGCGGCGTTGCGGGTGCTGGCACGCTTTCTTCACCTGGAGGTGTATCTAATGGTGCTTGTGGAGTAATCGGTATTTGCAGTTGACCGGGTGTTTCATCTAGTGGCGCTCCTCCTGCACCTGGAGGCGGAGTCACAGGCACTGGCTGTTGCGGTGGCGTTGCTGGAAATCCCTGAGTTGGCGACGGAATGACTGGCGATGGTTGTGGCTGCGGTGCAGGGCTTGGTACTTGCTCGTTTGTTTGATTCGGTGTTGTTGGAGTTGCTGGCGTTTGTCCGAGGAGCAACTGTGTCGAATTATGTTGTCGTTGTTCGGTCTTTGTTTCGACCACAACACCTGTTACTGGGATTGGTTCTTGTGCCATTTGCGGTGGCTCAGCCGACCCTGATTTTACTACTGATGGGTCTACCGTTTGTCCTGCAACTGGAACTGTTAAGCTTAACGGAGCAGCGATCGCAACAGTTGCTGCCCAAAACGAGGATATGCGCATTTTCTTCAACCTATTAAGCACTTCCACACACCATGTGTATTGTTATCAGGGATTAGTTTCTCTACAAAGAGTTTTGCATCCTAAAAAGTTTCGTTCGCGTAGCGTGCCGGATGGCATTATTTTAAGTGTTGAGTTTTTACTTCAAAGACTTCTCAACACGCAACACTTTACGACTTATAACTCATAACTCAACTCACGACTCTACACTCATATCTATCTGTTCCCTTAACCTCCGACCTCTGAGCCCTGACCTCTTGTTTGAATTCGTTCTAAAACTTGCTGGTAAGCATTTTCCACATCTCCTAAATCGCGGCGGAAACGGTCTTTATCCATGACGCGGTTGTTAGGATCGCTGTCTGCGGAGTTCCATAGACGGCAAGTGTCAGGACTGATTTCGTCAGCTAATCGAATTGTGCCTTGGGCATCCAAGCCAAACTCTAGCTTGAAATCTACCAAGGTTATGCCGCAGCTTTCAAAAAATTCTGAGAGATGATGATTAATTTGCAAGGCTTGCTGCTGTAATTGGTCTAGCTCATCAGGAGTTGCGAGTTCCATCAGTAGCAAGCGATCGCGCGTTAAAAGCGGATCTCCCAGCTGATCGTTTTTATAGTAAAACTCCACTAACGGCTGTTTGAGAACGGTACCGAGTGGTATCCCTGTTTGTTGACAGAGACTACCAGCTGCAATGTTCCTGACAACAACTTCTAAAGGCAAGATTTTCACTCGCACCACTCGCATCTGATTCGGTGCTGGGCAATCGATGAAATGAGTGCGAATACCACGCGCTTCTAAATACTGAAATAGTGCTTGTGAGATTTTGCAGTTAATCTCGCCTTTTCCGACAATTTTGCCACGCTTTTGTGCATTAAAAGCTGTAGCATCATCTTTGTAATGTGCCAGTAAAATTTCTGGCTCATCAGTTGTGTAAATGATTTTCGCTTTGCCTTCGTAAAGCAAGTTTTTTCCGACAGACATTAGTTAAGTTAGAGAGCTACCAGCAGGTCTATACAAGCTTCATTATTGTATCGTTCTAACGTAAATAACAGCTGCTTTGAGTCAAAAAGGAGTTACAAACTATAAAGTGAGTGGTGAGTGTTAGTCAAAGCAGATCGCACTTATAAATCCTTACGTTCTCCAAATTGGTAGTTAGTGCTAGTAGCTAGTGTTAGTCAAAGCAGTGCAGCAGAAGATCGTGTAGAGCTTTCTTGTACTTCCTTGCACTTTTTACACCCACGTACATTCTAATT
The DNA here is from genome assembly GCF_002939305.1 of Chroococcidiopsis sp. TS-821. Classification (NCBI taxonomy): domain Bacteria; kingdom Bacillati; phylum Cyanobacteriota; class Cyanophyceae; order Chroococcidiopsidales; family Chroococcidiopsidaceae; genus Chroococcidiopsis; species Chroococcidiopsis sp. TS-821. The sequence goes on along the minus strand of NZ_MVDI01000002.1, from coordinate 535,896 downwards.
TGGCAGCAATTAAAGCTTCCGTAGCTTGAGCATCAAGCGGACGCGAAAATAAGAAGCCTTGCCCAAATTGACATTTAAGTTCTTGCAGGAGGTTGGCTTGTTCAGGAGTCTCTACTCCTTCGGCGATAACATCAATGCCTAACGTTGCTGCTAGAGCAATCACTGTATTGACAATTTTGCTTTTTTCCCAATCAGTATTAAAGTCCTTAATGAAGGATTTATCAATTTTTAAGGTGTCAATTGCAAAGCGGTGTAAATAGCTCAATGATGAGTACCCAGTGCCAAAATCATCAATTGATAAACCAATTCCTAATGCTTGCATTTCTCTCAACATGCTAGCCACTAAATCAGCATTTTCTACAAGCGTACTTTCGGTAATTTCCAGCTTTAAATCGCGGGCGTTGAGTCCTGTTTCTTGCAAAATTTGCCTGACTTGCGTTACTAAATCGAGTTGGCGAAATTGTTTAGGCGATATATTAACGCTAATTTTTAAATTACGCGCTGTAGCAAATTTTTGCTGCCATTCATGCATTTGACGACAAGCTTCGCGCAGTACCCAAGTGCCAATTTGAATAATTAAGCCAGTCTCCTCTGCTACCGGAATAAACTCTCCTGGAGAAATAAATCCTTGTTCTGGGTGCCAAAGCCGGATCAGTGCTTCAAACCCAACTAACTCTCGCGTTTCCAAATTGACAATTGGTTGATAATGTAGCTGAAATTCTTGACGTTCGATTGCACGGCGGAGGTACGTTTCTATTTGTAAGAGTGCCACTGCTTGCGCGTGCATACTTGTATCAAAAACGGCATATCGTGCTTTACCCAATCCTTTGGCACGGTACATCGTTGTATCAGCATCTCGTAATAAATCTTCGGGTTTTTCATAACCTGTTGTACTAAACGCAATGCCAATACTTGCTGAGGTAAAAACTTCGTGTCCTTCAAAGTTAAATGGTAAAGCTAATGCGTTTTGAATGCGTTCGGCAATTTGCGTAGCATCTTCTACTTTGCGAATATTTTCTAGTAAGATGGTAAACTCGTCACCGCCAAGACGCGCAACGGTATCTTCAGGGCGCACGCACATTTTAAGGCGACGCGCGATCGCAATCAATAACTGATCGCCAATCAAATGACCCAAACTATCATTCACCACCTTAAAGCGGTCAAGATCTAAAAATAACACCGCAAACGAATAATGTTCTTGCTGTCGGGCACGTTCTATGCTTTGCTCTAACTGTTCGGTGAATAACAGGCGATTCGGTAATCCGGTTAAAGCATCGTGGAATACTTGATGTAACAATTCCGTTTCTGCGGCTTTGCTTGCTGTAATATCAGCTTGCGAACCTGCAAGGCGATAAGGTTTACCATCGCGATCGCGCACTGCTAATCCGCGACTGAGCATCCAGCGATAATTACCATCTTTGTGTAAAATTCGGTATTCTTTTTCTAGTTGCGGTGTTTGTGCTTGTAAATGCGATGCGATCGCCGCTTTTAGTTGGTCAACATCTTGAGGATGTACTAAATTAAACCAGCTTTCCACCGAGTTTCCAACTTCTTTTTCTTGATAACCCAACATCGATTTCCAACGCGGAGAAAAATAAACTTCATTGGTGTTTAAATCCCAATCCCATAGTCCGTCGTTAGTACCACGCGTAGCCAGTGCATACCGTTCTTCGCTTTCACGCAAAGCTTCCTGAATTTCTCGGCGTTGTTCTTCCACTCCAATTGCTGCGGCAATAATCCCAATAATCTTTTTATCCGCTTCATTTAAAATTAGATTGTGCTGATATGCACAAAGTGCACCAATAATTTTCTCCTTAGATTTGACCGCTTGACAGATATAAGTTTTGACTTCATGCGTCAATATCTTTAGATTTGTGTTGGTGTCCTGTGAGCTTTGTGGAGTGTGACGGCTATAACTATCTTCGCAGCATTGCTGAATTAACTGAGAAAAAATACTGTCATAAGTATTTCCCTCCAGCTTATCTTCCAAAGCTTGCCATTGTCCTACCAAACATGCTTTTGCCTTTTCTAACCGATAGTATCTAGCACTTACTGCCTTTAAAAGTTCACCACAAAGCGTAGTTAGTCGATAAATGTTTGCTGTTGGATCTGTACCAAAACTTAAAAAGCATTCGTTAATCTTTGCAAGCCTTGCTTGACTTTGCTTGCGCTCTGTTATATCTTGTGCTACGCAAACAACCCCTTGAAATTTCCCTTGCTGATTATACATGGCTGTAGCTGAAAATGATACAAGTTTCCGATTGCCTGTGTTCGTTAGCCAGTACGTTTCAAAGATTTCTATCTTACCTTTGCTGACAATTTTCTCAGCGCTTAATTCATCTAAATTCTCTTCTGAAGAAAACAAAGTTGTAATTTGTTTTCCAATAATTTCATTAGGGGCAATTTCTAAAATTTTAGCTGTAGCTGGATTAATTCTTAGAATAACTAAGTTTGTATCTAAAACAATCAAAGCATCAGCCATAAATTCAATAATGCTATCTACATAAGATTTGGATACCATTGTTGTATTCAAATCATCCAGCATTTGATTAAAAGCAGTAGCTAAAACTCCGATTTCGTCTTGATTCTTAATATTTACTCTTGTAGTAGTTTCTCCTTCACTTACTCTATTTGCTGCTTGAGTGAGCTTAATTAATGGCTTAGCAATTGAACGCGAAATAAATGAGCCTAAGCCCAGTGCAGAAGCAAAGGCTAAGGCAGTTGATAAGAGTATGAGGATATTTGCGCGATTAATTGCTCCTTCAACCTGTTGAACTTCAGCTAAAAGTTCTCCTCTCGCATCATGATTATATTCAACAATTAAGGGTATTAACTTTGTTTCAAAGTGAGGTTCTAGTTCTTGTTTAAAAAAAACAGCAGCTAGTTCAATATCTTGATTGACTAGATTAAACAAATGAATAATGTTTGTTTTATGTATCAAAAAAACAGATTCTATTTTCTTTAACTCTTCTAATTCTTTTTCTTCTTTTAAACGCTTTTGTCCATCTAGCGCAGCAAGTTCTATTCCATTGAGCGTTGCCTGTTCACTTAAGTCTAGGTACTTACTAACTTTTGCCAAATCTTGTAAGACTATTTTTTTTAAAGTTTGTATTTCAGTTTGATTTGCTTCTGATTTTTCTATATGATAACTAATTTGATGCTTCTTTTCTAAAAGCTCTCGCAATTTAGCTTGTATTTGCTGCAATACTAGTGAAACTTCAGTTGAGCTGACAAACTCTTCTAATGAACTTTGTGTAACTTGGTCGATACTATACCTAACTCTTAGATTATTTAATAAAGAAATACTACTAGTGGCTCCTAATAAGAAAGAAGCACCTAAAAAAGCACAAATTAATTTTTGCTTGAGATTCATGCGGTTATTGATTTAGCAATATTTCTATTAAAAGGAGTTGCTATCAACATAAATTAATAAGATTTAAATTGAGCAAATTGCGAGTCAATATAGAAATGATGCTTGACGTCTGAAATTTTATATGTTAACTAATATTTTGCTTTAACTTTGTATAGTATTAAGTCTTTATATTTTTGCTTTCATAATGATTGTTATGGGGAGAGTAGTGGCACTGTATATAATAAATATTTCTTAACGACTATAATTTCAACGATAAAAATACTGAATTTCTTAAAGATTCTCAGATTCAACCTAAATTGAGATAATCGCGATGAGATACTACGATTGTCATTCGCGCTAAGCAGAGCTTTGTGATTTATACTTCAAGCTCTGATAAAGTCAATGTTTGGTGTGAGAAGGTAATTTAAACTTAAAGTTTTAGCGATAGAGTTTGAAGTTTGTTATATTAACCGAGATGCGAACTTGAGATAATTAAAGTTGTAAGACTTGAGAAAACCTGCATCGGACTGAGCTTTTTTAGATGTAGTCCTTGTCACGTTAATAACGATTTACTGCTCCTGAGGGGTATGTAAGGAGCAGCACTTACCATTATCCTGAACTTAAGCGGAAAGACAACGGCGAGTTATCGAAATCTCAAACCAACTCCGCCTTGAATGGATATCGCGTTACCACCACCATTACGGAAAGCATCAAACGCAATTACTGCATTACCAAATATAACCGTATTGCTATTAGGAACAACGTAATCAATTCCTGGTTGTAGCGCAAAGCTGACTCGATCTCCTACCGGAGAAGGTGTATTTCCGTTAGTAAAAACAATTCCAGCCCCAATATAGGCATCAGTTTGCCAACTTAGCGGAACATCATACGAAACCGTAGGAACAACAGCGGTATTATCGCCAATAAATGCCTGGGTCCGTAAAGAAAAAGGTGCTTCTAAAATTTTGTAACGTACCGCGATCGCACCACCAAGTTGACGACCATCACCGTCAGCGTCTCGACTTAATCCTACCGCAGGACCAACACCAACATAACTACCATAAGCTGCTTGTGCGATCGCTGGTTGTGCCACGCTGTTGATCAGTGCGATCGCACCCACTCCAGCAAGATAATTCAAACGTTGCATGATTCACCACTCCTCACATTAATCAGGGCTAGGGCTTTCCATACAGGAAAGTTACTACTAGCCACTCATCACCAATCTTCTCTCAGGGACAACGGGGATGACGACCACCCTGCGTACAAATATACGCTAGTTGTTTTGCATCTAAATTCTTCGCATTGCTAAAATCAACACCCTCAACAATCGCGGAAAGCATTGCTTCGGGAGGGGCTTGAATAAATTGATCGGGAGATGGCGACTTAAAAAGAATTGCGCCTTGCATATCAGTTTGAACTAACTGCGCGCCGCGTAAATCTGCTTTTCTCAAATCTGCGTTACGCAAGTTGGTATTTTGCAGCTGGGCACTGCGAAAACTGACGCCACTCAATCGCGAATCACTCAAGTCAGCATCTTTCAAATTGGCGTGACTGAGATCTGCACCGGATAGATCGGCGCCGCGCCAGTCAGAGGCTGTTGCATTAGCGTATTGTAGTTGCGCACCCAAAGCACTTGCACGACCTAATCTCGCTGCGCGCAGATTCGCACGTGATAAATTTGCGGCGGCTAAATCAGTACCTGTCAAACTGGCGTTTTCTAATACGACATCTTGTAAGTTAGCTCCAACAATTTGCGTACTACTGAGATTAGCACCCATCAAGTTTGTGCCAACAAGATTCGCGCGGTTAAGAATTGCGTGGGTGAGATTTGCGCCGCGCATCGCGGTGCGGCTGAGGTTAGCTTCTGTCAAGTTCGCGGCTTTAAGTTGTGCTTCACTCAAGTCGGCAATGCGATCGTCAGCAGTGTTCCAGCGGCGATCTTCACCTGCAGATTGCCATTGCGTACCGCGAAAACTTCCTTGGTTGAGGTTGGCACCGCGCAGTTGAATTCCTGATAAATTGACATTATCAAGAAAGAGGGAGAAGGGAACAGCTGAATCAGTTAAGTTTTCTCCCAAAATTGTTCGGCTTAAGTCAACGCCGTTGAGATTACCGCTATAGATACTCAGGAGATTGGCGATCGCGCGTTGCGTTGCTTGCAGACGTTGTTGATGTAGCGTGAGTTCTTCAGGTTTACTGCTGTAGCGCACGTAGTCTAACGCATTAGCTATAGACTGATTTGAGCGCCGTAAATGTGGGATGACGCGTAGCCCAGCACTTGCGATTGTTTGTTGAATCGTATCCAGCAAAAGCGGATCTGTTTCTTGTCCTAACAGATCGACAAGCATTTGTAGGGCTTGCGGATCGTTGAGTGTTCCCAGGGCGGTAATTGCCTTGCGACGTTCCTCGAAAGTTGTGGGCGCGCTGTCACTCAGTTTTTGCACTAATGCTAAAAATTGTTGGCTGTTTTGCTGTCTCAGCTGACGCTGGTTTGCTTGTGTTTGGATGTAAACTTGAGTGCCGACTAAAGTACCGAGGACGGCTGCCATACTGCTAAGGGTGATAAACAGTAGCGCAAAGCTAGGGTTGCGCCGCATCCAACGCCACCAGTTGGGTTTTTGGCGTTTGTGGGGTGGTATGGCTGTTGCCATTGCCACAGTTGGTACGATAGGACGTGAGGCATAATAAGGTGCATACTGCGGAATCAATGGACTAGTTGCGGGGCGTAAATTACCGAGCAGCGCCGCGTAGCTGCGATTGGCATCCATCACGTAAGTTCCTGCCAAAAAATCGTGCCAGCAGCGACGGTAACGGTTAAATCGCGCGGTGAAGCCTTCTCCAAGAACTGTCAGCAGCGAAAATCCGGCTAACATGCCCAGCGAAGGAAACGCACCGCTCAAGTGCCACAACGCATAGGCAACTAGCAGTGGTAAGCCCCAAGCGCCGACAACTTCGCGCAGCAGGATACGTCGCATTCCCGCAGGATTTCCCGCAACAGTTACAACACGTACGCCAAACCAGCGTTTTGGTAGAGTGCTACCGGTTTTAGCGAGCAGATACAACTGCCAACTACTCAGGATAATTGGGGTAACTAACGCTCCTGTCCAAAGCCAATTAGTGAGTGGGGCAACTTGTTGCGTGCGGTTACTGGGCGACAGTGCCAAGGTTGTCGCGATCGCATCTTTTGCAGTTGCGAGTACTGGATTTATCGGTTGCTTTTCTTCGGTGCGTGCTTGAACATAAACTCCTAACCCAAAAGGAGCTATAGCACTTGTCATAATTAAAGTTACTTCGACTGTCCAAGCCGCAAAGCGCCTCGTTACGAGTGGCAAGGGTTTCGATTTTTCTTGCCCCGAACGGCGATCGCGATTGACACTTCTCCTCACAGTTGAGTTTGCCATCACATCACATCCCTTTTGACTTTTTGTTTAGACATACGAGCGATCGCCAACACAAATCTCATTCGTTTTGATCTGAAGTCCGCGCCAACACGAACTGATAGACAAAGTATAATAGCACTGCCAAAAATGCCAAGCTAATGACAGCAGCGACAAGTTTAACGACGGCACGCAAGACGGCAAGCCCAACGACAAGTCCGACGGCGACGACAATCAGCTTTCCGATATTCGACAACCCACGAAACCAATTGACAAAGCGATAAAGTCCCGTAGGTACAACTAAGGCGCGATTCGTAGGCGATACAGGTGTTTGTGGTTCGACAACAACAGGTGATGAGGTAGAAGAATTTAACTCTGCCTCAATTTGTTGCAGTCGTTGTTCTAATTCCTGCTCAGGTTGAGAGTTCATTTTTATTTCCGCTGCACTGCTTGCATGATGTTATACGAAAGCACTTGCTTCGGCACATCATGTTTTAGCGACATCTTAGCGGAAATTAAGCTTTTACATACTACGATTGCCGCAAAAAAGCAAACTAATTTCACATAAACAATACAAATGCTATTTTGGCTACTTCAGAAAGTGGCATACATCGTTCCATAATAATTTTTTGCCTTTGTAGAATGAAGTAACAAAAGAAACTAGCAATAATACCCAATCGCTTTGAAAAACTAAGTCAAAATGGACGTTCGATCTTGTGGAAACAGTCGGAGCAAAATGAAGATGAAGACACGTAGAAATTGGCTGGTTGTTCCCACAGCGTTAGCCGCTAATTTACTTTTCACGACTACTGCGCTGGCTGATGCACCTGTCGTCAAAATCGCGCCCAACTTCCAGCCCGATCCGATTGTGGTGCAAGGAACGTCTGGGGGTGCGAAAAATAGTAATTGCGGTAACATCTCTAGTACACCTAGTCAAGTTATCCAAGTAACACAACCGTTACCGTACTTACAACTACAAGTGAAAACTGAAGGGCAACCAACACTGCTGATTGAAGGGCCAGGAGGGCGCTTTTGCGTACTCGCCGATCAGTTCTCTGGCGGAAGTGCTCAAATATCTGGCTTTTGGCAACCTGGGAGATACTCAATCTACATTGGTGAAAGATCGCAAGCAAGACATCCTTATACGCTATCGATTTCGCAAACAAAAAAATAATCGCTGTCCCTTGCGGGGCGATCGCGTTGCTACTCAGTCTTCAACTTGCTGACTTTTAACTTCAACCGCTTGGACTTCAATTGTTCCAGGGGGTGTCAAGCGGTGAAAATGACCTTGCTCAACTTTCAGAGGTTCGCCACAGCTAGGACACTGTAATTGAGTTTTGTTTAACCCTGTAAACTCATAGCGGCATACAGGACACTTATCTTGAATTAAGTTACGCGCAAGCCACCACCGAAAACCGACAAAGGCAATGACTGGTGCAAGCAGCAGTAGCCCAAATAAAATTAAAAACGAATTAACTAACCAGCCCAACCCGACTGCGCCTAATAGCCAAATCACCGCAAAGATCGCTAGCCAGCGGGCTATGTTCCCTAAAGTAAATTGTAGTGATGAATTTAATCGCATTTTTTTATCCGGCTCTGCCTCTAGGATAGCTAGTTCTGGCAAATGATCAACGGTAGCTTGCACAGTAACTAATTAAACCTGATTTCTGAGCTGTGCTTTATAACAAATAACGCCTGTAAATGTTTCTTGCCCAGTACCTTAGTACTTAAGAAGAAACTTACAGGCGTCACGAGCGCGATCGCTCGGCTAGATTAGAACAAACCTAGTGTAAAAGACTTATCAATAGGGAATGTAGCACCAATTCCAAGCCAAAGCGTTACCAAAGTACCAATCATGAATACTGTGGTGGCAACTGGACGACGGAAGGGATTTTGAAATTTATTTACGTTCTCAATAAACGGTACTAAGATCAAGCCCAACGGTACAGATGCCATTGCTAGCACGCCTAGTAGTTTATTGGGAACCGAGCGGAGAATTTGGAATACAGGGTACAAGTACCACTCAGGTAAAATTTCTAGCGGTGTCGCAAAGGGGTTAGCTGGCTCGCCTACCATTGCTGGGTCTAAAACCGCAAGCGCAACGATGCAAGCACCAGTTCCTAAAATCACGACAGGGAAGATGTACAGTAGGTCATTAGGCCAAGCTGGTTCGCCATAGTAGTTATGACCCATGCCCTTGGCTAGTTTTTCGCGCAATTTTGGATCGCTAAGATCCGGTTTTTTCAATGTTCCCATTGTTAAGAGTGCTCTCCTTTATCGGTGAGTCAAATAATTTATTTTAGATTTTGTGCCCAAGCAGCGGCAAACGCAAGGCTCGCCGCTTGCTTAACGCTGCGATTACAATGGTCCAGAAATGCCTTGTTTGCGAATCATAATAAAGTGCAGCAGCATGAAGACCGCAGTCAACCATGGCAGCACAAAGGTATGAGCGCTGTAGTAACGAGTTAAGGTTGCTTGACCGACACTCGAACCACCACGCAGTAGATCGGAAATCAAGGTTCCCACAACTGGAATTGCTTCGGGTACGCCGCTAACGATCTTTACTGCCCAGTATCCAATTTGATCCCAAGGTAAAGAGTAACCAGTGACACCAAATGAAACCGTTAGCACCGCCAGAACGACACCTGTGACCCAGGTAAGTTCTCTAGGTTTTTTAAATCCGCCAGTTAGGTAAACGCGGAAGATATGCAGGATCATGATCAGAACCATCATACTGGCAGACCAGCGGTGAACCGAGCGGATTAGCCAGCCGAAGTTTACCTCAGTCATCAGTGCCTGTACGGAGGTGTAGGCTTCCGCGACTGTTGGCTTGTAATAAAATGTCATGGCAAATCCAGTTGCAAACTGGATTAAAAAGCAAGTTAATGTCATCCCGCCGAAGCAGTAGAAGATATTGACGTGGGGCGGGACGTACTTGCTTGTAACGTCTTCAGCAAGTGCCTCAATTTCTAGACGTTCTTGAAACCAATTGTAAAGTTTTGAGTCGGTTACCTGCTTGGTAAACATGAAGCAAGAGTTCCTAAGAATAGATTGCGGTTGATAAAACTCCCAGTCTTAAACAAGAATGGAGAGGCTATGTCGTGTGGCAATTACTGGAAATCCAGTTTTTTAAAATAAGGGCAACTGAGAGCAGTTGCAGGTGCTTTGCGTACTTTCCCCAATGAGGGTCAGCAGATAGGTTTGACTGCACTCGTACTATAAAAAAAGTAACATAATCGAGAGAAGGATTTCATAATTCGGGGCGGCAACCAAGGTTAGATGCGCGTGATGTGTAAAAAAGTATTTCAGATTGGGCTATTAGCAATTTTGCCAATTTTGCTAGCTGTGACTTGTTGGGTGCAACCAGCAGCCGCATTGACTGAAGAACAAAAGCTGGTGTCTGAAGCTTGGCGAATCGTTAATCGCGTGTATCTGGATGACACTTTTAATCATCAAAACTGGTCAAAACTACGGCTGAATACAATCAAGCAGCCTCTCAAAGACCGCGAAGCGGCATATGAAGCGATTCAAAAGATGCTCGCTAGTTTGGACGATCCGTTCACGCGATTTTTGAAGCCAGAGCAGTATCGTAGTTTACAGGTGAATACCTCAGGGGAATTAACAGGTGTTGGCTTACAGATTGCGCTGGAGCCAAAAACTGGTCAGTTAGAGGTTGTCGCGCCGATCGCGGGTTCTCCAGCAGAAAAAGCAGGAATTCGCCCCCACGATCGCATCCTCGCCATTGACGGCGTTTCGACAACAGAACTCACCCTCGATGAATCCGCTGCTCGCATGCGCGGTCCTGTTGGAAGTAAAGTTTCTTTGGTGCTGCAACGGGCGCAAGATAAGGAAAGTACCGAAATTGAACTTGTGCGATCGCGGATTGAATTAAATCCTGTTGTTGCTGAGTTACGCAATGTTACAGATGACCTGAAAATTGGTTATCTTCGCTTAACACAATTTAATGCGAATGCCACCGCAGAACTTGCGCATGCGATCGCCAATCTGGAAAATCAAGGCGCGAATGCTTATATTCTCGATCTCCGTAACAATCCAGGCGGTTTGTTGCAAGCCGGTATTGAAATTGCGCGTTTGTGGTTAGATGAAGGCACAATTGTTTACACCGTTAACCGCCAAGGTATCCAAGGCAGTTTTGAAGCGTTTGGCTCAGCGATAACGCAAGATCCGCTCGTCGTTTTAGTTAATCAAGGAACCGCGAGTGCAAGTGAAATTCTAGCAGGTGCACTACAAGATAACGGACGCGCCCAAGTTATTGGCGAAACAACCTTTGGTAAAGGCTTAATTCAGTCGCTGTTTAACTTGTCCGACGGGTCAGGATTGGCAGTGACTGTGGCTAAATATGAAACTCCGCATCATCGCGATATCAACAAACTCGGCATTACGCCTGACTTGGTTGTTCCACAAGAACCGATTACCCGCGAAAAAATAGCCACCGAAGCAGATCAGCAGTATTTAGCTGCGGTAGAACAGTTTATTACACATTCAGTTTTAGCTGGCAAGTCTTGAATTAGGGGTAAGGGGTGGGTACTAGTTTTGAGTTAAGCTCATTTATCATTATTTACTCTCCTGAGATCTCCTCTGCCCACGCCAGTCGCCTCAACGGGGGAAACCCCCGCACGGCGCAGGCTCCTCTGCTCCTTGCTCTTTCAAAGAGGGGCTTGCAACTGTACCAGTGCGGCTAAATCCAATGCCGCTAAGCGATGATATGCCCGATCGATGACTTTTTTACCACGAAGAAAGCCAGTATTCGCACCAGGACAAATATACTGGAGCGTTTCTGGAGTAAAACGCTGTAAAATTTTTTCTACACTATTGATTTGGCGTCGCCAGTGAAAGGTTTTGGCAGTGCGTAGCGGCATTGGCTCGCCTTGTTGATTTGGTAGCAAGTGGCGACCAGAAAATAAAATACCACCGTAATTTTGATAATAAAGGCACGCTGAACCAGGTGAATGTCCTGGTGTCCAAATACCTTGTATCGTTGGGCTAAGCGCGATCTCATCTTGAAACGACGTCAGTGAAATTCCTGGAAGTAAATAAGCTTCCTGTTCGTTGATCGCCACTTCGCAATTCAAAAAATTTTGAATTTCTTTAACGCTTTTGCTAATTGCACCTCGGTGCGTGAGAAACAACCACTTCACTCCCAAGAGGGATTGCAAAAATTGTTGAATATCTTCATTCCAAGGCGGACAATCGATCAGGATATTCCCATCGTTTTCTACAATAAGATAAGCGGTTCCTCCTAATGTGTCCCGATTAGGTGGAAAAGCAAAAATGTGGTTCCAAATAGCCTGTGGTGGTTTGGAGCGACTCGCCTGCTGAGGCAAGGTGTTTTGAGCGCTATGATTGGCAAGCTGTTCGGGATTTTGTGTCACTGGGCAGCGATTGGGATTAACAACGTTAGAAATATCGGCTTTTCGGGAAAAAGGTGTGTAGGTCTACTTGAGTAAAGGAACGAGGGAGTAGGATTTAGTCTCTCAATTCTTTATAGCTAAAGCAATTCTGACAAGTTGGACCAATTTTTAGATTAACGAAAATCAGCATGAACTTTTGGCTTCTCCTCCTCTTGGGAATTTTTACATACTTGATTGTGCAGCGCAGCGTAAAGCGGATTACACGCACACCAGTGTGGATTTTGTGGCTGGTGCTCATGACACCGGCGTTCATCTGGAGTGCTTGGACAGCTAGCGCTGGTTCCAATCAGCCGATTCCATTACCGTTAGTTATTGGACCATTTATTATTTGCCCAATTCTGTATTGGTTGCTCATCCAGTGGGGGCGTAGAGACATAAATTCCGCCTCAGCATCGCCAAATGAATCTCCACCGGAAACCACACCTGCGATCGCACAGAAAGCTGACCCCACACCACCACTGCGACCGATTGACTCTTCTGAAGAAAAGCAGCTGCGCGATTGTTTTCCTTGGTCGATATTTTACATTCATAATATCGAGTATCGACCCCAAGCCGTGATTTGCTACGGACAGTTGCGAACGACGCCAACCGCTGCTTACCAGCGAGTTAAAGAAAATATTCAAGCTCAATTTGGCGATCGCTTTCAGGTAGTCTTGCAAGAAGGTTTAAACGGCAAACCATTTTTTGCCTTAGTACCCAATCCCCAAATACGAGCAAATCGCGCTCAGCAAAAATTAACTCGTCCTGTTCTGGCGTTAGGACTGGTGCTCGCAACGCTTCTGACAACAACCATCGTCGGTGTGGAAATTGCAGGTGCCGACGTGACGACTATTAGTTCAGATCCTAGTATCTTACAGCAAGGATTACCGTATTCCCTGGCGTTAATGACAATTTTGGGAGTTCACGAACTGGGACACTACAGCGCAGCACGATACTACAAAATTCGCGCCACACTGCCTTACTTTATTCCCGTACCGTTTTTCTTGGGAACGTTTGGAGCGTTTATTCAAATGCGCAGTCCGGTTCCGAATCGTAAAGCATTATTCGATGTCAGTATTGCCGGTCCTGTCGCTGGATTTATCGCGACGATTCCCTTTTTGGTGTGGGGTTTAGCAAATTCTACAATCGTACAGCTGCCAGAACAACCAAGTTTATTCAACCCCGATGCATTAAACCCGAATTACTCGTTGCTACTCGCGCTATTGAGTAAGCTGATATTGGGTGCTCAACTAACAGCTAACACTGCGATCGACCTCCATCCCGTAGCGTTTGCTGGATTTTTGGGACTCGTCGTTACTGCACTAAACTTAATGCCTGTAGGACAACTTGATGGCGGACATATCGTTCATGCTATGTTTGGACAACGCAAAGCCATCGTTGTCAGTCAGATTGCGCGATTTTTGGTATTAGCACTTGCTTTACTACAGCCAGCATTTTTTCTGTGGGCAATTATCTTATTCTTCATGCCTATCTACGACGAACCTGCATTAAACGATGTCACCGAACTTGATAATTTACGTGACTTCTTTGGTCTACTTGCTTTGGCTGTGTTAGTAGTCATTGTTTTGCCAGTACCAAATGCGATCGCGCGGCTGTTGCAAATTGGTTAGATACGGTAATAGGTAACGGGTAATGGGTAATGGGAAAGATTACCTGCTTTACCATGCTGATTTGTGAAGAAAATTGGGGAGGGATTGATGCAAGAACCTATTCATGTTATAGGTGGCGGACTCGCAGGGACAGAAGCCGCATGGCAAATTGCCGCTTGGGGAGTGCCTGTCATTCTACATGAAATGCGCCCGACAAAGTTTAGTCCCGCCCATCACTCGCAAGAGTTAGCTGAGTTGGTGTGTAGTAATTCGTTTGGGGCGCAAGCAAGCGATCGCGCAGCTGGTTTATTACACGAAGAACTCCGCCGTTTGGGTTCGGTTGTGATTTCTAAAGCCGACGAACACGCGGTTCCTGCAGGTGGCGCATTAGCAGTGGATAGAGGACGCTTCAGCCACGATTTAACCGAAACTTTGGCAAATCATCCTTTAATCGAATTGCGGCGTGAAGAGGTAACAGAAATTCCGCGATCGGGCATTGTTGTCCTCGCAACGGGACCTCTCACTAGTCCTGCTTTAGCCGAAGAATTGCGGCGCTTCACAGGGATGGAATACCTCAGCTTTTTTGACGCTGCTAGCCCGATTGTGGTTGGTGAATCAATTAATCGCGATATTGCTTTTCTGGCTTCGCGTTACGATAAAGGCGATGCGGCGTATCTCAATTGTCCGATGAATCGCGAGCAGTATTTGCGATTTTGGCAAGAACTGCGTACAGCAGAACAAACTGAACTCAAAGACTTTGAACGCGAAACTGCAAAATTCTTTGAAGCGTGTTTACCGATTGAAGAGCTGGCGCGACGTGGTGAAGATACAATGCGCTATGGTCCTCTCAAGCCTGTCGGATTATTTGACGCCCGTCAAGGAGACTTCCGCGCGCCCGAAAATCAATCGAAGCGTCCTTATGCGGTGGTGCAACTGCGTCAAGAAGACAAAGCAGGTAAGCTGTGGAACATGGTAGGTTTTCAAACCAATCTCCGTTGGGGCGAACAAAAACGTATCTTTCAGCTGATTCCTGGGTTAGAAAACGCAGAATTTGTGCGATTGGGTGTGATGCACCGCAATACTTTTATCAACGCCCCAGAGTTACTTTTACCAACTTTGCAGTTTAAACACCGCGCGACTTTACTAGCTGCGGGACAGTTAATTGGTACAGAGGGTTATACCGCTGCAGCGGCTGGTGGTTGGTTAGCCGGAACAAATGCGGCGCAGCTAGCTTTGGGTAAAGAACCGTTAAAATTACCGCCAACAACGATGATGGGGGCTTTGTTTGAGTTTATTAGTTCTGCTTCCCCAAAGCATTTTCAGCCAATGCCTCCCAATTTTGGGATTTTACCCGACTTAGCAGAGAGAATTAGAAATAAGCAACAAAGGTACGGAATGTATCGCGATCGCGCTTTAAATGACCTGAGTTGCTGGCAGGTAGAGAATATACTACACAACACAGTTCAAGCTGTTTAAATATTATCGTTGGGAGTCGCAGACGCCTTCTGACTAAAGTCAGGGGCTACTGAAAAAAAAGTGTACTTCGTACACTACCAACAAGAATTTTAGCGGTCAGTCTGCAAAGGTGGATCTTGTTTGTGTAGCAGTGAATTCATGCGCCTAGATCTCGAATTATTAACTCTAAACATTTTATTTTAAGTTTTAAATTCACATCGCCTTTTTTAGTAAAGACTTTTCGGCTAAATGCTTTATATTATAAAGCTATGGACGAAATAGATCTGAAAATTATTGAGCAACTTATGGCTCAAGGTAGAATCACTTGGTCTGAACTTGCAGGAATTTTGGAACTGTCAGCCCCAGCGACAGCAGATAGGGTGCGTCGTCTTGAAGGTGGAGTTATTAAAGGCTATACAGCCATAGTTGACTCAGAAGCACTTGGTTATAGTCTGACTGCTTTTATTGCTGTCACCTTAGAACGCCCAGAACATCGAAGTACTTTTTTGCAAAGAGTCAACGACTTACCACAAGTACAAGAATGCCATCATGTCACTGGAGATGACGATTACTTACTTAAGGTACGCTGTCGCAATACTAAAGATTTAGAACGGTTGATTAGTGAATCACTCAAAGAATTACCAGGAATTGTGAGAACCCGCACCACAGTAGTTTTATCCACACTCAAAGAAACCGCAGCAATGCCTTTACCGCCAAATAATTCTATACACTAATGAATATCAGCTTGTTGCTGCAAGGTATGATTCTCGGCTTTTCGATTGCAGCACCAGTAGAACCAATTGGTGTACTGTGTATCCGACGCACTCTTGCACATGAGCGTACTACGGGTTTAGTTTCAGGTTTGGGTGTGGCGACGGCTGATGCTTTTTATGGTTGCATTGCTGGTTTTGGATTAACTCTAGTTTCCAATTTTTTAGTCAATCAGCAGTTATGGATTCGCTTAATTGGTGGAATCTTTCTCTTTTATCTTGGTATTAAAACATTCTTGAGTAAACCAGCAGAAGTTTCTGCTGCGGTTAAAAGTAATAGTCTATTTGGTAGTTATAGTTCTACATTGTTTCTGACATTAACTAATCCCGCAACAATTCTTTCATTCGCGGCGATTTTTGCAGGGTTGGGAGTGGTAGAAGGAAGTTATTTTGATGCAATAATCTTAGTGATGTGTGTTTATTGGTTCAGCTTTATGGTGGTTGTTTCTCAGTTTTGGGATTGATGTTTTGCAATCGCGCTTTTGTCGCAAAATTAAATAGTCAGTGGACTTTGGATAGGATTTGAAGCGGATCGCAAATGTTTGAACTCGCACTTTCAGCCAGCCCCAACCGGCTGAGATAGAGTGCAACTGCTGACCTGACAGACCATCGCATTAATTTAATCGCACCTCAAGCCCCAAGAAATGCTATGCTTTTATAGAGACAAGGGCATGTAGCTCAGTGGATAGAGCATCAGATTCCGGTTCTGAGGGTCGGGGGTTCGAATCCCTCCATGCTCGTAGCATATAAATCAGATCTTCTCTCTCTTGATTGGGAAAAACATGAGAGGGGGCTAGTTAAGCCTCAATTGCAACTAATAACTCTCGATACACGCGTTGCAGATCCGCAAGTTGATAATGGGCATTTAATCCACTAGGGTTAGGTAATACCCAAACGATCGCACCATGTAAATACTCATCTTGTTTCCCTATGGCAGCTTTGGGACGATTAAACGCGATGCGATAAGCGCTGATACCCAAAACGGCGAGAAATTGCGGTTGATATTGCTTTACTTTAGCAATTAACTGTTGTTGACCTTGAATGAGTTCTTCTGGGTGTAATTGATCGGCTCTTGCGGTGGCGCGATCGACAATATTTGTTAAACCATAGCCAAATTGCAGCAAATCGCGATCTTCAAAAGGCGAGAGTAATCGGTTTGTAAAACCTGCGCTGTGTAGCGATCGCCAAAAGCGATTTCCTGGACGCGCAAAGTGATGCCCCACAGCGGCACTATAAACGCTAGGATTAATACCACAGAACAAAACGCGCAAATTTGGGGCAATAATATCTGGAACCGTCTTCCCCGTTGCGGCAATAATTTCTTCTGGAGTAGGTTTACGCTGCACAACTTGTCTACCCAATAGAGTTTTCTCGCGCTCAATCGCAGTGATACTATAAAGTCAATTGCCCTCTACTGACAATGCATCGTATCTTCATCCCTGGCATTGCCCCACCTGTACCCAATTCTGAACCCGCTTGGTGGTTTGCTTTTGTCGGCAATCGGTTGCTAGTTCGCCAGGAAGAAACAATTAGCCATATCCCTTATCTCGTTAGCTTAGAAGAAATTAACTTAACACCTGTACGCACGCAATTTCTGGGAACATTAGACAATCAACCGTGCTATTCAGCTGAATTACCTAAAGATGTACTCCTACCCGATGGCATGTCTTTGTGTGGACTGCGTGAATTGTATGGCACATTAGACGAAGACTTATTTATGCTCAGCGGTCGTGCGATTCAAATCGTTGAGTGGGATCGCACTCATTTGTATTGCGGACACTGCGCGACGCCGATGACACAACTACCGCACGAACGTGCTAAGCGTTGTCCTAGCTGTGGATTAGTCAATTATCCGCGTCTTTCACCTGCAATTATTGTCCTTGTCTCGCGTGGTGAAGAGTTATTGCTAGCCCGCGCGCATCGATTTCCTCCTGGGATGTACAGCATACTCGCTGGCTTTGTGGAACCAGGAGAATCTTTAGAAGAAACTGTAGTGCGGGAAGTGCGCGAAGAAGTTGGTATAGATATTACAGATATTCGCTATTTTGGATCGCAACCGTGGCCTTTTCCTAATTCATTAATGATTGGATTTACTGCGACTTATGCTCGTGGTGATATTACTATTGAACCGCAAGAGTTAGTCGATGCTGGTTGGTTTCACAAACACAATCTGCCAAAGCTTCCACCACCGTTAAGTATTGCTCGAAAACTGATCGACTGGTTTGTCGCAACACACTGAGGTACTTTAGAATGTGAGACTTCTCGATTAAGAAGTCGTTGGTACTTGACAATTAGTTGATTTTGTGAATAGACCGGTGATTTCATCCTTCACACTTTGGGAATATGTTATGGAAGCCGACTATTCACAGGAGGAACTTCTCCCTCCGTGAGTTTGAAGAGCGTTTGTTGCAACCAGATATACGAAATTCACCTAGGTATCGCAAGGATGCCCCCACCATAACGAAGTTTGGTGGTGGGAGGAATTGCAACCAATATATCAATTAAAAGTAGTGTAAAGCCTTGCACTACTTTTATCATTGTAGTGATATACTGAGTGCATGGAAACAATACTGACTATAAGTTGCAAGTTAATAGCCCAGGGTGACCAGGTTGCCAAACTAGATGCGACGCTGGTTAATTTCGCTGCTGCTTGCAACTGGATAAATCAGTCAGTAGACCCCAAGCTAACCAACAACGTCCGCATTCAATCCCTAGTCTACGAGCAGGTAAGGCAACAGTTCGACCTATCTGCAAACCTAGCCATTCGAGCCATTAATCGAGTAGCAGGAAATCGTAAGACGGCTAAACAAAAGGGCAAGTCTGTTAAAGACTTTAAACCGACTAGTGTTGATTACGATGCTCGAATATTTGCCTATAACGAGAAGAATCAAACAGTAAGTTTAAAGTTGGTAGGTGGTAGAGAGAAGTTTAAATTATCTTTAGGTAGCTATCAAATCGGTAAGCTTAAAGGGAAAAAGCCTACCTCTGCTACGTTGGTTAAAACAAAAAAGGGGGAATACTTCATCAACATTCAAGTTAAAGATGAAGCGCCCCAACCAATTGAATCGAAAGACGTTTTGGGTGTCGATTTAGGACGGACTGAGATATGTGTAACAACAAATGGGTTTAGAGCAAGTGGAAAACAAATAACTAAAATTAGAAACCATCATTCAAGACTGAGAGCGTCGTTGCAACAAAAAGCGTCTAAAGGCACAAGGAGTAGTCGGCGTAGATGTCGGCAACTCCTGAAACGGTTATCGGGCAAGGAACGACGCTTCCAAAAATATACTAATCATGTTGTCAGTAAAACTTTAGTCCAACAAGCTCTTGCCTCTAATTCTGTAATCGCATTAGAGAATTTAGAAGGCATTAGAGAAAGAACAAATCAGCTACCTCGCAGCAAGAAAGAACGAAGATTGTCTAACTCTTGGTCATTTTTTGAACTGAGACAATTTATAACTTATAAAAGCTTGGCTGCGGGAGTGGAGGTAGTATTAATTGATCCGCGATACACATCAAAAACCTGCCATTGTTGCAATGTAATTGGAGAACGTAACGGCAAGTCTTTTAAGTGTATTAATGTTGTTTGCAATTGGACTGGTGATGCTGACTACAATGGTGCAACTAATATTAAAAAACTTGGGGCTGTATTAGTAAACCAGCCTAGAGGTTCAGAACTATATTGTTCCTTGGAACAAGCGGAAACCCCCGTGCGCGGGTTCCCCGCGTTGAGGGGAGTTTCCAAGAGAGTGGTTCTAGGGCTACACAAAGCCCCCACTATAGTAACGAGCGGGTTCATCGTTGCTTAGTGGCGGGTAGTTTACCGCCAGATGTTGCAAACTTACTGGCTGATGAGTTCATTGAATTTGGAAGTTCAGGGCGCGTCTTTAATAAACAGCAAACTATTGCAAGTTTGCAACATAAATCTTTTGCTCGAATCTCTATTACCGAGTTCAATACGTCAGTTTTAGCAGTAGGTGTTATTATTGTTGACTTATTACGTAGCCAAGTACGATACTTCTACTGGACAATCAGTTAACTCGCTGCGAAGCTCTGTATGAAAGTTAACTAACGATCCGCTGGAAAATCGTCTTTCATCAAGGTACGCTAACAAGCGAACCATAGACGTAGTATCACAAATTAAATGTACTGGGAACATCCCCACCCGCCTGCGTTTTGAGCTATAAACCAAGCTCATAGAAAATTGATGCATTTTTTAACATGATTACTGATGACGCTACAATTCAAACCTCAGTACGCTAGATTTGAGAACTTGTAAAAATAATTAGGCTAAAGTCGCTATGCCAATGCGCAGAGCGGATCGTCGAACACCAAGTGATGACAACGCCCGCAACAATCCTGTCTCTAGAAGGGAGGAGCCTATTTCTTATCATGAGCTAAAACAGCAATTGATGACTGCTCGTTCCCAAAGAGATGAATTAAGAAAAGAAAACGAAAAAGCTATAACACAATTGAGTGTTATTGAGCAAAACCTCAAAACTTTTCAGTTGAAAGCTAATGAGTGGGAACAGCGTGCAACTCAAACGCATCAACTCTATGTAGCAGAGCAACAGAAGCATCAACAAACGCTTTGTCTTTATAATGCTGAAACTGCCAAAGTAACAGAATGGCTGACGAAGTATGAAGAGGCAAACGCTCAAAAGCAACAGTACCTGACTTTGTACAACGATGAGCAACAAAAGCATCAACAAACGCTCTGCCTTTATAACGAAGAAAAAGCACGAGCAACAGAATGGTTTACGAAGTATGAAGAGGCAAATGCTCAGAAACAGCAGTATCTAACTTTGTATAACGAGGTTAAAGAGCAACTTAAGTACGAACGCCGTTCAAAAGCAAGTATTAAAGGATGGGAAACGCGTCGTAAGCACGAAAATGAACGTTTAAAGCGAGAAATAGGTGAAATGAGCGTTTTATTACGCGAATCCCTTGTGAGAAAAGATGAAGCAGTGAACAACCTTTATATTCTTGCCGAGCGGATGGATCGAATTCAACAACTCGTTGATTCTGTTGAAGTTGAAGAAGCTACAAATACTCCGCTGAGTTTGCTACAGAAGCTCAAGCGCGTTTGGGTTGCTATCCAAGAAATTCTTGGTGAATAGAGAACTCATGAGTCAAGAACGACGACTATCCCCACAAACACGACGAAAACCAAAGCTGGGAGATCGAGTGCGTAGCATTGCCGATCAACTTAAGCAGGAAACTGAACTACAAATTAAAGCAACCTCGCGTATCCTTGGTGCAGCAGCGCAGATTGCCGAAAATCACGATCAACTCATTGATGAAGTTGTCAATATGGTTGAGGAGGATATCGAACAAAATCAAGCAAAATCAACTATTTATACAATTAATTCACTCAAGCAACAATTTAATACACTACGCGACGCTAAAGCTCACTTTGGACTGAAAGCCCATAGTTGGGTAGAGCTTGTCAATAAACTTAATAACTCATCTCCTTCAAGCTTAGTTTCTGGTAATTCGTTTAACTCTATTTCAGAACGTTTCGATGCTATTGAAAGCGAACTTAGAATGATGCGTGTTGAGATCGCTCAGATTTTGTCACTTTTAAAGCAGCTTGTGCATGAGCAAGAGTGATGCATCGATACTCCTTGACTCCAACGTTAGACTGGTTACTAGTGGATAAGCTGTGACCAATGACTATTTTTACGCTGCGATCGCTCAAAAAAGACTTTGGTATCAAAGAACTTTTTAAAGACGCCAGTTTTAGCCTTGAAGAGGGCGATAAAGTCGGGCTAATTGGAACTAATGGTTCTGGCAAATCAACGCTACTCAAAATAATTGCTGGCTTAGAACCAATCGACAGCGGCGAAATTTGGGTTAATTCAGGAGCTAAAATTGTCTATTTACCCCAACAGCCAGAGTTAGATGAAAGTCGCACCGTTTTAGAACAAGTCTTTGCTGATAGTGGCGAACGAATGGCATTGGTGCGAGAGTATGAGGAACTATCCGAACAACTCGCGCATCAGCAAGGCGACACCGAAAAGCTAATAGCGCGTCTTTCTAGCGTGTCGCAACAAATGGAAGCAGCAGGAGCGTGGGATCTCGAAACAAATGCCAAAATTATTCTGACAAAGCTGGGTATTCAAGATTTTGATGCCAAAATTGGCAATTTATCCGGTGGTTATCGCAAACGAATCGCGCTAGCGGCGGCGCTATTGTCAGAACCTGATGTATTACTGATGGATGAGCCGACAAACCACTTGGATGCATTATCTGTGGAGTGGTTACAAAGCTATTTAAATCGCTATCGCGGCGCGTTGCTACTCATTACGCACGATCGCTACTTTTTAGATCGCGTCACCAATCGCATCCTCGAAATTGATCGCGGCGATCTTTACGCTTATGCGGGTAATTACGCCTACTACTTAGAGAAAAAAGCTGAAGCCGAAGAAACCGCAGCGAGTAGCCAGCGCAAACACGCAGGAGTGTTGCGGCGCGAACTCGAATGGCTCAAACGAGGACCAAAAGCGCGTAGTACCAAGCAAAAAGCCCGCATCGATCGCATTCGAGAAATGCAAGCGCAGGAATTTAAACAAGCGCAAGGTAAAGTGGAGATTTCTACCGCAAGCCGTCGAATTGGTAAGAAAGTTATTGAGCTAGCAAATATCAGTAAATCCTACAACGGACGCACGATTATTAATAACTTTACTTACACTTTTAATCCTGAAGATCGCATTGGAATTATTGGTAGTAACGGAGCCGGAAAATCTACGCTGATGGATATTATCACCGGACGCGTGCAACCTGACGCGGGAACGGTAGATATTGGCTCGACAATCCACATTGGTTATTTCGATCAACACTCGGAAGATGTCTCTCTCAACGAGAATCAACGAGTCATTGAATACCTCAAAAGCGTTGCAGAGCTTGTCAAAACATCTGATGGTAGTGTTATCACTGCATCGCAAATGTTGGAACGATTTTTGTTTCCACCCAATCAGCAATATGCACCGATTCACAAACTTTCTGGTGGCGAAAAGCGGCGGTTATTTCTCTTACGCGTGCTGATGAGTGCGCCGAATGTCCTGATTTTGGATGAACCAACGAACGATCTCGACGTACAAACGCTGGCGGTTTTAGAAGAATATCTTGAAGATTTTAATGGTTGCGCGATCGTTGTCTCGCACGATCGCTATTTTCTCGATCGCACGGTTGATACGATTTTTGCCTTTGAGCCTGGCGGTAACTTACGCCAATATCCTGGTAACTATTCCGTTTATTTAGACTACAAAGCAGCAGAAGAGCAAAAAAGCAAGGAAGCCGAGGTAGCAGAGGAAGCACAAAAGCAGAGGAAGCACAAAAATAGAAAAGCAGAGGAAGCACAAAAGCCACGCAAGCTTTCGTTTAAAGAAAAGCGCGAGTATGAAGTGCTAGAAACTCAAATTCCGCAGATGGAAGCAGAAAAGGAAGAACTGGAGAAAATTCTCTACAACAATCCTCCGAGTAGCTTCACCGAAATGCAAGAACTGTCACAACGCTTAGCACAACTTATTCAAAAAATTGATACTGCAACCGAACGTTGGTTAGAACTTGCGGAACGCGAAAATTAGGTAGCCTAGCGAATAAATTCGCAGTTTAGAAATCTATTTCCCCACCATTCAAATTCTCAGGGAATTTTATCAAGAGCCTAGCGAATAAATTCGCGGCTAGATACACAAAGTCCACGTAGGTGGACTTTATAAAAATTGCCGCTATACTTCTATTGCTCTATCATGAACCGGCGCTATCTTGAAATCCTTTAACAATGCGTGACAACTCCGCTTTTTCATCAGTACTAACACGTGTCGGAGAACCACTGATGATCCGTTCGTAATTGCGAAAGGAGTCACTAATTTCAGGCCCATCAGCGCTAATATTATACTCGCGAATTCCTTTGTCGTGCCAAGAACCGCGCATTTTAAATACGTTGATTGCGCGTGACATTTCGCCGCGAATTTCTACATATTGCAGCATAATAATTGTGTCTGTAATTGTCGAAATATGCGAATCAGTAATTGAATGCGAACCCATAAATTGATCGGTGGTGTTCGTAAAGAATCCGGTAATTTCTTCTTGCTTGGCATATCCGGTGACCCCGATAACAAACTGACGAAACGCGTTATTGCTGACTCCCCGCGCTAGTGCTGAAAGCGAGTCAATCGCAATGCGCGATGGCTTGAATTGTGCAATTTCAGATTTGATATTTTGTAAGTGATCTTCTAAGCCGGCGGATTCAGGATAAGCACAAATTATTTTGAGTAATCCTTGACGTTCTAAATCTTCAAAATCAATTCCCCACGAGTAAGCATTCCGCGATAGCTGCGCGCGGGATTCTTCATAAGCAAATAAAATCGCGCGATCGCCATTCAGACACGCATTTTGTAAAAACTTACTGACTAACAAAGTCTTGCCAGTTCCTGTTGCACCGGTTGCCAAAATAATCGAATCTTTAAAGAAACCGCCGCCACACATTTCATCGAGGGTTTTGACTCCAGACGAAACCCGCGTATTCGACGAGCGTTGTGTTAAACGCATTGCGCCTAATGGGAAAATACTAATTCCGCTAGTGGTGATAGTAAAAGGATATTCGCCTTTCATGTGCGATGAACCGCGCATTTTTAAGATTTCAATTGTGCGTCGCCGCCTTTCTCCTTCTAAAACATTGCGGACAATGACTACATTATCAGAAACAAATTCTTCAACGCCAAAGCGGGCGATCGCGCCATATTCTTCGGTGCGCTCGGCTGTAATAATATTTGTAATACCAATTTGTTTCATGCGCGCGATCAGTCGAAAAATCTCGCGACGAACGACAGAAGCTGCTTCGTATTGCTGAAAGAGTGCCGTAATCGAATCGATGGAAACTCGTTTGGCTCGATATTTATTAATCGCGTATTGCAAGCGCTCAATTAAAGCCGAAAGATCGAAATTTCCAACAACTTCCTGCCCTTCTGGATCGGGTGTTGCATCTAAAATGAACAGTTTTCCTTGATCGATTAACTGCTGTAAATTCCAACCAAAACTACTTGCATTTTTGATAATATCAACGGGATCTTCTTCAAAAGTAACAAAAACCCCTGGTTCGTCAAAATAAACAATACCATTATAGAGAAAGTGCATTGATAGTAAAGTTTTCCCTGTTCCAGAAGTGCCACTCACTAGCGTCGTTCTCGCTAAAGGAAGTCCGCCGTGACTAATATCATCAAATCCTTCGATCATCGTGCGGATTTTTTGCACGCTTTCTGTAACTTTGGGACTTTTTGAAGTAACTTGATTATTAGTATCATCCATTTTTTACTGCTGTAATGCTTACGCAAACCAGGTTCTAAATGACTAATTTCTATTGATAACAGTACTTATTCAATAGTTTCTTCGCCTTCTTTTAACTCTTCGTATAGTAAGTCTAATCCAATGAGGACTTTTTCTCGATCAGATAGATCGCCAATAATTTTACGCACAGGTAATGGTAGTATTTTAGCTAAGGTTGGTGTCGCGAGAATTTTATCTTCTTCGGCTAACTGCGGATTTTTCAGTACATCAATGACTTTCAGCGCATAAATACCTTGAAACTCTTCTTCTAAAATCTTTTTGAGAGTTTTAATCGCTTGAACCGATCGATATGTATTTCCAGTTACATACAGTTTCAGCACATAAGTCTTTTTGAGTACGTTCATAACAGCAAGGTTCGAGTTATGTAAGATAATTAAGCACCACCGGCGTTACGACAGTCTAGCGAGTGCGCGAACAACGATACATTTCGCATAGATGTGCCAAAATATCGATGAGTGTCAAACGGTAGTCGAGTAAAATGTCATCACTCCGTCCTTCAACTTTTAGCTGCTTGGATAATTCATCAATCAACTCCATATGAATTTCTATAATTTGTGGTACAGGAAGGTTGTATTCAAACACTTTATTAATAAATTTATCAATTCTATCCCTAGATGCTTCATTACTGACAAAGTAATTTATGATAATTTGGCGGTAGTCTAACTTGAGTTGTTGTAATAGATCTTGTTCTAAAGACATTTGCCGATCGACTGGTGCTGCGGTATGGCGGTCATCCATAACTCCATAACAGATGTTTTACGATTCTGTAGATTTAAGCATGGCAAAGTAGTATGACTAAATTTAAATAAGTTATGTGATGCTCAGATAAAAAATTGCTTAAATATAAGCTCGGTAAAAATAGTTAAGCGTTACTATCTCAAAGTAAGGCTTTGCGTTATAAAAATAAAGCGCCCTTTCATCGAAGTGGTATCCGCAGTCATGCGCTCAGGGCTGTTGACGAACCTACTTCGTAAATATAAATTGAGGTGTGTCTGTTAGATAAATTAAGAAATTTGAACTAAGTTAAATCATTATCGCATTGTAATTCATTATAATTCCCCAAGGCTCAGATTCTCGATCTTGGCAGTCATAATAGTGGCAATTGCATTGCGGTACGAATCTGCAAGACGAAAAAAGCATCCTCAACAAAGATCGTCGAAAAACGGTTCACTGTGTCGTCAAGATAACCAGAATACCCCACTGCATAGAGTCAATGCCAAATCCAGAGCTATATGATTTCATTGCTAATATACCTAGCTGTCAGCAGACAACACAGCTAAAAACAGTGCTGGAAATTTTGCAACAGACGCAGGGCGATCGCGTGGTAGTCGTGAATGACGAGCAAATTCCTGTAGGCGTTTTATCCGCAGCACAACTTTTATTTTATTTATCTCACCAATTCCAGGCAGAGCGATATCAAGCAACGATACAGCAAGTTTTCAAAAACGTTGGGAGAAAACTAATCGAACCGATCGCAGTTTTACCTGCAAGTTTAAGTATTGCAGAACTGAGCGTACATTTGCAATCTTTACCCAACTGCCAAAATGCGCGTTGCGAATGGGTATTAGTTGATACCGAAGGGAAATTTTGCGGAGTCGTCGATCGCGTGCAGCTAACGGAATTTTTTTGCTTGAACTTAGCGCAAGTGAGTAGTGAAACGGTTAAACAGGTAAGCGATCGTCAAAATCAGTTAGCTTTAGATGTCCTCGTACAACTACTCGAAAAATTACCATGTCCGTTGATTCTGCAAAAAAGCACAGGCGAAGTAGTGATGCAAAATTCCGCCTGGAGTCGGCATTTTGGCGGACTCAGCGATCCCGAAGAAGTCCGACGTAAAGTTGAGTCGATTTTAGATTCAGCGACCCTAGCAACTCAAGTACAGTCAAGCGCTCGGACATCAAATTCTGAGGTACTGGCGACGTCAGCTTATCAACACCATAGTTTGGTAAGCAGCACCTTGCACGCGCAGCACGAGTATGATGCTGTGAGCGTCAGCGATCGCTCTGAAGAATTTGAGCCAGTGGAATTTATCGCAACCGCGAATCGCTGTCAGTTAGGTACACAAGCTAATACTTGTATTTGTATTTGGACGCTACCCAATGGTCAAGAGCGCGTGTGGGAATTCATCAAAATTCCTTTACAGGAAGATCGCCAGCAAACAAACGATCCCAAAATTTCTGAAGCACAAAGCGACGGCGCGCATCTATGGTTATTACTCGCAACAGATGTCACCGAACAACAGCAGCTAGCCCTCGAATTAGCGGCGAAGAACGCCGATTTGATTCAACTGAATCGATTAAAAGATGAATTTTTATCGTGTATTAGCCACGAACTGAAAACACCGTTAACCGCCGTTCTCGGTTTATCGACGCTCCTCAAAGATCAAGCATTAGGAGAACTCAACGAGCGACAAAGCCGTTATGCAAAATTGATTCATCAAAGCGGTCGTCATTTGATGAGTGTCGTCAATGACATTTTAGATTTAACGCGGATGGAAACGGGACAACTCAAGCTAAATTTTGAGCAAGTAAAGATTAGAAATGTTTGCGATCGCGCCCTCGAGCAAGTGCGAACGATGCAAGCGCAAGAGAATCAAGTTACAACAGAAGCGATCGCCCAAAACGAGCCAGAACATCACTTTAGCTTAGAGATTGAACCAGGCTTAGATACGATAATTGCTGATGAATTGCGACTGCGACAAATGCTCGTTCATCTTCTTGCCAACGCGTTTAAGTTTACCGAAACTGGTGGAGAAATTGGATTGCGCGTCAGTCGCTGGGCTGGTTGGATTGCCTTTACTGTTTGGGATACAGGAATTGGAATTCCTGAACAACAACAACACCTAATTTTTCAAAAATTCCAACAACTGGAAAATCCATTAACGCGTCGCTTCAAAGGCACCGGACTAGGTTTAGTCTTAACCCGAACATTAGCACGCTTGCACGCTGGCGATGTAAGTTTTTTGTCTAAAGAAGGTAAAGGCAGTGCTTTCACGCTGCTACTACCACCGCATCCACCGACAGATTTTCGGCTCGCAATTGCCGATCGCGAATTGCCAAGCACGAGTCCTAACTCACAAACGCTACACCACAACCCGAACTCGACGCAAAAGCCAAAATTAAGTCACCGCTTGGCGCTACTTGTCGAAGCGGCGCCGCGATACATCGCCGCTTTAACCGAACAACTCAGTAGTTTAGGTTATCGAGTTGTCAATGCACGTTCTGGAACCGAAGCGTTAGAAAAAGCACGCCGACTGCAACCGGAAATCATCTTTTTAAATCCTTTACTACCGTTGCTTTCTGGTTGGGACGTATTGACTCTGTTAAAGTCTGACCCTGCAACGCGTCAAATTCCAGTGATTGTAACTGCGACAAGAGCCGAAAAAGAGCAAGCGCTGGCAAATCGAGCCGATGAATTTATTAATTTGCCCGTGTCGTCAGAAATCTTACCACAAATTTTGGCGCGTTTTTGTCACGAGCCTGTTGCTTATCCGCAAGCACAAACCGAGATAGAAACGACAAAGGATCGCATGACGATTCTCCGGTTAGTACATGGTGATGCTACACCATTTGTTCCACAACCGTTACAGATTCACTACCGAATTTTAGAAGCTGATGACTTAGAACAAGCAGAAATTCTGGCAAGTATTTGGCAACCTGATGTTGTCTTACTCGATGGCGACATCGCTGAACCTGTGACTTATCTCGAAAGTCTCAGTCTGTGTTCTAAGTTAGCCGCACTGCCGATTGTCACCTTAGACGCGGCAACGACGCAAGCCGCCAATCAATTCGAAGGACTAGCAGTTTTTCCTTGCTTGCTTCCCCGCGAACAACGCGATCCAGAGACCTTGCTATCAGTGTTGCAATTTGCCGCAGGAAAGCAATGGAAACCGAAGATTTTAGTGGTTGATGTGGCGATGTTACCTGATTTGCAGACGAATAGTCCACTTTGTCAAGCAAGTCATTCTGCCGCGCGCGGTACTGAATGGTTTCAGGCGTTAATTCCCTATCTCGAAACTGCAGGTTTCAATGGCGCGATCAGCCACTCGTGGGCAGAAACATTAAACCAGATCCGCCAAGCGAGCGTTGATTTAATTTTAATTTGCCTAGCAGATGTCCAGCTAAACGCGGATGTTCTGCAAGCCTTGCAAAATTTAGAAAATGAGAACTTACCGCCAATTTTGGTACTGAATGGACAGTTACATCCACAACTTGATACACATCCAGCAAACTCGAACCGTAGCTTGGATTTACAAAGTCAACTCGATCGGGTTTTACAAGCGATCGCCACAGAAATCCTCCCGCCTTTATCCATCCAAGAATTATTAGACAAGATTGTTAAGACATTGGCACTCAGCGCCGCACGTTAACACGCCTTCTTATCCCTGCGTTGGATTTTTGATAATGCGCACGAGTTGATACGCACCAGCTTCCCCAAGGATGTGATACTGCGGTAACTGCGACTGGAGTTGTTGCAGTCTTGATGGATAAGACAACAGCATGACCGAAAAAGGCTCTAAGGCGTTAGCTTGGAGTTCTTGAAGATAAGCAACTGCCTTTTCAATTTCTCGAACGTAAGTGACTGGGCGCTGGCTGTAAAAGACAACACTCGGCTTTTTGAAACCGATCATAATTAATTCTTCGTTGGGTTCGACTTGACGGACAATTGCCGATAGTTGGCGTAGTGGTAGTTGTCGTGCTTGATCCACCCAAAAATAAGCAGGTGTGACAGCAAAGACAAGAAATACGACAAATCCGAGTAAGTTTACGGCTAATAAACCTCGCCAGCGTCGTCGCAGGATGAAGAATATGCCAGCGATCGCCGCGACTAACCAAATTATTCCCGCGAGTACTGGTAAGCCAGATTGTCGAATCGACTCTTGTAAGTTTGGAATTGCGGGATCGTAACCAACAAGGTGAGGAAGCGCAAATAATCCAGCCGACAAACTTAATAAAAACGCAATGTTTAGCCAATGACTCCACAGCAGAAAGCGCGAAGTTGGTTGAATGTTACCGACGCGACGATTGAGGCGATCGCTCCATACAAGTGCGACTAATATAGCTGCCGCAGGCATCAAAGGTAAAACGTAACTTGGTAGTTTCGTGACGGCGATAGTGAAAAAGCCAAAAATACTTGCAAACCAAAATAATGCAAATAAACCTAAGTGGGTCGAGCGATGAGTAGAACGCCAGTAGGAACGTTTCCAAAATCGAGTTTGGGCGATCGCCACTGGTAAATAAATCGACCAAGGGGCAAAACCAAGGAGGACAACCACAAAGTAAAAATACCAAGGTGCTGAGTGGTTATTCACAACACCTGTGAAGCGTTCGATATTGTGATAGCCGAAAAACGAGTTGATATAATCCCAGCCATTCGCACCGATTACGAGAATGTACCAAGGAACTGCGATCGCCAAAATCAACAAACTGCCCCAGATAATTCGCATTTCGCGCAGCACTTCGCGAAATTTACCAACGTAAAGAAGAAATAAGCCAATGATAATTGCTGGTAAAACAATGCCGACAGGTCCTTTAGCTAAAATTGCTAATCCTACAAGTACATACAACGCAAGATACCACCGTGTTTGAACTTGGGGTTTTGATGGTTGCGCGTATCCCACAAAGAAACACAACAAGGCACAACACATACACCCTGTCAACAACATATCCGAAACGCCAATTCTTGCCCAAGCAATTGTTTCAGGATTCAGGGCGATCAGTGCTGCACCCAAACCAGCACAAAAGAACGAGCGCGGAGTTAACGAGGAGGAACGCGTGTAAGAGTCGGAAGTACTGATACCGAAAAATAAGAGTGTATAGAAGCCCAAGCAAACTAACACGAAAGCACTTATTGCTGAAGGTAGGCGTACCGCCCATTCATTCACGCCAATTGTTGAGTAAGCGATCGCCATCAGCCAGTAAACTAAAGGCGGCTTATCAAAACGCGTTTCCTCGTTAAAGTACGGCGTGATGTAGTCTCCTGTAACCGTCATTTGCCGCGCCGCTTCCGCAAACAGTGGTTCTGTCTCATCCACCAAGCCAGTATTGCCCAAATTCCAGAAGAAGGCTAGCCAACCGATAACTAATAACCACAAAATTGACACAACCCAAACCCAAATTGGGCGGTCTACGGTGTTTCCCCAAGAATCTAAAGCACGGTCGAACCTAAGTTTCATGCAGCTAACTGTATATACTGGTGGGCAATTGCAAATTGTAATCTAAAGATAAATTAGATGACTTGCTTAAAGTTTGGCAGTTCCAGAAGAGGGCAGAGAGAGAGGAGCCAGTGCGGTGCAAAGCCAGTCGCATGCGGTGGTGTCCCCCGTTGAGCGAACTGGCGTGAGTTTTCCTCCGTTGTAGCAGCTGGCGCGAGCAGAGGAAGAATAGTGTTTTTTATATAACTCACCACTCATTACTCATCCCTAATTCAACGTGAGTTGCCATTCTTGGGTTTGACTGTTCCAAACTGGAGTAGGCGTTTCACCGACAACGTAGGGACCCCAATAACGCCCAGAACCATCTTGCGCGAAGGCGACGATAATATCTCCTTTAGTTAATGTGAGATTACCCTCTGGTAGAGATAAAATTAACCCTCCGCTACTGCCTTCATAAGGAGCAAAATCCCAATGCGCGGGTGCTTCGCGGTAGGCGTTGGGCGATCGCTTCGCAAGTAGTGCTACGCGCACGGGCTGATCGGTTTGGTTACTCATGCGCAAAGCCCCTGGACTCGTTTCGGTCAAATTCGGGGTGGGTGCAGTAGCTTGTTCTTCGGTTGAAGTTGTGGGAGTCGGAGTAGGCGATCGCGTTGCGGGAATTGTTCCAACGGGTGACGGTTCCGGTTCAATCTCAATTGTGACGCTAAACTGTAGCAAGAACCACACTAACCCCAAAATTCCCAATACTGAAGCAACAATAACCGCAGGATGCACCAACGATTTCATATTCATAATTTTTAAGGCTGAAAAGATTGACAGGCTGTATTCTGTATCTATACGCGGTAGATAATCCTCCTCCTATTACCATTGAAACAGGCTTAAAGCCCGCTAGCAGCTTATTTTGAGCATTTACTGAAGATGCAAAATACTCGTCTTAACGATCTGTTTAATTCTATTGCCGGACAACTAGGAAGATGGTTTTTCAATCCTTGGCGAAAGCTATCTCTACTAATTATTAGTTTATTGTTTGGCTTTTTTCTTGGCTCGGCAATTTCAACGATTGCAGGACAAGCAGCTGATTGGGACATTATTGGTGCAGGCGTTATAGTTGCGTGGAGTGAAATTGTTGACCGAATTTATTACAGTCGTACTTGGCGCAAACAGCGCGCACTGTGGCTAGAAGCACTCAATGCTGGCAAAATCGGTCTAACTTATAGTCTGTTCTTAGAAGCGTTTAAACTTGGTTCTTAAATAGGGCTGGTAATTGGTCATAAAAACGAAATTCACTTATCACCCATTACCTATTGCCCAACAAAAAATCGTTAAGTTATGCAAACAACGTGGTTAAGTCAAATTGTCGCGGGAGCATTACCCGACGAACGTTTAGTACTCGCAACGCTTGCCGATCCTTTACGCGCTCAAGCTTTTGATATTACTCCAGCGAACGTTGAGCAAGTTGTACAAAAGCGATCGCAATTACTCCGTGCGGTTTACCCAGCGTTTAGTGAATTTTGTCAAACGCGGTTGCATCTCGCACCAAATCAGCTACTCGACACGCTGTGGGATTTTTGGCTACCGTTAGCGATGCAGCTAGCATCATCTCGCCAACAATTACAAAGAACGCTGATTCAAGGCATTTTGGGCGGGCAAGGTACAGGAAAAACGACTCTAGGCGCAATGCTGACGCTCATTCTCGGACACTTGGGATACCGTACTATCAGCTTATCGTTGGATGACTTGTACAAAACTTATCACGAACGCCTAGCGTTAAAACAGCAAGATCCGCGCTTGATTTGGCGTGGTCCGCCAGGAACGCATGATGTTGATTTAGGTTTAACAGTACTGGAGACGCTACGTCAACCTGTTGGGCAACCGATCGCTATTCCTCGCTTTGATAAGTCTGCATATAATGGCGCTGGCGATCGCGCGCAACCCGAACTTGTCGATTCTGTCGATATTGTCCTATTTGAAGGCTGGTTTGTGGGCGTGCGACCAATTGACCCTATAAAGTTTGACACGGCTCCACCACCGATTGAAACTCATGACGATCGCAAATTTGCGCGCGATATGAATGCTCGACTGCACGAGTATCTGCCTTTGTGGGAACAACTCGACGCGTTAATCTTGCTTTATCCTGATGATTACCGCCGCAGCTTAGCATGGCGTAAAGACGCCGAACACAATATGATTGCTGTTGGTCAATCGGGAATGGAAGATGCAGAAATTGAGGAGTTTGTCAAGTATTTTTGGCGCTCGCTTCACCCAGAATTATTTATTAAGCCTTTATTAACTCCTCCTACCTGGGTCGATCTCGTAGTAGAAATTAGTCCAGACCATTCTCCTGGCAGAGTTTATCGTCCAAGAGATCTTGCTACCCACGGTAAAGGTCAGCGGTCAGAGCCATGATTCTGAACTTCTATAATGTCTGAACGATATCTACCATTGCTATAGAATTCAGTATAAATCGGTTCGCTACTTTGACGCGATGCTGAGTGTTATCTAGAAAACGCAAATAGTAGGAATTAACGATCGTGGCGCAGGTTGTTCTGGAAAACGTATATAAAAGCTTTCCCACTCGACATAACGAACGAGTTGCTCCGGTAGTCGCGCAGTCATCTCCCCTCGCGCCAATCGATGCGCCAACCTTAGTGGAAAAAGAGACTCAAGAACATAAGCAAACTGTGAGTGTACTGCGCAATATTAACTTGAGCATAGCTGATGGCGAGTTTATGGTCTTAGTAGGGCCTTCTGGTTGTGGTAAAAGTACGCTGCTGCGCTTAATTGCTGGGTTAGAGAAAATTTCTGGCGGAAATATTTGGGTAGGCGATCGCTTGGTGAACGAATTACCTCCCAAAGCTAGAGATATCGCGATGGTGTTTCAAAACTACGCGCTTTATCCTCACATGACCGTTTACGATAACCTCGCATTTGGACTGCGGCGGACAATGATGGGTCAGGGTAAGAGTGGTTCTAACTTGTTAGAAAATATGCTAGTTGGAGTGACGCGGGGATTGCCAAAGAATTTACGTTATACTACAGCACGCGAACGCGCAGTTGACGAACGAGTGCGCAATGTAGCCCAATTACTGCAAATCGAAGCACTGCTCAATCGACTACCAAAACAACTTTCTGGCGGACAAAAGCAACGCGTAGCCTTAGGACGCGCGATTGCCCGCAACCCGCAAGTTTTTTTGATGGATGAACCTCTTTCCAACCTCGATGCCAAACTCCGCGCCGAAACGCGGGCGCAAATTGTCAAGCTACAACGTCAACTGGGGACAACAACCATTTACGTTACCCACGACCAAACCGAAGCAATGACAATGGGCGATCGTATCGCGGTGATGAATCAAGGACAAATTCAGCAAGTTGCGCCCCCCCTGGAACTTTACAATCGTCCTGCAACGCGCTTTGTCGCCGAATTTATTGGTTCACCCCCAATGAATTTTCTTCCAGTCCAATTTCACGCGCCACTGTCAATTACGCACCCGCAGTTTCGCTGCACGCTCCCAGAACGCTGGGCAAATGTCTTGCAAAAATACGACCAGCAAACACTCATTCTCGGTATGCGACCCGAACACTTCCACCTTAGTACGCCTGCACCAGAAAATCTTTTAGTTCAAGTAGATTTAGTTGAGGCGTTGGGTAACGATACGTATCTCGCCGTCAGCTTTGTTAAACAAGGAATACAACCATCTGCGATCGCGACTACTGCGACAAATACTCTACAAGTACGAATTCCACCCGACCAAAAGGTCTCAATTGGCGAGCAACTGTGGCTATCGCTGTCACGAGACAAACTGCATTTCTTTGAATATGAAAGCGGTAAAGCAATTTGGGCTGAGTAGAGAGAAGACTGAAGGATAATATCTATAAGTAAATTGAGGGGATTTAATCAGGACGGACGCTGTATTTATCGGGTAGTCTGTCTCAAAAGACCTTTTTGGCTTTGTTCATCACTAAACTAAGAGACTTGCCAACTTGTTACATAAGAAGGAATTTTTTCTTAGACCTTATACATAAATGTCCTTTGTTTTCTACCTTCTGCCTTTCTTCGAGCAATTTAAGAAGGGGTTATGGAAAGAGGTTCACAGCCTGACTTCCTGAAAAAGACTTTCATACCTTAGAGAGAGATATTCTCAATTTTCTCGCGTTACATTTATTTACAGATTAAGCTACATTACTTAATAAATAATCTTTCTGGAGCCAAAACCATGCAAGACACAACAAAAATTACACCTCCTATCGTGGACGATCGCAACGCTTGGCGCTATGGCTTCACTCCCCAAGCAGAACTTTGGAATGGTCGTTTGGCAATGATTGGTTTCTTAGCCGCAATTTTAATTGAACTATTCTCTGGTCAAGGATTTCTTCACTACTGGGGCATCATGTAGTTTCTACCTTCTCTGTATAAGCACAAGCGCTCTCAAGGTTCTGCATGTACTTTCAGGGCGCTTTTTCATATGAGTTTGACCAAACGCTTGCTAAGAAATATAGTTCTGCCGCTCACTTTTGACTTTAGAAACTTCTTTGTTGCTTTTTCGTAAATCTTTGTTATATTAATTTACAGAGCGAAACAAACCGTTACTGAACTTGATTCTGGAGTACCAACTATGCAGAACACGACAAAGGTTACGACCCCCGTTATGGAAGACCGCAATGCTTGGCGTTGGGGATTTACTCCACAAGCAGAAATTTGGAATGGTCGTCTAGCAATGATTGGTTTCTTAGCCGCAGTCCTAATTGAACTATTCTCTGGTCAAGGCGTACTACACTTCTGGGGTCTTCTGTAAGCAGCACGTAGCAGATTATTTGACGTACAAAACTTTTAGTGGTGTGAGTTTTACTGTAGAGAAATTCTCTATGTTTTGACTGATAACAAGATAGATCAATTTAAATAGCCCAAGCAAAGCAGATCAATAGAGCAAATACCAAAAAACGCCACAGTTGCATGTGGCGTTTTTCATTGATGTACCAAGCTTTAGCTGAAGAATTAGTATAGCAATGTCAATATGGTTAGGACATGATTTAGCGCTCTGACCCTTGACCTCTGCTATATCTAGCGGATATACTCCTTCAGCACGCTATTCCGGTTAGGATGGAGCAGCTTGCGCAGTGCTTTCGCTTCGATTTGACGGATGCGTTCGCGAGTGACATTGAAAATTTGTCCAATTTCTTCTAACGTTTTCATCCGTCCATCATCTAATCCGTAGCGCAGTCTTAAAACATCTCTTTCGCGAGCGCTAAGACTATCTAAAACTTTTTCGAGATCTTCGCGTAGA
Source organism: Chroococcidiopsis sp. TS-821 (assembly GCF_002939305.1). Classification (NCBI taxonomy): domain Bacteria; kingdom Bacillati; phylum Cyanobacteriota; class Cyanophyceae; order Chroococcidiopsidales; family Chroococcidiopsidaceae; genus Chroococcidiopsis; species Chroococcidiopsis sp. TS-821. Next base: position 499,137 of record NZ_MVDI01000002.1, on the reverse strand, counting down.
AGGCTTTTGGAAACTTGATCTTCAGGCGTTTCACCGTCAGACTCAATAAAATCGCCCAATCGGGAATCTTCTTCTTTACCGATGGGCGTTTCTAAGGAAATGGGTAGCTGAGCCGATTTAGCGATAAAGCGTAGCTTCTCAATCGTCATTTCCATGCGGGTAGCAATTTCTTCTTCAGTAGGCTTGCGACCCATTTCTTGCGAAAGTAACTTAGTAGTTTTCTTAATGCGCGAGATTGTCTCGTAAAGGTGAACGGGCAAGCGAATTGTCCGCGACTGATCGGCGATCGCGCGTGTAATTGCCTGACGAATCCACCATGTTGCATACGTCGAGAATTTGTAACCTTTCTCGTGGTCAAACTTCTCAGCTGCGCGAATTAGCCCTAAACTTCCTTCCTGAATCAAGTCTTGGAAAGATAGACCCCGATTCATGTATTTCTTAGCGATGGAAACCACCAAACGCAAGTTTGACTGTACCATTTTGTCTTTTGCTCGCCGTCCTACATGGAGGCGATAGCGGAAAGTTGGTAAAGACAACTGCACAGCTTCTGCCCATTCGCTATCTTGTGGCTCGCGATCCAACTGCTCTAACAGTCGTTCGCGGACTCTTTCCATTTCCAACAACTCAGCGATTTTCCGCGCAAGCTCAATTTCTTCATCTGCCCGTAGTAGCCGAATCCGTCCAATCTCTTGTAAATAAAGGCGAATAGAATCTTCTGTGTAGTGCTTCTTCTTGGTTTGCGCCCGCCGACGAGATTTAGCGGCTTTACCAGACTTAGCGTCGTCCTCATCAGGCTGAGTTTCTAGAAAATCATCTGTGTCCTCCGAGTCAAGGATGACTAAATCCTCGTCATCTTCGAGTATGAGATCTAAATCGCCTTCGGGTTGATTGGTTGTTTCTTCGAGTTCAGGCTGATGAATGGTTTCGAGTACGTTGTTAGCCGGGTTCATGCCGCGTTCCTCATGCTCCTTAATGTCAACAATCAATTACTCATGATTTTGGTGTGTGTCTTTGTCAATAAGCTGCTGCTTACTGGAAAGCGCATTTGCTTAAAAAGGTTTTTGGCGATCGCAAGCATCAAGCAGTAAATAATATTCCTCACAACAAGTTGTTGACGGATTGGTTTCCTACGGGAAACTACTTGCTTGTATAGCTTAACGTCCAACTGATTGAGCTATGCCCGATACAACTCTTTAAAAGAGTCATAAAGATCGTTTTGATTGTAGCCTGTTTCACAAAAATTGCACGGATTTTGTGTGTTGAATCATCTAAATTTTTGCGGGAATAGTCTCATTTTTCATAAAATCACGTTACGCAAGATTGTTTTTTTATATTGTGACTCGTCTGAATCGCTCTAAAAATTAAACAATCTAGGCATGGTCTTCAACACACTTAACAAGTGTTTTGCTGAATCGCGATGTCTTTACTTTTCTTCATGTATCCTCGCTGAAAATTGACTTTGGCGAAATTAAGCGATGTTGCTGACTAAAACAATGGAGCTAGCTTTGATCGGCGCTCTTAATTTCAACACGCTGTCTTTACCTCAACTTAACCGAGGTGTTATGCAAATTTCAACCTAAATAACCTTGACAAATAAGTAAACATTTCCCTGATATTGTAGTGAATTCTGTATCCGAGTGACAGCCCACCCGCCAGAATTTTATTTAATCAAAGTCAGGACACAAAAGAGAAAAATCTCTAGGAATGTCTCCGAGTAAAGGCTTGGGCTTGTTGCCATAAAGTATCTACTGTTACAAATTGATAGCCTTGGTGCAGTAATTGGGGTACTAACTGTGCCGTCGTTGCGGCAACATCTTGCCCACCACAAACGCCATCATGTAAGACAATCATCGAGCCATTACTCACTTGCTGAAGTACGCGTTGTACAACGGTTGCAACTCCTGGACGTACCCAATCTTCTGGCACAACACTCCACATAACAGTGCGATATTGCCATTGATTTAAGGAATTTAAGATTTGTGGAGTAAATAATCCGTTAGGTGGTCTGACATCGCGAACCAAATTAGGATCGATGCGGCAAGCTTTGGCGATCGCATCTTGTGTAGCGCGTAAACTTTGCTTGAGTTCAACGGTAGTGAGGACTGGAAACGACCGATGATCGTAGCCGTGAAGTCCAATCCAGTGTCCGCGATTGTAAACTTGCTTGGCGGTAAAAGGAGCGCGATTGACGCACGCGCCTAACCAAAAAAAACTTGCTGGGATAGCATAATGATCCAACACTTCGAGCAATTCGGGGGTGTACGTTGGGTGCGGACCATCATCAAACGTCAGCGCGATGGTTTTTAAGTTGGGGTTGCCAGCCCAAAGGCAGTGCGGAAAGGTGGGTTGTAAAATTCGATAGAGGATTGGAAAAAAAGGAGCCAACTGCATTGCGATCGTTTGGGATTCTGTAGTGAGTGTGAGTAGGTTGACGGTGTGAAGAAAATTTTGGGAGTTGTGGTTGGAATGATAAGCGCGATCGCGCTTACGAGCTGCGCCACCCTGACGGTTAATCAGTATGAGGCAACAGCAGAAACGACATATACTTGGCAAGTGAGGTATTCTACGAGTCCGAACGATAAGCTACCACGCTTTGAAACGTTTGCTACCACTTCTTTACTCAATCGCAATGGTCAACAGCCCTCTGCCGCAGTGACAGGTCCTGATGACCAAGGTTTGTGGTGGCCTGCATTACCACCTCGACCAACGGTCGATCAAATTGAACAAAGACAAAGACCGCAAGAAAAACCGAGCACGCCTGAATTATTAAAATCTGTAAATTATCAGATCGCGTATTTCGAGGGTAGCAAACAAAGAACTCTACCAACTAACTATCAGGTCTATCGTCAGGTCGTAAAAGCCTACCCATCACAACGACCTTTACGGTTAACCTTGGGCGTTAACAATGCTTCAGTGGAAAAAGCTGAACCGCTGTAGAAATCGTACTGTGGTGTATGCGCGACGACCCGGTGGCTCAGGTTTGAGGCTTCTCGCTCTCTAAATTCTCCACGTATGGGGAACTTATCCCCGTTGTAGCACCGCGTGGCATCAAACTTGGCATGGGTTGTGGTGGGTAAATCCAGAATTTTGAAGTGGATACAACAACTATATATATAGAGTTGATATAAATGGCAGAGGATGTACAAAGATCTGCCCGCGTGACGAACAACGCTAGAAACACGCATCATAGAAGAAAGAGTCAACTGCGGGAGATAAAGTTATGTTTCTGCCACTCGGTTTTGAGCAGCGATCGGTGCTGACTTCACTTGGCAGAATGGTTTACTACACTGCAAGTGATACGCCTTGGCGTCAAACAGCTGAAGACGACAATCGAGAACGACTAGTGTTTTTGCATGGTTTTGGTGGAGGTTCTTCTGCCTATGAATGGTCCAAGGTTTATCCGGCATTTGCAGCAGAATATCAGGCGATCGCGCCCGATTTGATTGGTTGGGGTCGATCAGAGCATCCCCCGCGCAATTATACAATCGATGACTATCTGACAACGATTGCGGAATTTCTCGAAAAAACTTGCGATCGTCCAGTAACAGTAATTGCGTCTTCGTTAACTGCCGCTTTTACGATACGAGTGGCGATCGCGCGTCCAGAATTATTCAAATCATTGATTTTGACAACTCCTGCGGGGTTATCTGACTTTGGCGAAAACTACTCGCGGAGTTTCTTTGCGCAGTTAGTCAGCACCCCGATTTTAGATCGCTTGCTTTATAGTGCTGGAATTGCAACGAGTAATGGCATTCGTAGCTTTCTTGAGCAACGTCAATTTGCTCGTGCTAACCGGATCTACGAAGAGATTGTCGAGGCTTATTTAGAGTCTGCAAAGCAGCCGAATGCTGAGTACGCAGCGCTTTCGTTTGTTCGTGGCGATTTGTGCTTCGACTTATCGCTTTACGTGCCACAGTTGCGCGTTCCTACCGCAATTATCTGGGGGCAAAGGTCGCAATTTACAGGACCGGACATTGGACGTCGATTCGCGGCGATGAATCCCCAAGCAATTCGCGTGTTTCAACAGCTTGATGATGTCGGGCTGACACCACAATTAGAACTTCCAGCCGTGACCATTGGTCTGATTCGACGTTTTTTATCGATCCTCACGCAGGAGGAACCACAGGAGATAGAAGCTAGCGGTTAAGCTACTCTAATTTCCCCTCCCATAGCTCCTTTATCATGTCCGAACATCAATCACAGTAGCGTTGAAGTTGTAGTTAAAGCCTTCGAGTTCGACGGGCATCCCTATTTTCAGCTTACTGTTGCCTAGCACGGGTCCTGTACTGGTAATTTGCGCTCTACCTGCGAGCGTTAACAGCATATCGGTGCTAAATTGATTTGCTCTGGGGTCGGTCATCTCTCGAATTGAACCGTCAGGTTGTGGTACGAGGAGGGTTCTAGGTAATTGTTTAACTGACTTAACTTCAATCTGACCGTAAGGCTGGTTGCGAATAATAATGTTGGTTTTACCTCCTTCTTTCAATCCTTCATTGAATAGTTGTTGCGGATCGCGGACATTTAAGCCCCGAACAACTAAGTCAACTTCGATCGGTTTTGTTGTCACGCCAACTTGAGCAACCGAACCAGAAGTTCCTGGAAAGAAAAAGATGCCAACGATCACTAGGAGGATTACTAAAGCTGCCCCTAAGTCGAGAATACTAAGCTTGCCAAACAAGCGTCCTTTAGAATCCAAAATAGCCATGATTCTGAAAAGTTAACCACCGTCGCCCAGCTTATCACGTCTGTCGTCGAATGTCGGGTGTAGTTGCAAATTATGTTACTGGATAAAGTCGTTAATAGGTCATCAGTAAGACTCATGACTATTTTGTTTGATTTGCAACATATAGATTGATAAGAACGTCTGATAATTTAGTACTTTTTTTCAGCAGCGTTGTCCACTCAAAAAATCTTGACGCTGTTTACCTCGTTTTAGCTTCAGCAACGGAGTATGTTGAATTTTTCTTTTATCTTGCATCGTTTTCGACGTCGTTTAATTTATCCGCTATTGTCGCTGTTTATCGTGTTGGCGCTGTCGTTGGGCACGCCAGCCATATCGCAAGCCTTTTCAATTTTTGATTTGCTCATCCGTGGAGTTCAAATTATTCAGTTATCGAATATCTCTGATAGTCAGGAAGTTCAGCTCGGAAGACAAATTAACCAACAGCTGGTCAGTCGCGAAGTTCGTCTTTACCGCAATTCTGATATTAATCGCTATATCAATCAAATTGGTCAGCGGTTAGTTCCGGCGAGCGATCGCAGTGGTATTCCTTATACGTTCCAAGTCGTTGATGATAGGGGCATTAATGCTTTTGCGACAATGGGCGGTTTTGTTTATGTCAATACAGGCTTAATTCGACTGGCTGATAATGAAGCTCAACTCGCGAGCGTACTTGCGCACGAAATCGGTCACATTGCGAGTCGTCACGCGATTCAGCAGATGCGTCAAACGGCGATCGCCAGTGGCGTTGCTTCGGTTGCGGGCTTAGATCGTAACCGCGCGGTACAAATAGGTGTAGATTTGGCACTACGGCGTCCGAATAGTCGCGAAGATGAGTTTGAAGCCGATCGACGCGGGTTAGCAAACTCGATCCGGGCTGGTTATGCACCCTCGGCGACGATTGCTTTTATGGAAAAGCTGCTGCAACAAAACGGGCGATCAATTCCAACTTTCTTAAGCACTCACCCCGCAACGGGCGAGCGGATTACGCGGCTACGCAATGCGATTGACTCTCAAACGGCTAATGTCGGAGATGGCTTGGATACTGCGGCTTATCGCGCGCGGATTCGACCTTTGTTATAGCTTGACTGAAGAACGATTGGCGACGTCTATCGGATCGACTGCGGTGACAATTTCGGCTAATGGCAATGTCCGTAGAACGTTACGAAAGACGTTCACCTGATAGACTAGGTTATTCGTAATGTCTAATCCCGTCAACCACCCACTTTTACGATGATAAGCACCGGTGTCAATGTCTAACCAACCTCTACCTTGGGCGATTTCACCAGAATTTACTCCTGGTAAAGTAAAGGTGATGGTATGTCCAGTGATAATGAGTTTGTCAGGAAAGTAAGGCTCAAGCATACTGTGAAACTCATCGCGTACCCAGCAGAACTGTTCGGCGTTTTGTTTCTCTAGCGGAATTTTGGGATTTATCCCTGCGTGAACTAACCAAATGTCTCCCAAATCTAGGTAAGTTGGTAGACTTTGCATCCATTCTGTATGACTTTGAGGGATTGTAAAGTCTTTGTAGCTATTTAACGTCGCATTGCCGCCACTATACAGCCAAGCTTGCTTCATATGGTACGAAGCGCGATCGCTCAGGACGTTGAGCAACATTTGTTCGTGATTACCTAATAAGCAAGGATAAGAACTTTGCTGTACAAAGTCTACAACCAAGGCGCTTTGCGGTCCTCGGTCGATTAAATCCCCTAAAAAGTATACTTGGTCGCTGGTTCCAGGGGCGATCGCTTCTAATAGTTTAATTAAACCATCATAGTGACCGTGAATGTCGCCTATGACAATGCGACGGTGGCTTGTCTCGCTCATGCGATAACCCCGTAAAAAAGCTAACTTAAGTGTTTAAATATAATTGGCATAATGGGTGCTGCCTCGACTGAACAAATCGATGGGAAGCCGTTATGCACAAATATGCTTTCATTCTAGTAGTTCCTTGGAGTATAAATTTAAAGATTTGTCAGTATTTTATTAAAGTGTACGTATATTTTTTTACAGCTTTCTTGATAAGAACGTCCCTATTATCCGTTAATATAACTACAGATTAAATGAGGATAAACACTGAAATTTTCAGGTTTTATTGACCTGTCTACCTAAATCTACGGTTATCGCAGGGCAAAACCCAGAACAATTTTCTTGCGATCGCTGTTGCTTCCACCTCAAAGCCGTAGTGAGACGACTAGTAACAAAAACTGAACACTGCACCCAATCTAAAGAAAGATTAAATCAAGCTAAAGTTTGTTCTAAGAGTGCGGCTTCTTTCGGTTGCTAGCAAAGTGCAAAATTTGTTAAAAATTTTGAGATTTTAGAAATCTGGTGAAAAATTGCAGTACATTCGTTTTCAATCGTGACTCGATTTTCTTAGGATTAAATATGTTTTCAGCTTCTTTTCTTCCCTCGATTTTAGTTCCATTAACTGGCTTAGTATTTCCAGCTATCGCTATGGCATTGTTGCTCATTTACGTTGAGCGCGAAGATCCTTCTGGAATCTAGATACGCGTTAATAGCTAATCGTTAATTACTAGCAACAACAATTTAAAAAACCGCCTATCTTACTCGGATAAGCGGTTTTTCTTGTAAGATTGCCAAGTTTATTGGCAATTATTCGTTTACTTTATAAAGAAGAGCCTAGGTGAGTGTAAGAACCATAGAAGAAAGTTCCTACGATGGTGATGACACCCAAACCGGCAATAGTTGCAACGATCCACAAAGGAATTCGTCCACTTCCAGACACAGCTTAATTCTCCTTCAGCAATAACAACTTAAATTGACAAGGACACGGCATGCGTCTCAACTAGTTAAAGAAATAACTAGAAAACAAGATGCCGAGAACGAAAACTAGCAGTAAACCGAGGTAAAGTGAAGTGCGGTTTAGTTCAACAGGTTGGTTGTTAGGATTCGGTGTTCTTTGCGGGGGCATAAGTTCCTCCTAGCGTTGAATAAACTGCATAGCGGCGATCGCACCCAAAAAGAAGATTGTTGGTACAGCTAGGGTGTGAACTGCCAGCCATCTTACCGTAAAAATTGGATACTGAATCGGTTGATTGACGTTGCTTCTAGTATTACTTGTCATAACTTTGAATTAATCGTTAGTATTGATAAATTGTTTAATCTCTTGTTTGGCTTGATAGCGATCGCTAATGATCGGCAATTCTTGTCGCTCTTGAGGGTAGTACTCATTAGGTCGAGGTGTACCAAACACATCATACGCTAGACCTGTACTAACAAACAGCCAACCAGCAATAAACAAAGCTGGGATAGTAATACTGTGAATCACCCAGTAACGGACACTGGTAATAATATCCGAAAACGGACGTTCTCCTGTTGAGCCTGACATTGTGATTTCCTCCCTCTACGAACTCGTATGATTCAATTATCCTATGAAACCTTAAGAAAAAGTAACTAACGCCTTGTCTTTTCTCTTATTATGTACCAACGCTTATAGCATTGATAGTTCGCCGAAAACCGACACGAAAGATCGCCTTTATATGACTTAATCCTGCTGCATTCCTCTTTTTTGACTATCATCTAATTGACATGATGGCAAACTCTTTTATGCAGTTGCACTAGAGTCTTGATATTTAAGTAAAATTCCGCGTTGACCGATAATAAACCCTTTTTCTGGTGTCAGAAAAACTATTTTATAAAGGTTAGAGGGAACTCCTTCTACATCGCGGTCTTTTTGCCAAGTTTTACCGCCATCAAAGCTGCACAATAAATTACCACTGCCTCCTGCTATCCAGATTTCATCTGGAGTCCGATACGCTAAATCAAGCAACCCCCAACTTGTAGAAAATTCAGGATACTGAGCTTCTTCCCATTCGTCAGGGTTATCGGCTTTAGTAAATTGTACTTGACCGCCGCGCGCTAGCATCCACAAACGCCCATCAGGAGCAAAACCCATATTTTGTACGCGGCGCGAACTATTGCGGTTATGTCCTTCCCAAGCGTCTTTACCTGGTTCCCAAGTCGAATAAAAGTTGCCTTTGGCAGAAACCGCTAAATACCTACCATCTGGAGCGCGGGCAATATTACGGACGACGCCAACAGCTTCTTGCACCATTGCTTTCCAAGTTTTACCGCTGTCGGTTGTGCGATAGATTGCACCTACGTCCGTCGTCATTTCAGCTGCGTGCGATCCCAGAGCAACAATTGTATTGGGATTTCCAGGAAGTTTTTCACTTAAAGGAATTTGTTCCCAGGATTTTCCACCATCAGTAGTGTGTAATAAAAGAGATGGTTCTCCTACGATCCACCCTTCTTGTCCTGCAAAACTGATTGAAGAAAAAAGATAATTCTGCTCACCTAAATCCAAGGTTCTAGGCTGCCAAGTTTCCCCACCGTCAGTTGTTTCTAAGATTGTTGCCTTACTACCTACAAGCCAGCCATGATTGTCGTCACTGAAAGCAATATCTTGCAGGTTAGATTCTGTTGGTACAGTAATGACCTTCCACGGGTTATTGCTGATAGAAGGCGTGTTACTGCACCCAACACATAACAAAACAACTGCTAATAAAACAACAACTTGTTGCCAAACTTTGAATAATGAACGCATTAGTATCTGTTTATCTTGTAACAAAAAGAAACGATTAAGGGTCGGGGTTTAGCCGTCAAAGCAAGAGAGATATTTCTAGTTGTCGGTTTCAAGCTTACGTAGAACGAGCAAAATTTGGTTCAAGATAACAATACGTCCTACGCTCTGAACCCTGAACCTTATGATTCAAGAAGCGGACTTATTTTAGCCCATAAAGACTCATAAACAGCAAAAAACAAAGAGCCAGACCGCCAAAAATTAAAATATTTTTTTGGGCTGGGGTTAGCTTGTTGACGCCGATACCATAGCCCAGGTTTGATTCAAAGCCAGAGGCTTTTCCAGCTGGACCTATATTTTCAAATTGAGAAGTCCTCGCGCCACAAACAGGACACCGCCAAGAAGATGCTAGTTCTGTAAAAGGTGTGCCAGCAGGAACTTCTTCTTTGCTATCTCCCTTTGTCGGTTCATAAACGTAGCCACAGACGCGACACTCGTAGCGATCTAGTGCTTGGCTTTCTACAACTGATTCGCTCATAGCAAAAGACAAAGTGGATAATGTGAGGGCAATTCTTAAATATACGTTAAAAATTATGACACAATTTCACTTTGTTATTACCTGGAGCTATCAAGTTGAAAACTCAGTTTAATCAGTTGGTGTTAAGTTTTGCCAGGCTCTGTAACCATTAGGGATATATAATGTAAAAGTAAGTAACAAAATTATTTACATCAACAATCGTGTTTGTTCTTAGTGGTTACGAGTACCTTTTAGGCTTCCTGTTAGTCTGTAGTCTAGTGCCTGCACTTGCGCTTTCTGCATCTAAGCTATTACGACCTAGTGGTGGTGGTCCCGAACGACGCACTACCTACGAATCAGGCGTAGAACCTATCGGTGGAGCTTGGATACAATTCAATATTCGCTACTATATGTTTGCCCTCGTCTTTGTGATCTTTGATGTGGAAACAGTCTTTTTGTATCCCTGGGCGGTTGCTTTCCATCGACTAGGGCTTTTGGCGTTTATTGAAGCTCTCATTTTTATTGCAATTCTAGTTGTTGCCCTTGTCTATGCCTGGCGCAAAGGAGCCTTAGAATGGTCATGAATCCAACTAATATCACGAACCAAGCAAATGATGGATGGGATCCACGAAAAGAGAAGATCCTCAATCCGATCGAGCGCCCTACAGTGACACAAGATCTGTCAGAAAACGTTATTCTGACAACAGTTGATGACCTCTACAACTGGGCAAAGCTATCGAGCTTATATCCATTATTGTTTGGTACTGCTTGCTGCTTTATTGAGTTTGCGGCACTCATCGGCTCAAGATTTGATTTTGACCGTTTTGGCTTAGTTCCTCGTTCGAGTCCGCGACAAGCCGACTTGATTATCACCGCGGGAACGATCACGATGAAAATGGCACCTCAGCTTGTTCGTCTTTACGAGCAGATGCCCGATCCGAAGTATGTAATCGCGATGGGTGCTTGTACGATTACAGGAGGTATGTTTAGTGTTGATTCGCCAACGGCAGTGCGGGGCGTTGATAAACTAATTCCTGTAGACGTTTATCTTCCTGGTTGTCCACCTCGTCCAGAGGCAATTATGGACGCAATTATTAAGTTACGTAAAAAAATCGCCAACGAATCAATTCAAGAGCGGGGTCAAGTCAAGCAAACGCATCGCTACTACAGTACAACGCATAGCATGAAGAGTGTCGCCCCAGTGCTTACAGGTAAGTACTTACTTTCAGAGACTCGCACCGCAGCACCGAAAGAATTAACTGAAGCGATAGGAATGCCTGTACCACCTGCACTTCAAGCAGTAGAAAAGGAGGAAGCAAACCGTGGCTGAAGAACCCGAAAAACCAGAGGCAGTTGAAAGCAGTGAAGCATCGCAAATAGTCGAAGCGGGTAAGATTTCACGATGGTTGACTGACAACGGCTTCGAGCATGAAGTGATGGAGCCCGATCATTTAGGCGTAGAAATTATTAAGGTAGAAAGCGATTATCTTTTACCAATTGCTACGGCATTGTATGCTTACGGGTTTAATTATTTGCAGTGCCAGTGCGCCTATGATTTGGGACCTGGACAAGATTTGGTGAGTGTTTATCACTTAATTAAGGTGAGTGACAATGCTGACCGCCCCGAAGAAGTACGGCTGAAAGTCTTCTTACCAAGAGAAAATCCGAAAGTACCGTCGGTGTACTGGATATGGAAAACTGCTGACTGGCAAGAGCGGGAGTCTTACGATATGTTCGGGATCGTTTACGAAGGACATCCAAATTTAAAGCGTATCCTCATGCCAGAAGACTGGGTAGGTTGGCCGTTAAGAAAAGACTATATTTCACCCGAATTCTACGAACTGCAGGATGCTTACTAGTCGTTAGGGTTTCTAAGCAACTGTTTGACATAAATGCGATCGCAGCGTGGAGTTTCTACTCCGCTAGCAGGTTGGTAACCGTAACTTTCATAGAGCTTGACCGCTGTAGTTAAAACGCTTGCCGTTTCAACCCAGATCTGTTTAAAACCACGTGCCGCGATCGCTTTCTCTAACTGTTGCAACAAGTACTTACCTAATCCTAAGCCTCGCACGTGAGGCAACAAATACATTTTGCGAATTTCTACTGCTTTTTCACCACGCTTCACAGGGTAGTATCCGCCCGTACCAACTAATTGATTGTCTTGTTGAATTACCCAAAACTCGCCGCCAGTTGCAAGATAATAGTTTTCAACATCGACAACATCGCAATCTGCGCCACGAGGCTCAAAATCAAGATGATATTCAGCAAGGACCGAGCGAATAATTTGAGTAACAGGAGTGCGATCGCTTGGTTGCCAATCGCGAATCAAAAAGTTTTGATATTCAGCTTCCACTCACACTCCCTCAACGACAAATTTTCACGCGTAAAGAATTAGCTGCAAGCCTATTGCTCCTAGACTGCGATCGTCAGACATCTCGCGATTATATTCTAATACTAGAATCTGAGCGCTCCTAAGTTAACTGGGCTACCAGCAGCAACACCAATCGCACTGGCGATATCTGCAGGCAGTGGCTCGCCGCGCCCCAGGGCTGGACTTCCTGATTTCAGTCGAAAGTCATCGGCTGCAGCATTGACAAAAAAGGGATCGCTCGTACTAACAATATCAAGACTGTTTGCTTCTAATCCTGTTGCTGAACGGAAGCTTGCCAAGGAACTAAAACTTTGAGAGCATTGATTGCCATTGAGTCCCCAAATGAAATTAATAGGTCGGCTAGCAGAAGTACGGTAGTGCGCATTATTGTTTGTTATTGGAACCATTAAATTTGATGGTTCTTTAACTGCACAGCCAGGAGCAAAAAACATCGTACCAGTTGAGTTCCAAAAGATGTTATTTTTGACAACGGTGTTGCGCGTAATCCAAGTTATTCCTTTGGCGATTTCGTTCGATTTTGTATTATTGCGCGAGGTTTCTTGAACTAAAAGATTAGCTTGGTTGCGGGCAAGCGTGTTGTTGTAGATGCGCGCGCTCGAGGAGTTGAGGATGATAATGCCTGCGGGCGCGTTGCCTGTCACCACATTGGACGCAATGATTGCTTTGTGCGATATCTCCATCGAAATACCATTGCTGCTGTTGTTGCGCACCGTGTTGTTCACAACCGTCGAGTTGGTGGAGGATTCATCAATCCACAGACCAATCGATCTGTTATTGTGAACGGTGTTGCCGCGCATCACTGCCCCATCAGTCCAAATTACTTTTGCTCCACCCGCACTCCACGATTGCGAGAAGTTTTCTGTGTTGTTGTGACTAATTGTGTTGTTCTCCAATAACAACCGATGTGCGCGGATGCCACTCACGCCCATGCGACCGTTGTAGCTGATGACGTTGCCTTGTAGCTTCGCGCCACCAGACATCACAGATATGCCATTGAGACCATTCCACGCCAAGGTATTGTTTTCCACAGTGACATTCGCCGCGCCAATCTTGATGCCTTCATTGGCATAATGTGCTAACCCTAGCCCGCGAATGACTGAACCTGCGCTCGCGCTATTCCAAACGACAATTCCTTCTTCTTGTGTCGTTGCTTCCACCGTTTTGCCACTGGGGTTGCTGCCGATGTACAGTTTCTTGTTGCGTGCATCTACATAGAACGTTCCAGGCGCAACTCGGGCTTTGCTACCTACTTGCTTGAGGGCAACGCCATTGATGTAAACCATGTCGCGATGACCGGCCATCGGAAACTTTGGGTCAATTGCTCGCGGTTGTTGATTGGGTGGAAACGAGTGATTCCAACCGTCTTTGCGCCAGATGTTGCCTTCTTGCACCCAACCCTCGACGACGATGCTGCCTTTGAGCCAGGGTTGCTCGTTCGGGTAAGCTTGCAGTGTCAGGCGCTTGTTTAATGGCAGTCTTAAATTGCGATACGTGCCGCCACGGAAGACAATCGTTGCACCATTTGGTGCTGCTGAAAGTGCTTTGGCAACTGGCCACGGCGAATTTGCTGACCTTCCTGTATTACTCTCACTGCCTGTAGGTGATACAAAGAAAGATCCACTAGGAATGGAGTAGCTAGTGCTTTTAATATTCAGCGTAGCAGATGTTGCTATACGCGGTACTGAAGCTATAGCTAATGATACTGTCACTAGGTTTACTAGGAATACAAAAGAAGTGTGCTTGTGTTTATTACTTTGATTGCTCATCATTGCTCTCCATAGTGTCAGGTAGTAAAAAATGGCTGTTGTTCTTAACCTTTGTGTTAAGTCAGTTTCTTTGCTGAAAATTGCTCTTATGTTGGTTGTGATGACTAATCAAAACGTGATTGGAGCTTACCAGAATATTCACAATCTACTTTTGATTTAGGCATAAAAATACTTACTTTCTATAACTAATAGCCATTGCACAGAATGCTAAAGTGTAGAAAGATTTTTCAGTATTATTTGCAAATTGTTACCTTAGCCAAGGCACTTTTTAGAGATGACGATTCTCATAAAATTTTTAGAAATAATAACTTTATGTTTTAGTTTGAACTTAAACCTCCAAACGGCAAATGGCTTATGTTTGAAAGCTTGCACGTTGAAAAACAACCTCCTCACCTAACAACAGGATTGATGGTAAAGCATCGCTTTACAAAAAGATATAGTCGGAAAAAGAATACACTTTTTTGTGTCAAAATTCAAGTGGATTTTTTTGAAAAGTTGAATATATGAAAGTTATGCTTTTGCGAGCTTTAAAAAATCTCTTAAAATTGAATTGCTGCCTCAAAAAATATGCTGTATGTTACAGAATAAATGGAAATGTTATGCGATTGAGATGCAACAGTTTTATTGCATAAGATTTACTCGAACAGTTGGTAAAAGTAAATTTAGTTTATGACTATTCTCAATTCACTAATGTGAATAACTCAGACGAAAATAAAGGCGATCGCTCCTCATTAAGTAAAAAAATAACTACTGAGTGCAGAAGTAAAAATTGTAGCTCCTCACATGCGATCGCCTATAAGTCTCAAAAATATTAGTTTTTGAGAATACTCGTTATCGCAACGCACCAAGGTTAACCCTTCTCCCCGCAGCAACACCAATCGCACTGGCGATATCTGCAGGCAGTGGCTCGCCGCGCCCCAGGGCTGGACTTCCTGATTTGAGTCGAAAGTCATTGGCTGCGGCATTGACAAAAAATGGGTCGCTGGAATTGACTATATCTAAACTATTTGCTTCTAATCCTGTTGCTGAGCGGAAGCTGGCTAGCGAGGTAAATGGTCGCGAACATTGACTGCCATTTAGTCCCCACACCAGATTTGCTGGTCGGTTAGCATTCGTTCGATAGTAAGCATTGTTATTTGTTGTTGGAACCATCAACCTTGATGCTTGTTTAACTGCACAACCAGGAGCATGAAACATCGTACCAGTTGAGTTCCAAAAGATGTTATTTTTGACAACGGTGTTGCGCGTAATCCAAGTTATTCCTTTGGCGATTTCATGACCTTTAGTGTTTCTACGTGAAGTATCTTGAACTAAAAGATTAGCTTGGTTGCGGGCAAGCGTGTTGTTGTAGATGCGCGCGCTCGAGGAGTTGAGGATGATAATGCCTGCGGGCGCGTTGCCTGTCACCACATTGGACGCAATGATTGCTTTGTGCGATATCTCCATCGAAATACCATTGCTGCTGTTGTTGCGCACCGTGTTGTTCACAACCGTCGAGTTGGTGGAGGATTCATCAATCCACAGACCAATTGACCTGTTATTGTGAACGGTGTTGCCGCGCATCACTGCCCCATCAGTCCAAATTATTTTTGCTCCACCCGCACTCCACGATTGCGAGAAGTTTTCTGTGTTGTTGTGACTAATTGTGTTATTTGCTAGCAATAAGCGATGTGCGCGGATGCCACTCACGCCCATGCGACCGTTGTAGCTGATGACGTTGCCTTGTAGCTTCGCGCCACCAGACATCACAGATATGCCATTGAGACCATTCCACGCCAAGGTATTGTTTTCCACAGTGACATTCGCCGCGCCAATCTTGATGCCTTCATTGGCATAATGTGCTAACCCTAGCCCGCGAATGACTGAACCTGCGCTCGCGCTATTCCAAACGACAATTCCTTCTTCTTGTGTCGTTGCTTCCACCGTTTTGCCACTGGGGTTGCTGCCGATGTACAGTTTCTTGTTGCGTGCATCTACATAGAACGTTCCAGGCGCAACTCGGGCTTTGCTACCTACTTGCTTGAGGGCAACGCCATTGATGTAAACCATGTCGCGATGACCGGCCATCGGAAACTTTGGGTCAATTGCTCGCGGTTGTTGATTGGGTGGAAACGAGTGATTCCAACCGTCTTTGCGCCAGATGTTGCCTTCTCGCACCCAACCCTCGACGACGATGCTGCCTTTGAGCCAGGGTTGCTCGTTCGGGTAAGCTTGCAGTGTCAGGCGCTTGTTTAATGGCAGTCTTAAATTGCGATACGTGCCGCCACGGAAGACAATCGTTGCACCATTTGGTGCTGCTGAAAGTGCTTTGGCAACTGGCCACGGCGAATTTGCTGACCTTCCTGTATTTCCGGCCTTACCAGTAGGTGACACAAAAAACGCCCCATTGGGAATACCATAATTTGTCCTTTTGATGCTGAGTGTAGCGGCTATTGCTATCTGAGATGGTGTTAATGGAATTGAAACTAGAAATCCCAAAGAAAGTTTAGCTAGCAACAGCCAAGTAAAATATTTGTTGTATGGACTATGCATTTTTATTCTCCATATCGTCAGGTGTTGTCAGTGTTCTAAGTGGTGCGTGAATTGTTGGTTTTGCTTTTCTAAATTGCTGGTGATTTTAATGAAGAGAAGAGATATGATGAAGCTACACCAGCAAAAAATCCTTAGCTATTGCTGCACGAACATGACAGTTTAAGTTTGCAACACCCTTACAAAGAGCTATAGCTAGAGCTTTTTGGGGAGTGATTTTGATTTGCTCTTTTCTAAAGGTGCGAAAAGTTATGTGTTCGTTAGTTCAATAGCTGCCAAGTATAAAGATACAAACTAGAATGAGGTTTTTGGCAATGTTACCCAGCATTGCAGATTGCTGGTATTGGTTCAGAGACTTACGCCCTCAAAAAACTTTCTATCCATGCAAGATTTTGCCGTATGTTCCAATGTGACTTGCAGTGCTAGTTTGCTCAGCGCTTCAAGATGTAAGCAGTAAATAGTAGCTTTTCCTCCTTCCAAAATGACACTTCAAAATTTTGAGATATAACAGAATTACACATCGAACTAACGAGAAAAAAGATTACGCTTCTTTAAGGTGCAGGTTCAAGCGTAATATTACTGAAAATTTATAGGTAAAATTAAGAATAAAATAAAATAAATTTAAGTAAAAATACTGAAATTGCTTCTATTTGATATGTTTAATAATTGCTTAATTTTCCTCATAAAGACATAAGAAAAATGTTGACCAGTATAATTGCAATAGTCAAAAAAAATACAAAAAGAAATTTTTACTTGAGTTGAGAACTTAAATTTTATGAGAATCTAATGTTCTTTACTTACTAAGTAGGTAAAAGTCACGCAAATCCTCTTGAGAAAGTTGTAGCAAGTTTATAATTATTTCGTTAATCACGAATATCGCAAGCGATTAGTCGCCTGCGATGAATCTGAGTGTTCTGTATTGTTATTCTGTATAGGTGGTCAATCAATTAACCTAGTCTAATTACCTAACTACTGAGCGAGTCGCAGATACCTGAGACTGTAGTGCACCAAGATCCACTGGTCGATTAGAGACTGCTCCAATAGCTTCAGCAATATCTGCAGGTAGCGCCTCTCCGCGCCCAATTGCAGGGCTCCCTACTTTTAGACGAAAATCGTCAAGTTGTGCATTTACGAAAAATGGATCGTTAGTACTAACAATTTCTAATCCATTAGACTCCAAGCCTGTGGCTGACACAAAGGCACCAAGGGTTCTGAAAGGATTGGAGCATTGATTGCCACCTAATCCCCAGACAAAAACATTTCGTGGTTGATTTGCCAGCGAGCGGTAATAAGCGTTGTAGTCAGTCACAGGAATCATTTGTGTTGATGCCTCTTTTAGTTCACAACTTGGAGCATGAAACATCGTGCCATTGGAGTTCCACAAGATATTATTCTTGACAATTGTATTCCGCGTAATCCAGGTAATTCCTTGTGCAATCTCGTCTAATTTTGTATTGTTGCGTGGTGTTTCTTTGATTAAGAGGTTTGCATGATTACGTGCAAGAGTGTTGTTATAGACTCTGGCACTTGAAGAATTGAGTACAATAATACCAGCAGGTGCGTTGTCATGGATAACATTTGAGGCAATAATAGCTCGATGTGAAATTTCCATCGAAATTCCATTACCGTCATTGTTGCGAACAACATTATTGACAAGGGTAGAGTTTGTGGTAGATTCATCTAACCACAGTCCGATAGAGTTGTTATTTTCTACAACGTTGCCCCGCCAAACAACACCATCAGTCCAGATAGTTTTAGCTCCTGCTGCTGCCCAGTGTTTATTGAAATTTTCAATGTTGTTGTGGCTCAGAACATTGTTTTCTAGAAGCATGCGGTGAGCATAGACACCAGATACTCCTTGATGTCCGTTATAACTGATGACGTTACCTTTTAATACTGCATCAGAATGAGTTACCAAAGTACCGTGAAGACCATTCCACGTAAGTGTATTGTTTTCTAACGTAACATTTGGTCTGCGAATATAAACTCCTTGATCTGCATAGTGCGTGATTCCGAGTCCTCTTATGACTGTTCCTGCTCCATTGTTGAGAATCATAAAAGCGAACTCTCTTGCTGTAGATTCGACAATTTTACCAGCAGGATTGTTACCAATATAGAGTCTGTTATTGGTACTATCTACATAAAATGTTCCAGGAACGACCTGCGATTTGCTTGCTACTTGCTTAAGTCCAATATTATTGATGAAAACCATGTCCCGTTCACCGGCTAACGGGTGTTTAGGATCGATAGCTGAACGAGTTACTTTTGTGGGAAAAGAAAAGTTCCAGCCATCCTTGCGCCAAATATTACCTTCTTTTATCCAATCACTAATAATAACACTGCCCTTGATCCAAGGCTTTTCATTTGGATAAGCTTGTAGAGTAAGTTGTTTATTAATATTTGCTTGTACATCTCGATACACGCCACCACGGAAAACAATGGTTGCACCACTTGGTGCTGAGGCGATCGCTTTATCTACTGACCATGGCGAATCAGGAGTTCTACCAGTGTTTGTGTCTTTTCCATTGGGCGATACAAAATATGCATCATTTGGAATTGCGTAATTCGTTGTCTTAATGTCAGGAACAGAGATATTACTATTTGCAGAAGCTACGCTAGGAGCTGCTAACAAAATTGTTAGTAAACTTTTAGTAAATAGAAGAGCTTTGATTTGCTGCCAGTTGAACTTATTATTCATCTTGATACTATATAAACTATTTGTATTCAAAAGACTATCTAAGCTACATCGAATAGAGATTATTTAATTAGACTTCATGCCTGCCCAGCACCTTTTCAAACTATATTTTTTAAATCAAAATAAAATTTGAAAGGAGTAAGTATAATGAAAATCTTTTTAAAGATTTTCTGAAATCTTATTGATTGCTTATTAAGCAGGAAGAAGATTAATTGAATAACTTCATCGATGCGTATATCCTATTCACTCAAGTCCCAATTCATCATTAGTGTAAATACGAATTTTAGACTTTAAATAATTAAAAATAAATTCGGTGTATCTGCGACTATTTGCGGGATTTCTACTATTTATTTTTTGGTGTAATACTGAATGATATTTCTACTGAAATATAGAAGCCCGTATATTTATCAATGTGCTGAGCTATAAAACTAATCAAAATCTCGTAAAAATAGTTAAACTCGTCTCATAATGCAAACTTGGCAAGGAATGCTGCTGCTTTTCCGTATTTTTAACATTACGGTTACGCTCTTTTCAAGAATTAACTTTTATTTTTTAATCCTAAGAATTCAGTATTATTCCGCGGCTTACGCTTTTTTATAAAAACTATTTAAATCTTGTTTATTTGCCTATAAAAAAACTATCGTAAGCAAAGCAGTGTGAAGGTCTGAAGCCTTAAGGAGAGCGTGAAATTGCCAGAAAGTAGTCTAACTCAGCAAAACCTGGTGAAACAATAACATCCACCTTCTGTCCCTAACTGCAAGATTAGCTGAACCTGGAGTATCTTCTGGTCGAACTGAGTCATACGATCGATTGAAACTCAAAACCGGGTTTGGCAAGTAAATAATCAAGTGAAGGGAGATAGGCGCTTGATGCTGGACCTGTACAATGTGAGTTGGATAGTGGAAAGCGCAAGCGTTACCGAGAAAATAACTGTGGTGAAGCCTCCGCGAACGAGGTAGATAAAGAGTTATTGCGGCAAGATTGTCGCACGTCAACACAGCAGTTCATTGAAGCGTCTACTACAATGTCGAAATGCGATTGAACCTGTGATTGGGCGTAATCAATAAGATTATCTGCGCCTTCAAGGTTGATTATTTATGTTGTAAAATGGAATGCTGATAAATGCATTGCTTTTTAGATATAGCTTCAACTGCTATAAATTGTTTCGTTTGTCTTTGCTGTGCTTCTGATACAGGCGAACCCTTAAGCTTTGTTTTTCAAGGATGACTAATTAAGTACTAATAAGTTCTTGTGCTGTTTATAAAAAACTTACTTATTGGCTTTTATTATTTATTACAAATGACATACGGTACTGCTAGTTTGAGCTCAAGCGCTTAGTTGGCAGCAACACAACTGAAAATGGCTCGGGCTAGCTTAAGTAAAACTTCGTAGGTTAAGCAGTCAAGTTTGGCTTGTGTAATTATTAAATTTTTAGTAAATTTGAAGTCTGTGCGTACTAGCCTGGCTCAGCTTTATTTTAGCCAACCTGAAAGATCTCGTCCTAGTAGTTCTTGCATTTGCAGAATATCTTCACGGTATTCTTCTACGAGCTGTTTGCGCAACTCAGGTGAAATCGGGGGTGGTGTATCGAAAACTTTGCTTCTTATATAGTGGCGTACTCCATCTGGTAGGAGATTTTTCATTATGGGTTTCACTGACTTAAAATTCTTTATTAAAGATCCAAGAAGTGGATTTTTAGGAACAACAGATACATTATACTTACGGGATACGTCTGCTTCAAAGGATGAATCAACTGCTAAAAATTCAAACAGATCTTTAAGTACACCTGCAGGATTGGTATTCAAATCCTCATACAAACAAATTTTAATCTGAGAGCGATCGAATAGATCGAGGTAGCGCTTCAGTTGCTTGTAGTAGAATCCCTTAGATTTATAGTGCCATAGAAGAACAGAGCGATCGCGAATCCGAGTTTCTTCTTCTCGAAGTGCTTGTCTAAAGTCTTTAAGTGGTTCTTGGTCATTTCGGATAGCATGCAAAAAGTTGGAATATGCTCTTTCTGCTGGATGACGAAGAATAGCTATAAGTTTAGCTTCAGGTATATAATGTTTAATTCGCTCTGCAGCCTTAGGAGCATAAATGTATGAAGGAGATGCTTCTCCCTTCATCATTGATTTGGGTGCATCTTGAAAAAGTTTTTGGTAGTCTTCTATATTATTGACGACAGAAAAGGATTCATTGACTTTCTCACCTTCATATGTAAAGAAATGAGGCTCCTTAATGGGACTCATGTATATTTGTGGGTGTTGTTTCAGATAGTAGTAAAGCGAAGAGGTTCCAGCTTTCTGTGCTCCTATAATCAGGAAATTAGGCATTGACATATGTTCTGATATCCTTATTATCTTATGTTGCCTGGTTTGTACTGAGTAATCAGTAAGAAATAGAGTGCTATTAAGGTAACTAACAGTTAATTGCAACCGGATTTTCGTAACTTAAATAGAAGCATTACAGCAAAACTACTTAATGACACAAAAATCTCTTGTTTCATAACAATTTATACTTAAGTCAGTGTTCAGTGCTAGCAGTGGAGCAGATATGACTTTGCAGTAACTGGCGATCTCACTGTATCTATGACAACTATTGTGCTTAAACTAATAAAAATCAGTTTTCCTTTCAGAGTTTGCTTTTTAGCTACAACCTATTCAACTGTAACGACCGCATTATGATGTTTTCTCTGATAGTGATTGGCTTAGCCATTGTCTGAAGACTAACCAGACAAAATGTGGATTTCCGAGTATATAACGCTTCCAGAGACGACGTGGTTCAGCCAGTAAGCGGAAAAACCATTCCAAACCTGTTTTCTGCATCCATATTGGTGCTCTAGGTACTAAACCGGACACTAATTCAAAGCTGCCACCTATACCGATTGAAATGGGGACACCGATTTTTTGATAATTATGATACATCCAGTACTCTTGTTTAGGTGCTCCAAGCCCTACAAATAATAAATGAGGTGCTGCTGCTCGAATTTTTGCATTGATCGCTACAAGCTCTTCTTGGTCTGTTTCAAAACCGTACGGCGGACAATAAGTACCCACAACATTTAAGTCAGGATGCCTTTGTTGTAAAAGCTTTGCTGCATGTTCTGCAGCTTGAGGGCGACCACCCAGCAAAAATACTCTTAATCCTTTTTCTGCAGCTACCTTGCAGAGTTGCTCAAATAAGTCTGTACCGTTGACGCGTCCTGGGAGGGACTTTCCTAATAACTGCGATGCCCATACAAGTGGCACTCCATCGGCTACCACTAAGAAGGCATTGGCATAAATTTCGCTAAAATGAGAGTCATCTTGTAATAAGAGAATATGTTGGGCATTTGGTGTAACTACATATTCTGGCTCGTTATTGAGAACAGCATGATTTACAATTAAATCTACTGCTTCATCCAGCGTAATTCTATCTATTTTGACTCCACAGAGGTTTATTCTCATAAAGACTGTTCCCTTTTCATAATACGGCGATCTGTGTATCGAATTTACATTTGCTCAAGAGCCAGAACTAACAATAGTTTGCGACTTTCGTCTGAACTGATCTTTAAGAATACGCCGTTGCTGACTAGTGCTAATAACTTTCAATCCTAGCTTTTTGATTCCAAGATAAAAAGGCTGAGGTAAGAGACAAAGTAAGTAAGCAGCAGTTAAGGTAACGAGTGTCCTGCGAGGTTCTTCTAACAAAATTCGCCAGTGTGTAGATATAGCTTTATGACTCAGACTCACTGCCATTGAGCCATCGCTCATTGATACTGCTTTACGTGCTAAATACCTTAAAGTGTAAGCCATGGCCGGCTGTTCCCACTCGGCTATTTCTTGTGGAGCGTAAAGTCGTGCTTTCTCGGTCATCTGATTCCAAGAGTCTAGGGTGTTTAGGAGATTAGCTGAATTACCTACTGAGTGCAATCTGTATGTTGCCAAAAGTTCGGGAATTGCTTCGAATTTCCAGTTTGTCTTTACGCAAATGCGGAACCAGCATTCAGCATCCTCTGATTGGCGCAGGCTTTCGTCAAAGTAGCAATCTTCGACAATTCCATTCCTTTCTTGCTGAAATTTAATTTCTTCGAGTACTTGTCGTCGCGTTACTAAACAGGAGGGATTTGCGATCGGATTGCGACACAGTATGGCTCCTGGAGTAATGACTTTATATTCAGTAGCATTATAAAGACCTAGTGATTTGCCATCTTCATCAACAAAGGTGCAATAACTGAAACTCACACCTACATCAGGTGAAGTTTCTAAATGGTTGATATGCTTTTCTAGTTTCTCCGGTACCCAAGTATCATCGGCATCTAGAAAAGCTATATACTCGCCTTGTGCATGGCGAATTCCATTGTTTCTTGCTGCTGAAGCACCTCGATTATTTTGACGAACAATTTTGATACGAGGATCTGTAAACTGCTTGCAAATCTCAATACTTGCGTCAGGACTTCCATCATCAACAAGGATAATTTCAAAATTCTGATAGGATTGTCCTAGAGCAGATTGCACAGCATCTGCAATATATTTTTCAGCCGCATAAACTGGAATAACTACAGAAACTTTTTTCATATTGTTGTTTCCATCTCATCAACTAAGTCTTAAGAAATATTTTTACAAAATATATTTTTCTAAAAACAACTTTTTTAGCTCAATAGAAATCAATTCTTCAAATTTTCAGTTTTTATGTTACTTTTTAATCTTTTAGAGATACCTCTTTGTCCTCTGAATTACAGAACTTAAATTAGGACGATAGCGCAGCTATACTTAAGTTTTTATTTTTGTTTTTCAATACTTGTTGATAAATATCCTCGAGCAAACGTGCTTGCTTTCGCACATCAAATAAATTACGAACGCGTTGAGGACCATACGTATGGAAACGATGCCATAAATCTTCATTTTGAGCTAGTAACAGAAGATAATTCGCGAGTTCTTCCCAATTGCGCTCAGTTGCTAAAAATCCAACTTCGCCATGAGCAACAGCTTCAGGAATTGCACCGCTTGCAAAGCTAACCACTGGAAGCCCCATTGCTTGTGCTTCTGCAAATACCATTCCAAAACCTTCAGCTTCGCCTGTTGTGGCCGTGATACTAGGAACGCAAAATATCTTAGCTCGATTCATCCAATCCTTGACAACTTCTGGAGGCTGTACGCCAAGAAAACGATATTTGTGTAGGCTGGCTTTTGCCATAGCCTCTAGAGAAGAACGCAGTTTTCCATCACCAATTAGCACTAATTCCAATTCAGGCTGTAATGCCTGTACTTTGCTCATAGCTCGAATTAAGTACTCACAGCCTTTTTTTTCGACTAAACGGGCTACAAATAAAACAATAGGTTCGCGTTGTATTGATGGATCTGCTTGAAATACTTCTGTATCTATACCAGTGTAGTGAACCACAATTTTATCTGATGGAAATCCTTGCCGTAAAAGATATTCTTTTGATTGCTGCGATACAGTTAGAAATAAACTAACTTCCTGCTTGAGGATTTCTCTACGCTGCATATATTGCCGATAGCTAAAATATGATTTTTGCGCAATTTCATCAGCAATCATTTCTTCATAACCGTGGTAGGTCACTATCATTGGAATTTGAAGATAGCGTTTTAGCGGTAAGGCTAAGCTACCACCTATACCAAAATGAGCATGAATAAGTAGTGGATTTAGTCTTTTAGCAGGAGCCACTAAAGTAGGAGCGAAGCCAGCAATCTTGAAGCAAGCTTCGCGCATCCAACCAAGCGGACTTCTTTCATTTAACAGTAATGTTCTTTCTGAAGGAGTGCGCAAACCATCTTTGATTAAGCGGGAACCTATATAGTAAGGAGTAAAGCGCTCTAGAGCTTCTGCCTGTGCTAAAACAAATGTTTCCGAAGGCGGTAACAACCAATCTCGGTAAATCAGCACAGTGGGCTTTTCGCTAGACATTCGTTAGTCTTTCCCTTTTACGTAAAATTTTTGCATAGAGTAGTAATAACTTATTCATGACTCAGCTATTTGTATAATCCTATATAGCTTCAAGAAACTCTAATGTAGCCGTAGAGGTTGAAGCTAGCATTAATAATTGTGTCGGTGGCAAGCTCACATCATATTTTACATGCCTAATCTTATACATCTACTACACTTACTGCAACCAATGGGATAGATCCCTTTGCAAGAAATTTTGCAGGTTCAAAACATCCTGCCGATAAACTTCAATAAGGTTTTGACGAATATCTTGTGGAAGTGCTGGCGGTTTTTCAAAGATTTTGCTTCTGACATAATGACGCACTTTATCTGGAAGCAAAAAATTTATTGCAGGCTTAACAGCATTAAAATTTTTTATAGCTGCTTTTATTGTTTCATTTTTAGGCACGCCAGCTACATTATATTTTAATGAAGTATCAGGTAAAAATGTGTCATCAATACCAAGAAATCTGAAAATATCTTGTACTAAATTAATCGGGTTTGCTTTTAAATCTTCATAGAGATATACTCTAATTTGTTCTCTATCAAAAAGCTCTAAATAACGCTTGAGTTGAGTGTAGTAAAATCCTACATTAATGTAATGCCCCCATCCCCAGTTATTCTGTATCCTAGTTTCTTCTTGCTGTAAAGCTTCAGCAAAGTTTTTTGCTGTTTCTCTTCCCTCTCGTACATGCATAATATACCCAGAGTAAGCTCGCTCTATTGGATTTCTCAGAATAGCTATTAGCTTGGCGTTTGGTATATATTTTTTAATACATTGGGCAGCTTTAGGACTATAAAGATATAATGGAGAAGCTTCACCAATAGCAATTTCGTTTGTTACTCCCTTAAATAGCTGACGATATGCTTCAATAGTGGTGATGGCACTTTTAC
This sequence comes from Chroococcidiopsis sp. TS-821, assembly GCF_002939305.1. Taxonomy (NCBI): domain Bacteria; kingdom Bacillati; phylum Cyanobacteriota; class Cyanophyceae; order Chroococcidiopsidales; family Chroococcidiopsidaceae; genus Chroococcidiopsis; species Chroococcidiopsis sp. TS-821. Next base: position 473,150 of record NZ_MVDI01000002.1, on the reverse strand, counting down.
AGATGTTCTCGCGATCGCCTGGTCCTCGAAAATCTAACTTATCTCCTTCTAGTGCAAAAAACTTTGGTTCTTTTTCAGGACTCATATATATTTGAGGGTGTTGCTTAAGATAGTAATATAGTGCAGTTGTTCCTGCTTTAGCTGCTCCAATAACAAGAAAGTTTGGCATTGTCATGTTGTTATTTATCTCCTTTAAAGACTTAATTTCCTTATAAATATAGTTATTTTTGAGTTATTGTTAAAAAGTTAAGTTAAGGTTATCAAGTAAACTGCTCAACCTTTCTTATCAACTAACCAACTCGATAAATCTCTCTGTAAAAGGTCTTGTAATTTTAAAATATCTTCTCTGTACATATCGGTTAGTTGTTGACGAATTTCTCGTGCAAGAGGAGGTGCTTTCTCTAAATTATTATTGTGTAGTTTGAGCATGACATCGCGGCGTATTTTTTTTGGTATGAGTGGCTTGAGAACAGTTTTAACTGGATGATTTTCTGCTCTTAGAAATTCATGCAATGCCTTGCTTTTAGGAATTCCTGAAACATTATGTCTAGTTGACGTATTAGGTATAAAAGTATCGTCTACATTTAAAAATCGAAATGCATCTTGTAATATTTGTGTAGGATTTGCAGTAAAATCATCATAAAGATAAACTCTAATTTGCTCTTGAGGAAACAAGTCGAAATAGCGTTTAATTTGATGATAATAAAAGCCCATATCTTGATAGTAATAAATCGGTACCCAGTTATTTTCGATTCTTGATTTTTCTGCTTTGAGTGCTTGAGCAAAGTCGAAATCAGGTTCAAGCCCATCTCGTTTTTGAAAAATAAATGCGGAGTAAGCTCTTTCGACTGGATTGCGTAAGATTATAATTAGCTTTACCTTTGGTATGTGATACTGAATTCGGATTGCGGCTTTAGGAATATATAAATACAAAGCAGAAGCTTCTCCAATAGCTATTTCTTTCGATACCTCACGAAATTGCTGTTGATAAATATTAATATCTGTAATGGCTGTACGGTTCAACCACTCTTTTGCACCTGCTGTTCCATTAAAGTTTACTTTTTCACCTTCAAAAGCAAAAAAATGTGGTTCTTTTTCTGGACTCATGAATACCTGCGGATGCTGATTGAGATAGCTATAAAGAGCAGTTGTTCCTGCTTTAGCTGCACCTATAACTAAAAAATTAGGCATTACCATATATTTGATAGCTCCATCATTTTGTAATAAGCATTAGGAATGAGTACTGAAAGCAACATTAACATTAAGTAGATAAGAATTTGACAATGATTTTCTCTATCTAGCTAATGTAGTTACTGGCTTGCTGTATCTAGGTTTTACAGATTGCTTATAACTAGCAGGTCTTGCAAAAACTGTAACCACATAGAGTATCCATAAAATATGATTACGCTCTAGCAAAGTGCTTTCTGCTACGTTATATAGCAGCGTAGCAGAGAGAGAAAGTAAAGGCCAAAGATCTTCAACTTTTTTTGTCAAGCGCAACCATCTGAGTGCTCGAATAGTACTCATTAAAAATGAGAGAATAAAGATAGATAATCCAACAATACCTAAATTAAGCGTTAAATCTAAAAAACCATTGTGTGCGTGCGGAACTGCCCAGTTAACAGCGTCTAAAACAAATGCCGAAGGACCATCTAATCCTCTCCAAAATCCTTGATACCCATATCCTAAGATTGGACGTTGCTGAATCATTTGTAAGACGTACTCCCATAGGATAGTACGCCCAGTAAATGTCAAATCCTTACCCAAAATATCAACAACTATAGTTTCTAAGTTTCCTATAATAAGTAGAGCTAAAACTGCACCTATTAATACTGCAATGATAAAAAAAGGTATAGCAACAGTGTATCTCCACTGTAATGATTTATATAAATAATACAAAATTAGTAATGCAAAGAATGTTACTAATGCTCCTTTAGACGTTGAAAGAAAAACCAGCAAACTACAAAGTATGACACCAGCCCACATGAACCGACGGTGCTTTTTTGAGTTGGTCGAAGGAATGAGAAGCAGCAAAAAGATTGCGTTCAAACCCATAAGACGACCCATGAGGTTTTTATGCATATAAAAACCTTGCCAGCCGCCTTCCGGAGAGATTCCTATGCTAGGAAATCCTAAAGATACTATAGGGCTAAGTATTGCACCTATGCTCAGTGTCCATACAAAAAGTTTAAGAATTTGGCTAGAATTGTATCTTGTAACTAGGTATATGCCAAAAAAAGTTGTTCCAACTAAAGCAAAAGCGCGACGAATTGTAATTGCAGGAAGTGCAGACCAGTAATATGAGAATAGGGCAAGTCCTACTAAGAGAAGCAGAAGTTTCTCTCTTTGAAGTACAACAATTAGTTCGCGGGGTCTTGCTAGGACTAGACTCACTGAAATGACGTAAATACACAACCAAATTGCTTGCATTATGGGATGGTCTGTTGCAAGCCCTGCTGTGCGGTCTTGAACGTTATTTAGGAATACATTTCTAATTAAACTCCCTGAAGCTAATTGCAGAACAAAGAAAGCAAATAACCACTCTAATCTTTCTAAAAACTTGGCTGTTTCAATTCTCAAAATCCACCTCCTGATTTTACGAACAGATGATTTATGAATCAGGTCTCATGCATCGGTATCATTTCTATCAACTAATATTTCCATATTTGATTTTTTTGAGAATTGCTATGCTCTGATAAAATGATAAATAGCTCGTGCATTTATATTAACTTTGTCCTTTAATGAAACGTTAGAAATATAGTTTTTTATTACTTGTTGGAGGTCTGCCTCTAATTTTCCTGTTCTCCAGATGATGCCAAGACCGCGCGAGAAAAGTTTATTTGTATACTTTGCTAAAAATGGCCACTCGTTACGTAAATTGTATGCTGTCAGAATGGCAACTTTTGATACTAAGTGTTGTTTATTAGGTTTTTCAGTATAGTTGTTACTACCATGCAATCGCAATAAAGCAAGCTGTTCATCAAGAAAATATCCTTTACTGAGGGCGGCTGCTGCTATTTTTAAATAGTTATCACTGGTAATTCTGATAACTTCAGGCATAGGTAGGATTTGCTGCAACAGCGATCGCCCGAAACACAAACCAGAAGTGGCTGGACTATAAAATGAAAGACGTCCATCATTTCTTAGCTGCGCTCTAAAGTCACATTGGCGCGTACCACTCTCACGACTAAGCTTGATATACTCCCCAGTCTTTGCGTCTACAAATCTTAAGCGATGAAAGCACCAACCAATATCTGGAAATTGGTGAAATATATTGACAATTTTTGTAACTTTCTCTGGAATAAATACATCATCAGCATCAAGCATGCAGATAATCTCACCTCTGCTCGCTTTAAATCCTGCGTTGAAAGCTGATGCTTGTCCGCCATTCTTTTTCAGAACAGGAATGATTTTATTTTGATAACGTGCAATAACTTCAGGTGAACCATCTGTTGAGCCGTCATCGACCACGATAACTTCAATGTTAGGATATGTTTGAGCTAAAACACTATCTATTGCTTCAGGTAGAAAGCGACCGTAGTTATAGTTGTTAATAATTACACTAACTAGTGGATAAGAATTAGCCTCGTTCATGTTCTTGTACCTTTCTTGAAGCTGAAGTTAATCGCTAATAAAAGTGTCTTCAACCCAAACTTAATTGTTGTTTTATTAATTCCCCAAGTAGGAATCTTTCTTATTAACATCAATAAATCTTTCCTCGAACCATTCATTAAATAATAGTTTCTGGCATCCATTGAATCAAAATAAGAGACGACTGGTCTTTTGTTATTCTCCTTTAGTTTTGTATTTAAAAAAGATTCTATTTGAGTGATAAAATCTTTGTTTTTAACTTTTGGTTTTCCGTACCAATTGTTTGCATCGTGAAGACGGTACTTAGCTAATACTTGCTCAACTCCATAGACTTCTCCTATTAGCAGTGCTGGTCTTACAATAAATTCATCAGCAGAAGTTAGTATTCCTTGTTCAGGGATTGGAAATATTTTTAATGCTAGTGCCCTACTCATAGCAATTCCACTTGTAGGAGAAGCTGCATAGGGGAAAAATCGGTATTTACAAGTATAGTTGTATAAATTTGCTGGTACCTTATGAAGTGCATTAGGTAGTTTGCGCCCCAAAGAAACTCCGTCAGTATCAATACATTCCAGCAAGTGGTAGATCATTACATAAGGGTTTTTTAATGTCTTTTTGAATAGCAAGTTGCCAATCTCTTGAACTTTATTTGCATAAAAGGCATCATCAGAGTCAAGAAAAAAAATAATATCTCGGCGCGAGGCTGCAAACCCTGCGTTAAACGCTGAAGCTTGTCCGCCATTTTTCTTTAAAATGGGAATGATTTGATTACCATATTGGGTAATAACTTGTGGCGATTCATCTGTGGAACCATCATCAACAACAATGACTTCAATGCGAGGATAAGTTTGATTGAGCGCGCTGTCGATTGCTTCTTTTAAGTAACGACTATAGTTATAGTTGTTAATGATGATACTTGCTAGCGGAAGCTGGCTGTCAGCATTCATGGGATATTTAGCTATCCTAAGGTATTTAAGATGTTCGAATTCCTAATCTCTTGCCAATGCGCGGTAAAATTTCGTTAGGATTTTTAGAAAAGTATTCTATTCGCTTTTCTGCTTTATAGTACTCGCGTTTAACCGCGACGAGCCATTGTTTATGTACCGGAAGCTGTTGGTGATATTTTTGCATGAGTTGTCTTAAACGGATTGCGTTTTGACCGCTGTTAATATCATTTACAGTTTTTGTTCCGGCGATTTGACGATAATTACCCCAAGTCTCGTTAATGTACTTAACATTCGCTACTTGTACAGCTTTCAATAAGAAGTCTACATCCATAGCGTAATGTTCATCGACTTCGTATAGTCCTACTTTTTCATGCAGTTGTTTGTGGTAGAAGTATGCTGATGGATTAAAAGGAAATGGATTAATATTGTAGCCAACTAAGAGATCGGTAATTTTGAGTCTTTTTGGTTTATTGACCCGCTTTAAGTTGTCGTCATCATCTAGAATATTGCAATTGCCCACAAGCAAACTTGGTTCAGGTAAATTCTTAAAGATAGCAGATACGCGATTTAAAACATTAGGCTCATAAAAATCATCAACGTTTAAAATCGCGATGATGTTTCCTTTTGCCATGTGAATTCCTTTATTCATCGCATCCGATTGTCCGCGATCTTTTTCTGATAGCCAACGAATGTGCGAATACTCTTGAGCGTATTTTTTGATAATATCTACTGTTGCATCAGTTGAACCACCATCGACAATAATATGCTCTAAATCTGAGCAATTTTGCTCGATAACAACCTTAAGGCAATTCTCAATATATTTTGCGCCATTGTATACCGGCGTAATTACACTGATCATGAGTATTTTTTGTTGCTTTCCTTTTGTTATTCGTGCTTTTGTGGGCGATACTACTGATACTGCACAACACTTATACCACAATCAGGTTATCAATAGTTAAAAAAATATTAAAGCCATACACAAAATTTAAGTGCCATGGCTTTAACAAGTACTAACGTGGAGTTGTTACGGTTGGATTTTCTTCAATGGGGAAGTTCTTTTCGTTGGCGTATTCCTTAGCGTAGTAGAAGTAACTATCTGATTCATTTTCTGGGATGACACCATTAGCAACTAAACCGAGTACATTTTGTCCAGAACGCTCTAAGGATTCTTTAGCAGCAGCGGCGCTGGAAGAGTCTAACACACCTGGACGCGCTACTAATAAAATGCCATCAGTCATTTTTCCGAGGGTCACCGCGTCAGCTGCGAGAACTAATGGCGGTGCATCAATAATGACAAAGTCATAGCGATCGCTGAAGTATTGCACCAACGAAGCCATCCGTTTGGAATCGAGGAGTGCCATTGGGTTGGGTGGAATTACGCCTGCACTTAATACATCAAGCTTGGGAATGACTTCTGTGACAACTGACTCAAACTCAGCTTGCGAAACAATAACATCGCTTAACCCAGCAGCGTTTGTTAATTCCCAAATATGGTGTTGCAATGGGTGACGCATATCCGCATCCACGAGTAAGACTTTACGCCCCAGCTGTGCCATCGCAGCTGCTAAATTTGCTGATACCGTGGATTTGCCTTCTTTGGGAACTGCACTTGTGACAACAATAACTTTCAGTGGCTTATCCGAACTGAGGAATTTTAAATTTGCTTGCAGCATCCGATAAGCTTCGCTAATGGGCGATCGCGGTAGATTAATTACTGGTAACTCAGGAATCGACCATTCTTGATTGCGCCGGTTCGCAAATCTTTTACCACCAAAGTAAGGAATGGTACCCAGCAGCGTGTAATCCAGTCTTTCACGAGCTTCGCGCAGCGTTTTCACTGAGCGATCGCTGAGTTCTAAAATACAAATTGTGAGAATTGCAAGAATCAGTGCTAATACATTACCCAGCGCAAGAATCATTGCTTTTTTGCGCACAGATGCATTCTCTGGCACTGTTGCAAATTCAATGATGCGGGCATTACCCATATTTTGGTTTTCAGCTACCCTAACTTCTTGCAATCTCCTTAATAAGGTTTCGTAGGTAGATTGAGCAGCTTCTAGACGTCGCTCTAATTCTCTTTGCGTTTGTTCTAAACGAGGTAGAACATTGGCTCTTTGGCGGTAGGCATTGTATGTATTATTGAGCGAATTGAGGCGGCTGACCAAACCTAATCGTTGGATTTCTGAGTTGACATAATTTTGTGTTAGTTCCTGGCGAATTTGACCCATTTGCAAGTTGCCTGGTGAAACTTCTGTGGCTGCTGCATTACCGATGGCACCTTGCACGCGTTCCTCTAGTAAAGCTCTGAGTGCATCTCTGCGTTCAGTTAAACTTAAGATGGTAGGATGATCGCCGACAAAGCGAGTTTGCTGTACAGCTAGTTCCGCTTCTACTTGTTGATATTCTTGTAAAACTTTCTGTATTCCTGGTGATTGATTCAGCGCAGTCAGCGTAATTCCTTCTTGGGGATTCATTCCTACTTGTTGTTGCAGCGTTGCGCTTCTGGTTGTGGTGTCTGCTAGTTGCGCTTGAGTTTCGGTAATTTGATTTTCTAGTTGCTTAATCGCCGCTACTGCAGTTTTAGCTTCTTCATCTAAAGCGACAACTTGGTTTTGTTCTTTGAACTGACGTAGTGCCTGTTCTGCTTGTCGAACAGTTGCTTCCATTTGCGGCAATTGCTTGGCGATAAATTCTCCCGCCGCCGATGCTTCAGCACGATTGGTGATGATGTTGTTTTCGATGTACAAATTCATCACTTTATTGACAACTGCTGCCGCTTCTTCTGGATCTTCACTTTGGTAAGAAATCTGCAAGACATCTGTTAGTGGAATATTTCTGGCATTCACCCTGCTTGCCAGGACTTGTGGTTTTAATAACGAACCGTTATCGTTCCTTAAATTCAGCGCTGTAATTGTTTTTTCAAGAAAAGGTACAGAACGAATAATCTCTATTTCTGTATTGAGGGGGTTAGCTTTTGCTGCTAGTGCTTCTAGCTCGCCGACGTTGATATCTTTTAATCCAGAAATTGCAGCTGTTCTATCTGCTTTTCTAAAAAGTAGCTTTCCCTGCGCTTCGTATACGGGTCTTTGCATTGATGCCAATGCGGTTGCTGCAGCTACAACAACGCCGAATACACCTGCCGCAGGCAACCAGCGCCGTTTTAAAATCAACCAAACTCTTTTAAGGTCTATGTCAATAGTTTCGTTAGATTCCATAGCCGACTTATCCATGTGTAAAGGGCGGACAGGTGTGCTTTGCCAATCAGCGTATCGTAGCTTTTAGAAATTGTCCACGTTCGACTGCGATCGGCTATACACTAACAATTCAAAATATTTTCCCGTAGATCTACGTAGGTAATTGTACTACCGTGCGTGAAAACACGGGAAACATTAAATGATCATTATAGTTAATTTATCGCGTTCGTTTTTCTTGTACCTGTTATCAATTTACTCAAAATAAAGTAGAGAATGACTGCCGCAACAATACCGTTAATCGGTTTAATTCCAGGTGCAGCCCACGCGATCGCCGAGGCAATAATATAAGCAATAATTCCTGCCCAGTTAAACGCTGGCTGTCTTTGCTCTAGGGTCGGAAATTGTCCTCGGCGCAGCAACCAATAATCTGCCATGACAACACCACCGATCGGAGGAATAAATGTTCCCAGCAAAATCAAGTAAGGAACAAGCAAGTTATAAATTCCTCCCCAAGCTAATACTAACGCCACGGTAGCACCACCTAGAACAAAGGCAGTACGTTTATTTGTGCGAAACATGTGCGCGCCAGCGACTGAAAAAGCATAGATAGTATTATCTTGCGTTGTCCACATATTCAAGAACAATAGTATCAATCCCCAAAAGAGTAATCCTTGCTGTGCCATTACTTGTACAATGTCTTCATTGCCATAAACTAAGGCACCGAACGCACCACTAAAAATTAATAAGCCATTTGCAAGAAAAAAAGCAGCCAAGGTACTCCAAAATGCTGTCTGTCCATCCTTAGCAAAACGACTCCAATTTGTTGCTTGAGTTCCACCAGAAACAAAAGTTCCAACGATGATAGTAATCGCTTCACCAAGTCCAAGTTGTTGTTGCGGTACGATCGCTTGTAAACCCGCAAAGCCACCAACATCGCGTGTGGCGATGGTTAAGCTCCAAACGATTAAAATCAGCATCGCTGGAACTGCAATGCGACTGAGCCAATCCATCGCGCGATAGCCGATATAAGCAGTTGAGCAGAAAAAATACGTAAAGAAAAGAATCACTAACCAATTAAACGAACTTGGAACTCCAGCTAATTGATTGAGCACCTCTGCCATTAAAGCCGAACCCCAAGCATACCAACCAATTTGCGTAAAGCCAAGCAGAAAGTCAACCCAACGCGAGCCAACGCTACCAAAACTAAAGCGTGCCATTAATACTGTACTTAAACCACTACGCGCTGCGATATAGCTCAGTAGTGCCGCATAGATACCTAAAAGCAGATTACCTGCCACAATCAGACCGACTAGATCGGTAAAGCGGAAAGCTGGACCTACTCTACCTCCGGCGAAAAAAGTTCCAGAATATAAAGTAAAGCCTATCAACAAAGGAGCCAGCGACCAAAGTGACTTACGCGCTTCGGGTGGGACAGCATTCAGTGGGTAGTCTTCACTTACTGGCGATCGCGTTGCTAAGTTTTGTTCCGACGTGCTACTCATGCCAAACCATCAACTATTGTTGCAGATATCTTGACGCTGAGCGACATCTCAGAACCGTATTGTAGTTGACCAGATGGCAGTAATCTTAAATGTAGTGAGCGGTTAGTGATGAGAAACACACTTAGCAAGACACAATAGATATCTATCTATAGCCCAAGTCAATAGAGTTAGGACATTATCGAAGCTCGTAGTGACTTCCCTGAAGGGATTTTAACCCTGACCGCTGACCCCTGCTATAACTAGTCACAAGACAATTTCCCACTCTAGATTTGCTTGCTGCCGAAAATTATAAGTGTCGTGGTCGTTGATGTTGGTGTCACTCAGCTCCAGATTATAAAAATCGACAAACTCGTGTTCAAAGTAAGGTCCGGCGTGCCAAGTACCGACTTCTAGCTTAATAAAGCGATCGCCAGGAATGCGGAATGCGGCAATTTTGTCAAGTTCCGGCTGCGGTGCAGAACTTGGGGGTGCGACAGCAAGCAACCATTCTTTACCCGCCAGCGAACCTAAACACTGAGTACATTTGAGGTGACGGGTAATTGTGTGGAATTTCCGCCCGCGTCGGTGCAAGCGCATAATGTAGAAGCGAGGAATGCCGTTATTTAATACCAGCTGCGCATCGCTGTGGTCGTAAGCCTTACCATCAGTACTAGCAGCAATCACTTGACCATAAGGTTGAAAGTTTTCTGGTGTAACCAACTGTGCAGTGAGTTGATAGATTGATTTAGCTACAGCCATAATTAAGAGAGGTTGGGGAGATTTTTTTGGTGCTTTAGGTTGGGACTTTAACTTTCTGGCTTAGGGAAAATAGTGACTCAGCGCGTACCGAATAAGCGATCGCCTGCATCGCCTAATCCTGGCACAATGTACCCGTGCTCGTCCAACTGCTGGTCGATCGCCGCCGTGTAGATCGGAACGTCAGGGTGTAGTTCGTGAAAATGCGCGATTCCTTCGGGTGCAGCCAGTAAGCAGACAAACTTCATAGAAACAGGATTTGTTAACTTCAAGCGCGTCACCGCTGCTGCTGCTGAGTTTCCTGTCGCTAGCATTGGATCGACTACTAGCATATCGCGCTTCTCAACGTCGTGAGGTACTTTGAAATAGTATTCAACGGCAATCAGTGTTTTGGGGTCGCGGTATAAACCAATATGCCCTACTCTAGCTGAAGGCATCAGTTCCAACATGCCATCTAAAATTCCTTGTCCCGCTCTTAAAATGGAAACAATCACTAACTTTTTATCGGGAGCGAGCACTGGTGCTTCCATCGTGGCTAAAGGGGTTTTGATCGTTTCCGTTTTTAACGGAAGATCTCGCGTCACTTCATATGCTAGCAGCAAGCTGATTTCCTTCAACAACGTGCGAAATTTGGCTGTACTCGTTTCGGCTTTACGCATCAGCGTCAGCTTGTGCTGAATCAAGGGATGGTCGATAACGGTTACTTCAGCTTGCATAGTCGGTATTTGTATTAGGTTTTGTCTACTGGAAACTTCTCTAATTGCTAGCCGCTAAAATACGGTGCCATCGCTTTCGATCTGAAGCGGTGGAACGCCATGTCTTCTCAACTGTGCGGCAATTTTACGTCCTGCACTCCACGTTCCCCCTTGGAGGACTTTCACGAGCGGTAACTCTTGCGCATCCATTGCCAATTTTTCGCGAATCGTCGCAGCAATGTAGTCTAATAGAATCACTGTTAAAGCTCGCCACTCGACAATCACTTCCGAATCGACTCGATGTGCTTGCTGTAATAAATTTGGGTATTTGGGCTGCAAGAGTCCTAGATCGAGACATAAACCACCGTTGCGATACTCAGGTAATCCAGTCAAAGCATCTAGTCCCGTAATTTCTAAACCAAGTTCTTGGAGTGGTTCGAGTAACGAATAAGTTAGCCACTGCGAAAGTTTGTGAAAAGGCACTAGCCCATTTTCTGTACTATTATTAAGTGCTGAGTGATACCAAACGTCACCTAGATTTACACCATCAATTTGTAATCTTCCTGTCCAAATATTTCCTAGTCCTTCTAAAACTGCACTGAAAACCTTTTCAGCCGCGAGTTGTCCGCGAGTCACTTTTGCTAGTAAGTAATTGACTAGTCCTCCAGGACGAGGACGATCGCGACCAAACAGTTGTGGATGACTAACGATTGTTTGTCCTAATCGGCGCAACAGGTGCAATCTTCCAGGTAAACCTACAAGCGGATTGTCAGGACTTACTTGCAAGCCAGCTGCCAGAACATCTTCTGTTAGGTTTTGCAAGCCCAAGGCATCTGCTTGCAGCTTGTCAGCATGACTCGAAAAAGTTCCCTGACAAAACATGTGAAAACTCGCGATCGCGAGTCCTTCTGAGCGATGAAATACTAAATTAGTATCAGGGTCACAATACTGCCAAGTTGCGCCGGCGCCAGCATCGAGCAATACACTGACGATCGCTAAATCGAACTTAGCTTGGGCTTTGGCAAGCGGTGTTAATTCTGCTAACTTGCGTTCTAGCTGTGTTAAACGCGATCTTGCTGCTGCAAAATGACGCCAGCGGCTATGAAAGGGAATTTGTAAATCAGGATAATTTTCACGCATGACCTCAATGACATAATCTGCCACAGGTCTTAACTGCGTTAAATCGCAGCGAAAATGTTCTAGGCGATCTTCACGCGCTAAATCAAATAAAATACCACAGCGATCGCGAATTGCTTTAGCCGAACGTAAGTACGCAATCTCCTTTTGAGAAGACACAATTTTCAATTCCTTCACGCGATTAATCTAAGCTTCGCCCTTTAATCTCAGATAAAGTTGCGGTATCGGCGACTTCGCCATTGGTATAGTATCCCGCCGCCTTTTTCGCTTCAATTTCTACGCGTGCATCTTGCGGAATCAACTCCTCTGGAATCGGTACGCGTTCCACAATTTCGATCCCAGATTGCGTCACTGCGTCGTATTTCAAATTGCTCATCGACACCATGCGATCGATGCGCGTAATTCCCAGCCAATGCAAAACATCAGGCATCAACTCTTGAAAGCGCATATCTTGGACGCCTGCAACGCATTCGGTACGTGCAAAGTAAGCATCAGCGCGATCGCCTCCAGATTGGCGTTTGCGTGCGTTGTAAACTAAAAATTTTGTCACTTCTCCCAAGGCGCGTCCTTCCTTACGGCAATAGACGATCGCACCCGCACCACCTGCTTGCGCCGTTTGGACGCACACTTCAATACCATGAACTAAATAAGGACGACACGTACAAATATCCGAACCAAAAACATCAGAACCGTTACATTCATCATGGACTCGCACCGCTAAAGGTTTATGCGGATCGGCGATCGCAGCGACATCTCCCACAATGTACACGGTAATGCCGCCAATTGGTGGCAAAAAGACTTCTAGATCCGACCGCGTGACTAACTCAGGAAACATACCGCCCGTTTGTTCAAACAAGGCGCGGCGCAAATCAGCTTCGGTAATTCCAAAGCGCTTGGCAATTCCTGGTAAGTACCACACCGGATCGATAGCGGCTTTTGTAACGACCAAATCACCGCGTGGTTTGAGAATTTTACCATCGATGCGTAATCGTCCGGCAGTTACTGCATCTTGTAGCTCTGGCATATTGATGTGAGCTTTGGTAATCGCAATCGTCGGTCGGATATCATATCCTTGCTCGTAGTAAGTCTTAAATGCTTCTCCTACCATTGCCCCAAACGGATCGAGCGAGACAATTTTTTCAGGATCTGCCCAGCTGGGATGCGGTCCAATTTGCTCGACGGGAGAGGTGTTTGTTAAATCCGCGCGATAATCTGATTGCAGCACTCCTCTAGCAACTGCTAAAGCACGATAAACAGCATAACTACCCGAATGCGTACCAATCACATTGCGGTGGGCTGGATTGGTTAATGTCGCGACGATCGGACCGCGATCGCGTGGGTCTGCGGCTCCCCAAGAAATCGGAATCGGTTTAGGACCAAATTGGCTGGGATGGGAAGTGAGAACAATATGCCGAGGAACGTGCTTTTTGTTTGGCATAAGTGCAACTATGAAGGTGGTGTTTTAAAACTGAGTGTGGAACTGCGATGAGTTTAAATTCACCATCATAGGACTTTTGTCAAGGAGTTGCCAAGCAGGTGTTGATACTGTTTTAGAGTTGCTTCATAAGCAAAAGCGATCGCGCTTTAAACCCAAGCTAGTCAAACGGCGATCGCTTCGTATTGTGTCTAGTAGAAGGAGATGAGAAACCACCGAGGTTCAAGTCTTCTCTATCCCTAACCTCCGAGTTCCGACCTCTTCGTTAAATATCTTGTTCGCCCAACTCGCTGGTCATATAGTCAAACGGCTCATCGACAAAACTCGTATCCTCTACTCCAGCTGCGGCAACTTGCTCTTTAACAATGTCCTTCATTATTTGGATACCTTGAATCGTTGGACCAATTGGTACTCCTAAGGAATTGTAAGTTTCTCGCAAACCTTGCAGCACGCGTTCATCTAAGACATCCATACTGCCAGCGACGAGTGCATAGGTAGCATAGCGCAGGTAGTAGTCCATATCGCGCAAGCAAGCAGCGTAGCGCCGTGTGGTGTAAGCATTTCCACCAGGACGAATGAGTTCGGGCAGTTCTTCAAATAATCGCGAACCTGAACGCTTGACAATGGTTGCGGCGTTGCTATTAATTGCTGCTGCGGCTTGGACTCGTGCTGTCCCTGTTTCAAAGTAAGATTTCAGCCGTTCCATAGCATCGCGGTCAAAATATCGACCTGCGACATCGTAAGTTCCAATTAAAGATGTAATCGCGTCCCGCATGAAATTGCTCTCCAAATATTTCCTATTTGTGGTTTGATATTCTTACTCGATTTTTTCGTACCTAGTATTTATGACTATGGTGCCTGAACTATGAAATAGCGATACAGGCAATTTACTGGCTACTTATGGATTCTATGCTAATTTGACGACTGATTTGAGATTTTCTGAATAATGATGTCGTGATGTACTGGATCTTTGAGCGTCGTACTCGATGATATTCAACTTTACAAGCCGTATTGTTGGGCAAAGCGAGTCAATCTGACAATCTTTCGCAAAGAATCCTAATAGAATCAGTAAAAGTAGGTTTTTGTATAATAAACTACAAAATTGCCCTAACTCTATCCTTAGGATGATCCAAAAGTGGCACAGTTTTAGTCTGAACCTAGTGGCGGCAGCAGGATAAAAAAGTTAAGGAGTTACCCATGTCTGAAGAGAAAACCCCGCAAGATGTCTTGAAGATGATTCAAGACGAAGGTATAGAACTGATCGATTTAAAATTTGTCGATCCCTTAGGTACGTGGCAACATCTTACGGTGCACAAATCGCTCATCGAAGAAGAAAGCTTTGTTGAAGGGGTAGCGTTCGATGGATCTAGCATTCGTGGCTGGAAGTCAATTCACGAATCAGACATGGCGATGCGACCAGACCCCAATACTGCCTGGATCGATCCATTCATGGCAGACAAAACGCTCTCGATGATATGTACAATCTTAGAGCCACGTACAGGAGAACTTTACTCGCGCTGTCCGCGAGCGATCGCACAAAAAGCGTTAGATTTTCTCAAAGCTGCGAACCTTGGCGATACTGCCTACTTTGGTCCTGAAGCCGAATTTTTCATCTTTGATGATGTCCGCTTCGACCAAACCGAAAACAAGAGCTACTACTACGTTGATTCCGCTGAAGGTCGTTGGAATTCGGGTCGCGAGGAAACAGGCGGTAACTTAGGCTATAAACCGCGCTATAAAGAAGGTTACTTCCCTGTTTCGCCTACCGACTCGTTGCAAGATATGCGCAGTGAAATGCTGCTGACAATGGCAAAGTGTGGTGTTGTCATTGAAAAGCATCACCACGAAGTGGCGACAGGCGGTCAGTGCGAGTTAGGTTTCAAGTTTGCCCCGCTCATCAAAGCCGCCGATCATTTGATGACGTACAAATATGTCATCAAAAACGTTGCGAAGAAATACGGTAAGACGGTCACTTTTATGCCCAAGCCGATCTTTAACGATAACGGTTCGGGTATGCACACGCACCAATCAATTTGGAAAGATGGTCAGCCTTTATTTGCAGGCGATCGCTACGCCGGCTTAAGCCAAATGGCATTACATTACATTGGTGGTATTCTCAAACACGCTCCTGCGCTGTTAGCCTTTACTAACCCCAGCACCAACTCATATAAACGTCTCGTCCCTGGTTTTGAAGCACCCGTAAACTTGGCATATTCCCAAGGAAACCGTTCGGCTTCGGTGCGAATTCCCATCGCTTCTAGCCCCAAAGCGAAGCGTTTGGAGTTCCGTTGTCCTGATGCTACCGCTAACCCCTATCTCGCGTTTGCAGCGATGTTGTGCGCGGGTATTGATGGTATCAAGAACGAAATTGACCCTGGCGATCCTTTGGATGTCGATATCTACGAACTCAGCCCTGAAGAGTTAGCTAAAGTTCCTTCGACACCAGGTTCGTTGCTGGAAGCCCTACAAGCACTCGAAGACGACCACAGCTTCTTGACGGCTACTGGGGTTTTCACCGAAGACTTTATCAACAACTGGATTACGTACAAGATTGATAAAGAAATCAACCCGATGCGGCTGCGTCCTCACCCTTACGAGTTTGCCCTCTACTATGATGCGTGATCTCTGTTACTGAAACACGATCTTGCCACCTGCACAGGTGGCTTTTTTATTGGCTATCGTTCGACTACTTAATCAAAAAACAAAAACATACATATCTCAGGGGATATTTGACTATGGGCAAATTCGTTACAATTATTCACAGTAAATCGCCGTCATCAAGATAATTTACGCCATTCTCATGCCTGATACTTTAACCAAGCTGACTTATCAAACTTTTCAGCAGGGCAAAAACTACTTTGGTCTAGCGCACAAAATACTCAGTACTCGGTTAATGAATTTGGTTTCTCCCACTGAAACTCAATCTAGACCGATACCGCCCGAAGTTTTATTAAAAATTCAACAAAGGCTAAATCAGCTACTCGAAACTGACTGGCAAGACGCAGAACAAGGTGTATATCCTAAAAGTTTATTATTTGATAATCCTTGGGATGAGTTTTTTCTTTACTATCCAGCCGTTTGGTTAGATCTACCGCAAATTTGGGAACGGGCAAAGCAAAAGCAACACCAAGACTTTCCGCCAGACATCAATACCGAAGGTTATCCAAATTACTACGTCCGTAACTTCCATCATCAAACGGGTGGCTATTTTAGCGATTTCTCTGCCAAGCTTTATGATTTACAGGTAGAAATTCTTTTTGGTGGAACAGCCGATCCTATGCGACGGCGCATTCTTGCACCACTTAAGCAGGGCTTGCAAGCGTTTGCTTCGGTTTTGCCGCACCAAGTACGTATTTTAGACGTTGCGTGTGGTACCGGGCGCACGCTCAAGTTAATTCGCGCCGCTTTACCTGAAGCATCGTTATTTGGAACAGATTTGTCACCAGCGTACTTGCGGAAGGCGAATCAACTACTATCGCAAAACCCTGGCGAGTTGCCACAATTGTTGCAAGCAAATGCCGAGGAGTTACCTTACCTCGATAATTATTTTCATGCAACAACTTGCGTATTTCTATTCCACGAGTTACCAGGTCCAGTACGTCAAAAAGTGATCGACCAATGCTTCCGCGTGACTCAGCCAGGGGGTGTATTTGTTATTTGTGATTCAATTCAAGTCAGTGATTCCCCTGAAATGACTCCTGTTATGGAAAGTTTTCATGAAACTTTCCACGAGCCTTTTTACAAGCACTATATGACCGATAACATGGTTGAACGCTTGGAAAAAGCAGGTTTCCAAAATGTTACGACTCAAACTCATTTTATGAGTAAAGTCTTTGTCGCGCACAAACCTGCGTAAAGAAGAGGTCAGGGATCAAAGGTCAGAGTTTGAGGTATTAAATTAGACTCTGACCTCTGCTACAAATTCCTTAACTCATTTTTTCAGGAGCGCGTTTACAGACGATACATTGGGTCTATACCGTTTTGCATTGAGACTGAATTTGGCATCTGTCCCAATCATGGCAGTCTTGAAATTAAATGGTATGAGTACATTTCATTAATCAGCACAGATCTAAATTTCTATGACAAGCTATCAAGCTGATCCGGAAACAGTTGCTACTCAATCGTTATCTACAAACGAAATGATCGATGAGTTGATCGATTCAGCAACCAGTGACGACCCTGTAGCCGTTATTCAAACTGTCATCGCGAGCCTAGAAGAAGATGACACTGCGATGGTCAGCCATACTCAAGAAGGTCATTTATGGAAGTTCAAGTACGGTAGTGTTGAAGTTTTTGTTCAACTGACAGGTCTAAGCGACGACGATACTCTTACGGTTTGGTCTACTGTCCTACAACTTCCCGCAAAAAATGAGCCGCAATTAATGCGGAAACTCATGGAAATGAACTGGTCAGGGACTTTTGAAGCCTGTTTTGGAATTTTTAACGACCAAGTTGTTGTTGTCGCGACACGAACTTTAGCAGGCGTTTCACCAGGTGAGATTTCGCGGTTGATTACCATCGTCGCTACGATCGCAGATGATAACGACGAAGCCTTACAATCTGAGTTTGGACAATAAACACATTACCAAAGATACTTGGCGGCTGATTCCGCTTTTCGCAGCCCCAGGGCGGGTGCAAATGGCAATTGATCGCTGGTTAGTTAAACAACACGCTGCAGGTTTGCATCCGTCTACTTTACGATTTTATACGTGGTCGCCACCTGCCATTTCTTTAGGGTATCACCAGCATAAATATCCAGAAGCTTGGCAGTATATAACTTATCAAGGTCAGTCTATTGATTTAGTGCGTCGTCCTACCGGTGGACGTGCAGTTTTACACCAAGGCGATCTCACCTATGCGGTAGTCACATCTGGTCTAACTGGTAGTCGCGTGCAAGTGTATCAACAAATTTGTGAATTTTTGATTCGTGGCTGGCGATCGCTAGGCGTCGAGTTACACTACGGTACAGCAGGACGCGGCTATATTCACAATCCCAACTGTTTTGGTACGGCGACTAGTGCGGATTTGGTTTTAGCCAATGGCACAAAGTTCATTGGTAGCGCCCAACTATTTTATCAAGGTGCGGTCTTACAACACGGTTCGATTCGTTTAGAACCTGATACGGCGCTGTTTGCTGAAGTTTTTGGTATCAATTTAGAAGCGATCGCGTTACCCCAAGATGTATACAAAAGCTCGATTGTCGAGATGACAAAGACTTTGAGTACTGCTGCAGAAGACTGCTTTGGCGTTCACTTTGAAGTACAACCGCTTTCCGTAGACGAGTGGAAGGCAATTAAGCGCGAATTAAGTGAGTAATAAACCAATCTAAAGAATTGGTCATTGGTAACTGGTAATTGCATATTACCCATCACTCACTTGAGTACAAATAGCTATTACTTAGTATAGATTTTGTAAAAAAAGTGATAAAAGCGATCGCGCCAACATTCAAATTGTAAATAAGTGCGTTACACATAGAGTTGGTGTTTAGCTACAAAAGTTCATGAATTGTTCTAACTGTCAGCACCGTGCTTCTATTGCTTGTCCTTTACAGCAAAGAGTACTGTTCGTTCCTGAGACACGCGATGCAATCTCCAAAGGCTTTTGCTCGCATTGGACGCCCAAAAACCATCATGCAAGCGTTTGAGTCCAATGAAGTGCGTAATGATTTTTAGAAGTGGCACAAATGAGTAAAGATGCAAGTTTTGATTTGCTGGAGGTACAGACCGCATCAACCCAAGCAACAGCAACCAAAAAACACCAAAAAACACTTCACTCAGCAATTCTGCGCGGTCCCTATCTGCAGCAGGGAACGCACTCTAGTATCATTATCCGTTGGGCGACTAACACTCCAGTCCAAGGAAAAGTATTGTATGGTACTGCACCAGATAAACTGTTGTTAAGTGCGACAGAAGCAGCCGCAACCTGCGACCATACAGTAAAACTCCAGGAACTTGAGTCAGATACAAAATACTATTACGCGATCGCGCATTCAACTGAAATACTTGACGAAGGTTTCTTTTTTGTCACCGCACCAAAACAAGCAAAACCAACACGGATTTGGGTTGTTGGCGATTCAGGGCGCGGAAACGAGATTGCTGCACAAGTACGCGATGGATACTTAAAGTTTACTGGCACCCGTCATACCGATTTATGGTTGATGCTGGGGGATAATGCCTACGACACTGGAACTTGGGATGAGTATCAGCGGGGAGTTTTCGAGATGTATCCGCAAATTCTCCGCAATAGCGTACTGTGGACAGCCATTGGCAATCACGATGCTGGAAGTGCGAGTTCCGAGTGGCAAAGTGGACCGTACTACGAACTATTCAATCCTCCCACACAAGGCGAAGCAGGTGGTATAGCGTCGGGAACGGCAGCGTATTATTCGTTTGACTACGGTAATATTCACTTTATTTGTCTCGATTCTTACGGTAGCGATCGCGCGTCTACAGGCGCAATGCTATCCTGGGCAGCTGAAGATGCAACATCGTCTGATAAAGATTGGAAAATTGCCTTCTGGCATCATCCACCTTATACGAAAGGATCGCACGATTCAGATACAGAAATTGAACTGATTGAAATGCGCGAACGTGCTTTGCCCATTTTGGAAGCGGCAGGTGTAGACTTAGTGCTATCTGGTCACAGTCATTCCTACGAACGCTCGTACTTAATCGATGGACATTATGGCACCTCAGACACGTTTAGTGCTGAAATGAAGAAAGACCAAGGTAGCGGTCAAGAAGATAAGTCAGGAGCATACTATAAGTCTTCAGCACCTCATGCAGGCACAGTGTACATTGTTGCTGGAACTTCGGCGCGTGCTGATGAAGTTTCACCGCACCCTGCAATGCATACATCATTAAGCATTCCTGGATCGTTAGTCATCGATGTACAAGGAAAAAGGCTCGATGTCATGTTTGTTGACGATCGCGGTGAGGTGCAAGATTACTTCACGATGAAGAAGAGGTAATTGGTAATGGGTAACAGGTGATAGAGATTTAAATTTCGACACTTGGTTGCAGTTGGTTGTCGCCAGTAGCGGGAAAGATTAATGCTTCTTGCCATTCCCAGGAAAGGAAAACGCGATCGCCTTCTTGGTATGGAGTTGCGCCGCGTCGCCGCAGTTCTAAAACGTGAAATTCTACACCAGACATGTCAACAAGGTAACTTGTCGCATAACCGAGATACTGACTTTGAATAATCTTGGCTGCATATGCTGTATGGCTAGCTTCAGCAGTAAGATTGATATTCTCTGGACGTATTACGACTGTTACAGCGCTATTGGGCGCAATTTCCGCTGCTAAAGTTCCTGTAACAACTTGGTTGTCTATTTTTACTTGACCTCGATCGCCCTCAACTTTTACGAGAACTCCTGCTAAAAAGTTAGCGCGACCAATAAATTCTGCGACATAAAGGTTGACAGGATGCTCATAAACTGCTAGAGGAGTGCCTACTTGTAACAGTTCGCCATTGTGCAGTACAGCGATGCGATCGGATAATGCTAATGCTTCTTCTTGGTCGTGCGTTACATAGATAAAGCTAATTCCAGTTTGGCGCTGAAGTTGTTTCAATTCCTCGCGCAGTTCAACGCGAATTTTAGCATCCAAAGCGGATAAAGGTTCATCTAACAGCAACACATCAGGACGATCGACAATTGCGCGGGCGATCGCAACTCGTTGGCGTTGTCCGCCAGAAAGTTGAGAAGGAAGGCGATCGCGCATTTCTAAGAGTTGAACTAATTTAAGTGCGTCAGTCACGCGCAAATAAATGTCATCACGCGGTAATCGTTTAACTTGTAAAGAAAAGCCGACGTTTTCAAACACCGATAGATGAGGAAATAGCGCATAATCTTGAAACACAGTATGCACGTTACGGCGGTACGCAGGTAAACGGCTGACATCGCGATCGCTAATCCAAATTTTGCCACTATTGGGAACTTCAAAGCCACCAATCAGCCGCAAAAGCGTCGTTTTCCCACAACCAGAAGCGCCAAGAAGCGTAAAAAATTCCCCTTGGTTGACTGTAAGACTAACTTCCTTAACGGCTTGTACTGTACCGTAACTCTTGCTAACTTGTTCTAATTTAACTGCGACTGTGTTCATCTAATATCTATGTAGAACTTACGCAATAACCCTCTCAAACTCTTATTCTTTGCGTCTTAGTGGTTTGTATAAAAAAGGGCAGACAAAGCCTACCCTACAAAATCATTCCGCATCACCAAATGCAGTAAAGTGCCAAGGTTTTCTCACATCTCCACTGAGATCGAACATAATATGTTTCGCGATCGTATACTCTTCCATGGCGTAGCGCGATAAATCTTTGCCAAAACCCGATTCTTTAAAACCGCCATGCGGCATTTCAGACGATAAAGGTAAGTGATCGTTAATCCAAACTGTGCCAAATTCTAACGCACTAGCAACGCGCCAAGCTTTGGCAACGTCTTTAGTCCAAACAGATGCAGCTAAGCCGTATTTGACATCATTAGCAACCGCGATCGCTTCTTGTTCAGAATCAATGGCATTGACGACTACCACTGGACCAAACACTTCTTCTTGCATAATTTCACTTTGGGTTGGTGCATCAGTGAAGATTGTTGGTTGATAAAAAAAGCCTTTACCATCCGGCATTTCTCCGCCTAATTTCAGAGAAATACCATCATTTTTGGCACGTTCGACAAAGCCATGAACTCGTTGTCGCTGGTCGGCAGAAATTAAGGGTCCCATGTCGGTAGTTTCGGCTTGCGGCGTTCCCAAACGCACTTGCTGTGCCAATTCAGTAAATGCACTGAGAAACTCTTGATAGCGCGATCGCTCGACTAAAATTCGCGTAGCAGCAGTACAATCTTGTCCAGTATTAATATAAGCACCGACAACTGCACCTTGCGCGGCGGCGGCGATATCCGCATCCGCAAAAACAATAAACGGCGCTTTCCCACCGAGTTCTAAATGTACTCGCGTTACTTTTTGTGCGGCAAGTTCCATAATGCGTTTTCCGGTACGCGTCGAACCTGTAAACGACACCATCCGGACATCAGAATGCGATACTAATGGTTCCCCTACACTCGCACCACCTGTGACAACATTAATCACACCAGGAGGAAAGCCGACTTCTAACGCGGTTTGTGCCAACATCAAAGTCGTTAACGGTGTTTGCGGCGCAGGTTTAATAACTACGGTGTTTCCGGCGGCGATCGCTGGGGCAATTTTCCACGCTGCCATCATAATCGGATAATTCCACGGTGCGATCGAGGCGACAACTCCCACTGGTTCGCGACGAATTGTGGAGGTGTAGCCAGAAACAAATTCTTTTGTGGCAATTCCATCAATCACTCTTGCTTGACCAGCAAAGTAACGGATATTATCAATCGCAAAAGGAACGTCACCATTAGCAACGAGTTTCATTGGTTTACCCGCGCTAAGACTTTCCATTTGGGCAAGTTGGTCGGTTTTTGCTTCTAAAGCGTCGGCGAGTTTATAAATTAATGTACTGCGTTCTCCTGGACTTAATTGCGACCAACTTGTAAAAGCAGATTTTGCGGCTTTGACCGCGTTATCAACGTCAGTATAGTCAGCTTGGGGAACCTCGGCGATTCCATCTTCGGTTGCGGGGTTAATGACAGTTTCCCAATTGGCGCTTACCGCTGCTACGGCTTCGCCATTGACGATCATCTTGTACTGTTCCATAGCAAGTATCCTACTCGCGGGCAAATTTTTGACTTAACAACACCAAACAAATCGAAAACAAAAGAATTAATGTCACTGTAGCGTTGATTTCGGGTGTAATTCCAAAACGTAACCTTGCCCAAATTTCCATTGGTAAAGTGTTATCTTGACCTGTGAGAAAAATTGTGACAATGATTTCGTCAAAGCTTAAGGTAAAAGCTAACAGCGTTGCTGAAATCAAAGCTGAACGTATTCCTGGAAATACCACTTTCCAAAATGCTTCCCAAGGCGGTGCTCCTAAATCAGCGGCGGCTTCTTCTAAACTGCGGGGTAACTGTGAAATCCGCGCGGCGACAGTATTAAAAACGACAGGAAACCCAAACGTGGCGTGACCGATAATGACGGTTAAAAGTCCGAGCGGTAAATCTAATGTTGAGAAAAAACTTAACATCGCCACACCAGTGACGATTCCAGGCAAAATTATGGGTAGTATGGCGGCGGTACGAAACGCATTTTTACCGAAGAATTGATATTTTTGGATAGCAAAAGCGGCGAGTGTTCCTAAAATAGCGGCGATGGATGTGGCGGCGATCGCCACTCGTATACTATTAAATAAACCTGCTTGTAAGCGATCGTCGGATAAAGCTGCACTGTACCAATCTACTGTCCAACCTTGAATCGGCAACGCTAACACCCTTCCCTGACTGAAGCTGAAAACAACAATCACCAAGATGGGTAGATACATGAACAAGTAAACGAGAATTGTCCACCCACCTAAAAGCTGTTTCATAAATTCTCCAGTACGCCTTGACGCGAGAGAATTGTCATTAGCCCAAATAATAACAGTAGAATTACTAAGGCAAACGCCGCACCCAATGGCCAATTATCTGCTACACCAAACTGACTAGCAACAATATTTCCCACAAGAATATCACCCGCACCACCAACTAATGAAGCGGTAATGTAGTCTCCTACAGTTAAGCTAAAAACAGATATTCCCCCTGCCAAGAGTCCAGGTAATACCAAAGGAAATGTCACTTTGCGGAAAGTATACCAAGGATTTGCGCCTAAATCTGCTGATGCTTCGAGTAAGTTTCTCGGCAATCTTTCTAAGGCGGTAACTAGCGGCAAAATCATAAATGGTAGCCACACATAACACAGCGTCACTACCATTGAAAATTGATTGTAGAGAAATAAAGAAGAAGGTTCGGCGAGAATTCCTATTGAAATCAAGAAGCTGTTAAGAACTCCGTTGTAACCTAAAATAATTCGCCACGCAAATACTCGTACTAAGTAGCTTGACCATAGTGGTAATAATATTAATAGCGTTAGCAATTGTTTGTTTTTTCCTGCATATAAAGCAATAAAATAAGCCACTGGAAAGGCTAGTAATGCATTAATTACTGTGACGATTGTGGCGATGTATAAAGTACGAAATAATGTATTTCGATACCCTGAATTATTGATAATTTGAATAAAATTTTCCCAAGTAAATTTGGGAATAATTTGCACGTATTCGTGCTGCATAAAGGCGTAGCTAAGTAAGACTATTATGGGAATGAAATAGAAGCTAATCATCCACAATGAAGGTGGAAAAAAGCTTACCCAAAATCCTGTTGGTAAGTTTTTTTTTGGCTGTTGTTTGAAGAGAGTTGATGTTGTCATTGAAATAGGATTTTGAGCGAACCACAAACACGCAAAGAAAGCGTGAATTACCTTAGCCTAAAACATTTCTAATCGCTAACCACTAGCCGCTTCTACTGTCCTCGGAATTCGTTCCACAGTGCTACCCAGTTATCGTAGTTAGGAACTGTTTCCCAAAAGTGAATTTTGTTGTAGAAGTTTTCTACGTCGTCAAGATGCAATTCTGCTTGTTGTTCAGCAGTAAGCAGTGGTAAGATTTGGCTGGAGACTGGCCAGTAACCTGTAATCTCGGTCATTTGTTTTTGGGCTGCACCAGTCAGCATATAGTTCATCCAAGCATAAGCTATATCTTGATTGGGTGAGTTTTTAATCATCATCCAAGAGTCACTCCAGCCAGTTGTTCCTTCTTGGGGAATTGTTGCACCAACAGGAAAGTTAGCGCGTTTAAGTTCTTCAATGGCAACGGGCCATCCCCAGGCTAGTGCTATTTCTTTATTTAAAAATAATTGTGCGAGTTCGCCTTGACTATTCCAAAACTTACGTACTTGCGGACGTAGTGGAAAAAGCTTTGGTTTTATCTCTTGTTCTAACTTTTCTTGACTTAATTCAAAGATATTTGAATACCCATTCCAAAGCGCAACGTCTGCATTAAAAATTGGGTAATCGGGTAGCGAAACTTTACCTTTGTATTGCGGTTCGTAGAGAATTTTCCAAGTTTGTGGTTCTGATTTAATAACTGTTTTATCATAAATCAGAAAATCTGGTCCCCAGGCAATTGAAACACCGTAAGGTTGACCGTTAAAAGTATTGTAAGGTGGTTTTTGGAAAGTTGGTAGCAGGTCTTGATAGTTTGGTACTTTGGATAAATCTAGCGGTTCTACTAAGCCAGCATCGTATAATCTTTTTGTCAAGTCTCCTGATGCTGTCACTAAATCGTAAGTTTTACCTTTACTTGCTTTGATCTTGGCGTACATTTCATCTGAAGAACCTGCATAGGTAGCAACAACTTTACACCCATACTTTTGTTCAAATGGCTTAGCAAACGATTGATCCATGTATCCTTCCCAGCCGATTATCCGCAAAGTGCAGTCTTTGGCTTGTGCGGAATCTGGAAAGCAGAAAGCCACTAAAGTTACAATGCAAATACTGAGAATAAACATTAATGGCTTGTTTTTCATCGTTTGTTATTCCTAACGAGTAGCTGTTTTTGAATCGAATGCTCACCTAGCAGTAACTTATTTGAGACCAAACTCAATAAGCTTTTTCCTAATAGCAGATTAAAACCTAGCTTGTAGAAGATAATGCTTTCTATAAATTTTGCTACATTCTGCAATAAATATTCAACGATTTTTGCCGATTGGCTGCGTAGCGGATGAAATGCTAAATTAACCCCCGCTGACTGGCGGAATTAACACTACCTCATCACCGTCATTAAGCAGCGTTTCTGGTTCGACAAATTGCAAGTTAATGCCAAACCGAGTAATGTCGCGCCATTGGTTGAGTTCTGGGTGTTCTTGGATGAGGCGATCGCGTACCTCTACTACTGGCGTACCTTGCGGAAATTCTAATATCAATTCTGACGTGCCACAGGCTTCTTGATACGCAGCGAATAATTTAACTGTCACCTGAATTTTCTCGTTAGACATAGTAAGTATTAATAATAACTTTCTTCAAGCAAAAAAACGTAGGAATTACTGTTACGCGAGTGAATAATTAAGAAATGTTAGCAAACTAGATTCTTGGGGAATAACAATAGAAACCTTGAATATATAGAAAGTCTATGCTAACTCACTGGCGCATACCACTAGGAATTATTAGTGTAGTAACTATCCTAACAGGGTACTCAGATATTACTTTAGCTTTACCTGATTCCAACCTGAGTGAACTATTAAGTCAGTCTTGTCAGATTTCAAAAACTAAGCACGATCGCCAACTTAATACCGCGTTAACGGATACTAATGCATTTATTAAACTTAATCCTAGGTATGCACCAGCGTGGGTGAGGCGTATCGAGGCGTAGCGCGTCGTCAAGCTGGAGATTTACAAGCAGCGCTTGTGGATTATCATATGGCAATTCAGTTAGCACCAAACTACGCGATCGCCTACTATGACCGAGGAGTTCTTTATGACGAACTAGGAGACAAGCAAAAAGCGATTGCAGATTACACTCGTGCTATACAACTCAATCCCAATTATGCTGAAGCTTATTATTATCGAGGTATCATACGGTATAAATTAAATGACAAACATGCCTTAAGCGATCTTTTTACAGCAAAAAACTTGCTAATTAAGCAAGGGAAATTAGACTTGTACCAACAGGCAGTTGAAATTATTAAATCTATAGAATAAGTATTAGCTCTCAACTAAAATGAGGGCAATTTATCTAAAAATTCTTTCCATCCGGCGAAAATCGCGTTCGACTTCAGACCATAATGAACGGTTGTGCGGATCGGTTTTTAAAGCTTTTTTGAGATAAATTCTCGCAGTTTCCAGTTGGCGATCGCCGATCAATTGTCGTCCCCAGCGTTGATAACTGCTGGCTAGCCACGATCTGACTTCAGGGTCTTGCGGGAGTTTTTGGGCGAGGGTTTCCGCAAGAGCGATCGCTTGGGTAAATCTGTTCTTCTTCCACAATTTCTGCAATTCTCGATAAGAATTCCACTTCACTTGAAATTCAAATGCAGATAGCGGAGGTACATAAGGAGCGGTGTCTTTACGAGTAACTTTTGTTGCGGAAGACTTGCGTTGTACTGACGGTTGCTTTTTAGCGTTATCTTGTTGTCGTGCTTGTGTTGATTGCACTGAGTCAATTAGTTTTTTATAAGCCTCTGTAATCGCAATAAATTTCTCCCTTGCTTGCCGATCGCCAGGGTTAAGATCAGGATGATACTGCTGTACTAATTTACGGTAAGCTGCTTTAATTTCCTCAAGAGTTGCTTCCGCTGTTAATCCTAATACTTGGTAATAACCTGTCATTTTCCTTATGATTTACAATTAGCCATTAGCTATTAGCAAAAAGCTACTAACTAATGGCCAACTTCTACGGTCTTTCTTCAATCACTTTATCAATCAAACCGTATTGCTTCGCTTCTTCAGCGGACATGAAAAAGTCACGATCCATGTCTTTTTCGATTTTTTCGATCGGCTGACCAGTATTCTCAGCATAAATCTGATTTAACTGGTGACGAATGCGGAGAATTTCCCGCGCTTCAATTTCAATATCGGTTGCTTGTCCGCGAGTTCCACCCGAAGGTTGGTGAATCATGATGCGCGAATGCGGTAATGCAAGTCGTTTCCCTTTAGTTCCAGCTGCTAGCAAGAAAGATCCCATCGAGGCGGCTAAACCGACGCAAATTGTCACGACATCTGATTTGATGTGCTGCATCGTGTCATAGATTGCCATACCCGATGTTACCATCCCACCAGGCGAGTTAATGTAAAGGTAAATATCCTTGCCTGGATCTTCGGAATCTAGATACAACATCACCGCGATGATTTGGTTAGCAATTTCGTCATCAACCTCTCTACCCAGAAAAATAATACGTTCGCGGTAAAGGCGATTGTAGATGTCTATCCATTGTGTATAAGGTTCCCCAGGCATCCGATAGGGGACTTTAGGAACGCCAATTGGCATATTACACTCCAAGTTTAGTAGGAAGTTAAGCTATTGATATATGAGTGGCTAGTGATTAGAATTTGATGCTCAGTGGAATCTTGAAACAAGAGTGGCTAGTGATTAGTTACTAGTGGTTAGAACTTGATGCTTAGTGAGATCTTAATACTAGGCTGCTAGCCACTAGCTACTAGTCACTAAATAACTCCTGCGGGTAGTTGCGGACTCGCGAGGTCTTCTTTCGTCAACACGCGGTCGATCAAACCATACTCTACAGCTTGCTGCGGAGATATGTAGAACAACCGATCCATATCCTTTTCAATCTTTTCACGGGGTTGACCAGTGGTGCTTGCTAGGATATCGAGCATTGCAGCTTTATTTGCTAGCACTTCTTTGGCGCGAATTTGAATATCAGTAGCTTGACCTTGAGCATAGCTCTTTGGTTGATGCAAGACGATGGTTGCATGAGGTAAGCTAGCACGACAGCCTTTTGTTCCCGCACTGAGTAACATCGCAGACATTCCCATTGCCATCCCAATACAAATCGTATGGATCGGAGGCTTGATGTACTTCATCGTGTCGTAGATTGCAAAAGCTTCGGTTTCAAAACCAACAAGTTCGCCACTGTAACCTGAAGTACCGGTAGAGTTGATATAAATTCGAATCGGCTTTTCGGGATCTTCTGATTGGAGGTATAGTAGTTCGGCAATGAGTAATTCTGTCACTGCAGGAACTAACGGCATCCCTAAGTAAACGATTCGTTCCTTCAGTAGTAGAGAAGGTAAGTCGGGTGGCGGTGTACGGTAGAAGTTATCGCCGTAGTAGGGCGCTTGAACAGCCTTGATGGGTGATTCCATAGACAATTAATTGCCTAAAATATCGCTTTGATCTTTAGTACATCCTAACGCGTGCTGAAACGAAGCCGGAGTACGGTTTACTCGCTATCAGTACACTTAAGCCTGCAAACAATTCCAAGCTTAGGATATTCTGAGTATTAGTTATAACTGTTTATATCAGTATTTCGTAAAAATAAACATCTTCAGGATGGTAACTGGTCATTGGTAATTGGCAAGAATATCGATTACCGATTACCCATCACTGATTACTCTAAAGAAATAGGAATTTAAAGTTATGAAGGTCTCTATTCAACCAGCGCTGAATGATGCCAATTTAGATGCAACTCAAGCGAACAGTCAACGGCAGTTAGCGATCGCGATCGCGGCGGATACGCACGCTGACTTTGAATTCAATCGCAGTGTACCACTTAATCTTTGTCTGATCCTCGACCACAGCGGTTCGATGAAAGGGCATCCTTTAGAAACTGTAAAACAAGCAGCGAATGAACTTGTCGATCGCCTTACCCCTGGAGTCGATCGCTTAAGCGTTGTCGTTTTCGATCACCGTGCCAAAGTGTTAGTTCCAAATCAAATTGTTGACGATCCCGAAAGCATCAAACGGCAAATTAAACGTCTTTCAGCAGCAGGGGGAACTGCAATCGACGATGGTATGCGACTAGGAATCGAAGAACTTGCCAAAGGTAAAAAAGAATCGATTTCCCAAGCATTTTTATTAACCGATGGTGAAAATGAACACGGTAACAATCAACGCTGTCTCAAATTTGCAGAACTTGCGGCAAGTTACAATCTCACGCTTAATACTTTAGGCTTTGGCGATCGCTGGAATCAAGACGTCTTAGAGCAAATTGCGGATGCTGGTGGTGGGACTTTATCGTATATTGAGTATCCTGAACAAGCCGTCGATGCGTTTAGTCGCTTGTTTAATCGGATCTCAACAGTGGGGTTGACCAATGCTTATTTGCTATTGTCACTAATGCCGAAAGTGCGCCTTGCAGAACTTAAACCAATTGCCCAAGTTGCACCGGATACGATTGAGTTACCAGTTCAACAGGAAGCTGATGGACGCTTTGCGGTGCGTTTAGGTGACTTGATGAAAGTACAGCGCGTTGTCTTGGCAAACTTGTATATTGGACAGTTACCCGAAGGTAAAAGAGCGATCGCGCAATTGCAAGTCCGTTATGACGACCCAGCAATGAATCGTACAGGCTTACTTTCAGAGACGATCCCTGTGACGATCAATGTAACGCGCGCGTATCAACCCGCGATTAATTCACAAGTGCAAACGCATATCTTGGCATTAGCAAAATATCGCCAAACGCAACTTGCTGAGACAAAACTCCAACAAGGCGATCGCGCAGGCGCAGCCACAATGCTACAAACCGCCGCCAAAACTGCACTACAAATGGGCGACAAAGGCGCGGCGACTGTCTTGCAAACCTCTGCAACGCGATTACAAGCCGGAGAAGAACTCTCCCAAGGCGATCGCAAGAAAACGCGGATCGTTTCTAAAACAGTCCTACAAGATTCGTAATCACAATTCAAGGTTTAAACAAGGCTTTCATGCAAACTACAGGAATTCATCACGTTGCAATTATTTGTTCGGACTACGAACGATCTAAAAAATTTTATGTCGAAGTTTTAGGCTGTTCGATCATTAACGAAACTTTTCGAGCTGCCAGAAACTCTTACAAACTAGATTTACAAATTGGCAAAGACCAGATTGAGTTATTTTCCTTCCCCAATCCTCCCACAAGACCGAGTACCCCAGAAGCTTGTGGTTTAAGACATCTTGCGTTTGCGGTGGAAGATTTAGAGAAAACTGTACTCGAATTACAGTCAAAAGGTGTCGAGGTAGAACCAATTCGCGTTGATGAAATAACAGGTAAACGCTTCACTTTTTTTCAAGATCCCGATGCCTTACCTTTAGAAATTTATCAGTTGTAGGGCAGGTAAATTTAATCAGCCTGGCGAATAAATTCGCGGCTAAATCAACAAAGTCCACCCAGGTGGACTCATACAAAAATGATAGTTTATCAATAGATCTCCTATCAGCGTGCTGCCTTGCATACTTTGCTTAATAAGCCCCTGACTTCAGTCGGAGGACTTCTACGATTGAGACACGCATAATTATTTCTATCAAAACCACACATCATTTTCGCGCTTTCCAAGTACCACCGTAAATGTAATACGGATTATTTTGACTCAACGGTAGCCAACACTGAGGACAAACAAAAATCCACGTACCAGATTCGTCAAACCGAATACGATATAAAACCGGCGCAGGTTGTTTGCACCGGTTACAGAATTTGATGCGCGATCGCAACGCCATATTCTTTGTAGCTGTCGATCATCTCCTCAAGCCAATGCTGAAGCTTGTGGTTTGGCAAAAATCATTCTTCCGGCGGTCGTTTGCAGCGCACTTGTCACAATCACCCTCACTTCCCCACCAACGTAGCTACTGCCTTCTTCTACCACGACCATTGTGCCATCTTCGAGATAACCGATACCTTGACTTGGTTCTTTACCTTCTTTGAGAACTTTCAAGTCAATGCTATCACCAGGTAAGTAAGTCGGACGTACTGCTTGCACCAGATCGTTAATATTGAGGACTGGCACTTTCTGAACGCTCGCAACTTTAGACAAGTTGTAATCATTCGTCACCAACGTACCATTGATCTCTTGGGCAAACCGCACTAATTTAGCATCAACTGTCGGTACATCATCATAATCTACCGGATGAATCAAAATTCGATCCGCGTAAGTTTCCTTCAAACGATTGAGGATTTCTAACCCCCGCCGCCCGCGAACGCGCTTTTGATCTTTAGCACCATCGGCGAGTTGTTGCAGTTCTTGTAAAACAAATTGTGGAACTAAAATTTGTCCTTCTAGAAATCCTGTTTCTAGCAGTGTTTCCAGACGCCCATCGATGATACAGCTAGTGTCTACAACTTTGGTCGCAGCTGCTTTGAGGGTTCCTTCGGCTAGCAATACCGACTCGACATTGTTGAAATTAATCAGTCTCAGTAACGCAGGACCGTGAGTATCTGCTAAACTCACTCCCGAAAAAGCAAACATAACACTGCCTAACACCGCGATCAATGGCTTGATGAAGCCAAAATCTGCAGGAATTGGTAGTAAGAACAACGGAGCCAACATTAAATTGGCAATGAGTAATCCCATGACTAAGCCGATCGCTCGTGTCAAAATTACCTCAATCGGCATTTCTCTGACTTGTTTTTCGATGCGACGATAGCTAATCTGGAAACTCAGTCCCGCAGCACCACCAATCAAGGCGGCGAAAGCCGCAAAAACCAAGCGCAAAGCTTCAACGTTAGTCACCTGCTGCTGCACGTTTCCAGGCAGCAGTTCTATGCTGTAATAACCTATGCCTGCGCCTGCTACAATGAATGAAATGATAATAATTGCGTCAAGCATTGTGCAAATCCAAGTTATTTAAGTTGCAAGTCTGTTTTTTCAGGATGCAACAACTGAACTTTTGTTTCCTCACCCGTTTGGTTGAGTACTTTTATTATATCTTTAGTGTTCTTCACCACAGATTTACAGTTGTTGTATCAGATCGCTCTTATTAATACAACATTACGGAAATGAGTAACTTAGCTAACATAATGCGTAATTGATAAGTTTGTTGCATTTTAATATTCCTCCGTTATGTTTCTTTTAACAAGAATATTTTGTAAGCTAGCACAGCTTAATGCGTATGACTTTGATAAATTCTTATCTACTGTGGTCGTCTCTCATATTGATTTAGATACAATAGTCACATTTTAATTAGTGAATTTTATCTATCTGTCTTTTATCTTGATTTCACACCTCTTCAAGTAGTGAAGATAATGAGATATCTGCAACGTTAGACAGTAAAATAAATATTTCATCGCTCGTCATCTGAGAAGAATTTACAAGAAATATTTAATTTTTAGAAAAAGAGTTTACACTTATTCACCATTATTTTTATTTTCATAGAAAAGTGCGTGTTAGCTAAATTAGATTTAAGCAAAAACGTCATTAATGACACTCAGCCAACCTCCGCCTATGTACATATTCCTTTTTGTAGAAGGCGGTGTTATTATTGCGACTTTCCGGTATCAGTTGTAGGCGATCGCCTAAATGGCGAAAACTCTGGCACAATTTCGCGTTATGTAGAAGTGTTGTGTCAAGAAATTGCTAACACCAACGCAGCAGGCGAACCACTCAAAACGATTTTCTTTGGTGGTGGAACTCCTTCGTTATTATCGGTGAATCAACTGCAACAAGTTGTTAATACGCTCAAATCACAATTTGGAATCGCCAATGGTGCTGAAATTTCGATAGAAATTGACCCAGGGACGTTTACTTTAGAACAGCTACAAGGTTATTGTCTTGCGGGAGTGAATCGCGTTAGTCTCGGTGTCCAAGCGTTTCAACCAGAATTATTAAAGATTTGCGGGCGATCGCATACTGTTGAAGATATTTACACCGCAATCGAGATGGTGCGAACAGTCAATGTCCCTTCATTCAGCCTTGATTTGATTTCTGGTCTACCTTATCAAACCTTAGCACAGTGGCAAGATAGTTTAGATCGAGTTGTGGCGATCGCCCCCAATCATCTTTCAATTTACGATCTGCAAATCGAACCTGGTACCGCATTTAATCGTTACTACGAAGCTGGAAAACAGCCCTTACCAACTGATGATACGACAGCGCAGATGTACCGCATGGCGCAGCAAGTTTTAACATCCGCTGGGTACGAACACTACGAAATCTCTAACTATGCTCAACCTCTTCATCAGTGTCGTCACAACCGCGTATATTGGCACAATCAACCATACTATGGCTTTGGGATGGGTGCGACTAGCTACGTTCGTGGACAACGATTCACTCGTCCGCGCAAGACACAGGAATATTATCAGTGGGTGAAAGATTACATTGCTGCTGATGGCGTACTCGATTGTCCACAGACACCTTTAAATGAGGTTTTGTTGGAAACACTCATGTTAAAGCTGCGCTTAAGTGAAGGTATTAACCTTGCTACACTCGCGCAACAATTTGGTGTGGAGACGGTGGCAAAAATTTGGCAATGCTTACAACCCTACTACGAACGAGGTTGGGTGGAAATTGTGGGAACTGAACAAATACGCCTAAGCGATCCCGAAGGATTTTTATTTTCCAACACGGTACTAGCAAGGTTGTTTCGTCAGTTAGGGAGTGAACTGGAGGTATCATAGAGGTTAGACAGGTGCTACTCTTTTCAATCCCAAACATTGTGTTGCTGACGATTGTGGTGGCGTTCTTCTAACCAAATTAAAACTTCTGGTGCTGAGTTGAGTTGCAATGTGCGATCGCTTTCGGGATCGTAAACTCGCCACTGCATTTTGCCATCAATAACAATTTCTCGCACTTGAGGTTCATTGCTAAACGCGAACAACTGGGAGAAATAACGCCCCAAACGATCGAGCAATGAATTGAATTGACTTTGCGTAGATTTCGCTGCAGGTTTTGACCGAGGAACTAGCAGTTCTTGTTCTCTGTAGTTGAGCCACTGTTGGTAGTTCATATATACTCCTCACTCGAGTTATCTGAATCGATTCAGATAGCTTACGTTAACCATTGTAACAACTTTTCTTGATCGATCAAGTCAATGTGTGTTTCAATTACAGGCAAAAAGAGGAACAGTATCCTAAAAAATGCATGGAACACGACAAAGCAAGAAAATCCATCAAACTTCAGGATATTGCTCAAGCTATCGGAGTTTCGCGGACAACAGTATCAAATGCGTTCAATCGACCGGATCAACTTTCCCCAGAACTGCGCGATAAAATCCTGGAAACAGCCAAAGAAATGGGCTACCCAGGTCCTAATCCGATGGCGCGGATGCTGCGGACAGGGCAAACAGGTGCGATTGGCTTAGTATTTGGAGAATCGCTACCGTACGCATTTAATGACTTAGCGGCGATCTCTTTTTTAAGAGGAGTTTCAAGAGTTTGCGAACGCGTCAAAGCAAGTTTGCTCATCGTACCCACACTCGAAAGCGATGCGGCGCAAAAGACAATTGAGCAAGCCACAGTAGATGGGTTTATTATTTATAACCTCCCTGATGATAGTGAAGCACTCGTACGTGTTTTAGACCGTCAGCTACCAGTTGTCGCCGTCGATCAGCCTTCGTTAAAAAATGTCCCGTCAGTTGGAATTGACGATCGCCAAGCTGCAAGAAAAGCTGCAACGCACTTATTAAGTCTTCATCACAAGCAAATCGCCATTATTGCGATGGAGTTACTTTCTGATTTATACGTTGGTTTAGTAGACGCTCAACGACTCGAACAAGCGACGCATCAAATAACTAAGCTACGATTGCAAGGCTACCGCGATGCGATCGAAGAGGCGGGAATTGACTTTAGCCAGATTCCCATTTACGAATGTCGCAACGACGAAAATCATGCACGAGAAGTCGCCACGACTGTATTGCAGCGCCATCCTCGACCAACTGCCATTTTAGCGATGAGTGATATTTTAGCTTTTGGTGCTTTGCGCACTGCACAGCAAATGGGTTTAAAAGTGCCAGAAGATTTATCAATCGTCGGCTTTGATGATATTCCCTTAGCTTGGCAAATCCGCCCAAGACTTACAACCGTACAGCAACCACTGATTGAAAAAGGAGTCGTTGCAGCAGAATTATTATTGAGTAAATCACTAACGAAAACTGCCAAAGTTTTGGGAACAAGACTTGTAGTACGCGAATCGTCAGGAATTGCACCAGTTACTTAGATAGGTGCAGAGGAGATCTGAGGAGAATTTTTCTGATTCAAAATTGATCGCTAACCACTCAAGACCGATCGCTAGTCACTAACCAGAGGTCAAAGATCGGGGAAATTTCGATTGAAAAGTGGATGATTGCAGATTAACGCCTCGATCAATGCAAAATCTCTCTTTGATACCCAATCCCTAAGTCCTACCACTTGCGATGAACATTTTCAGGGTGGTAACGTCTAGGAGCTACTTAGACTTATGGAGCTAAGCTACCAGAAATATGAAGCGATCGCTTGTTAGTCTGACTTTAATTTCAACTTTTATCGCCTCTTTTCCTTTAATTGCCTTGGCAACGCCGCCTCGAACTGCGGATCAAACCGTAGAGTGCGAACTCTTAGTAGCTGGAGGTGGTCTTGCGGGTGTGGCGACAGCGTATGAAGCCTTGTTAGCCGGAAGGACAGTTTGTTTAACTGAAATCACCGATTGGGTGGGAGGACAAATTTCCGCACAGGGAACCTCCGCACTTGACGAACGCACAACGCAACGACAGCGATTGTTTTACTCGCGTGGTTATTTAGAATTACGTCGGCGGATTGAACGCAAATATGGCAAGTTAGACCCTGGTGATTGTTGGGTCAGTGAGTCTTGCTTTTTACCGCGTGATGGTCACGTTATCCTTTCAGAAATGTTACGCGACGCTGCAAGAAGAGGGCGCGGAGAATTGAAATGGTTTCCGACAACAGTTATTAAAGATTTACAAATTGCCCAAACAGGTGCCGAAAAACGCATTCAAAGTGCGATCGCAATTCAGCACCAACCTGCTAAGGGCGCGCCACCGCTTAATACTTATCCGCTATCGCAAACAATTACCGATGCTTATAGCTATCAAAACTCGCGCTTGTTTACTAAAAATATTGTGCGGTTTGTCCCTGCTGCCAAGAGGGGTGAGTCTACTTCTGTTCCTAACTGGTATGTAATTGATGCAACGGAGACGGGCGAACTGATTGCGCTTGCAGATGTTCCTTATCGCTTAGGTATCGATCCGCGTTCTCATCTCGAACCGTCTTCTTCTAGCGCGACTAACGATCCGTATTGCACGCAAGGCTTTACTTACACTTTTGCGATGGAAGCGACTCAGCAGCCGCAAATACACGTAGAACCACCATTTTATCAACAGTATGCCAGTTACTACAGTTATGAGCTACCGCGACTTGCCAGCTTTCCTTTAGTCTTTACTTACCGTCGCATCTGGAGTCCGCGCCAAGGTGAAAATATGCGCTTTGGCGGTATCTCTTTCACGGCTCCTACTCCAGGCGATATCTCGATGCAAAACTGGACTTGGGGTAACGACTACCGCCCTGGTACGGCTGCTGATAACTTAGTTTATACGCGCAACCAACTACAGACGACAGGACAGTTGCAACCTGGTGGTTGGATGGGCGGCTTGCGTGTCGAAACGTTGCGTAAAGGGGAAGAACACGCTAAAGGCTTTTTTCATTGGCTTGTTGCCGGAACGACCGATTCGCAACTTGGTCCTGGGGTGAAGGAACCGCAGCCAAACAATCGCTACCTTGCAGGACTCGATTCGCCGATGGGAACGGCGCACGGATTATCTAAGTATCCTTATATGCGCGAGGGACGGCGGATTTTAGGACGTCCTACCCTAGCCTATCCTCAAGGTTTTACGGTATCAGAAATTGATATTTCGCGTCGCGATTATAGTGATAGTTACTATCGCTTGGTTTTATCACCGCAAAGCTATCGCAGTCTCAAGGCTGCATTAGCGGGTTTGGAAGCTGCATCGGTGATTGCAGGAAAGATTCCTCCCAGAGATGTGATGCGGCGGACGCGCTCTACGATTTATCCTGATGCTGTTGGTATTGGTCACTATGCGATCGACTTCCATCCTTGTATGCTCAAAAGTCCTGCGGAACTTCCTGGTAATATCGAGCGCCCTGGCGAACGGCTCGGTGCAGGTCAAGCGTATCCTTTTCAGATTCCGCTGCGGGCAATGATTCCTCAGCAAATCGATAATTTACTCGTGGCAGGAAAAAGTATCGCTGTCAGTCATATTGCGGCGGCTGCTTATCGCGTACATTCTTTTGAATGGTCGGTTGGTGCTGCTGCGGGGACTACCGCCGCTTTCGCCTTGGAACGCGCGATCGCACCCTATCAACTCATCGCCCGAATCCCGTTTCCCGAACCGCAGCTTGAAGCCTTACAGCGCCGTCTAGTCCAAAATGGCAATCCTACCGCTTTCCCCGATACTTCGATTTTTAATGAAGCTTGGGAAGATTGGCAGTAATCTGGAGGTCAGGTTCAAAAACAGAGACAATTTACCTGTGATTGAGGTAGTGATTTCCTCAATCTTTACTCTTTGAGAAACTTATGTTATTATCTACTTCATAATGGAAATCTATGCCGTTTAGAGAGCAAGCTTAT
Source organism: Chroococcidiopsis sp. TS-821 (assembly GCF_002939305.1). NCBI lineage: Bacteria > Bacillati > Cyanobacteriota > Cyanophyceae > Chroococcidiopsidales > Chroococcidiopsidaceae > Chroococcidiopsis > Chroococcidiopsis sp. TS-821. The sequence goes on along the minus strand of NZ_MVDI01000002.1, from coordinate 434,955 downwards.
ACTTCCATTGTTTAAATAATTGTACTATAACTACAACGCATTCTGCTATTGCCTAGAAACTATTTATCCACTCAAAATTTTAGTTAAACTAGGTACTTAAAATGCACTCATTTGAAAATTCGTTTAGCTAGCTTATGACTATGAGATTTGCGACAGGTGTTTACGCGATGGCAGCCTCACCAACAGTAGCTCCTGAGAAATCGAGTCAAGTTACGCCAAAGCTGTATCCTAACTACAAAATCATCGTGTTGAATGATGATTTTAATACTTTCCAGCACGTAGCAGAGTGTCTGGCAAAATACATTCCTGGAATGACCAGCGATCGCGCGTGGGAACTTACGAACCAAATCCATTATGAAGGGCAGGCGATCGTGTGGGTAGGTCCCTTAGAACAAGCCGAACTTTATCACCAGCAGCTGCGACGTGCAGATTTAACAATGGCACCACTAGAGGCAGCATAATTTAATGAATAATCCCGCTAGTGGCAGATTGGTCTTAAACCACTCCACACACATTCCTGGTTTAATTCCTGTATTAGAACGCCTCACTAAAGTTGAAGGCATACAAACTATTACTCCAGGAGTGATTGGGCGGGTTAAAGGTCACATTCCCCGAATGCAACTGCGCGTTTCTGTTCCCATTCGGGGAGGCTTCAAAGTGATTGTTCGCCAAGGTAAGACTGTCCAAGAAGTATTTATCCTGACTACATTGAGCCAGGATAAACTTGAAGGTGCGATCGCGATCGCGTTGAATAAATAAGTTTATATTATCGGTGTAATTAAACAAGTTTCGATTGGATAGCTATTCTTCAACTTGTTTGACCGCGACTCGATGCAACGGCAAACAAACGATGCAAGCAAACGTTAGAAAGTAAGACAACGCTGCGGTTAATTTGACACTAAGCGCTAAGATTTCCCAATCTGGAAGAATCAGCTTTTGTGCAACACAAGCAATACAATAGACCAGCCAGTAAGCAAAGCTCATTCTAAACAAAATGAGTTCAGTTTCTTCTAACTCCTCGACTTGTGCTTGATTTGTTTTAGCTAGCAAGATTAAACCAACAACACTAGCAAAGAAAGAAAGCGATAGGATGACGTCGTGCCAAACAGAGTGGAGTATTTGCATATAGTTGTATATTAATAATCCAATCGCAAATCAGTCTAAAGGATTAGTGTCTTGGTATACAAAAATAGTTACAAACCTCAATATTATGAACGAGTGTTAAGTGGTTAGTGGCTAGTACTTTGATGCTAACAATCTGATTGTGTTTCACACGCACCGATGCTAACCCAGCTACTCGAACCATCTTGCCAATATTCTTTTTTCCAGATAGGTGCTTGGTGCTTTAAGGTATCAATTGCATAACGACACGCTTCAAACGCTTCCGACCGATGCGGACAACCAACCGCTACCAGTACGCTAATTTCACCAACGTGTAAGCGTCCAACGCGGTGATGAATTACAACTCGATTGACATCAGACCAAGTTTTGCGAATTTCAGCAGCAATTTGGCGAAATACTTGCATCGCCATTGGTTCGTAGGCTTGATACTCTAAAGATACGACTTGCTTACCATCAGTTTGATTGCGCACCATCCCACTCATGACAACGATCGCCCCATTTGCAGCGTCATTTGCAAGCGCATAAACTTCTTCAAGTGATAGAGGCGCGAACGTGATGGCAAAGCTATCTTCAGCTTGTTTAGATATCGGGGTGGCAAAAGGTGTAGTCAATTGATTCATTATTCATCGCAATTGAGCTTATTCACAAATTATTACAAATCGCGCCGATTCCTCAACAATTAACCTCGCCCCTAGCTTCCGACCTCATTTATCGTCACAATAATCAAAGTGTTTATTTGATTTGCTCAGTAAGAGACGTTAGCAAACTTTTATGACCTTGAAAGAAAGTAACTCCAAAGAATCTTTTTGGTTGCGAGTATGGCACAGCCAGAAGGAAAACTTGATTTTAATTCTGATTGCCTTAGTTTTAGCATTCTTGATTAGAACGTTTGTGGCGGAACCGCGCTACATTCCTTCCGATTCCATGCTACCGACATTGCACATGGGCGATCGCTTAGTTGTCGAAAAAGTCTCTTACTGGTTGCATCCGCCAATGACGGGCGATATTATCGTTTTTGAACCGCCCCCGAAACTACAAACGATGGGTTATGCCAAAGACCAAGCGTTTATTAAGCGCGTAATTGGTAAACCTGGCGATATTGTAGCTGTCGCCAATGGCAAGGTCTATCTCAATAATCAGCCATTAACCGAAGATTATATTGCCGAACCTCCGGCGTATCAATGGGGACCCCAGCAGGTGGCGGAAAATGAGTTTTTTGTGATGGGGGACAACCGCAACGATAGTAATGATTCGCACGTTTGGGGTTTTTTACCAAGAGAAAATATTATTGGACGTGCTTGTTTTCGCTTTTGGCCTTTGAAGCGTATTGGATTTGTATAAGTTATAGTAGAGGAAGCTTCAGGTGCAGAAAAGATCTAAGGAGAATATTTTTCGCGGTCTTCAAAATCCATAACTAGTCACTAGCCAAGAGTTATAAGTTAGCTGGAACAAATAATTTTAGGTTCCTCGATGATGTATTGCAATATCAAAAACACAGATAATGCATCAACTTGCTAATTGTGACTCCGGCTAGTGATAAGCGGCGTTGCAGGTCTACAAGATTGCGGTATGGTCCTAAGGATGTGCGATTTTGTACTATAGCTGCTGCTAATGCCCGATCGATGACTGGAATTTGGGCAAGCATTTCTATTGTCGCTGTGTTGGGGTTGACTAGCGGCTGTAGATAACGTTCTTCGTCGTAGTAGCAAAACTTTAATACAACTTCCAAAGGCTTCAGTCGCTGTAACGGCATATTTAATGCGGCTGCAATATCTTCAATACAGTAAAATTGAACGCCACTGCGACGTAATTCTACAAGCGATCGCGCTTGGTGAATAGAGATTCCTGGTAGTCTTAGCCAATCATCAACACTCGCTTGATTAACATCGATGCGGATACCTAACGCCGCGGCGATCGCAATTTCAGCTAGCGACTCCATGCGGTAGTATGGGTCATTGAGGAGCTTGGCGCGGATTGTCTGAGACTGCAACCAGTTCTGAAGCATGGTGGAGTCAGGGTTTACTTTGTGAAGCCTATCTCTATTCAAACAATTTTATTTAACAATTGGCGGCGTTTTTGCTCAAATTCGTACTCAGAAATTAATCCATCTTGGCGTAGATCGTCGAGTTGACGCAACGCATCAGCGATCGCACCAACGCGGTTAGGAGTTGCGGATTGATTTGGCGTTGCTGCGAAAACTTCGATATTTCCTTCAGATTGGTTAAAATTTCGGTCAAATTCCTCTGAATCTTGGGCTAGATACCAAACTCCTTCAATCGCACTTGCAACGCGCGGAATTGGCGTCCATGATAAGAGTAAATACAACACGCCCCACAGAGGTTGTCCTAGATAGAACTTGTGTAAACCGGCGATCGGTATGACTGTGCCACTAAAAGCTAAAAGTGCGGCAATTTTTCTACTTTTTAGTTTACCTAACATAGATATAGCAGTCGGAGGTCAAAGGTCAGAGGTCAGGGGAAGAAAAGTTATAAATGAGCCTTGAGTGTTGAGGTAAGAAATTCTGTAATTCAAAACTCATAACTCAAAACTTTAATATCCTAACCAGATTGACATTGCTACAAATAATATTGATTGTTCTAACACACAAAAAGTCGAGTTAAAAGCAGCTCGCGAAGATTGCTTTTATTTAAGTATGAGTTGTTGACAATATAACGCCTGTCAGCACATTCGGTGGTGGAGAACTAGCTTTATTATTTTAGACCTTGGAATTCTAACCCGTGACTTCTGACTCTTAGTTTGTCAAGTGTTGAAATCTCGACAACAATACTATGAAGTGTAGCCTTTGAGTCTAGACTAGAATGATACCAGATGCAACAGTAAAGTCTCCTGAGTGATAGCACTCAGTTGAACATAAGTGCCATGGGATTTTTTGACTCTGAGATTGTTCAACAAGAAGCCAAGCAGCTTTTTGAAGATTACCAGTCCTTAATCAAACTTGGTCAGAACTACGGCAAGTTTGACCGCGAAGGTAAAAAGATATTTATCGAGCAAATGGAAGCTCTGATGGAACGTTATCGCATTTTTATGAAGCGATTTGAACTATCAGAAGACTTCATGGCTCAGATGACGGCGCAGCAACTGCAAACGCAGTTAGGACAGTTTGGAATAACACCACAGCAGATGTTTGACCAGATGAATCTAACACTGCAACGGATGAAAGCCGAAGTCGATAAACAGCCATGAAAGAGGGATCGTGGGTCGGAGGTCAGTTGATTTAACTTTAACTTTTTCTGTTTTTTACCCCGATCCTTAGCCCCTCTTCGTGCTGTTAGTTAGCACTAGGACGCTGAAATTGCGAAGGCGAGCGGAAGTACTCAACTCGTTGATCTTTTAGTGCTTTCTGCATAAAGTCACGCCATACAGGCGCAACAAAACCACCACCAGTTGAGCCTTTGCCTAACGGTCGATAATTATCGTTTCCTACCCAAACGGCAGTTGATAGCTGTGGTACGTAACCGACAAACCAAATGTCACGCTCTGAAGACGTGGTTCCTGTTTTACCAGCAGCTTGACGGTCAAGTTGTGCTGCTCTACCAGTACCGTTGTTAATAACTCCTTGCATCACACTATTAAGTGAAGCTGCTGCCCAGGGGTCTAGTACGAGTTGAGGTTTAGGCGTGTTGTCGAGTAATACATTACCACTACTGTCACTGACACGGACGATCGCGGTCGGCGGCGAGTACCAACCATAATTCGCGAAAGCCGCATAAGCGCTAGCCATTTCTAACGGTGTTACCCCAATAGCTCCTAAGGGTAATGAGATGACTGGCTCCATTGGACTATTAATTCCCAGAACCCGACAAATTTCAATAACTTTATTCAATCCAACAGCTTGTCCAATTTTAATTGCCGGAATATTTCGCGAAACTTCTAGGGCTCGGCGAATCGACATTGGTCCTTGGAAGGAATTGTCATAGTTCTTAGGTACGTAGCGTTGCGCGCTACCATCGTTATAGCTAACTGGGGTATCATCCACAATTGAGTTAGGAGTATACTTGCCAGAGGCAAACGCTGCGTAATACACAAACGGTTTAAACGCTGAACCAGGTTGACGCTGTGCTTGTGTCGCGCGGTTAAACTCGCTTTTTCTTGGATCGACGCCACCAACGAGTGCTTTGATAAACTGAGTTCGCGGATCGACTGCAACTAATGCCATTTGATCGCCGTTGACTCCTTGGGCGCGAATTCGCTTATGCCACGTTGCTACAGTCTCTTCAGCCATCCGCTGCATATCAGCATCGACAGTTGTTTGCACGCGCATTCCACCTTTAAGTACCGCATCGCGACCAAAGCGTCTTGCTAACTCTTGCGCGGCTGCATTGGTAACATAAGGCATCGCACTACCTTGGAAGGAGCGGATGCGACCAAGTTTGATTTCTGTGTTACGCGCAGCAGCTTCTTCTTCTGGTGTAATCCAACCCAACTGCAACATTCGGTTGAGCACGACTTCCTGGCGTTGCTTTGCCCGTTCCATGCTATTAAACGGACTGTATTGCTCTGGGGCTTGAATCAAACCTGCCATCATTGCTGCTTCAGCCAAATTAAGATTCGCTGCTGATTTATTAAAGTACGTTCGGGCTGCGGTTTGGACGCCGTAGTTATTGTGTCCCCAATAAACTTGGTTGAGGTACAGTTCCAGAATTTCTTCTTTACTCAGAACTTGCTCAAGGCGAACAGCTAAGACAGCTTCTGCAACTTTACGACTAAATTTTCGCTCGGGCGACAAGAAGATATTTCTTGCCAACTGCATCGAGACAGTGGAGCCTCCTTCCGCGACAGCACCGCGTTGCCAATTGACTAGTAACGCCCGACCAACGCTGCCAACATTGATACCGTGATGATAATAAAAGTGGCTATCTTCGATCGCCATGACAGCGCGTTTGAGATCCGGCGAGATGCGGTCTAACGGAACAACTTCGCGGTTTGCTTCGCCGTGAATACTGGCAAGCAGTCTACCTTTAATGTCGTAAATATAAGATGTTTCTGAGGGAAAATAATTACGTAAAGCTCTAACGTCGGGTAGGTTGCGGAAACTGATTGCTAACCCAATTAATCCCCCAGCTACAACAGCACTCGTCAGCATGGTAATTGCCAATAATGTGCCGCCAGTTACCTGACCGACTTCTTTGACAAACTGATAACTGGGTGAAGAGCCTCGTTGTTTTTTATTATGAACAATACTAGAAGACACGGCGGTTTAACTTCCTCACTTGTAGACAAGGGTTGAAATTGAGTGATGCGCTAAAAAAAAATATTTTTTGCAATTATAGTAATCTGACATCTGAGCGAATGCGAACGCGCGCGATTCTGAATCAATTATATGAAGACCAGACAAGCTATCAAGTTCCTAGTATGACGCAAAGCCAAGGAGAAACTACAATTCAACCAACGATGGAGCGTGCCGTAAAAAATTTTACGTGGCTACGCCGTGGTGTCAGCGAGATCTTTCCCGAACAAGTTGATTCGGACGATCCGCTGGAAAATCTCGAAAAACGCTTGACAATTACGCATCGACCTTTGCGCGTCAAACTGGGCATCGATCCTACGAGTCCCGACATTCACCTTGGTCATAGTATTCCTTATAGAAAGCTCCGAGCTTTTCAAGATGCGGGGCATACAGCAGTACTTATTATTGGCGATTTTACTGCAAGAATTGGCGATCCAACAGGTAAATCAGAAGTTCGTCGGCAATTAAGCGAAGAAATTGTGGCACAAAATGCCAAAACATACTTAAATCAGTTGCGTCCTATCTTAGATTTTGACACGCCAGGCAGGCTAGAAGTTCGCTACAACTCCGAGTGGCTTTCCAAGTTGGATTTGGCAAAAATTTTAGAGTTACTTTCTACGATGACTGTCGGGCAGATGTTAGCTAAAGAAGGATTTGCCGAGCGTTATGCTCAAGAAAATCCCATTTACTTGCATGAGTTTTTATACCCGATTATGCAAGGGTATGATTCGGTAGCAGTCGAAGCTGATGTGGAATTAGGGGGTACAGACCAAAAGTTTAATATTGCGGTAGGGCGAGATTTACAACGCCACTTCGGGTTTCCACCGCAGTTTGGGGTACTGATGCCTATTCTCATTGGAACCGATGGAACGCAGAAAATGTCCAAGTCTTTGGGAAACTACATTGGTTTATCCGAAGACCCACTGACAATGTATTCCAAATTAGAAAAAATTCCCGATCATCTGCTAGAACAATACTTTGAGTTGTTGACGGATTTACCTTTAGACCGTTTACCAGAAAACCCGCGCGATCGCCAAAAGCTCTTAGCATTAAATATCGTCGCTCAATATCACGGTCAAGAAGCTGCGGTAAAAGCTCAGCAAACCGCAATGTCGCTGATTCAAGGCGCATCAACGGATACATCATCTGTGCCAGAATTTTCTTTATCACAGGTAGAGTTTCCGGCGAAGTTGTTTTATATTCTGAGTGCCAGTAAATTGTGTAAAAGCAGTTCCGACGCTCGCAGACAAATTCAAGGGGGTGCAGTGCGATTGAATAGCGATCGCATTACACAAATTGATTTAGCCTTTGAAAAACCTGAACAACTATATGAAAAAGTTCTACAAGTTGGAAAAAATAAGTTTGTCCGCCTTGTACCGTGATTAAATTGAGTGACTAGTGGCTAGTTGTAAAGGGTAGGAGTATAAAAGCGCAGAAAAGCTCTAATTACCACTTGTCTTTCCCCAACTCAAATACCCGCCGCACCGCTGCAAACCCGACCCCTGACCCCCATAATGTCCCCAGACCGCATTATTGTGCCTTTAGATGTCGCCAGCGAAGCCGAAGCGATCGCTTTACTGGAAAAACTACCAGAAGTCACTTTCTGGAAAGTTGGTTTAGAACTTTTTGTCAATAGTGGTCCAGGTATCTTAAAAATCCTGAAAAACCAGCAAAAGCGAATTTTTTTGGATCTGAAGTTTCACGACATTCCCAACACAATGGCGGGTGCGTGTCGGGCGGTGGGGCGTTATGGAGTTGATTTGCTCACCATTCACGCCACAGCCGGGAAAGATGCGATCGCCGCCGCGCATCAGGCGGTACAACAAGGGGCTGCATCAGCTGGCGTAACACCCCCGAAAGTGCTAGCGATTACACTGTTAACGAGTATTTCGGCGCGACAGCTGGCGTTTGATTTAAAAGTTCCGTTAGAGTTACCTGAATACGCGCTACAAATGGCGCTATTAGCCCAAGCAGCAGGTTTAGATGGCGCGGTTTGTTCGCCGCAAGAAGTCGCGCAGTTACGTCAAATTTGCGGTGACAATTTTTTACTCGTTTGTCCTGGGGTACGACCTCTTTGGGCAGAAGGGGGAGATCAAAAGCGATCGCTTACTCCCGCACAAGCCCTCAAAGCTGGAGCCGACTATCTTGTGGTTGGGCGTCCCATTACAGCATCTGAAGACCCAAAAACAGCTTGGATGCGCATTTGTGAAGAGTTAGCAGCCTCATGATAGCGGTGAGAAGGCTGCGGATTTCGATTTACGCTGTTTACTTATTTGCTTATAGCTTCAACCTAGAAATTATCGGAATAAAGCCAGTCAATAATACATATCTTCAACAATCGATAGGATTTGCTCAGCGATCGCCGCAGTGTCAAACCGAAGATGTAGAAACCTTAACTGCACAACTGTTGCCAGTTTTACCAAGCTATGCGAATCGAATTAGCCAACGTACTCGTCGTCGCGATGCGATCGTTGATATTTATACTTACGTAATTATTGCTGGACGTCCTGAGTTTGCACCGCTAACGCTTGGTCCTGGCGAATATACTCCTGATATAGAAGCAACAAATGCACAACAGCCGCAACAAGTCTTTATCACAACGCTCGAACGACAGTATATCGATGGAAAACCTGTCGAACTACAACAGTTTCATTGGCTATTTTTCACGCGTACCGAAGGTACTTGGCGACTCGCCATCATGTTTTCGCGCACAGGGTCGTATCCTTCTCAAAGACCTGTGACACCTCCTAGAGATAGTAGTAACGGCATTATTGCCCAAGCAATACGGACATGGTTACGCGATTGTCAAACTAATTTGTAAGTATGCGACAATAAGCGTACTTAAAAGCTGGAAACTGGTAACTGGTCAATAGTAATTGGCGATCGCAAAGAATATTAAGCAACAATGACCCATTACCCAGATTTACACAAAAGGTCTATTGCATCTCATCTAACTTGGCACGTACTGCTTGGATATCTTGCCACATCAACCATTTGGGACTACCGCGTTCGCGAGAAGGGTTGCGCAATAAATAGGCTGGATGAAAAATTGGCATGCATAAGCGTCCTTCCCACTCAATCCAGTTTCCGCGAATTTTACTAATTCCGCGTTTTTCTCCTGTCAAGCCTTTAAGAGCCGTTGCACCAGTAAATAGAATGATTTTTGGGTCAACCAAACGAATTTGTTCTAGAAGGTAAGGTTTACACGCGCTGATTTCGTCAGTGGTGGGAACGCGGTTGTTAGGCGGACGGCATTTAATGATGTTACAAATATAAACGTGTTCGTCTGTATCGAGTTTTACAGAGGCTAGAATTTTATCAAGAAGTTGCCCTGCTTTACCAACAAAGGGTAATCCGGTTTCATCTTCATTTTGCCCTGGTGCTTCACCAACGAGCATAATCGGTGCTTGCAAATTTCCGCGTCCAACTACGGCGTGCGTGCGAGTTTTGCCAAGCCCGCAGCGATGACATGCATTGCAATGCTGCGCAATTTCCGTCATTGTAGAATACGTACCGGGGGGAATCGGAATTTTAGCGTCGGTTGGAATTAATTCAGGCTGCGCTGCTGCCGATGTTTCTGAAGCAGTGTTAGGATCTGGAAAAAGACTAAGTTGCTCTTCGCTGCTAGTCATGATGTGGAATAGCGTCGTCAGTTGAAATAAAATGCGATTGCGCTTCGCGCAGCATCCTAGTTGCCCCTCAATTTTACTGTAGTGCGATCAATTTCAGGATCGTTACACTCAAAAGCTAAAATCAGTCATCATAGAAATAAGACTATCGCGCTTTTATAATGTTAGGCGCACTCATGTCAGATTTTCCTCTCTTTCGCGATCGCATTGATGCTGGCGAACAGCTAGCACAAGCCATTGCTTTTGCTTTAACTCAGCCACCACTATCAACACTTGATGCTCAACCAATTGTCTACGCACTACCACGCGGCGGTATACCTGTAGGTCTGCCAGTTGCACAATTATTACATTGTCCTTTAAGTATTTTAGTTGCTAAAAAAATTAGCCATCCTAAAAATCCCGAATTGGCAATTGGTGCTGTTACTGCTGATGGTAACGTGCTGTGGGCTGAGGAAACGCCATTTTTCATTCCTCATTCGCGTCAAGGAAAAGCCGCGCTAGCAGAAGCTACGGCAAAAGCACAAGCACAACTTGCCCAACTTGCGCCTGCGTGTCCCGAAGTTAATGCAGAAGGTGCGATCGCGATTATCGTTGATGATGGTATTGCTACCGGAATGACAATGGCTGTTGCTGCTCAAGCTTTGAAAGCCCAAAATCCCGCCGCCATACTGTTATGCGCGCCAGTTGCACCACACGGTTTGATTCCTTGGCTAGAACGGTGGGGCGATCGCGTGATTGTGTTGGAAACACCGCGATTTTTTATGAGTGTTAGTCGCTTCTATGCTGATTTTCCGCAAGTGGAAACGGAAGAAGCTTTGGCTTATTTACAACAACATAAAGAAGCAGAGGAGCAGAGGAGCAGAGGAGAATAGTTCAGAACGAATTGGTATTATTATGTCAATCAACCATCAATCGCAAAATCAAATTCTTCAAGTGACACTGCCACGAGTTTTAGAACCAGAAGTGATGGATAGCTGGGAAGAGGCGGTAGAGTACGATGCAATGGACTTTACAGAAGTTAATACTGCCTTTGCCGAAAGCGTGATTGAGTTAGGACCTCGTTGTGCAGCGAAAGTTCTGGATGTTGGTACAGGTACAGCAAGAATTCCCTTATTAATTGCCGCAAAGTGTCCGCAATGGCAGATATGGGGTATTGATTTAGCTCAAAATATGTTACAGCTTGGCTGGCAGCACGTTCAAAACGCTGACCTAGAACAACAGATTTTTCTCGAAACTGCTGATGCTAAAAAAATGCCTTATTCTGACGGACAATTTCAGATGGTGATTTCTAACAGCTTAGTACACCACTTGCCAGATCCTCTACCCTTTTTTCATGAAGTAGCACGCGTACTACAACCACAAGGCGCTTTATTTATTCGTGACTTGATTCGTCCTGCAGATGTCGAGACAATGGATGCTTTAGTTGCAAGTATTGGTGCAGAATACGACGAACAACAAAAGAAATTATTTCGCGACTCGCTTCATGCTGCGCTGACTTTGGATGAGGTTCGCGATTTGATAAAGCAAGCCAATTTACGCAATGTAAAGGTTTATCAATCTTCGGATCGACATTGGACAGCAGCAAGAGCGTGGCAAGATTAAACTTGAATTCAAAATACGAGTGGGATCTCTACAAACTGGTCATTCGACCTGTACTATTTACTGGATTAAAGACTGATCCAGAATGGTTGTATCAAAGAACGATTAGCGCGCTTAGCTTCTTAGAAAATTCACCACAGCACCCAGTGACAAAGTCAACGCAAAGTGTATTACAAAAATCACTGTGTTTAACCGATACGCGGTTGGAACAAAAACTATGGGGAATTCATTTTCCCAATCCTGTTGGTTTAGCCGCTGGATTTGATAAAGATGGTGTGGCGGCTAGCGTGTGGGAAAACTTTGGGTTTGGCTTTGCGGAAGTTGGTACAGTGACATTTCACGCGCAACCAGGAAACCCCCGCCCGCGCTTATTTCGTTTACCACAAGATCGCGCGGCTTTAAATCGCATGGGATTTAACAATTCTGGTGCGGCGATGATGGCAAAACGATTACAAAAGGCTTCTCATTTGATACCGCTAGGAGTCAATTTAGGAAAATCAAAAATTACTCCGCTAGAAGCCGCAGCCTCAGACTATTTAGAAAGTTTTCGATTACTCAAAGATTTGGGAGATTATTTTGTTGTCAATGTATCTTCCCCCAATACACCAGGGTTGCGATCGCTGCAAAATACTGCCGAATTAAGTTCAATTCTGGATGCGTTACAACAAGAAAATCAAGCTTCTAAGCCAATTTGCGTCAAAATTGCTCCCGATCTTGACTGGGAAGAAATTGCGGCGATCGTAGAAATTGCTCAAAGCTATCAACTTGCGGGGATGATTGCGACAAATACAACCATCAGTCGCGATCGCATCACTACAAAAATATTGCCACAAACGGGAAAACCGATTACCGAAGAAGCTGGCGGAATCAGTGGTTTACCCGTACGCGATCGCGCTACTGAAATTATCCGGTTTATTTACCAACAAACACAAGGACAGCTTCCGATTATTGGCGTTGGCGGAATCTTTACGGCGCAAGATGCTTGGGAGAAAATGATTGCAGGTGCGAGTCTCGTGCAAGTTTACACTGGTTGGATTTATGAAGGACCGTGGATGGTACGCCGGATCTTGCAAGGTTTGCTGCTCAAACTCGAAGAACACAAACTCGATTCAATTGTCGATGCGGTAGGATTACACTCAACCAAAAACTTATGATTGCACTTACGCAACGTCAGCCATCTAATTCTGATACTGTAGTAAATTTTACGTTAGCACTCACTGCGGAAGAACGAACTCGGAGTCGCTATCGCATTGAAACTCAAGACGAAATTGTATTTTTACGTTTACCAAGAGGTACAGTACTGCGCGATGGTGACTTACTGCAAACTGAAGATGCAAGTGTTATTGTACGGGTAGTGGCTAAACCAGAACCTGTACTTGTGGTAACGGCAACTCCAATGTTACTCCTGAAAGCTGCATATCATTTAGGAAATCGTCACGTACCTGTAGAAGTTGCCCAAGATTATTTGCAGTTGTCACCCGATCCAGTTTTACGCACCATGCTAGAACAACTCGGAACGCAAGTACGCGAAGCCGTGTTACCATTTCAACCAGAAATTGGCGCGTACAGACATCATCATTAGCAGTTAGCCTTGGTCATAAACAATTAATGACAATTGAACCGATACTGTATCTTTTGCAACTTGCTAGCCCAGCATTACCTGTGGGTGCATATAGTTATTCCGAGGGAATCGAAGCACTGGTAGATGAGGGTACGATTAGCGATGCACAAAGCTTACAGCATTGGTTAGAACAAGAACTGCGTTATGGCGCGATTCGGCTAGAAGCCGCTGTGATGGTGCGGGCGTATTCTGCGGTACAAAACAAAGATACAGAAGCTTTAAGCTATTGGAATCATTGGCTATCGGCGGCGCGAGAAACCGAGGAATTACGTTTATCAAGTTGGCAGATGGGGCGATCGCTTGCTAAACTCCTCTTACAATTACAACCGCAGGTATTGCCAATCGTTGATGCGGTAGAACCTTGTAATTATGCGATCGCGTTTGGCATGGCGGCGGCTTCTTGGCACATAGAACCGCTATCGTCAGTTGTTTTGGGATATTTACACAGTTGGACGACGAACCTTGTCACCGCTGGAGTGAAATTGATTCCCCTAGGACAAACGGCAGGACAACAAATAATATTAAATTTATTTCCCGATCTGATGAATGCTGCGACAGAGATTATCAGCTTAAGTGATGATGACTTGTCTAGCTGCACTTGGGGATTGTCGCTAGCGAGTATGGCACACGAAACTCAGTATACAAGATTATTTCGTAGTTAGTATACAGTTTAGAATAGTGAGCAAAATTCTGATAACTGCTAATCGCTAATTATGAGTGCGTTTCGAGTAGGTGTCGCAGGTCCTGTCGGGTCGGGGAAAACGGCGTTGGTTGATGCGTTGTGTAAAGCAATGCGCGAACAGTATCATCTAGCGGTAGTGACCAATGATATTTATACGCAGGAAGATGCCCAATATTTGGTACGTTCTCAAGCGCTGAGTAGCGATCGCATTTTAGGTGTGGAAACTGGAGGATGTCCGCACACGGCAATTCGCGAAGATGCTTCAATGAATTTAGCTGCGATTGAACAACTCGAACAGCGCTTTGGCGATCTTGATTTAGTTTTTCTCGAAAGCGGCGGTGATAATTTAGCTGCTACCTTTAGCCCCGAATTAGTTGATTTAACGATTTACGTCATCGATGTTGCTGCTGGCGATAAAATTCCGCGCAAAGGTGGTCCAGGAATTACTAAGTCAGATTTATTAATCATTAATAAAATTGATTTAGCACCTTTAGTCGGAGCCGATCTTAATATTATGGAACGCGATGCTAAGCGAATGCGAGGCAATAAACCTTTTGTTTTTACAAACTTAAAAACTCACGAGGGACTCGCAACAGTCATTGATTTCGTGCGAATGAATTGTGAGGAATGTTGAATAACTTTAAAATAGGGACAAAAATTGGGGCGAGTTTTGCTTTGGCATTAATAATGCTAAGCACAATTGGCATAGTTTCTTATCGCAATACAGTACAGCTGATCGATACGGCACGTAGAGAAAATCATAGCTACCGAGTTATTACAGAGTTAGAAGATCTCAGTTCAAGAATTAAAGATGCCGAAACTGGACAAAGAGGCTATATTCTGACAGGCGATACACGCTACCTTGAGCCTTATAATGCAGCAATGGCAGTGATAGACCAAAACCTTAACGCTCTGCGTCAACTCACATCAGATAATCCCAGCCAACAAAGTAGAATTGCTGTTTTGGAACCGTTAGTTAATCGCAGAATAGCACTGATTCAACAAACACTAACCCTACAAAAAACGCAAGGTTTTGAAGCAGCACGGCAAGTTATCCTGACTGGTGAAGGCAAAGATTTGATGGATCGCATTCGCGCGATCTTAGCCGATATGGAGGTAGAAGAACGCGAATTATTACAGCAGCGATCGCAACTAGCCACAGCCGCAACGCAACAAACAATTTACACTATCCTTTTTGGTGTTCCCCTCGCTTTTGGCACGTTAATTTTAATCGCTTATTTTCTGAGCAAAAATATCTCACAACCTCTCGCCGAAGTTTCTACAGTGGCGACAAAACTAGCCGCAGGAGATTTATTTGTTAGTGTTCCTGAACAAAATCGCCAAGATGAAGTTGGCGTCTTAACTCGGACATTTAATCAGATGATTGCGAGTTTACGCACAACAACGATAAAAAATAATGAGCAAGCATGGCTGAAGTCGAACTTAGCAAAGTTTGCGCTCATGCTTCAAGGTCAAAGAAATACCAAGAAAGTTGCTGAATCTGTTTTAGCTGAATTGGTTCCATTAGTAAATGCCCAACAAGGTGTTTTCTACGTGATGGATACTCACGATGAAAAACCAGTTCTGCGACTTTTAAGCAGCTATGCACATCAAGAACAGATACCACAAAAATTTCAATTAGGCGAAGGTTTAATCGGACAATGTGCCTTAACACAGCAAAAAATCATAACTGAAGTACCAAGTCACTATCTGCGAATTCGTTCAGGTTTAGGTGAAGCAACACCGCAAACGATTATTGTTTTACCGATAGTATTCAATTCCCAAGTTAGCGCCGTTATTGAACTTGCATCATTACAACGCTTTAGCGAACTGCAAGTGACATTTTTAGAGCAAGCAAGTGATAACTTAGCGATTGTTCTCAATACGATCGCTTCTGACGCGCGCACGCAGCAACTACTACAGCAAGCACAGGCTTTAACGACTGAACTGCAAGCGCAGCAAGAAGAACTGCGAAACAGCAATTACCGCCTCGAACAACAGCAAGAAGAATTACAGCAGACAAATGAAGAACTGCAGCAACTCAACGCAGAACTTGAAGAAAAAGCCGAATTACTAGCGGCGCGAAACCAAGAAGTAGAACAAAAAAACCAAGAAGTTGACCGCGCCCGACAGTCTTTAGAGGAAAAAGCTGCCGAATTAGAGCGAATTTCGCAATATAAATCGCAGTTTCTCGCGAATATGTCCCACGAACTGAGGACACCGCTCAACAGTTTATTAATTTTAGCGAAACTACTTGCGGATAATACAGCAGGCAACTTAACCGAAAAACAAGTTGAATACAGCCGCACGATTTATGCTTCGGGAAAAGACTTACTCGGACTGATTAACGACATTCTCGATCTTGCCAAAATTGAGTCGGGAACGATGTCAGTTGATGTCAATCCGCTGACGTTAACCGACTTGCGTGTCAACATTGAGCGGACATTTCAGCAAGTGGCGCAAGACAAAGGGTTAGAGTTTAGCGTCGAGGTGGATCGCGATCGCCTACCTGACGTTATCTATACCGATGGTAAACGCTTACAACAAGTTTTAAAAAATCTGTTGGCGAATGCTTTTAAATTTACTGAACAAGGAAAAGTTAGCTTTAAGATTGATATCGCAACAGAAGGATGGAACCCCGAACAAGAATCGCTAAATCGTGCGGATGCAGTGTTAGCTTTTGCAGTAGAAGATACCGGAATTGGTATTGCACCAGATAAGCACGAATTAATTTTTGCAGCGTTTCAACAAGCCGACGGTACAACAAACCGTAAATACGGCGGTACTGGCTTAGGCTTATCAATTAGCCGCGAAATCGCCCGACTTCTTGGCGGAGATATTCAGCTTGTTAGTCGTTTGGGCGAAGGTAGTACGTTCACGCTGTATCTACCGCTTAACGATCCAGAAATCAGAAGTCAGCGATCGGAGGTTAGGGAAAAACAAAAAAATGAACAAGAGAGAAAAATTCCTCGCGCCTTCCTGCAAGACGATCGCAACGAAATTCAACAAGGCGATCGCGCGCTGTTAATCGTTGAAGACGATCTCAACTTTGCCCGCGTATTACTCGATATGGCGCAACAACACGGGTTCAAGGTTCTTTTAGCACAAAATGCCAACGATGGACTGTTACTCGCCCAGCAGTATCAACCAAATGGCATTATGGTCGATATCAACTTACCGGCTCTTGATAGTAGTGCCTTATTAGAGCGTCTCCAGCAGCATCCTAAAACGCAACGCATTCCCGTACATACAATTGCGGGACGCGAACATTTTACCTACAGTTTGTCTCCTGGAGCGATCGCTTATCTACAAAAGCCGGTTAACAGTGAAGCTTTAGCGAAAGTTCTTGCTGATATTAAAGAAATCGCCGCCCATCAAGTCAAAAATCTCCTCATCATTGAAGATAACGCCGCGCAGCGTCAAAATATTGCCGAGTTGATGGAAAACAAAGATGTTGAAGTGATGGCTGTGGGTACGGGCGCAGAAGCCTTAGTCGCACTGCAACAACAGCGTTTTGATTGCCTAATCCTCGATCTAGGGCTACCCGACATGAGCGGGTTTGAACTCATTCAAGCGATTAAACAGCAGGATAATAGCGAGATCCCTATCATTGTCTATACGGGTATCGAACTTACGCGCCAAGAAGAAACTGAACTCAAACGCATTGCCCAAGCGATTGTTATTAAGGATCAACCTCAAGGAAGCGATTTGCAACTTGGTGTTTCCCTAGAACGATTATTAGATGAAACCGCGTTATTTTTGCACCGCGTGCAAGCCACTTTACCTGCACCTAAACCTCACGAACCACCAACACAGCGCGATAGCCTGCTAACAGGAAAACGCGTTTTGATTGTTGATGACGATGTACGCAATATTTTTGCACTCACAAGCGTGTTAGAGCGCTATCAAATGCAAGTTTTATTTGCAGAAAATGGTAAAGAAGCAATTGCCCTGTTAGAACAAACCCCAAATATAGATATTGTGCTCATGGATGTGATGATGCCAGAGATGAACGGTTATGAGGCAATGCAGGCAATTCGCGCCAAACAACAGTTTCAGTCTCTACCCATCATTGCGCTGACGGCGAAAGCGATGATCGGCGATCGCGAAAAATGTATCGCTGCGGGTGCATCAGATTACATTACTAAGCCCGTAGATATTGAGCAACTGCTATCGCTGATGCGAGTTTGGTTGTATCAACGAACCAACTAGCAATATGAACGAACTTGAAGATATTGAAATTCAGCTATTGCTAGAAGGTATATTTCAATACTACGGTTTTGACTTTCGCCGTTACGCTCCTGTTGCGATCAAGCGCCGCATTCAGAATATTTTATATTTAGAAAAGTTAGCCAATGTCTCAGCGCTGCAAGAAAAAGTTTTGCACGATCGCGCTTTTTTCGAGCAATTTCTTGGCTACATGACAGTCAATGTTACTGCAATGTTCAGAGACCCTAGCTTTTATCTCAGCTTCAGACAAAAGGTCGTACCTCTACTCAAAACTTATCCGTTTATACGCATTTGGTGCGCGGGGTGTTCCACTGGTGAAGAGGTATATTCACTAGCAATTTTGCTGCATGAAGAAAACTTATATCATCGTTGTCGCATTTATGCAACAGACATGAATGAGACAGTATTAAGAACTGCCAAAGCCGGAATTTTTCCGCTGCGACTGATGCAAGAATATACTCAGTATTATTTTCAAGCAGGAGGTCAACAATCATTTTCTGAGTATTACACCGCAGCCTACGACCAGGCGATTTTCCGTGCCTTTCTCAAAGAAAACATTGTCTTTTCGCAACATAATCTGGTGTGCGATCGCTCGTTCAATGAATTTAATGCAATTTTGTGCCGCAATGTCCTTATTTACTTTAATCAATCGCTACAGCAGCAAGTTCACAAGCTTTTTTATGAAAGTTTGTGCTTATTTGGCGTTTTAGGCTTAGGAAAGCAAGAAACACTCCCTTTGAGTCAGCGAGAAAGATACTATAAACAAATAGCAGGACGCGAACGCCTTTACCAAAAAATCAGTTAGTAGCGTTTCAGGTCATCATTTGCTAAAAAAAGATCATTGTCAAGTGAGAGTTTATTCATAATATCTATTTGATTGCGAAGGTAAGTAAAAGCGACTAGTAACTAGCGATCAACCACTAATTACTCTTCATCCCCTAAATTGTCTATTCAAGGTGAAGCAATGCCATCAGAACCGAAAGTCAACATTCTTATGGTAGATGACCATCCAGAGAATCTCTTGGCGCTGGAGGCTATTTTAGAAGGATTGGGGCAAAACCTTGTCAAAGCACATTCGGGGATGGAAGCGCTGCGTTGCTTATTAAATCAAGATTTTGCTGTCATTTTGCTCGACGTGCAAATGCCTGATATGGATGGCTTTGAAACCGCTACACTCATCCGTCAACGGGCGCGATCGCAACTAACACCCATTATTTTCCTGACAGCTTTTAGCACGAGCGATACGCTACAAATGCGGGGTTATTCGCTAGGGGCAGTAGATTATTTATTTAAACCGATTCAACCAGAAATCTTAACTTCCAAAGTTTCTGTTTTTGTCGAACTTTACCAGAAAACCGCGCAAATTGAAAGACAAGCTGCCGAACTTAAAAAAAGTGAAGAACGCTTTCGGCGCTTAAGTGCAAATTCTCCGGTAGGCATTTTTTTAATTGATCCCGCCGGAAAATGTACGTATATGAACTCGCGGTGTCAAGCGATTTGTGGGTGTACCCTAGAGCAAATTAGCGAAAATTGGTGGCAAATCATTCATCTTGAAGAACGCGATCGCATCTTTAGTGAATGGTCGGCGTGTTTTCAGCGCGGACAAGAATACTCAAACGAGTTTCGCATTCAAACACAACAAGATATCGTACGCTGGGTACATTTGCGCTCGTCACCGATGCTTGATGACAAAGGCGATGTGATTGGTTATGTTGGAACTTTAGAAGACATCAGCGATCGCAAGCAAGCAGAAGAAGAACGCAGTAAACTGATTTACGAGCAAGCTGCACGCGCCGAAGCTGAAGCCGCAAACCGCATGAAGGATGAGTTTCTCGCAGTTCTATCGCACGAACTACGTACCCCTTTAAACTCGATTCTTGGTTGGGCGAGACTTTTACGCACGCGCAAGTTTGACGAAAAAACAATTGCCAAAGCCTTAGAAACAATCGAACGCAACGCCAAATCGCAAGCCCAACTCATCGAAGATATCTTGGATATTTCGCGGATTATTCAAGGTAAACTGCGGTTGCATCTTTGTCCAGTGCATTTAATACCAATTGTTGAGGCTGCAGTCAACGCGGTACGCCCAGCTGCTGAGGCGAAAGCAATTCAACTTGAAACGTATTTCGACACCACTGGCAATCTTGTCTGTGCCGATCCTGAACGTTTACAACAAGTTATCTGGAATTTACTCACGAATGCAATTAAGTTTACACCCGAACGCGGTATCGTTGCGGTACGTGTAGAAGCGGTTGACGCCGCGCATATGCAGATTCACGTACAAGATACTGGTATTGGCATTAGCCCTGATTTTCTTCCCTATGTCTTTGACACTTTTCGCCAAGGCGATAGCACCACAACGCGCAGTCACGGCGGGCTTGGTTTAGGATTGGGCATTGTCCGTCATTTAGTAGAACTACATCACGGCACAGTTGCAGTTTATAGCGCTGGTGAAGGGCAAGGGACAACTTTTACGGTAACGCTACCTGTATTAGAAAAAATTCCGGGGACGGCATTAGAAACTTTACCCTCACTTTCTTAAAAAAAGCTAGCCGTGTTGCGACTAGCTGGAGGTTATGCATAGAGACACATCAAGTTAGTAGGCGCCTTTTTTACCCACAATCACCATGACGGTTTGCAGCAAGATTTGCATGTCTAACCATAATGACCAATTTTCCATGTAAGTGACGTCGAGGCGGATTACCTGTTCAAAATCCGTAATATCTGATCTACCAGAAACTTGCCACAATCCTGAAATTCCTGGTAAAACTTCCTGGCGAATAAAATGATGTTCCGAAAACTTTTCGACGTCTCTCACTGGTAACGGACGCGGACCTACCAAACTCATCTCGCCAAACATCACATTAAACAGTTGCGGTAACTCATCTAAGCTGTAACGGCGGAGAAACTTACCCACACGCGTAATTCGAGGATCGTCCTTAATCTTGAAGAGAATTCCGTCTTTATTGACGTTTTTGGCTTCGAGTTCTTTTTGCAATTTCTCTGCATTGACAACCATCGTCCGGAACTTCCATACCTTAAATGGCTTACCATGCAAGCCAATGCGAGTTTGCTTGTAGAAGATAGGACCTGGAGAGTCAATTTTAATCAGTAACGCAATTAAGAGATACAGCGGTGAAGCGAGTAAAACAAAGCTTGTGGCACAGATAAAATCAAAGCAACGCTTCATCAAAAAGTCACTACCAGTAATTAATGGAGGAGACAGCTTGAGTGCTGGTAATCCACCTACCATCTTGAGTTCTAGATTTCTTTGAATTCCTTCTAAATCAACATCAATTGGCAAAATATGTAGCGTAATTCCAGCATTCCTTAGTTTCCAGTAAAGAAACATCCGACTTTTAATCGATGCCCACGAACAAACAAAGACTTCGGATACGCCTAAACTGCATATTTGCTCGATCGTCGCGTCGAGGCGATCTTTATCTGCTACCAAAGCACTCACATCAGCCCAGCCTAAAACTTTGTAGCAATTTTCTCGCGCAAGCAATCGATTCGCTTTCTCTCGATCTTCTGGGCGCGAAATGATAAAGGTACGATAACAAACCGCTCCTTGCTTGCGTACGTATTCTACAGTGCTATCAAAGGCAAAACGAGCAACAAACGTTAGCGATATACTAAATACCCACGACAAAACAAAAGTAGAACGCGAAACAAAGCCATTTGGTTGATAGAAAAATGCTGCGAGTAACAAGAGTAGGTGCGCGATCGTCAGCGCCTTGACAAGATTGAAGTAATCTCGTCGCTCTTGCCTTGCATCATACAGTTTTTTAGCTGCGATTAACCCAATTTCAGTTGCTATGATTGGCAAAATCGAGAACGGATTGTAAGCCGTGTTCCAGGGAGAATCGAGTGGGGTGCCAAGCTTTTCTGCCAAGTGCCATGCTGTGTATAACATAGCGGCATCAAGTGACATCAATGATATGACACGCAGCCACCTGACACCTGTGCCTCTGCGAAATCTCGTGAATACGGGAGCGCGGAGATCTAATTTGTTAATTGATAAGGAAGTCGTAGACGTCATTAGCTGCACCTCCACCCTAGAACCTGGGAAAATCTTTTGTTGTCACCATTACATCAAGAACTTTGTTTAACTTACGGCTTCCCTAGTAATAATTCGGAATATTCATCACTACAAGGTACACTTTTTTACACATAATATTTAATTCATTTTGAGAACGTTGTGCAATAAACAGTTACTGATTGTGTGAGGGTTTACCGAGACATGGACTGAATCCTGGAAAATAAGTTCCTTGCTTTATTAACTTTTATGTAGGAGTAAGATTGCTAAAGTTTACAATAACATCGAGTTTTTGCCTCTATTTAGCAGCATTTCTGATACTTTGGTTAATTTTAGTAAACATATTAGCTCGATTTTATGCTTCTCGCTACATTTACGGAGTCTATATTTGTTATCGATAAGCGCTGCAATGACGAAAGAAACATGACTTTAGTTACCAGGAAGGAGTAAAAACAGTGTGTATTGCAAGTCACACTTCACAGAAACTTTAACAAATAGCCGCGCAAAGGACGATAATTTCTAGCAATCTTTACATACTCTTCACATACAAGTGTCAGTAATCTGTAGACTTCCTAGCTATCTCTTTGTACTTCTACTCATATTCGTCCGCTTTCTTAAAGACAACTACATCAAAAAAAGTTCAAAAAAAACTTTTTGGCACCTTCCTTAAGAGAGAGCTTTTAATTTAACTTGCAGTTAGCTGATTTGGCTATAGGTGAAAGAATGTGAAATTAAGCAATTTACTTTTTTTTAATATTCCAGATTTTCTGGCGGTAATTCTGTAGCAAACTTGCTAATTTCTGGCTGTAATTGATGACGCGCACTCTTTACAAGTAAGCGTTGTTCGGCGCGAACGATCGCCTGATACGTCACTTCTACTGCATCGGCTTCTACTGAGATTGCTGTAATCCCCCAGTCCACCAAAGAATCGATTAATTCGGGATACAAAACAGGTGCTTGACCGCAGATCGCGCAAGGAATGCCTGCTTGTTTCGCTTGTTGAATAATTTGGGCAATCGCGCGCATGACTACAGGGTGGCGGGCGTCAAAAGTTGCTAAATGCTCAAAATCGCGATCGACTCCTAGTAGTAACTGCGTTAAATCATTGGTACCAATCGAAACACCTTGAACTCCAGCTGCAACGTATTCTGGAAGCAAAAACAACACCGATGGTACCTCTGCCATAATCCACAGTTGAAACTGCGGAGATTGAGTTAATCCGACTCGCTCAACTCGCTGCCGACAAAAGACAAATTCTTCTACCGTCCGCATAAACGGTAGTAACAAGTGAATATTATCGTAACCTGCTTGTCGTACACCTGCTAAAGCGGTCAGTTCTAAATCAAACAGCGTGGGGTCTTGCAAATAACTCACGATGCTATGATAGCCGGAGGTAGAATCGATTTGACCTGTCGATATCGCTGGATGAGAAAGTACTTGAAACTCAGGCGATCGCCAATCGAGCGCGCGGTAAAACACTGGTTTTGGTGCAAAGGCGCGGGCAAACTGCGCAATGCGTTCTTGCCAAAGTTCGAGTAATTCTTGCTGGCGCTGCGGCAACCATCCGAGTATCGATTGTCCCTTTAGCATATTCAATACCATCAGCTCAGACCGTAACAAGCCTAAGCCATCCACTGGTAGATTTTGTACTTTATCTAAGAGATGATGCTGGCTTAAGTTGAGGAAAATTTGAGTCGCGATTGGTACAGTATAATTTGTTACAGATTTATTGACTTGTCTGCGAATTGCTTGAGAACGGTTATTTGGTACGAGAAGGCGAGGCGTTGTCATCAAGTGCGATCGCGTTTGATACCCTCTTAAACGATGAATTTCTCCCTGATTGCCATCAAGATCGATTAAATCATTGGTTTGCAGGATTTGAGTTGCTTTGGCTACATTGACAACGGCAGGAATTCCCAGTTCTCTAGCTAAAATCGCACTATGTGAAGTTAAGCCACCGCGCTCAGTAATAAAGCCCGCAGCGTGTTGTAGTAAGGGTAACCACTCGGGTGCGATCGCGGTTGTGACGACAATAACTCCTGGTGGTAAGTGCGGTGTCTTTTGAAGATCGCAAACAACGTACGCAGGCGCAATCGAGCGTCCTGGGGCAGCGGCTAGCCCTTGCAGCAATGCGGAAGATGGTGCAGGCATTATTTGAGCGTGGGTTTCTCCTGCAACCAGAGAATCGCGGCATTGCGCGATCGCTAACTGCGGCTCAATGCCTTCGCCTTCTATTTCTAACGCCCACTCGCAAATTGTTGCGGAATTGGTGATACGAATCAGTTCCTGTCCTAGATGAATTAATCGCTGTAAATCTTGTTGCAAGACATATCGTTGCTGTTGTTCGGTGTTGAGTAGATAGACTTGTAAGTCATTCTGGTTGTTAAAAGATGTATGACGTATAAATCCTGCAGGTACGGGTAGGTGAGCAACACCATAAGCAATCGTTTTGTATCCCAGCTTTTGCGATCGCACTATTCCCGATTTTGGATCTACCAAGTAAAAATCAGGAATTACCTCACCACGAGCGATTGCTAGCCCTAATCCATAACTTGCTTGAATTTCTAATTTGTCAGTTTGACAGTTGAGTGTTCCAGAAGCGATCGCATTGTGTAATGGTTGCACGAGGATAGCCACATCAAGTTGTTGTAAATCAATACCAACCCGCTGCCAATAAAATAAATTTCTCGCACTCAATAACTGACTCCAAGTGCGTAGCAAAGCTTGGGCGATCGCTGTAGGATGATGAGTACTTACTTGCGATTCCAAAACATTTTGTAAGTTTTGCGGTGTTCCTGCTGGTAAAATGAGATCCGGATGCCAAATGAGTGTCGTCCAGTGCTGCGCGGCTGTCGCGATTGTGTGGCTTAAATCAATAACTAACGATGCTTGCGCGACGAGCGCTTGACGTAATTTTTGTGCTACTTGTTGTAGCTGCTGCCAATCATCGACGTTGAGGTGAAGATAAGCATCTAGTAGAGTATCAGTTGAACTTAAAAGCTGTGCTAACAACGTTCGCCATACTTGGCTCGATACGACAAAACCTAGTTTGACTGGATAGCCGCGTTGGCGCCATTGGCTCAGTTGTAATGCTCGATTGCCTACTAAAGTACGCTGCGAAGGTTGAATTTGCTCCAGCCAGTGTATCTCTTCCACATTTTTAACGTATGATTCGCTTTGGCGATCGCGTTTGACTGCGCGACATCAGATCTTCGGTTGCGACATTTTGAATGTTCCACAGTGGAAGTTTCACAATAAAAGTCGCTCCGCGTCCAAATCCAGCACTCTGAGCCTCAACAGTGCCACCGTGTAATTCTACCAGTTGACGTACGATCGCCAGTCCCAGTCCTAAACCGCTGCTTGAGCGAGTTGTCGCCCTTTCGGCTTGGCGAAAGCGATCGAAGACATGCGGTAGAAACTCAGGGCTAATTCCAATCCCTGTGTCGCTAACTTGAATTTCAATATAACGATCGACACAATTCAGTTTAACTTCAACTTGACCGCCTTCAGGAGTAAATTTCACCGCATTTGATAACAGATTCCAAACAATTTGTTGTAGGCGATCGCTGTCACCCCAAACTAAACCAACATCCTCAGAAGTAGTAGTTTTGATTTGAATTTCTTTTGTTGCTGCTGCTGGTTGTACAGTATTAATCGCAGCTTCTATGACACGGGCTACATCCACAGGACGCATTTGTAGATGTAACTGACCGCGCATCAAACGCGAAGTATCTAAGAGATCTTCAACAAGTTGCGTTTGAATTTTCGCATTGCGTTCGATCACTTCTAGTGCTTTCGCCGTTTTTGCTTCATCAAACTGACGACTCCGCAATAATTGTACCCAACCAAGCATGGCATTTAATGGCGTGCGTAGTTCGTGCGATACGACTGCTAAAAAGTCATCTTTCAGGCGATTTGCTTCGGTGAGTTCTTCAGCTTGGCGGCGTAAAGCAACTTCTAACTGCTTGCGTTCGGTCAGATCGAGGACAAAAGCAATACAAGTATCTTGACTGCCTTCGATAATTGCACCGCCGAGTAGAACCGGAATGCGCTGACCATCTTTGCGGATATATTCTTTTTCAAAAAGACGACAAGCGCCAGATGTTCTAATTTCCTGACTTGCCACCTGATCTAAATGCTGATATTCAGCTGGTGTCAAATCGTCCCACCGCAATCCTGCTTTGAGGTCATCTTTGTCGTATCCCACCATGCGTAAAAACGCATTATTAGCTTCCAGGATTTTACCGTCTAAATCAGCCGTAATAATACCGATAATATCCGCTGCAACTAAGCAGCGAAAACGCGATTCACTCGTCCGCAGTGCAGCTTGCGATTCGTGCATTTGGGCAACTGCGTTTTGGGCTATCGTTTTAGCACGAGCTTGCGATCGCGTCAATCCAAATAATACTAGACTAATTGCGACTCCTCCGAAGAAGATGTACGGTACTGAACCAGCCTCGGAAGCACTAGCAAACTCAGGGCGTGTTGTAAAAACTAAACTCCAGGTACGTCCGGCGATATCAATAGTCGTTGTTTTTGTGAAGCGCGGTTGATTGTTAGTATTGTCTGGATGCGAACGATGCAGTAAATTTTGCGGCGCAATTGCAGTGCCATCATATACCGCAAAATCTACGTAGGAATATTTATCTTTACTAACTATACCATGCAGTAAGTCATCTGCCCTAAATGGACTGTAAACAAATCCTAGTAATGCATCTTGTCTTTGCGCGACTGTTTTCGGGTTTGAATTGTTTCTGTAAACAGGGAAGTAGATTAAAAATCCTGCTTGTTTGTGACGGTCAATTTCTTGAACAAGCGTGACTTTTCCCGATGCTGCAGCGTTACCTGTATCTCTTGCCCGTTCCATTGCCGCACGGCGAACTTTTTCTGTAAACATATCGAACCCAATTGCGGCTTGATTTCTGCGGTCTAGCGGTTCGAGGTAAATAATTGAATGGTATTCGCTACGCTCGTATTCTGGACGAATTGTTAGCTGTACGCCTTGTTGACGCAATTCGGCAATCAGGGCATCTTTTTGTGCCGCTGACACTCTTACACTAAACCCGATACCTTGAATTCCTGGATAGCGATCGCGAAGTTGCAACTGATTTACATAAGCACGAAAATCGGCACGAGTCACCGCATCGCTTGCTGCAAATAAACCACTTCCGCTACGTAGCAGCGAAATATAGGTATCTAGGCGATTTTGGATATCATCTTTGGTACGCTCAACGGCATTGTCAAAGCGCAATTGGTCTTTGGTTCTTGCAGTGAGTGCTACGTAGTAAGTTGCCATTCCAGTTAGTAGTAAGGTCACTACTAATACAAAATAAGGAATCCAAGTGCGACGTGGTTGGTGTAGATTCGAGGGTAAGTCCGGTTCCATGAAACGTTTGAATCGCGCAAAAGCCTATTTAAGTAGAATTACTTATAAGTCGCACTCGCGAGCAACTGCGATTAAGTTACCAATGGCTTTATAAACTTTTTATAGTATCTATAGTATTCCTTCTGAGCAGATTAGTTAATTTGTGCCATAGCTTAGCCCTCAAAAAATCAGGATTTACAAACTAACACATAAATTCTGCGATCGCGTACCCCTACGATTCAAGCTTCGCCTATCGGCATAGCTCTTTAGTGATATAGAGGTAATTTACTGCTAGATATAAATTAAATTTGTGAGCGTTGGAGTGAAAAAAACTTTGACAAGTATTTACTATGTTTCTCCGAGCGACTTAGGAAGTGTTGTTTTCAGAATATGTATTGCACTCGTTGTGGGAGCAATCATTGGCTTAGAACGCGAACTTAGCAAAAAACCAGCCGGTTTAAGAACTCATATGCTCGTCAGCTTTGGTTCGGCTATATTCGTACTCATTCCACTACAAATGGGTATGACTTCAGAAAGTCCTGATGCTCTCAGCCGCGTGATTCAAGGTATTGCTGCTGGTATAGGATTCCTCGGTGCAGGTGAGATTCTGCGTGCAACGCGCGATCGCAATCGTGATGGCGAACTTGCAGATATTCGCGGGTTAACTTCAGCAGCAGCGATTTGGGTGTCGGCGGCTTTAGGTGTTGTCGCTGGATGTGGATTATGGCAGCTAGCGCTAATTAGTGCAGTACTCGCTTTACTCGTTCTCAGTTTATTTAAGCAAATTAAACGCAGAATTTAATAGAGATGCTTGGTTGTAAAAACAAAGTCCACGACTTAGGACTATATTAAGTAATCTAATACTATTGCTCCCCTGCGCCTCTGCTTTTGAAGCCTCTGTGCTTCCTCACCTTAGTTCTATGCGATCTGTCCTGATTCAACGTGCAGAATTTGAGAGGCTTTGAGCCATTGAGCATCAAACGAGCCTAAATGTGTCGTTGTAATCAACGTTTGAAAGCGCTCTTGAATGGCATCGAGTAATTGATTTTGGCGGTGAAGGTCGAGTTCAGCTAAGACATCATCGAGTAAGAGTAAGGGGGACTCGCCAACTACTTGTTCAATCAGTTTGAGTTCTGCAAGTTTGAGCGCGAGAACTAAAGTTCGTTGCTGTCCTTGAGAGCCATAGGCGCGCGCGGGTGTTTGGTTAATTGTTAACTCAATTTCATCGCGGTGGGGACCTACCAAAGTTGTCCCTTGATGCTGTTCGGCGATCGCTCTTGTCGCAATTTTTTCTACAAAAGCTTGCTGTAATCCTTCTGATTCGTCTTCCCAAACGACATTAGGTGTATATTTCACCTGTAACACTTCAGTACTACCACTAATACTTTCGTGCCAATTAGCCGCAACCGGAGCTAAAAGAGCAATTGCCCGCGATCGCCTTCTAATCACTCGCACACCGGCGTTGACTAATTGCTCGTTCCAAACTGCCAATTCTTCTAAATTCTGATTGCCAGCTTCTGCACTTTGAATTTTTTTTAACAAAGCATTTCGCTGGCGTAACACTTGGTTATACTGCTGCAAAATATGCGCATAGACAGGCTCTAGCTGAATTAACAATGTATCTAACCAATTGCGGCGCTGATCGGGTCCGCCACGCACTAAATCGAGGTCGAGACTAGAAAATTGGACGGCATTCAGCGTGCCCAAAAAGTCCATTTGTCGCCTGATATTTTCACTGTTGAGCGCAATTGTTCGTCTACCATTGCGCCGCAGCGTTAACGACAAGTCAGCGATACCTGTTTGGCGTTCTAATGTTGCGCTAATTCTGGCAATCAATTCTCCGTCGCGAATCAAATCGCGATCGCGCGGACTGCGATGCGATCGCAATGTTGCTAGCAGTTCTACCGCTTCTAATAAATTTGACTTGCCTTGCGCGTTATTACCCACCAAAATCGTTTTTGGCGCCAAAAAATCAACCCACTGCTCTTGATAGTTGCGAAATTGTTGTAAATGTAGTGTTTTTAGGTACATAGTCATTCAGGAAGCAGAGGGGTAGAGAGTGCAGGGGAAATCACTACGAGCTTTTATAGTGTCCTCACGCTATTGACTGGGGCTAGTTTCTCTTTCATTAATTAGCTCGAACTTGCCACTAGCTACTAGCCACTTACTCCTAGTGTCTTTTTACAATCCGAAAGAACAGCTTTTCTAATTCGACCCATACAAATAGTAAGGTACTAAAACCAAAGCAAATTGCCAGTTCCAATGGACTGAGCCAAAAAGTATCAAAAAATGCTCTTAGTGGTGGCACATACACGAGCATCAGTTGCAAAATCGCTGTGACGATAACAGCTGCAAGCAAGTAACGGTTCGAGAAAAGATTTAATTCGATGGTCAATCTGGTGTTAGAACGAACGGCTATTGCATGACCCATCTGTGCTAAACACAAGGTAGTAAATACCATTGTTCTCCACGTTCTAGGATCGCGAGGATATTCAGGGGTATGCGTCTGGTAGTAAGCCCATACCATCAAAGTAATCGAGATGATTGC
Source organism: Chroococcidiopsis sp. TS-821 (assembly GCF_002939305.1). Lineage (NCBI taxonomy): Bacteria > Bacillati > Cyanobacteriota > Cyanophyceae > Chroococcidiopsidales > Chroococcidiopsidaceae > Chroococcidiopsis > Chroococcidiopsis sp. TS-821. Next base: position 404,872 of record NZ_MVDI01000002.1, on the reverse strand, counting down.
AAAGATAATGCCAATGCGCACCATGTAAAATCCTAGCCCGCGGGCAAAAATACTTTCTCGCGGACTAAACGGAGGGCGTTTCATCACATCTGGTTCAGCAGGTTCGACGGCTAAAGCAAGCGCGGGTAAACCATCTGTTACTAAATTCATCCACAAAATTTGTAATGGACTTAGTGGTACGCCACCTAAACCAATTAGTGGTGCAGCGGCAATGGTTAAAACTTCACCGATGTTACTGCCAAGAATGTATTTAATAAATCGGCGAATATTAGTATAAACAACTCGACCTTCTTCGGTGGCGGCGACAATGGTTGCAAAGTTATCGTCAAGTAGTACCATGTCGCTTGCTTCTTTACTGACATCGGTACCAGTAATTCCCATCGCGATGCCGATATCGGCTTGTTTCAATGCAGGTGCATCGTTGACGCCATCACCTGTCATCGCCACAAACCTACCGCGTTTTTGTAGCGCTTGGACAATGCGTAATTTATGTTCTGGGGAAACTCGCGCGTAAATGCTGACAAGATCGACTTGTTGTTCGAGTTCAGGTTGGCTTATATGTTCTAGTTCTTGACCTGTGAGGACGCGATCGCCCAACTGGGCAATTCCTAAATCAGCAGCGATCGCCTGTGCGGTTAATTGGTGATCTCCAGTAATCATCACCGGACGAATTCCCGCCTCGCGACACCGCGCCACAGCTTCGCGGACTTCAGGGCGTGGAGCATCGAGCATTCCGACTAATCCTAGCCAAACGAGTTCGCGCTCGGATGTGTCTTCAGAGCCTTCGTCGGGTAATGTGGCAAGTGGCTTGTAGGCAAAACCCAGCACTCTTAATCCTTTACCTGCCATAGCATTATTTTGCGCCAGAATTTCTTGCCGTTGGGCTTCGGTGAGTGGTATCGCGCGATCGCCGCGATGAACTTGAGTACAGCGCGCTAACGTTAATTCGGGCGAACCTTTAGTAAACATTAAATAAGGTGTAGTATTACCCAGCCCCATTGCATCTTGTGCTTCGTGCTTAGTACTGCAAATAACGCTCATGCGCTTGCGTTCCGAAGAAAAGGGAAACTCTGCCACGCGCGGTAATCGTGCTTCCCATTGGTCTTTTTCGATACCTGCCTTACCCGCAAGTGATAGCAGTGCGCCTTCGGTGGGATCTCCTAAAATAATCCACTGCGATTGCTCTTGCTGTAAAACGGCATCATTACATAAAACGCACGCGACAAGCAAAGCATGAACTTCAGGATATTCGGCAACTTCGATGTTTTGATTATCTAGCAGAAACTGCCCCCGAGGAGTATAACCTTCGCCAGTGACTTGGAAGTATTTGTCATTAGTGTAAAGTGCTTGCACCACCATCTTATTTTGGGTCAAGGTGCCTGTTTTATCCGAACAAATTGTCGTGACACTGCCTAAAGTTTCGACGGCTGGTAGTTTGCGAATCAATGCATTGCGGCGTACCATGCGCTGCGTTCCGAGTGCCAAAGTAACAGTAATGACAGCAGGTAGACCTTCGGGTACGACAGCAACTGCCATACTTAATGAAACTTCCAGCAATTCGTTAAAGTTACTAAAGTTAAGATTTGCCAGGTCAAAATTACTGTTTTGCAGAACCCCACCTGCAACTACTAAAGCAACTAAAACTAGCGAACCACCAACTAGCACATTCCCTAAGTGCGACATCCGTTGCTGTAAAGGCGTAGGTTCATTTTCTACTGACTGAATCATTGCGGCTATGCGCCCAAGTTCAGTCTGCATTCCTGTCGCCGTAACGATTGCCTTGGCGCGTCCTTGGACAACTTCAGTGCCTTGAAATACCATGTTGAGGCGATCGCCAATGCCAGTATCTTCCTGAAGTTGAATATCGGCTTGTTTTTCCACCGCTTGGGCTTCTCCGGTCAGCGCGGCTTCGCGGACTTGTAAGTTTTGTTCTTCAATCAAGCGTCCATCGGCGGCTAGCTGCACGCCTGCTTCCAAGAGCATAATATCTCCTGGGACAAGTTCTTTGGCTTCGACTTCAACAATTCTGCCGTCACGCATCACACGCACTAATGGCGCGGAAAGACGCTTAAGCGCCGCTAAGGCTTTCTCAGCACGACTTTCTTGCAAGTAGCCAAGAATACCATTGAGGACAACAATTAAACCAATTGCGATCGCGTCTTTAGGAAATTCATTATCCTGCAAGTCCAAGAATGCTGATATAATTGCCACCACGATCAGCATCACGAGCATGATATTTTTGAACTGATCGAGAAAAATTACCCAGGAACTGCGACCGCCCGTGTCTTTCAGTTCATTGAGTCCGTATTTTTGCAAGCGTTGTTTAACTTCTTCTGAGGTTAAACCTGTACGATCGCTCGCTAATAGCTGTAAAGTCTTCTCAACATCCAAGGCATGCCATACAGGTGTTGACTCAGGCAGAGAATGTGCAGACATGAAATAGCTCTCGGCAAAGGAGTATAGACATTAATCATAGATTAGCTACTACCTGTGAGCTATATGTATACTGACTTATCTACAAGGCTTTACTCTAGACTTAGTTCTTTGGCAAGACGCGTGGGATTGCGATCGCAAGCTAATCTGGGTGAACTAATTGCAAATTCATGCTTTGAGTCAAGGGTAAAAATCAATGTAAAGTCAAACTAGTCATTAATAAGAAAATTACTCCTTTAATTTGGAGTGTTCCTACTAAACAGTCAGAATTTCTGCTACGCATTTAGCATTAAACTGAGTTCTGTATAGCATCAATACAGGCTGGAGTTTCATGGGGTGTCTTCTCAAATTTTTGTAAAGTAAAGCGTCCAGACATTCGGTAAAGGCTTATTTATTGTGTCTATGACTTCCGCTACACCCACTTCTTCTAGCAACCTACGGCGTACCATCCGACCAATCGGTGCTGCTGCCTTGCATGGCATTGCGTTTGTTGACAGTAAACTTATTGCTATCGATCCGGTCAAAGGACACTTACTACAAATCGATCCTACCAACGACAACACAACGATCGTCAATCCCCACGCGACTTCCGAATTTGTTGATGTCACAGGAATAGCTTTGTGGAAGGATACACTTTGGTTGACGCGCGAAGATACAGTGTATTTTTGCCACTTCAATGATTTTAAGTTACAAGAGTTTGTGACTTTACCTTATCCTGCAAATGGCGTTGCGGTGTGGGAATCAACCGTCTATGTAACGTGTCAAAAAATTGGCTATATTTTGATCTTTGACCGCGAAACAAAACGTCAAATTACGCAGTTTTATGCGCCAGGCGTTGGGGTAGAAAATATTACCGTTCGCGATGAAGAATTGTGGGTTTGCGATACAACCGAACAAAGTGTTTACTGCCTAGAACGCGCCACGGGAGACATCAAGTTTAGCGTGTTGACTCCGTTTGCGTCTCCTACAGGTTTAGCATTTTATCCTCATCAAGGTGGAGAAACGCTGTATGTTGCGTATGCTGATGAAGAAGCCTACATCCGCGATAACCCTAATGCCGAGCCATCGCATGAATTAACGTATCGCGATCGCACGTTTGTCCATCCTTTGGATTATTACTACAATCCCAGCGAACACTACGCGCTGTCAAACGGCTACTTGCTAGAGATGATTTATGCGGAGGAAATTGCTCCGTTAGAAGATGTTTATGCTTTAAAGCAAGTTGAGTGGCGCATCGCTCTACCCGCAGAAACCGATCGTCAAAAAGTCAAACACGTCGAGTCGATTGGTTTACCTTTCACCGAGGAAGTTGTCGAAGGACAGCGCGTTGCTGTCTTCAAGTTTGATAGACTTGAACCGAGTGAAAGACATATCTTTGGTTGGAGAGCACTCATCGAGGTACGCGGTATCAAATATCGTCTTACTCCCAGAGACGTTGAAAATCTTCCCAACTTATCACCAGAATTTCAGTCGCGGTACTTGGTAGATGATGATGAGTTAGCGATGGATCAGCTCATTGTTCGTCGAGCAGCTAAAGAAGCTGTTGGTACCGAAACGAATCTTTTGCGTAAAGCTTACAAAATTCGTAACTATGTTTACGATGAATTATCCTACGGTATTAAACCGCATATCGATACGCCCGATGTTGTTTTAGACCGCGGTATTGGTTCGTGCGGTGAATATGTTGGTGTTTTACTGGCGCTGTTGCGGCTTAATGGTATTGCCTGTCGTACAATTGGTCGCTACAAGTGTCCTCCTTATGCCGAACAACGAGGCGTTCCCTTGCAACCAGACTTTAATCACGTTTGGTTAGAATTTTACGTACCAGGGTTAGATAAATGGTTGCCTATGGAGTCTAACCCTGATGATGTGGTAGAAAATGGACCTTATCCTTCGCGCTTTTTTATGGGCTTAGCTTGGTATCACATCGAAATTGGTAAAGGCATACCGTTTGAGACGATAACAAGTAAAGGCTTACCACTCGCAGAAATTTCGCTGGGTGATATTGCCATCAATCACATCCGCTTTACAATTTTTGAAGAATTGCCACCGCTATAAAATGTAGCAGCAGACGTTGAAAAAATAGAGTTGATAATCGATTTAGGGGAAATCAGGGTATTCTGAAGCTCCAAAAGCGTTGCTAAAATGAGTTTTTATTCCTGACTCTGCTACATTGTAAATTTGAATTGCTCTGACGCGTTATTCCATACCCCTCTCGCTAAATTTTGTGTTAAATTAGCAGCCGTGAGTCAGATTCGGTTGAAAGCTTTGTTTTTGCTACAGAACATTTTTTCTGGGTTGACGAGCATATCTCCGAAACTGGAGCTTTACTAACGAAATTGATTTTTGGAGATATTGCATGTCGATCTACGTAGGTAATTTATCCTACCAAGTTACCCAAGAAGATATCCTTGCAGTTTTTGGAGAGTACGGCAACGTCAAACAAGTTCAAGTTCCCACCGATCGCGAAACAGGTCGTCCGCGTGGTTTTTGTTTTGTAGAAATGTCTTCTGAAGCCGAAGAAACCGCAGCGATTGATGCTTTAGATGGCGCTGAATGGATGGGACGTAGCTTAAAAGTTAACAAAGCTAAGCCGCGTGAAGACAAAGGCAATCGTTATCGTGACAATCGTGGCGGTAGTAACGGTAAGTTCTCGCGAGGACGTTATTAAGTAAGAGCGAGCGAGGGGCTAGTGGTTAGTGATGGGTGGCTAGTGAATAGTTACTAGTTTCGAGAAATTTCTTAACTCCTCTGCTTTCCTGCTTCCTCTGCTCTATAACTGACCTCTAAGCTATGTTTAAGCTGTACTTTTAGATCGACCTAAAGCCGCATTACAATTAGATTAGTTGTATTCAGAAAGGAGCAATAATGACCCAAGTGGTTCTAGGAGAAAATGAAGGTATTGATTCAGCTTTGCGGCGATTTAAGCGCCAAGTTTCAAAAGCTGGCATTCTCGCAGATGTGAAATATCATCGGCATTTTGAAACACCGCAAGAAAAGCGCAAGCGTAAAGCAGTTGCAGCGCGGCGGAAGAGACGTTTTAGATAAGATGTTTTGTTACCAGTTGTGCTTGATCTCGTTGAGTTCGGCAAGCCACTGGAAGAACATCAAAAGAATTCATGAATGTAAGTGAAAAGAGTGGACTTTGCGATTGCAAAGTCTGCTTTTGCTTTTGTTGAGTCAGTTAGAAATCTTGAGTTGCAACTAAATCAACTGTATTGTAGCGATTCATTGCTTTTTCGACTCCCTGCTTTAAACACAGTTCAACACACTCAACGACTAAGGGTAAAAGTTTAGTGACAACTTGATTTTCTGAGGGAGAGAATCGCCCTAAAACGTGCGAAATCGTATTACCGTTATCAGCAACTTTTTGTGGCTTACCAATGCCAATCCGCAGACGGGGAAAATTTTGCGTACCAAGGTGCGCGATCGCGCTTTTCATGCCATTATGTCCTCCCGCCGAACCGGATAAACGCAACCGGATTTTTCCGACAGGTAAATCCATATCATCGTAAATCACTAAGATTGACTCAGGAGGCAGTTTAAACCAATCAGTAACCGCACGAATTGCCTGTCCTGAATTATTCATGTAAGTCAAGGGCTTAAGTAAGCGAATTTTTTCATGATTTGGGCTGACGCCTTCGCCAAATTCTCCCTGAAACTTACGATTTTCTGATAGGGGTATTTTCCAGGAACGTGCTAAAGCATCTACCGCCGCAAAGCCGATGTTATGTCGAGTTTGTTCGTATTTCGGTTCTGGATTTCCCAATCCGACAATCAGTTGCGGAATAACCACTGATTGTGGAGTCGCTTTGGTCATGACTAGCTTGTTTCTCTTTGACTCAGATCCCAAGCTTAACTTTGTGGCGACGAAGTTGTATTGTTTTCTGAAGCTTCAGCCGCTGCGATTTGCTTGGGTTCCAATTGTGCGGTTGTCTGAACTGCTTGTTCAATTTGTTCAGCTTCGCGCTTGAATTCCTGCTCAAATTCTTTAGAAGCCTCTTGAAAACTGCGGACTGCTTTTCCCATACTGCGACCGATCTCTGGTAGTTTCTTAGGACCAAAGATTAACAGCGCCACAATCATGATGACAGCCATTTCTGGTAAACCGATTCCAAAAATATTCACGCTTTTGTTCTCCTTGAGTCACTAACTACCTATTCTCCAGTATAAAACTTCATAAAAAAACCCGGTCGAACCGGGATAAATCATTGCTTCCCGCTTGATGAGAAGCGGAATTAACCGCCCATGTTTGTCCAATCTGGAGAAATGTCTGGTCTTTCAAAGAGTAGAGAAGAGTTGTAGATTTGCAGAATAATCAGCAAGAATACAAAAAATAACAACATAAATACTGCCATAAGTGGCGTCGTTCCCCACCCACGGGTCACTTTACCATATTCAGAATTCAAGGGTTTGAGAATATCTCCCAACCAAGTCCGTTGTGCCATGAGTCACCTTAAGATTCGTTACAACAGCATTTTTTAATCTTCTGTAATATTCTATAGGAATAGGACTCATAATTTTAATCTAGCCCATGGAACCCGCAACAGTTCTTAGCATTTCTCTTGCCGCCATTGTTATCGCGATTACAGCATTGTCGATCTATACCTCATTTGGTCCTCCTTCTAAGGAGTTGAGCGATCCTTTTGAAGACCATGAGGATTAAGACTTTGGCGTAAAGTACAAAAAGCTATTGTGGTGAATCTGACTTTGCTACGATAGCTTTTTCACCGTAAAAGAAGAAATTTTCCAAGGCGCAACGTTGTAAGTTGGCGATCGCGCAGTAGATGTTGTTTGCTCTAATAAATCAACCGTTTCGGCGATCGCTAAATCTAAGCCACTCTTGAAATCCAACTGTGCCGATTCTCCGTGACATTCATAACAACGCAAAATCCATCGCTGTGAATTGTCTTCGGACTGCTTGAATGCCATCACAATCAAGTTGTCTGCTGATAAATCAAGAAAACAGCCTACTGGCGGTAAGTTTTGCGAAACGCGATCGCCTTGTGACACTAACATCACCTGTAGCGGGTAGTTTAGCTCGTATCCGCGTCGTACTGTTTGGGCTTGTTGCCAACTACCTTGATGCGGATAAATCGCGTACGTGAATTGATGATTTCCGCGATCTGCGTCTGGGTTAGGCCATTCTGCACCGCGTAATAAAGTCAGGCGTAATTGATGAGGTTGGCTATCGTAGCCGTATTTGCAATCATTGAGCAAACTCACGCCATAATCATCTGTACTCAAATCTGCCCAGTGTAACGCTGGTACTTCCCATTTAGCTTGTTCTGCTGGTGTTTTAGGTTGAGTAGGACGTTGAATCGCGCCGCAAGGAATTTCATACGTTGCATAGTCAGTTTCAAAGTTGAACGGAAAAGCTGCTTTTACCAAAACATGACGCGCTCGCCAGTGAACATGAGTCTCTATTTTTAATAGCGGTAAATCGGCTTGTAATACATAATCTTGACAAAATTCTGATTCTCCGAGTTGACGCACAACGCGAATGCGACTTTGAATGATTCCGCGTTCTAACCACTGAATTGATTTGAGTTGCGCTGGTGGTAAGGGATATTGTGCGTAGTTTGGGTCAATGTTCCATGCATCCCAATATTGACCACTATCGGTAAATCCTTGTAGTTGATTACCTCCGTCGGAATGCAAGATTTCGCGATCGCACGTCTTATCAACAAGACTCTTTAAATTTCCATTTTCACAATCCACAATGACCCGTAAAAATTCATTTTCTAGCGTCCACTCTTCAGATTTTTTTCTGTTGTCAGAGTAATACTCAACACCTGATATAATTTTTGTATTATTGCCATTTTCTTGCTCATTTTTTGTTGTATTATTTAATACATCGGTAACATTAGCTAGCGATCTAGGTGCTACCAACCAAAAAACACGATAGCCTGTAGCAGGAATATTTTTAGCACTAAATAATAGAGTTTTGGGGGCAAGAATTTGGCTAGGTAGCTGATTTCCATCTAAGTCGCAAACGCCCCAACCTTGTGCGTCGGGTAATGTCACGCTCACAACTTCAGAACGTTGCCAGTTGAGCGAATTAAAGACAACCAAGGGTTGAGCGTCAGGATAGGGGGGTGGCGGTAATTTAATTTGAGATGCGATCGCACAAAGTGATTGCTGGGTGATTTCGGTTGTAACTTGTTCAACTGCTTCCCAAGTTGGGTTAACCTCGGCGTAGACTTCCGGAATGGAAGAACCAGGGAGAATATCGTGAAATTGGTTAAATAAAACTTTCTTCCAAGCCGCTTCTAGTTGAGCTTGGGGGTAAGTCATGTTAGCAGTGATATTAGCTAGTGCGGCAAACAACTCTGCTTGATACAAAAATCTTTCACAACGGCGATTCCAGCGCTTTTGATCGGCATGAGTAGTGTAACAACCGCGATGAAATTCGAGATAGAGTTCATCTTGCCAAACAGGGAACGCGGGGTGAGTTGCATTTTCTGCGATTTGCTGGAGATACTTTTGGGCTGTCGCGAATTGCAGTTGCGGGAAGAAAGCGGAATTTTGCCACCTTTGAGCGACTTCTAACATATCGCGAGTCGGACCACCACCATGGTCGCCAACTCCAGGAAGCCAGAGTGAAGCTTTGAAACTTGTTTGCTGTTCCCAATTGCAGGCATAAGTTGCCATTTTGATTGGGTCAATACCTTCACCAATCGGGGCAGACATGAGACTTAGTATTGCACTTCCATCCAGCGATCGCCACCAAAAAGCACCATAGGGAAACTTGGTTGTATCGTTCCACAGTAACTTTTGCGTGACAAAATACTCGATTCCGGCTTGCTGGAGAAACTGCGGTAACGTAGCGCAAAAACCAAAACTATCGGGTAGCCAAGCTACGGTAGACATCGCGCCAAATTTAGCTAAAACATAGCGTTGACCGTACAATAGCTGACGGACAATCGATTCGCCACTAATTAAATTAAGTTCAGGTTCTACCCACAATCCGCCTACTATTTCCCAGCGCCCAGCATTTACTTGTTGTTGAATTGCAGCGAATAAATCAGGACGATGTTCTTCGATCCAGGCATAAAGCGCAGGCGTAGAATGACAAAATATCAGTTCGGGAAAATCTTGTTGGAGATTGAGAACTGAAGTAAACGTACGTTGTGCGGCTTCCCAGGTATCGCTAATTGCCCACAACCAAGCTAAATCTAGGTGTGCGTGACCGAGAAGTTGAATTTGGCGTTGCTTAATCTCGCGTGCTAAATATTGCACTGAGGAACGAATTGCGAGGAGCGATTCTGTAAATGCGTGCTTGTTGGGTAGAATTGACCAATCAATTTGTGCAAGCGCTGTCGCGAGGATTGATAATTTTTCAGGATCGAAGGTTTCTAAATATAGCTGTAAAACCGCGAATTCATCTGCAATAAAGCCTGGTTCCGGATAGGCGGTGTCGGTGGATTCATAAATGCAAAGCGATCGCACTAAAGCTCCAGCATCGTGTTTAGGACTTACCAAGCGTAAACTCACTGTGATTTCTTCGCCTGGCGTTGCTGCTGAACTTAGTAATACGCGCGTTGAACAATCAAATAAATCGCCTTCTTGGACAAGTTGACCGTTAACATAGATTTGTGCAGCTTCCGCCCACCAAGTAAGCGCTAAGCGCAAACTTAAATCTGCAATTGGATACCCTGATAAATCGTTGGGAATGACAAATTTTTGGGTTAACCACAGTACTTTTTGCCCCGCTGACCAAGCAATGTGTTCTCTTGCATTAAGTTTTACTTCAGTTTGCGATTCATCTAAAATTCGCCAACGTGGTTGAACATTGACTTGAGTACAAAGACGAAGTCTCTCAATAGTAGAGGAGATTAAGTTGCTATAAGTTTGAGGTACTGTGGAGGTCATGTTTTCGATAAAATCAGATTGTTACATGAGTAAGTAACAATTAACGTAACAAGAAGACTGGTCACTGATAATTGGTAATTGGAAAAAATACTTATTACCCATTACCCATTACCCATTACCCAACCCTAATCCCTAATTATGGCTTCGGCTTCTGGTCGCTATCAAAGCAAACTCTTCAATTTTATTCACCAGCAATCGCGGCGGTTTACAGAACAATGCGATCGCGCTTTTCGCCAAATTCAATTTGCTACCAGTTGGATAGCACCAGCCGTCTTGTATCCTTTCTACGTTTTATTTCAATCAACGCGGAAGCTTAAATTTGCTCAAAAGCCAGCGTCACCACAACTACAAGTACCTCAACAAGATTCTTCCCCGCCAGCAACTCCCAGCGCTGACACGCCGATTCAGCAAGTGTTGCAGCTATTTGAAACACCTACTGAAGAGCTTGAGGTACCCCAGCACGATGAGCAACCCCAATCAAATATCCTCGCTTGGTTTTTACCACAAAGTCTCATTCATCTAGTTAAACAGACTAAAGAGTTATTCCAACCCCGCCAAGCTACAAGCGCTTCACCTGTAGAGTGGATACCTATTGCTGCAAAATTGAAGAACAACCGACGAGTCATTCGCGCAATTGCGACTGAACTTGCCAACCGCAATTTAGTCTTAGTGACAACAGAAAATGAGGTTCTTGATGTTTTTACACCGCAACAGCAGGAACAACTACAAGCAAAGATTGAGGGAGAAGTCGCAACCTACTGGCGCTGTCAACGTTTAGCGCATGCTTCCCAGACGCTAGGACAAATGAGCGGTGAGACAGATTCAGGTAATTTACTGACTCCAGCAAAATCACCGCTAACATTGCTAGATCGCGTTCTTGCTGAAATCGAATCGCATTCTTTCGCAATCACTCAACATTGGCAAAACAAGTTAAATAGCACAACTATACTGGCGAATACAGTAAACCAAAACAATATTGAATCTGAAAATTCTAAAAATCAAACTCTCCAAATTCAAGCATTAATTTGGGCAGCAATTGATTTCTTTTTTGGAAGTAGCGGTAACACAATAGGAAAAGATACATCAGCAACAAAATCTTTGCAATTCTCTAGAAAGACGCAACCCAAAAGAATACCCTATCGCCCTGTATCTCAATTACCTGCTGTTTCCTTACCAACGATAGAAGATCCTTGGTTATCGCTGAGTGACCTATTTGGAGAAGTAGAAGCCCAAGCCCAAGCAACAGCATCGACACAAATACCAAATAAAGCGCTTCCTGAAAATAAAACAAGTGATTCCCTGCGCAAGAAATTAATTAATGGTTGGCAAAGATTCAAGCCAAAAATTAATGCAGTTACTGCATTAGTTAAAGTAAGACGAACCAAGGCGATCGCTTCTGTCACTTCTGAACCACCGCCACAACCGCATCCCGCCCAAATTAATCCTACTTCTGAGTGGATCGACGTTAATGCGATCGCTGTAGGTTATGTCAAGCATCCTTTAGAGCAAGTCCTCGAATGGCTAGACCATGCGATGCTGTGGCTAGAAAAATTATTATTCAAATTCTGGCAGTGGTTAAAGCGATTCGACATCAGAAAGAGGGATCAGAGACTAGGAAAATCTTCTTGATGTAAGCTCAGGAATGAAGTAATGAATGCGCGAAAAGGACGGGCTTACTTAACATATAGAGAGACATGGTGACGGCGTAACTGGGAATTAATATTAATTGGTGCTTCCCATTACCAATTACCAGCTTTGGAATTATATTTATTTTTCCCCACTTACTAAATTTAGCTATCTACTGTAATCACTGGAATCGGACTCATTTCTAAGACCGCTTGAGACACAGAACCAAGAACGACTTCTTCCCAAACGCGGTGTCCGCGTTTACCAATAACAACATCTGTGACTTGACGCGCTTGCGCAACTTGCACGATCGCCTCTGGAACTGCACCCGACTGCGTGAGAAACTCATAGCGAATATCTGCCAGGACTTGATTAGCTTTGCTTTTTAGTTCGTCTACAGCGCGTTTGTCTCCCAAGTTATCAACGTACAACACAATCACTTCACCGTTGCTACGTCGTGCTAAATCAGCCGCTTTGCGGAGGACTTGAATTGCCAGTGGGGAAGTATCTACTGCTGCTAGAAACACAGGACGACCTGTAACTGCAACTTTGGTAGGATCGACTTCTCCTTTTTCTAAGAGTTTGGGAGCAAATACTTGCGTCGCCCATGCACCAATGGGAGCCGTTGTCAAGATCGAGAGCGCGGCGATCGCCAAAATAATTTCGCCACCTTCAATTCCTGCGGCTAAAGGTAATGCACCAATTGCGGCTTGTACTGTCGCCTTTGCCATATTTCCTGGAAGCAAGAAGACTTTTTCTTTCCAAGTCCAGTTGCTACCTAACGTGGAGAGATACCAACCAATTCCACGACCAATAACTAAACCGACTGCTAAAAGTAACAACCCAGGTAGTAGGACATTTCCTAATACCTGAAGCTGAATAGTTGCTCCTAGTAATACAAATAAGACAATCTCTGCTATTGTCCACAATACGTCAAATCCACCACGAATCAACCGCGCTAGGGGTGCATCAAATTCAATTAAAAAGAACCCCATCGCCATGACAGCCAGATAACCAGAATAGTAGGGAAAGACTTCTGTGAAAATTACAAGTAATAGTGCTGCACCTGCTGCAATAATCATGTCCTGAACAATATTGCGCGTCCAGTTTTGCTTAACTAACACAAGTACCAATAAGCGCGCAAAGACAAAACCTGCAACTAATCCCAAAACAATTTCTAGAACTATCTGAAACGGTAAAAGTTGTACAGGAGATAATGTAATTCCGAAAAGTGTTACTAGTTCCCCTTCCTGCTGTCCTAAGAAGTTAAGTAATAAGCTAAACACCAATAAAAGTAAAACATCAGATAGCGCACTTCCAGTCAAAATTGCATCGGGAATACCTTTAGCAACTCCCCAACCCAAACTCTTGAGTCGCAACATTCCTGGTACAATTACCGCAGGCGATTCGGCTCCGACAACACAGCCTAACAGTAAGCCAGTCAAAAAATCAAAGTTAAACACAAGCATCGACAAGAAAGCAACAACGACTGCTTCGGTTGACGCAGGGAGAAACCCTAATCGTAATGCTACAGTTCCTTGTTGTGCTAGCTTTTCTCGGTCTAACCCTAGTCCTGCCTTCATCAAGATAATCGTGACTGCAACTAATCGCAACTCATCAGCTGCACCTAAAACCTCAGGACTAATAAAATCTGCGAATTGCGGACCAATTGCAATTCCGACTAGGATCATACCAATGAGGGGCGGCGCTCCTAATCGTTGGGCAAGTTGACCTGCAAAAAAGCCCATGAATAAAATCCACAGCGCACTAGCTAACACTTCTTTCTCCTTCAAAAATCACTATGATTATGATGATGTTGCCAAAAGGAGTAACAGAAGCGTTAACAGCAACGGTCCTACCTTCTGGCAAGCCAGAATAGTAGGAGCCATCAGCCTTATCTAATAGGCGGTTATGGTGAGCTCCATCACCCAGTTCAAAAGCAAGAATAACACAATTTTGTTCGCACTTTACCTAAAACGGCGATCGCACCTCAGAACCTGAGAAAGGATCGGTACCGCCAACCCAGTTGAAATCACTGATTCTCAAAGTCAGCGAACCTAACTCGAGTGCTGGATTATAGCGGAGGACAACGCCATAAGTACGGCGACTGTATTCGAGAGTATAGTCGGTACTAAGTTCTTGACCTGTATCGACATTAATCGAAGTCTGCACGCCCAAGCGAAACGGTCCATAAATTTGCTGCGAGATTCCGGCGGAGAGAATTCGCGTATCCGCAGCGCGATCGAATAAAAACGGTGACGCTCCGCTTAAAATACGTTGAGAGTAGGCAAGGTTAAACCCAGTATAGTCTAAAAATGGTCGCGAAAAATTACCGAACTGCCCTTGGATGCCAATAGTTCCGGTTAATAAAGTTTGTTGGTCGCCACTTGTATAAAAACTCGCATCGCCGCGCACTCCAGCGTACAGTTGTACGTAGGGAACGATGGGTGTGGGGGTATAACGCAATCCTTGCGTTGCAGTTGCGGGTAAAGCATTTCCTTGCCAAAGTAAGAATCCGCGACTGAGTGCTGCACTACCTTGCAAGCGCCCCAGAGAGATCCGATTATTATCGCGGATTGGTTCGAGTAAATCAATGCGATCGCTATCGGCGGTAATGTATTGCGCTCCTGCTTGATAGCTGAGATTGAATCCGGTGTCTCCTAGGGGAATGACTGGCGAAGTTACAATTCCACCGATACTACTACGTACTGTTTGATAACCTAAGGAACCGTTGTACAAGCGATCGCGATAACTATACTCTACTGTTAAGCCATGCGGTCTTTCGAGAAGATTGACGGGGGTTCGCAGCCGCAAACTCGCGCGTAAGTTGTCTGCAATATCTGTCAACCCTGGAAGTACTGCTAAGCCTGTTAGTGTTGTCTGCGGTCCTAAAGTTGCTTCTAAGCCACCCCTGATGCCAAATAAATCGGGGCTAAAAATGTTACCGCCACTTTCGGTTATTGCTTGTTGCACAAAAACTTGTGGCGTGACACTAACGCGCACTGCTTCACTGTCAATCACATCGAAACTGCGTTCAACGTACAATCCCCCGCGATCCTCGCTATCGTAACCCAAGTTGACTAATCCTGGAGTTACTTGCCGTTGGCGGCGGTCAATCACTTGTTCGTTGCGCGGAATTGGGATGGATAAACCTTGGTCAAAAACTAAGCGCTGTCCTGTTGTTCTGATGCGATCGCGCGTGGGTGTCTCGCGTGTCAAGGTTAATGTATCCGCGCGTAGTTCCAACTCTGGCGGCGAAAACGGATCGTTGGTGATGCGGACATTCGTTGCTTGCCAACCTTGAGGATCGAAGTCAATTGTGTCGGCTTCGACGCGCAGGCGGCGGATTTGTCCTCCTTGTGGTACAGACCCTGTACCAATGGTAATACCACCAGGACTTGTGACTTGTTGTAGCGGTTGATTAGCAGTGATGCGATCGCTGAGTGGTTGTGGTGCGATTCCTCCAGCGGTGACATCTGTAGGTATCGGTGTAAAATCTGTCCCTGCGGTAGGAATGAAAACTTCCCCACTTGCATTCAGCACATTTCCTGTATCTTGAACAAGGTTGTAGGTGAAGCGATCGCCGCGTATCACTTGTTGTCCGCGTGTTAGTGCCACATTTCCTTCGCCAACACCGATCAGATTTTCCAAGTTTACCTGAAGGCGATCTGCATCTAACACTGTGCCATCGTACCGCAGCAAAACATCACCCTCTGCTGTGACAATTTGCCGTTGTGCGTCGTACTCTTGATAATTTGAATTTAACTCGATGATGCGATCGCGTCCTGCTGGTGCAGGTTGACTTGGCGGCGTCTGTACTGGTGCTGCTGGCTCCGGCGCACTAAAATCTAGTGTTCTTATACTACTATCACTATTTTCTTGTGCTTGAGCAATCGTTTCGCTGGCAATTTTTTTTAACTTCGCAATCGTGCGATCGCGAAGTTCAACGTCACTAACTTGCAACGGTGGAATAGGGCTAGAGGAAGTTTGTGGCGCGGTATTATTTTGCTCAACTTGATAGCCAATCGAAACAGCTTCGCCCAAAAGTGTAGCGTCTTTAGCTGCGGCTAATTGCGATCGCGCCGATGATGTTGATGAAATTGCCGTAGACGACAAATGCACAACATGATGCGATTCAGGGGGCGGTGCTGCGTGAGTCATATTTCAGTCAAAATAGGCAAACAGACAGCCCAGTGCATAACCTCAAGCGCACTTTTAACCCTTCAGCATTAAACAAATTTCACTGAACTTGTGCCTTTTGGTCTACGGCATCTTGCCTGTGGTTATTCGAGATCCCGACGACCAGGGTTACGTGCTGGGTCATTGGACAAAAAGCCAAAGACGAATAAGCCAACGAAGAAGGTAACAACTATATATACAACAACTTTAAGCGTCAACATAAAAGTATCTCCAACTCTGAGAAGCTAAAGGAAACTGCGATGCGCAGATAGTCCTTTTCATCATACCCAAATGTTGTCGCTTTTTTGGTTGATATTGTTTGACTGCCTGCAAACTTTGACGTGAGTTTGATGTTAAGGTTTCAC
The DNA here is from genome assembly GCF_002939305.1 of Chroococcidiopsis sp. TS-821. Taxonomy (NCBI): domain Bacteria; kingdom Bacillati; phylum Cyanobacteriota; class Cyanophyceae; order Chroococcidiopsidales; family Chroococcidiopsidaceae; genus Chroococcidiopsis; species Chroococcidiopsis sp. TS-821. The sequence goes on along the minus strand of NZ_MVDI01000002.1, from coordinate 388,394 downwards.
TAGAATGGCAATCGCCGCAGTCATACTTAAATTAAAGTATTCATCGTTGCCACCTTGCGGCAGAAGTAGTTAAACAATTTTTCGATAACCGATTCGATAACCGAACACAAATCTGCCATCTTATGCAACCAATCTACACATTCAACGTCTCTCCAGCTTTGCCGCCTCATTTAGAAAAATTGCGGCAGCTTGCCTACAATCTTTACTGGGACTGGAACACCGAAGCTAAAGACTTGTTCCGCCGCTTAGATCTCGATCTGTGGGAATCGAGTCACCACAATCCTGTATTGATGCTAGGAACAATTAGTCAAACACGGCTGCAAGAAGTTGTGGAAGACGAAGGCTTTCTCGCACAAATGGATCGAGCCGCGCGCCAGTTAGAAGAATATTTGCAAGAAGCCACGTGGTATGAACGAAATCGCCCGCAGAAATCCGAGTGTTACGCGTATTTTTCTGCAGAATTTGGCTTAGTTGATTGCTTACCTATCTATTCTGGAGGTTTAGGCGTTTTAGCAGGCGACCACCTCAAATCAGCTAGCGATTTAGGATTGCCACTCGTAGGAGTTGGCTTACTGTACCAGCAAGGCTACTTTGCGCAGTATCTTAACCCTGACGGTTGGCAACAAGAACGTTATCCGATCAATGATTTTTATAATATGCCGCTGCATTTAGAGCGTAATCCTGATGGGTCAGAGTTGCGCATTGCGGTTCCTTATCCTGGGCGTACTGTTTATGCGCGGGTATGGCGCGTGCAAGTAGGCAGAGTACCGCTATACTTACTCGATACTAATATTGAACCAAATAACCCGTACGACCACGACATCACCGATCAGTTATATGGCGGTGACATTGATATGCGCATCCACCAAGAAATTATGTTGGGCATTGGTGGGGTGTTGATGCTCAAGGCATTGGGATACAAAGTGACAGCGTATCATATGAACGAAGGTCACTCGGCTTTTCTGACGTTAGAGCGTATTCGGAGCTTAATGCAAGAAGGGCTAGATTATGCTACCGCAAGACAAGTCGTCATTTCGAGTAATATTTTCACAACTCATACTCCTGTGCCGGCGGGAATTGACTTATTTCCACCCGATAAAGTTTTGTATTACTTAGGGCATTATGCCGATGAGTTTGGATTATCCAAGGATCAATTTTTGGGGTTAGGACGAGAAAATACAGGCGATCTCACTGCACCCTTTAGTATGGCAGTTTTTGCGCTGAAAATGGCAACATTTGCTAACGGTGTGGCAAAACTGCATGGTGTCGTGTCGCGCGAGATGTTTCAAGGTTTGTGGCGCAATTTACCGGAAGATGAAGTGCCGATTACTTCAATTACGAATGGCGTTCACGCGCGCAGTTGTGTTGCTAAATCAACGCAAGAATTATACGATCGCTACCTTGGTCCTACTTGGTCATCAGCACCAGCGGAGCATCCACTCTGGGAACGCGTCGATGCTATCCCCGACGAAGAATTATGGCGCAATCACGAACGCTGTAAGGTAGAAATGATTGTCGCGGTGCGCGAACACTTAGTTAAGCATTTACGCGATCGCGGGGCTTCTTTTCAAGAAATCGCGCAAGCCCAAGAAGTTCTCGATCCCGCAACGCTGACAATTGGTTTTGCGCGTCGCTTTGCAACTTATAAGCGCGCAACACTGTGGATGCACGATGTCGAGCGGATCAAGCGCATTCTCATGGCAAATAAAGATCGCAAAGTACAACTTGTCATTGCGGGTAAAGCGCATCCGAAAGATATTCCTGGTAAAGAACTGATTCGCGATATTAATCACTTTATTCAGGAACATGGTGCCGAAAAGCAAGTTGTCTTTGTGCCTAACTACGATATTCACATCGCCCGTTTACTCGTTGCAGGTTGCGATGTGTGGTTAAATACGCCGCGCCGCCCTAGAGAAGCTTCAGGTACGAGTGGAATGAAAGCAGCGATGAATGGATTGCTGAACCTCAGCGTGCTGGATGGTTGGTGGGATGAAGCTGACTATGTTCGCACTGGTTGGGCAATTGGACACGGTGAAACTTACGACGATCCCCACTATCAGGATGAAGTCGAAGCGAATGCTTTTTATGAGTTACTCGAAAAAGAAGTGGTTCCCTTATTCTATAACCGCGATGCTGACGGGCTACCGCGTCAATGGATTGCCAAAATGAAAGCAGCAATTCGTTACAATTGTCCCTTTTTTAATACTGCGCGGATGGTGCGCGATTATGCAACAAAAGCCTATTTCCCCGCGAGCGATCGCTACCATACTTTAACTGCGAATCACTATAGTCCGGCACGCGAATTAGCGCAGTGGAAAATTAATCTTCTCGATCGCTGGTTTAATATCAAAATTGTCAATATTGATATTGCTGCCGATTCTGACGTGCAAGTCAATCAAGACATCTCAGTAAAAGCCCAAATTGACTTGGCGAGTCTCTCGCCGGAAGATGTGCAGGTAGAACTCTATCAAGGTGCTGTTGACGCGAGTGGCGAAATTGTCAATGGAATCGCGCGCGAAATGAATTACCAAGGTCGCGATCAACAAGGCTATAGCATTTATACTGGCACGATTACTTATACAACTTCCGGTTTACATGGGCTATCTTTGCGCGTTTTACCGAAGCACGCGCTGCTTTCAAGTCCTTATGAGCCTAGGGTAATTATGTGGGCAAACCAGTAGTTGGTTTTTTGGGGACTATGATATAACCTGTTGTGCGATCGCCGAGAACTAAGTTTCGTTCGGTTCCCCAGTACCACCAATAAGCGGCTACGTAAGCGCAGATGAGGCTGTCGAGTTTGTCTTCGAGTGCTTTGAGGGCTGTGATGCTGGGGATTTCTTGGGGAAGCGAACCACAAAAACACATAGAGCGCAAAGAAGGTTGTAGCGTAGGTAGGAAATTATGAATGTAGTTGAGGAGTTTTGCGAGTTCTAGACAGCGATCGCTGAGGCGTCCTTTTTTGTATTTGAGGATGCGGTTAAGGTTGAATAAGTGAACGATCGCGGGATGTGGGAAAACTTCGATTTGGTATCTTCCGAGTTTTTGTGGCTCGATTTGCGGGGCGTGGGTGAAGCCTCTGGCTTCGAGTTCTAAGCCAAAGTTAATGGTGCGTTGGGCAAAGGCTAAACTTTGGTTTGCTGGGTAGCAGCCTGCGTGGTATTTGCCAAAGTATTTGTGCGTGAGTTTATCGGGTAAACGCGTTCCTGTCTTATTGGGAATGATTGTAGGAGCGTCTACGGCTACGATCGCGGGGGCTTCGCGCGCTACTTTAGTATCAATCCAGATAAAGATGTCAGCGATCGCTTCTTTTCGGTCTAAATCGACGAGTTGTAACGCGTTATCTTGCCACTCTAAGCAGCATAAACCACTTGGCTGCGATCGCCATCCAAAATCAATACCTATAAATTTCATCGTAGAGTGAGGTTATCCGCTTAGTAATATTATTGAAGGGCTAGTTATTTGGTAAAGTGCTTACCTTGGTTGTGATTGGCCGGTATATGATGGCAACTAATTATTATCTAAGTCTGTTGACTTCAACTGATTCATCAAAGGATCAGGAAATTTACTAAATTGTGGCTAAATAGCTTTCCTGCTAATAGCGGTGGTTTGATAAACTCAATTTTTTCTATTTTTTTGAGAAATCTATCGAAAGACATAGTAAAATAAACCTAGTTTGAAGGGGAGTAGCTACTGACACGTATTTTGTCAGTACACTTGAATCAACACACTGGCGGATACGCCTGGTTCGAGTGACAACTTAGCAACTATGGCAATTAAAGGGATGCTTAGGACATGATAAAAGCTCAGTTTCAGTATGATTAAGCTAGCTTTTACCTTTGACCTCTGATCCTTGCCATAGCATCGAGTGCGCTAATTTGGAAGTGAGACCTTCACTGAGTTCACAGCAGTTCTGTGTGAGCTTGGTGGGGTCACTTGGCTGTCATCAAGCTCTCTAGCTGCAGTTAGTCTAGTTTGAGGAGCTTGATCAGGTGCTATCTGCATTCATTGCGGGCTTTTTACTCATTGCAGTTTCTGAGCTAGGAGATAAAACGTTCTTTATCGCCGCAATTTTGGCAATGCGCCACTCACGGAGGCTGATTTTTGTTGCGGTGTTGGCGGCTTTAGCAGCAATGACGGTGCTATCTGTCGTTGTGGGACAAGTTGCATCGCTGCTGCCACCAAATTACATTTATTACGCTGAAATCGTTTTGTTTATTGGCTTTGGTTTTAAACTGCTGTACGATGCGAGTCAAATGCCAGCGAATACTTGTGATGCTGAAATTGTCCAAGAAGCAACAGACATTGTGGAAAAAGCAGAAGGTCATCTCTCCCAGCCAACGAATTGGGCCATTTGTGCCGAAGCCTTTGTTTTGACGTTTCTTGCCGAGTGGGGCGATCGCACGCAAATTGCAACGATCGCTTTAGCCGCGGGCAATAATCCTTTTGGGGTAACGACGGGTGCCATATTAGGTCACGCGCTTTGTGCTGCGATCGCAGTTATCGGTGGTAGAATGCTCGCTGGTCGCATTTCCGAACAGGCACTGACAATCTTTGGTGGCTGCTTGTTTTTGCTCTTCGGGTTAGTTGCGTGGTGGGAAGGTTCTTAGTTAGCAGGGCTAGGAGTTGGCGTTGTACTGGGTGCGACTTGTGGCGCGATCGCGAGTTGATTGATGCGTTCTTTGTATTGTGCAGGAGCTAAAGACGCAGCGCTATCGAATAAAGGTTTAGCTTCCTCACTTTTGCCTTGTTGCTGCAGAGCCATTGCTTTTGCTAATACTGGACGAAAGTCTTGTTTGTTATTGCTAATTAATTCGTCGTAGATCGCGATCGCCTCGTCGTAATTTTGCTGTGTGGCATAAACTTGCGCCAATAGTAGCCGAACGGCATTAACGTCGATACTGGACTGATTTCGATCGGCTTGTTGCGCGTTGGCAAGGGTATTTTGGAGTAATGTCACCGCCTCCGCTGGTCGTTTTTCGCGTAATTGAATATTTGCGAGTCCTTCGAGCGCTTGAAGATTACCTGGACTTTCTGCAAGAATCGAGCGATAAGCTGCCGCTTCACCTTCGCGATCGCCTAATCTTTGCTTAACTTCTGCTAAAAGTAGCCCGTATTCGGTTTCTGTCGGATTCAATGCTGCCAATTTCTCTAGAGGAGCAACGGCACCTTGAAGGTCCAACAACTCAAGTCGCGCTTTGACGAGTCCCCGTAGCGCTGTTTGATTTTCTGGTTCTCGCTGAAGAACAACTTCATAGCCGCGTGCTGCTGCTGTAAGTTGTTGCGCCTGATTTGTGACAGGTGCTTCGCCTGCTGGTTGACTAGCACGAAATGCGGTACTGAACAACGGAAGCATGGAAAACCCAATAAAGGCAATGATTGCCAGCACCAGAACTATACTAATAAACCAGCGTCTACGTGGTTGAGACACAAAACTGCCTTGAACTCTAGATTTAAAATAATATTATCTTTAACGCAATAGTGCATTACTGAAAAATGCTTTAACTTTGCCAAAGTATTTAGACCTACAAGTTAAAATATCTCCAATGTGACTCAAGTGGGTACTTAAAACAGATTTCAACCAATTTTTTTTGTGGGAACGCGCTGTGAAATAGAATTTGAACTTGACGAACGCTTAGAACAATGCACAGAACCTTTAGATAATGTTGGGAATGTGATGGTAGTTCTGTGTTTGATGACTAGACGGTATGTACCTGTGCTATGCTGCGCACACTGGACTTTGCAAAATGCGTTTAAGCTACTGTTCTTGCCTAGAAGCTACAAGTGCGTACTTCCTGGCAGTTTACAGCTAATGTGCAAGTGCCCAAGAAAATCTCAATTTGGATGTGTCTCCGCCGCAAGGAGTTTTTATGAATTCCTCTGTTAATCCGTTTTCCGAATCGTCTAATGCTGCTTTTGAGCGCGTCACGATCAGCTCTCAAACAAATACCGAAGCTGAATCGTTACCAAATGCACCAGAAACTACCTTAGAATCTGTCAATCGACAGCAACCGATTCCACCTCCGAGCGAACCAATGCAGTATCGCGCGATCGGGTTAGTTCGTGGCAAGTACATCCCTAGCAGCGAACAATTCACCAAAGGTCTTCTGTTGACCAGCGATCGCATAGAAATTAATACTGTCCTTCTTGGCAGGATTATGAGTTTAGTGCGGAACCACCTCGATTTATCGCAAGAGCATTTGTGGGTAGTGTATCCGCGTACGCAACAGAAAGAAGGAAGCTTACACCTACAAGTTGTCGGTGTTTGGGAACCAGATAAGTTAGCAAAACAGCAAAATACAATAGACCAAGGAGCAAAAAGCGGAAATCAAGGTGAAGAATTTCCTGCTACGCCTGAGGAAACGACATCGACTACGCCGCTACTGGAAGACGGTTATTTTTCGGTGCGAGGAGAGATCGTTTATCAGTCTGCGCCCGACGAACACTTCATTGTCAAAATCAAGCAGGCTCCGCGCAAGGACTCAGAAAAGCCTAAGTATTTTAAGTTAAAACTTCATGGCAATCTAGGAACTAAAGCGGTTGGTCAGTTTTGGGACTTACATGCCAAAAGACAGGACAAAGCTCTTGTACTAAAAGAAGGAAATGCGATCGCCATTCTGCCATCGAAGCCTAAATTAAAGCGCGGCGCTCCTCCACGTAAAGGAGGTTATCCCCTACCTAAGCGTAATGCAGAAACACCGCGCCCTGTGCGTAAAACTCTAGACTCCAAGCCGACAGCACGACCGATTCCCAAATCATCTGTTCCTAAACCAATCAAACGCCCGAAGCCACCGAACTGAAGCAGAAGAAGCAAAAGAGGAGTTATGAGCTTGAGACAATTCTTGTCCTTCAAAACTCTCAATTCTTTGCAAACAAAACTAATTACTAGCTCCTCTTTCACTCCAACGCAACTTGGGCGCCCCAAATATCTTGAGGAAGAAAAGACCGTTCTTTGGGAATAGGGGCAACAGGTTCAGTAAGTGTAAATTTTCCTGCTTCAATCCATTGTTTGAGGGTAATGGCGACTTGACGCGACAAAAACAAACTTGCCAGGGGAGCTACGCGCACAGGCTTGCCTTCAATTGTGATTCGTCCAGACTTAAGCTGTGCGTAGCTAACTAAACCAAACGTAGGACGCACGCGACGCGGAATTGAAAAATCGACAATAGGCGCAACTAAGTCGTTGTCTTGAACTGCACAGTGGGCAACGACTTCTTCATTTAAAACCGGTATTGGTACTCCGACACCAAGCATGAGTGAAGGACCATAGCTTTTAAAATAGCAACCACGTACCCAACGAGCATCCATTTGCTTAGCATCGCCAATTAACGCTAAAGTTGCCGCAGGACCAATTGGGGTATGGTTGGGAAGCCGCTTTTGTAAAGGAAAGTGCTGCGTCCCTTCCCACGCGACATAGCCAATTCCACCACCTAAAAAGATTCGCGTACCAATACCAATTGTTTGTAAATCAGGATCGTTTAATAGTGGCGAAAGCGCACCAGGGTTAGAGTAAACTGCATTACTTAAACGCGGTTGTAGTGGACCTAGATACGTATATAAAGGGCGATCGCCGCCGTTGACTCCTACGATAAAATTTTGATATAGATTTCGAGGATTAAATAAATAAAACTGGTTAATTGTATCGCGGGTAATGGTCGTTTCAAAGCTCGCACGCGGATAGCAATCGGTGACTTGTCCTACAGCACGTAACTGAACTGGTAATCCTGCAATTAAGTCAGAGATTACGTGACCGCCGCCTTTTTCTCGTGCTTCCTCACCATCAAAGGCTTCAACTGCTTGCGTTGCACCCAAATACAAGTCCACTGCACCAAAACCTGAATAAGCCGGAACACCATCGAGCCAACAACGACGAATTTTGATTGGAGGGTCGGTATGCCCTAAATTAATAATGGCTCCCGATGATTCCATCGGCTCAAATGTGCCTGTTGTAATTACATCAACTTCTTGGGCTGTTTGCGCGATTCCGACGACTGCGACCCTTGCTTTTAATTCTTCAACAGTCAATACTTTGACACTCTGGTTGGCAATTTTTTCATTAATTTCAGCGATGGTACGCATAAAAAGCAAAAGCTCGCGTTCAGCGAGAGAACAAAATAACAGGAACTTAAAAAACAGACAGGAAGCAAAAGCACCTGATTAATCGCTTATTCTGAGTGATGTAACTGCTGATAGTATCGTCGGTAAAGCGCGATCGCCATAACAATACTCGGCAGCAAAACAATCACTAAGGCATTAGTTGCCGTTGGTAAAATTGGTAAATAAGCACCGCCATACTTGATTAAAACTGATATAACAGCAGATAACAACAGGATTTTGAAAATAAACCCAGTCTGATTCATGAATCAAAGTTATAATTTTGAAACTTTAATAACAATTTAATCTGTATTTGTGTAGATTAACGCTTGCCTTACTAAAATGCCAACACGCGACTTAATTTTCTTTGAATTCGTACCAGTCTTCTACTAATTTGAAAATAGAAATTAGTTATGATTCAGGTTTTCGAAGATAATTGATCCTCCAAAGCGCTATCGCTGCTCAAAAAAATCGCTGCGCGTGAAGGAACATTTGTTACAAACAATACTGAAAATTCAAAGTTAATGCTAATAGGTGCGCGATTAGTAGGCAAAACCGTACTTTCTGATTAGCGTTTTCTTCCCAAGGAATCTGAGTTTAGGTCGATACAATCAAAGTGCGACTTAAGTAATGCTGTAACTAAATACAAGTTGCGATACGGTTACAGCATTATCAGGAGAGCAAATAGAGTATGAAAAATCAACTAAGAACCGTCGCTTTGTTAGGCTTGTTAAGTGGTTTACTTATTGCCATTAGCTATTGGGTAATCGGCGGCTTTGGAGGCGTCGCGATTGGAATTGCACTGGCGGCGGTGACAAACTTAATGTCATGGTATCAATCAGACAAAATTGCGCTAGCAGCATATCGCGCGCAACCGGTGAGCTTCAATCAAGCGCCAGAGTTGTATCAAATGGTGCAACGATTGTGCGATCGCGCGAACTTACCAATGCCAGGAATTTATATTGTTCCTAGCCCTGCTGCGAACGCGTTTGCAACCGGGCGAGATCCAGAACACGCTGCTGTTGCGGTTACAGAAGGTATTCTACAGATATTACCTAAAGATGAACTTGAGGGTGTTATCGCACACGAGCTTACTCACATTGCCAATCGCGACACGTTAACTCAAGCTGTCGCGGCTACTATTGGTGGTGCAATTTCTATGTTGGCGCAAATTGTGAGCTATAGCTTGTGGTTTCCCTCTTCCCGTGATGGAAATCGCAGTGCAAATCCTCTAGGCTTACTCCTGACGATTTTTTTAGCCCCAATGGCAGCAACTGTTATTCAGCTTGCTATCTCGCGTACGCGGGAGTTTGAAGCAGATGCAGGGGCTGCTAGAATCACGCGTAATCCTAGAGCATTGGCGCGTGCTTTACAACGCTTGGAGAGTACTGCACGTCAGTTACCTCTGAATGCTAATCCAGCGTTTGAGCCATTATTGATTGTCAATTCAATATCTGGACAATTCTTAGGTAATTTATTTTCTAGCCATCCACCTACCGAAGCACGAATTCAACAGCTATTGAAGTTAGAACAGGAACTTCCGCAATCGCCTTCTGAATTTTCCTTTGGACAATAATTGTCAGAATTTTCTAGTCAACCTTAAATTTAGGAGCAATAACAATGACTGCTGACCCTAACAACACTGATACTTCTGTAGAAGTACAAATTATCCCGCAAACGACAAATCAAATAACTCCCCAAACAAATGAACTTGTCGAAACTGAAATGGCTGGGGAAAGTGACGATCTCAAAAACGAAACAAAAGCTTTGATTGATGCACTCAAAAAACGCGCCCAAGCCGAAGCTCAATCCGCAGGAACACTGACACGCGAGGCTTATCTCAACGCTGTACGTCGAGCGCGAGAAACGATTGAAGGCAATCAACTGATTGAGCGCGATCGCATCGAATACTCTTTCTCTTTGATTCAGAAGGAAGCAGAGAAAAACTGGCACTCTGTTGTTAAAGAAGTTGCTGAATTAGGCGATCGCTTAGCAGATGCTGCCAAAGCGGCTTGGGAGGTGCTGACGGCTCCTCGTCCGCGTTAGTTGATAGGTATTGTCTTTTTGAGAGTGCTGGGATAAGTGTTTCCAGCACTTTTTTATTTTTGTTAGCAAATCTTACCTAATCGATGTGCGCGATCGCTTTGGAGATAACTACAGTCACATGTCAACAGACCAAACTTGCTCAATGCTAGAACTTACACGGGATATTTATATCTGTTGCGTGCAGCACGCGGTAAAGCTCTGGCTTGGAAGGCGGTTAGCTTTCGCGTCGATTCAATTTAAGAAAATATTTAGAGATTTTTTAAATTTGCTGACTTGCGATCGAGTTGGTGGTAAGTTAGCAGTTGGTTTATTAAAAATAAAAAAGCGATTTGTACTCTTTACTACAAGACGCAAAACAGTTACGCTAGAAGCGCTCTAACTGAAGTTCAGTATGCTGGCAGTAAAGGAGTGAGTAGCGATCGCGCTATGAGCGTTTTGTTACTGCTTACAATGAGTGTCATTGGTTTGCGCAGTTTAGGAGACAAAAAATGCCAGCAGCAGTTGGTATGGTTGAAGTAAAGGGACTTCCCCCTGCTTTAGCAGTAGCAGATGCCATGGTAAAAGCTGCTCGTGTAACCTTAGTTGGTTATGAAAAAGTCAGCAGTGCTCGATATACGATTATTGTGCGAGGGGATGTTGCGGAAGTACAAACCTCGGTTGCTGCCGGAGTTGATTCGGTAAGGCAAGTTAATACAGAAGAAGAGTTATTACTTTCCTATCATGTAATTGCTCGTCCGCACGAAAATGTCGAAACTGTACTACCGATTGACTACAGACAATCCGTGGAGCAGTTCCGCGTTTAGTTCTTAACAAGTACGATGCCTGGTGTCTCAATCATCATACCTACTTTGAATGAAGAAAGTTGTTTAGAACGTACTTTACGCAACCTTAGTTTGTTAAAACCTCCGGCGCAGGAAGTGATAGTTGTTGATGGTGGGAGTGAAGATCGAACAATTACGATCGCGCAACAAGCTGGTGTAAAAATTATTCATTCGCAGTTGTCAGGGCGATCGCTGCAAATGAATCAAGGTGCAGCTGCAGCAACAGGAGAAATCTTGTGTTTTTTACACGCCGATACTTTAGTTCCCGATGATGCGATCGCCGCGATCGAGCAAACTCTAACAGATAAGAGTATTGCTGGCGGTGGTTTTATTTCTTTAATGGTAGGAACACAAACAACACGTTGGGGAATTTCTTTACATAACTATCTCAAAACTTACTATGCTCCTCTCCTCTTTCGACCGCATCTTTTTTTAAAAGGACTGCGGTTACTTTTTGGCGATCAGGTTATGTTTTGCCGTCGCGCTGACTTTTGGAATTGTGGCGGGTTTGATAATCAGCTTCCTATTTTAGAAGAAGCCGATTTATGCTTAAAGCTCGTACGCTATGGGCGACTGCGTCAAGTCAATCGCGTCGTTCAAACCTCAGATAGACGAGTAGCGCGGTGGGGTTCGCTCAAGGCAACAGCAATTTACGTTTACATTGGTTTTTTGTGGGGCTTTGGTGTTTCCGCAGCTTATTTGAAGCAGTTCTATGAAGATGTTCGTTAGTCGCATGCAAGCGTAAAATCTAATTTAGTTTAAAAGTTTATATTAAGGTTATGCAGGGTGATTGTAATGCAATGGAAGAATGTCATTAAATTTTTACTTGGTATCAGTTTAGCTGTACTTATTTTGGTTAGTGGCGGCGTAGCAGTAGCTTTGTACTTTCTACATCGAGTAACAACTCCTCCCCCTAAACCAATTTTTGCTAATGATACTGCGCAGGTGAAAGCACGAGGTTCCTCTTCTACTTCTACGACACCTACAGCTACTACAGCAACGTCGTCAAATACTACGACAACTACAACGACACAGTCTTCGACCCCTCTAACTCCAGGAGCATATAGGGCAAGAGTAACATGGGCGCAAGGCTTGAGCGTGCGCTCGGAACCAAACGCCGATGCAGAGCGGATTGCTGGAGTTGGTTATAACGAAGAACTTACCGTGTTAGAAACAAGTTCTGATAAAAATTGGCAAAAAATTCGCTTAGAAAATAGCGAACAAGAAGGTTGGGTGAAAGCAGGTAACGTAGAACGAATTGAAGAATAGTAAATTTGACTTGTTTCTTCTTGTTCACTGCATGAATTTACAAAGGTAATAAAGCTCTTTGACAAGAAGGACATACCGCATGAATTGTCAATTGACAGTCCAGTAAGTGATATCCTTCTTTCTGGGCTGTTTTTGTTCCAATTTTTAAAATCGAATCGTTTTTAAACTCAATAGTTTTGTTGCAACGAACGCAAATTAGGTGATGATGATGATAGGGGTATGGCTGGTTTAGCTCATAGTGCTTATGTCCTTCGCCTAATTCCAATTCACGGAGGATACCCATCCGCGCCATTAGTTTTAGCGTCCGGTAAATTGTAGATAAACTAATGCCTTCTCCTTGAGCTTCTAAGTGGTGATACAAATCTTCTGCACTAAGATGTTCGCCTTTGGGAAGCTCTTGAAAAACGTGTAAAATAGTTTCTCGCTGGGGAGTTAAACGCCAACCACGATCGTTGAGTTCCGCCTTGAGCGAGGTAGCTGTATAGACAGTCATGGCAACCTTCTCAACAAAGCATATTTATTGATAATTATAAGAAAAATTCGCAGTAATTGTCAACAAGACCAAGCTATTGCAAATGATTTCCAATAGAAAGTTGCGAATACTTTAGACTCAACTAGTGGAATAGCAAGGGCACGAGCAGTCATGCCCTAAGCAGCAAAGTTTTAGCTTAAAGTCTCTAGATAGTCGCGGACTTGGTTGCGGCGCTTAGGTTGGCGCAGCTTCTGTAAAGCTTTTGATTCAATCTGACGTACGCGTTCGCGAGATAAGTCTAAGGCGCGTCCAATCTCGGCTAGCGAGTAAGAATGACCATCTCCTAAGCCAAAGCGCATCAAAATCACATCGCGCTCGCGGTCGGTTAAATCTGCAAGTAAATGCTGTAAATCGCGTTGTAGAGCTTCTCGCATTAAGACTTCTTCTGGGGAAATACTATCTGTCTCGAGTAACTCTCCAAGTTCTGTATCTTTTTCCTTGCCGACTTTGGTTTCTAAAGATACCGAGCGCGGAACTCGCAGCAGCACTTCTCTGACTTGCGGTGGTGTCATTTCTAACTCTGCCGCAATATCGTCAATGGTTGGTGTACGACCTTTTTCTTGCGAGATTTTGCGCTGCGCCTTCTTGATTTTATTGAGTTTTTCTGTTATGTGAACGGGTAGGCGAATCGTCCGACTTTGGGTAGCGATCGCGCGCGTAATACCCTGACGAATCCACCAGTACGCATAAGTGCTAAATCGATAACCTTTGGTGGGATCGAACTTGTCTACGGCTCTTTCTAACCCAAGCGTTCCTTCTTGTACGAGGTCGAGTAGCTCTAAACCTCGATTTTGATATTTTTTCGCAACTGACACAACGAGGCGTAAATTCGCCTTAATCATGTGTTCTTTGGCGCGGTTGCCTTCGCTTTGGATTTGCTCTAACTCCTGCACAGTTAAGCCGGTGATTTCAGCCCAACGCCGTTTACCTTTAACAAGCAAAGGTTTAAGTTCTGACACTTCTATGCCTGCGCAACTCGCCCAACGCTCTAAAGAAGGGCGATGTCCTAGTTCAGAGGTTAACCGCTCCTGAACTTCCATCAGTCGTTCGTAGGGAACCATAATTTCGTCCCCATTTTTGGCTGCCTTTGCGCGTAGTTCTACCAAGCGTATGTAACGCTGCACTTTCTGAGCTTCGGAAACTTCTTCGTCACGCCCCAAAAGATGTACTCGACCGATTTCTTGTAGATACAAGCGTACTAAATCGGTGGTGCGACGATTAACGTTGGGCTGCGAGTTAGCAGCATCGTTAGACTCCATATCGAAGTCAATCAAATCTCCCTCTACTAAATCAGCTTCATTGGGCTCATGCTGAAAATCTTGAGAGGATTGCTCTTCGTAAGCTGTATAGGCGTAAAAAGATGTTGCTGGCATAGGGGTCGTTTCAATCGCTCCAGGTGATTGTTAGGGTGCGTAAGCTACTTCCTGTTGCTATTGTTCCCGCTATCTAAGATGGAATAACAGGTTTGAGAGTTCCATTAACTAAATCTTTAAGTAGTTATTTTTTGTTTTTTTTGCTACTAACTTTTCAGTGAAATACTTAAAAGAGCCGAGAAAACATGGTTGATAAATTGCGATCTAGTATAATTTGGAACAACTTAGTACTTAAAAATAGCAAACTTGTAGCTACTAGAGACAACGAATTATAAAAGTATTGCAGGCAAAATAGCTGTGACTTCAGTCAAAGGCTAAGTTAATCTACAGCCGTACGATGTCGATTTCCTAAGTATTGCGCTTGATTATTCTACGAAAAAGCAAGTTTTTTAGGATTGCTGCATATCAAGCAAAAAAAGAGGGACGACAGATGATGAGTCGTCCCTGTTAAGTCTAATTTTAAGCAGAATCAGCTAATTTCCTGTTATGCCGTAACAGATTGCTTCTCAGGTACATCAGTGTACTCAGCGACAATTTGGCGAAACTCTTCGCCGTCAATCGTTTCTTTTTCGATAAGTAGATCGACTAAGCGATCGACAACGGCACGATTCTCGCGGATGATGTTTTTGGCGTTTTCGTAACACTCTTCCACAATAGCGCGGACTTGAGCATCGATTCTGGAGGCGATCGCTTCGGAGTATTCGGAGCGAGTCATCCAATCACGACCTAAAAAGACTTCTCCACTTTGACTTTCTAACGACAGTGGACCGAGATCGGACATCCCAAAGCGAGTGACCATTTGACGTGCCATTGCACTAATTTGCTGTAAATCCCCACCTGCACCTGTGGTAATCTCTGCTGCGCCAAAGATAATATCCTCAGCTGCTCTACCACCTAATGCACCAGTGATTCTTGCTTTCAGCTGTGCGCGCGAGATTAACCCTTGATCTTCACTTGGAGTAAACCACGTCAATCCTTGTGCTTGTCCGCGTGGAATTAGCGTGACTTTCTGTACTGGGTCGTGGTCTTTGAGTACGGTACCGATTAAAGCGTGACCAATCTCATGGTAAGCAATGAGTCGTTTGCTCTTGCTGTCTACAAGTGGCGTTCCTTCCATTCCGGCGACAACGCGGTCGATCGCATCATCAATTTCCAACAACGTGATTGCCTCTTTGCGTCGGCGTGCGGTCAAGATCGCCGCTTCGTTGAGCAAGTTGGCTAAATCTGCGCCGGTAAATCCTGGTGTTCGCCGTGCTACCGCCTCTAATGACACACTTGGGTCGAGCTTTTTGTTGCGGGCATGAACTTTGAGAATTTCTTGACGTCCTTTAATATCGGGAGCATCGACAATCACTTGCCGGTCAAATCGACCAGGACGCAGAAGTGCTGCATCGAGAACGTCCGGGCGGTTGGTTGCGGCAATAATAATGATGCCTGTGTTGCCTTCAAAGCCGTCCATCTCGGTGAGTAACTGGTTGAGCGTTTGCTCGCGCTCGTCGTTTCCGCCACCAATTCCCGCGCCGCGTTGTCTTCCTACGGCGTCGATTTCGTCGATGAAGATCAAGCACGGTGCGTTGTCTTTCGCTTTTTTGAATAAGTCGCGCACGCGCGAAGCACCAACACCGACAAACATTTCGACAAATTCGCTACCAGAAATGCTGAAGAATGGCACTCCGGCTTCACCGGCGATCGCTTTGGCTAACAGAGTTTTTCCGGTTCCTGGCGGTCCTACTAGTAAGACTCCTTTAGGAATACGCGCCCCTACCGCTGTGAAGCGTTCGGGTTGCTTGAGGAAGGTGACAACTTCTTGGAGTTCTTCTTTCGCTTCTTCAATTCCAGCAACATCATCAAACTTCACGCCCGTTTTCGCTTCCATCTGAAATCGAGCGCGGGATTTACCAAAGTTCATTGCTTGTCCTGGTCCTCCTGGAATATTGCTCGAACGTCGGAACAAGAAGAACAAACCACCAATTAATAAGATTGGAAAGATTAAGTTACCGAGTAGCCCCCAAATTGCTCCATCATTACGAAGTGGATGAGAATCGAAGCTGATGTTGGCATCTCTGAGCTTAGAAATCAGTTCAGGAGCGTTGTAAGGTAAATCTACCCGTAGACGTTGAATGCGGTTGTCTAATTCTGGGTCAACAGCTTCGACAATGGCGGTGCGACCACCTTCATACAGGTCTACACTCGTGACACGACCAGAATCTAGGTAATCTAAGAAGCGACCATAAGTCATGCGGGTACTGGCTGTGTTCTTACTCATGTCTGTAGGTGCGGAAGCAAACGCTCCTTGCCAAAAGAAGAAGCCAATTACCAGCGCAGGCAATGTCCACAGTAAGAGTACTCTCCAAGAAAGTTTCATCAGTTAGTTGCCTTTTGATGCATATACAACAGTTCAGCTATAGCAGGGGTCAGAGGTTGGAGGTCAAAGGTCAGGGTTAAAACAGGGGCAAGGTAATGCCGATCCTAATTCTGAGCCTCGATAGTGTCCTAACCATATTGACTATTGCTACAAAAATAGAGCTTTTAAGCGATTTTTTTAACTTTTCTACCGTTGATCCCCAGTCCTTTAATGAGTTAACTGACAAGATTAACTACAGGAAGGAGTGGTTAAAGCTAGTGGTAATCTTAATTAAATGTAACGTAATTTTAATTCTTTGGACTAGACTCCGGAAGTATGATGCTTCACTAGCACTGGAGCTCGAAGTTTTGCGCCGGTATGATAAAAGAAAGATGTAAAGAAATGTAAAGGCGCGTATGCAAGATAAAGTTGTTGTCGTTGTTGGTGCGACTGGGGGTATTGGTTCAGCCTTAAGCCACAAGCTAGCGCGTCAAGGCGCACAGTTGGTGCTAGCAGCAAGAAATAGTAATAAGCTATCGCATCTAGTAGAGCAACTCGATGCAGGTGCAGGGCAAGCTTTAACAGTGCCTACGGATATTACAGATCGACAGCAGGTCGATAGCTTGATGGAGAAAACCATGGCGCAGTTTGGTCGAATCGATGCTTTAGTCAATGCTGCGGGTGCGGGGGTAATGAAGCCTTATGGAAACTTGGAACCTGCTGATTTAGAAGCAATGCTTGATGTCAACCTCAAAGGTAGCTTTTATACGAGTCAAGCGGCTGCTGAATTCATGCAAGAGCAGAAATCAGGACACATTTGTAATGTTGTTGGTATTTTAGGGAAGCATTCGATGCCGATGGCAGCAGCATATTGTGCTTCTAAGTACGCGGTTGTTGGGTTTAGCAAGTGCATGGCGGAAGAGTTAAAGCGATTTGGCGTAAAATTCACGTTATTCTACTTTGGTGGGGTCAATTCTCCATTTTGGGATAACGTACAGTTGAAGGTAGATCGCAAAAAAATGCTGAGTACGGAAACAGCAGCGGCGGCGATCGCGTACGCACTATCGGCTGAACCGCAAGCTGTACCCATGGAAATTAACATTCAGCCTGAAAGTCATTTGTTCTTCTAATCAATGAAGGAGGATTCTTGCTTAAGAGTGACCTGCAAATCCAGCCAATTTAGGCAAAATTTACACACAGGTAACCTGTTGTGCTGGATTTTTGGAGGATATGAGGATCGATCGCGTTCACTTTTATGTAGAAGATGCCCAAGCATCGCGTAACTGGTTTGTTCAACATTTAGGTTTTCAATCAGTCAGGCGTGGCGTCAATGAACACACTCGCACGGAAGTTGTCAAAAGTGGCTCCGTGCACTTTATCCTATCTTCGCCACTGACGCCCCAAAGCCCTGTTGCATCGTATTTACAGCAGCATCCACCTGGTGTTGCTGATGTGACCTTTGGTGTTGAAGATCTTGAAGCCGTCTTACAGCAGGCGATCGCCCATGATGCGAAAGTTTTGCAACCTATTCAATACGACAATAAAGTTAAAACTGCCAAAATTGCGGGGTGGGGATCGCTATCACATACTTTGATTGAGTATTCAGAGTATGCTGACTTTTCATTATCAACAGCAGAATGGCGATCGCCTTTGAGCTTTACGGGTATCGACCACATCGTTTTGAATGTAGCCGCAGGTGATTTGGAGCGGGCTGTAAAGTGGTACCAAAATACTTTGGGTTTTCAAACGAAGCAGTCGTTTAATATTCAAACTGAGCGATCGGGTTTACACAGCCAAGTTTTGGTGTCGCGCGATCGCCAAGTGCAACTACCAATCAACGAACCTGCTTCCGCAAATTCTCAAATTCAAGAGTTTTTGGATGTTAATCGCGGACCTGGTATTCAACACATTGCTTTACAAACAGCGAACATCGTGCCAAGTGTGGCGAAATTTCGCGATTGGGGAT
Organism: Chroococcidiopsis sp. TS-821; assembly: GCF_002939305.1. NCBI lineage: Bacteria > Bacillati > Cyanobacteriota > Cyanophyceae > Chroococcidiopsidales > Chroococcidiopsidaceae > Chroococcidiopsis > Chroococcidiopsis sp. TS-821. The sequence goes on along the minus strand of NZ_MVDI01000002.1, from coordinate 369,952 downwards.
TGTCGTTTCTTCCAGTTCCTGCGAGTTATTATACTCAGCTGCAAGAACGGCACAAACTGCCTTTATCAATGGAGGAACTTCAGGAGATTGCGCAGCATCAAATTTTGGTTGATTGGCAAGATGCTAGTCCTGATGCTTTGCTTTTGCAAATCTTCACGCAACCCATTTTCGGCGAACCTACTTTTTTCTTTGAGTTAATCGAGCGCCGATTGCAAGCCCCTGGGTTTGGTGAAGGCAATTTTCGGGCGTTATTTGAAGCAATTGAGCGCGAACAAATTAAACGCGGCAGTATGTAAAAAATGCTCTTAGATTAATAATCTTAAACACACACATTAAATATTTAAAACGCAATTGTACCAAATCTTAGTTAATGTGTAAATAAAGTTTACACTAATTACTAATGTTAAGATTAATCACTGATTTTGATGGTCCTATTATTGATGTATCAGAAAGATACTATCAAGTTTACAAACTCTGCTTGGAGAAGACGCGACGTCGAGAGCAGCAAGTAAAAGAACTTACTAAAGCCGAATTTTGGAAGTTAAAAAGGGCGCGAATTTCCGAGAAAAAAATCGGGATAATTTCCGGTTTAGATGAATTGCAGGCGCAGGAATTTGCCCAGCTACGACGCGAAACTGTTCATACGCAACCTTATTTTGAGTACGATCGCCTTGCTGCTGGTGCTGTCGCTGCTTTAGAGGAAGTACAACGCGCGGGGATAGATTTGGCAGTTATGACAATGCGGCGCGTCCGCGAGCTAGAATTCGCGTTTGAACAATACGATCTCGGTCGATTTTTCCCGAAGAATCGGTGTTATTGCTTAAGTAACGATTATGTCAAAACGCGCGATGTTGATGATAAACCGTTACTTATGGAGCGCGCACTCGTTGAACTTCCCCCCGCCTATGAGACATGGATGGTGGGAGATACGGAAGCCGATATTATCACTGCGAAAAAGCATGGTGTCAAAGTTATGGCTGTGTTGTGCGGCATTCGCGATCGCGCACAATTGGAAAAGTACCAGCCTGACTTAATCGTTAATAACTTGCAAGAAGCAGTCAATATCTTATTGTATGAGTTTCTCCCCCAAGTCGGTTAGTGATAATGGGGTTGAGGAAATTTTAACTTCCTTAGCCCCAACAATCCTAGCGAAGAAAGCTACTTATTACCCACAACAGAACAAAGGTCAGCACGGTGGAGAATTGTTCTACAGATACTCCTACACTGCTAAGCTGGGATAAAAGTACGCTACCGATAATTCCACCAACGATAAGTCCAATAATTAACCCGATTGCCGTTAGCAGTACGGCTCTACCAAACCTTTTCTCTTTGCGGTATAAGAAGAAGAAACTTGCTCCTACGCCAGCAATCAAGGCGAGTTGTAAAGCTTGAACGCTTGCTGTTGTCGCAAGAATACTTAAAGCACTTAATCCTGCAAATATAATGCCAGGTACTGCGATATCAGTTATGCTTGGCTGGTCAATCAGCCGTTGTATCCATTCTGGTGATTTCTTAGTAGGTGCTGGTTTTTCTTGGGGAGGAGCTTGCGAAAGTCGTTCGGCAAACCGAATGCCCTCAGGCACTTTGATTTTACCTTCTTGACGCATCCGCAACCGTTCCATCAGAATGGCATCGTAAGCAGCTTCGACTACTTCTAGATGCTTAGAGTCGCCACTGTACTGTTGCAGAAGGCGATTGCGAGCCTCTTGAATTTCATCGAACGTAGCGTCTTCGGTTACCCCAAGCTTTTCGTAGTAATTTTGATCGCCCATGTTGACTTAATCGCAGGAGCAGCCAGTGGAGGAGAACATTTAGGTCGTGTTGGTCGAGTTGACTACCAACAAACGATTACCAATACTCAATTTAGCACAACCTGAATCCGAGTTAGAGAAACGATTAATAATTTATCACGGCGTTATATACATTAAAAAGCAATAGTAGAATTGCGGAAGACGCTTGGCATTAATAGCTTATAAGCTGATAATTGTTTAAGCATTGTAGTTCTTGTTGCCGAATTGCGCGATCGCGTTCTTTGCGTATCTGAAGAAGTTCCTTTTGTTTGTTGTACAAAGTGATGACTATGGCTCTTGCCAAGATTCTTGTCGTTGATGACGATCCTGCCATCCGTAATTTAATCCAACGCTTTTTATCAAGCAAGAACTATCAGGTGGAGTCTGCCGAAGATGGCAAGACTGCACTTGCGGCTTTTGAGCAATTTAATCCTGACTTAGTGATTCTCGATGTCAATTTACCAGATGTTCTTGGCTATACGCTTTGCCAAGATATGCAAAATCGCACTAAGGTTTTTGTCTTGATGCTGACAAGTCGGGCGGATGAAGCTGATAAAATTCGGGGGTTTGCTCAAGGTGCGGATGACTATCTCACTAAGCCCTTCAGTTTAAGTGAATTAGAAGTGCGAGTGGCTGCTATTTTAAAGCGTCAGCGAGTTGTCACCGCGGCAGAAAAACAGCGCTTGACGTTTGAAAAGCTGGTGATCGATCCCGAACGAAGAGAAGTGACACTTAATAACCAACTCATTCCTTTAACTGCGCTAGAGTTTGACTTGTTGCGTTTTTTAGCCAGTCATCCAGGGCGAGTTTGGCGACGTGCGGAACTGATTCAAGAAGTTTGGGATTACGACTACGTGGGCGATCAAAGAGTTGTTGACGTGCATATTGGTCAAATTCGCAAGAAAATTGAAATTGATGCAACTCAACCGATTTTGATTCAAACTGTGCGTGGCGTTGGTTATAAGTTCGAGGCTCCGAATCTACCAGAGCAGAATAATTCTCAATAGCCTGTGTCTGTAATTTATATCTTTAGCGAGCGGCTGCCGTATTTATATTTTCAGGGAAGGCAGCCGCAATTTATTACGCGCAGTTGTCGCTTTAAATTCGCAATGATCAAGACAGCTAGGTACTATAGCAGTTGACCCCTACTATAAGATGCACTTACTCTAGCCACAGTGATGAAATAAGCTTTCGAGGTACACTCTAGCCGCACGGCGATCGCCGTTACCATTCTGAAGCAGAAATAGCGATAGCGCAGCCGTGAATACACGGTCTTGGTCCCAGGTAGGATGACTTTCTAAGTAGTTTTTGAGTGATTCGTGTAGTTCTTCAGGAATTTCAGTCAGGATACTAACTGTAGCGCTCATTGAGAATCTCCCTAAGTAAAGGTAAAGAGTGAAAAGGACTGGTAGTGGCTGGAATACGGTGCAACTTCTGTTTTCCCCACTGCTTTTGTGTTGTTGGGTTAGGTGCATTATTGTCCGGCAAGAATCACTGCCACGTCAATGCTGCGAAATATTACAAGAAGCTTTATGCAAAAAAAATATTTACGTAATAATCAGCTTTTGATACCATTTTTTTTTGCATATCTTTACATGATATCCGTGTTGTTTCAGGATATAGCAAGCGCGCGCAAAATCCACAGATCGGCTATCAAACGATTATTTAACGTCATTACCTGTGGAAAACTTGGCTGTCTCTGTGGAAAAACTAGGATTAACCTGTGGAAACAGTGGGGAATGTGTGGGGAAAAGTTACGACAAAAATAAGAATTGCAAAGAATTTAGAGTGAAGAAGGCAAAAGGCAGAAGTATGAATGCAGCAGCTTTTTGGGAGACAATGAGTTATGACGCAGTATTTAGAGTCGGTCGCATAGGACAAAAAATACACGTTTGTTGATACATAATTTAGAGACTGCATACTATCAAGGCATGAGGATTTATTTCTGGAGCGTAAAAGCCTTCTGCCCTATACCTTTCTTGAGTAAAATCCCGACGATACGGTGTACCTGAGTTAACTGGGGGAACCTTTTTTTGTAGCTTGTTGAATCAGAATTTGAATTGCCAAACCGATTAAGCCTAAGGCGACTAGACCAAAAATTCCAGTTCCTAACGCCGTGATTCCGACTACTAACGTACGCACAGCGGAGGCGATATTGATAACTGCTGGATTATCTGAATGGATGGGCTTAGTGGCAAAAGTTTGGGCGATCGCACTTGTTAGTGAGTAAAGCGCGATCGCGAGTCCTCCAGAAATGAGAGATCCCGTTAAGCAACGTAGTGGGGTGGGAGTGGTGTTTGTCGTTTCCGTCTTATCTGGGTTGTTCATAGTTTTTTACTTAGTACTAGTAGCGATTTGAATACCTGTACTACAAGTTTGTGCTAACCACAATTCCAAATCAGGATCGGGAATTGCTTGTCTAACGTACTGCTGCACTTTTTCTGCTTGTTCGCGCGACTCACACAAAGCAAATACTGTAGGACCTGAACCAGACATCATCGCGCCTAATCCACCAGCTTCTTGGAACACGTGGCGTAGCTGTGCAACTTGGGGGTATTCTGGTAACACGACACGCTCTAAATCATTGTGAAGCTTTTGAGCAATTTGCACGCCATCTTTACGAGCGATCGCTTTAACAATTGGTCCTGAGTGGACAGCGGCGGCGCGTGAAGTGAGGCTGTGGGTATCAGTTAAGTAAGAATCGCCGAATTGCTGTCGATAAGTTTGGTAAGCCCACGCTGTGGAAACGGCAAGACTGCGATATTTTCCTAAAACGACGTACAAGTTATCTAGGTTGGGTAATTGTGAAAGTTCGTTACCTCTACCTGTGGCGATCGCGGTTCCACCTGCAATACAAAAGGGAACGTCTGACCCGAGTTTTCCTGCAAGTTCTTCGAGTTCAGATTGCGTTAATCCTAGTTCCCACAATAAATCGATTCCGACTAATACCGCAGCGGCGTTTGTCGATCCTCCAGCTAATCCTGCGGCGACGGGAATTTGTTTATTGATTGTAATTTCAACTCCGCCATATTGCGCAAAAGCATCGGGAAATTGGTTTGTCATTAATGCTGCGGCTTTGTACGCTAAGTTACTTTTATCGGTGGGAACTTGGGGGTGTTCGCAACGGATGCGGATTGTGTCGGTACTTGCAGCGCGGATATCGATTTGATCGGCGAGACTGATGCTTTGGAGGATCATTGCCAATTCGTGATATCCATCGGGGCGATCGCCGATGATTTCTAAATATAAGTTAATTTTGGCGGGTGCAATGAGTGAGTAGGAATGCATTTTTTGGGGACGAACCACTAAGGGCACAAAGGACGCAAAGGGAAGATTTTAGGTTAGGATGACGATACTTCTAGTTGATTACTTAGGGATATCCATTGGGTAACGCTGAGGTCTTCAGCGCGCGCTTGGGGGTTAATTTCTAAATTTTCTAGTAATTTGGTGAGGCGATCGCGTTCGACGATTGCTTTCAAATTATTTCGTAACATTTTGCGCTTGGCACCAAAACCGAGTTGGATTAGTGTTTCGAGATGATGCGGATTGAGTGGGGGTGATTGTAATTGTCGCGGACGCAATCGCACGACGGCGGAATCTACTTTTGGTGGTGGGTAAAAGCTTTTGGCGCTGACGTGGTAGATGAATTCACATTCGGCTAAGTATTGGACGCGGACAGATAGTGCGCCGAAGGTTTTTGACCCTGGTTTAGCGTATAAGCGATCGGCAACTTCTTTTTGGACGAGGAGTACGATTGAGTTGAAGGGGTGAGGATTGGGGTTCGCAATTGTTCCAAGTAGTTTTTCTAAAATTGGTCCAGTGATATTGTAGGGGATGTTTGCGACGACTTTATTGGGTGATTGAAAGTTAGGAAAAGGAGTTAACAAAGTAGTTAAATCTATTTCAAGAAAGTCGCCTTGTAGGAGTAAGAAGTTTTCAATATTTCCCAGCTTTTTAGCTAATAATGCACACAAATCAGGGTCAATTTCGACAGCGACAACTGATTCAGCTAGCGGTAACAGGCGACGCGTTAATACTCCGGTTCCAGGTCCGATTTCGAGGATGCGATCGCGCGGTGTGAGTTCGGCGGCGGCGATGATTTGGTTGAGGGCTTTTTCATTTTTGAGCCAATGCTGCGCAAAGACCCTGCGCGGTTTTACCATCTATAGTTCTCTTTCTACTTGATATTTAAGCCTTCTTATCAATGCTGTTTCTTAGTTTTTGCTTACTTTTTTATCCTGCTATTTGCTTAAGCTTATATTGACTCTACGATCAATGTATGTTACGTATCTAGCTTAGCAGTTTACCTAGTTGGTGTTTGATCAGTAATTCCCTCAAAGATTTCACTTCAGCTTTGAGAACAGCATTTTCGACTTCTAATTCATCTACCCTTGCTTTTAGTGCTTCTTGAGTATTCGCTTTTTGAATCACAATTTCTTTATAAATTTCTAAGTTTGTATCCTCATTGATCCATCTTTGATAGGTCTTCGTATGCTCTTGTACAGTATGACCCATATAATCAGCCATAGTTTTTATGGGAATACGCAAGCGATGTCCGCGTAAAGCATAGGCGTGACGTAAATCGTAGGGTTTAAAATTTATATGAGTCGTTCTAAATCGAATGTGAATCTTAGCAGTTTGATTATTTAAAGTTCCACCTGTATGGGGAAACTTGACGTTTTTTAAATCAAATAACTCAACCCAATGAGGGTGTAACGGTGGAATTCCACACATACGTTCGCCTGTTTTTGTACCACCTGTAAGACTCGGATCGAGTGTGACTAAATGAAATATATTTGAGGGAGTCGTAAAAGCCTCAAGGTCTATCGCAAATAATTCATGAGGTCTTAAACCGTAGGTAGCTAACATACCATATACCCATTGCCACTGTTGGGGTTGCGTTAAATTTTCTTTACTGGCGTAGGGTGATAAAGGAGTTCCTATTGTGTCAAAACCTTGAACGATTTCTTCATCAGTAGGGATTTTGCGAAGACTAGGTGATGGTTGGGGAGTCGTGTATGAATCAATAAGTTTACTCCCATCAACACCGCAAAAATCACAAAACTTTTTGAGTTGCCAAGCTAAATAAAATCTTGTTGATGTATGAGGTGGAACTGATTCTAAAGCTTGTGCTAAAGCATTTTGAGTTAAGGGAACATCTTGAGGAAGTTTTTTGAGATGGCGCAAATAATGCGTTTCCCAAGTACGGAATCCTTGGCGATTTTTCTCGTGAGTTTTCCAAAATTCTCGCTCGTATTCTTGGATTAATTCGCTAATCGGCTTTGCGGTATTATATGGTAGTGCAATCTTCTGAGATTGCTTACCTAAGAGTTCTGGTGTCCATTGAAATTGCTTTGTCATCAACAAAAGATCCAATTCTCGTGCTTTAGCAACAGCGGTTTTGACACCAGCATCACTTGCAGGAAACCCAAGTGAAATTGTGTATTGCTTAGTAGAACTTCCATTTTTACCAATGTCGCCAGGTTTACAGGGGAAAGTACCTTGTAAGCCAATTGATTTAGCTGTCGTTAGTTTGAGTTTAACTTTGACTCGATCGATACTTAATGCTGTATTTGCTTGAGCGATCGCATACTTGATCCTGAGATATTCGCGTTCGATTTTCGCCGCCTCATTCTTCCCCGCATTCGGTTTCCACTGCTTCCACTCAGATGGATTCCATTTGTCAATAGAAACACCATTCCATGTGGCTTGACGCGGATCGTAATTAGATTGCTGGCTTGCCATAAATCAATTGAGTGCAGTTGCCTATGTTTTCCTAAACTGCATCAAGATTACAATTTTATCCTGCATGAGTTGCGATCGCGTTTGTACTATAACTGAGTTAAAATCTCATCTTCAGTGGCATAGTCGAATAACTCCCATCCTGTCCATTGAGTCATTTCTGGTGGTGAGTTAGTGCGTTCCCAATCGATCGTTTGTTTCAGCGCTTCCTCTTGAGTGACAACCTCTCTATAACCGAGTTCTTGACGAATTCGTGTTGTATCAGCAAACCAAGCTTGTTCGGTATTAAAAGGTAAATTCCAATTCGCTGGTAAATGCTGTTTGGGAACAGATATAACTTTACCTTGCCAGCCAGCAGCTTTTCCAATTCGATTGAGGCGTTCGGCTTCAGAAACAGGTAAATCTGCCACATGATAGATGCGCCCTGTAGCTTGGGGGTTTGTAACTGCTAGTGCGATCGCATATGCGACATTCTCTACATAACCATAACAACCGCGCCATTGCGCAAAATTTTCTGGTAGTAAAATTGCAGGACGATTTTCATCCATTCGCTTTAAATAAGGAAACAAGCGGTGCAATGGATCTTTTGGTCCGTAGACCATTGGTAAGCGGATAATTGTACCAGGTAAATCAGCATCACTCATCACAACTCGTTCAACAAGAATCTTTTCATAATCCGCTGGAGCGTTGAGCGCTCTTTGTGGTATGTCCTTAAAAGGATAGAGTTGCTGACGTAGTGGCGAATCTTCAGTAAGCGGTACGGGAACAATATCTGATTCTTTTCCTAAAAGGACGTTGTAGGCGCGGTATACATCCATGCTACTAATCGCAACAACACGCTGGGCAATACCTTTAAATGCCTTCATTGTTATCAACGCATCTTGCTCAGTGTAGGCAATCATGTCTAAAACTACATCAGGAGATAAATACTGCAACTCACTTTTCATTTCAGGAAGTTGAGTGCGATCGCCTTTAATTTCCTTTACTGCTATAGGTAACTCAGCTACAGTTTTTCCTCGATGAAATATAGTAACCTCATGACCTATTGCATGAAGTCGATTTACTACTGAAAGACCAATAAAATTGGTTCCTCCTATAATTAAAATTTTCATAGTTTTGTAATAATACTGTCGATTAAGCCGTAAGTTTTTGCTTCTTCAGCACTCAGGAACAAATTTCTATTTAAATCGATTTCAATTTGCTTTTGAGTCTGACCAGTATTTTCAGCAAGAATTTGATTCAGTGCCTCTTTAAGATATAAAATCTCTTGAGCAGCTACCTCAATATCAGTTGCTTTTCCTTCAGTATTTCCTGATGGTTGCTGTAATTGGATTCGGGCGTGTGGTAAAGCATATCTTTTACTCTTAGTTCCAGAAGACAGTAAAAAAGCGCCCATTGCAGCAGCAGTACCAACACAGACTGTACAAATATCTGTCCGAATTTGTTTCATTGCATCGAAAACTGTCATTGCTGCGGTTGATAAACCACCAGAAGAGTTGATAAATAAGGAAATGTCTTTTTCTGGATCTTCAGCATCGAGAAATAGTAGTTGTGCAACAATTAAGTTAGCTGCTTCCTCTGTTAATTCACCCTTTAAAAAAACAATTCTTTCAGCAAGCAACCGTGAGTAAATATCGAAGGACTGCTGATTTTGGGGAAAAGGTTGAATTACTGGGATGCTTAGCGGTATGGGAGTATTCATTGCAGTTATCGAAAAAATGTTCTATCCCAGAGTTAATGTCTAGATTAGTAGCAGTTATAGGCAGTTTCTTTAAGAAAGTGTAAGATTAGGGGATTGTGAAACTAAAACTTCCCTAAGTTTGTAATTGAGTAAATATTCCCACTTACCACTAAAATAGGAATTAAGTAGAATACTGCCTAATTGTTGAGGTTGGTTAGAAAACCACACGCGATCGCTTACTACAATTGGATGTGTTAGCTGTGCTTGCCGAGTTTGAGTATGACGTGTAGGTTGACTAAGGGCGATCGCATCCTCTTGATATCCGCGATGTTCTAGATGCAGTTGCGTACCACCATCAACAGGTATCAGCTTCCAAGTCACAATTGAGGGAGATTCTATCAAGTTGTCTTGCCAAGAATAAGCGAGTTCGTAGGGTTCTCTGAGTTTTAGTACTTCGCAGTGAATAACCTCGTTTAATCCTGGTAGTTGCGACTGAAAGCAAAACTTGTGTCCTAAATGTGGTTCAAAGTCATTTTCCATTAACCATTTTGCTAATGAAGAACGATTGGCGATCGCCTTCCATACTTTTTCTGGCGGATACGGATAGAAAGCTTCTAGTTTTACAACTCGGAACATGACTCCTCCAGATATTCACCGAGGTTATCGAGTTTCGCTTGCCAAAACTGTTCGTAGTGCGAAACCCAATTTTTCACTTGTTGCAATGGTTCGGGATTGAGTTTATATATTCGCTGACGCCCTTCCCGCCGTTGCGTAACTAAACCCGCCTCACACAAAATCTGTAAATGCTGCGAAATTGCTGGTAAAGACATCGCAAAAGGTTCTGCAAGTTGTTTTACAGGTTGTTCTCCATCCCGCAGGCGATCTAAAATTGCCCGACGTGTCGGATCGGCGATCGCATAAAAAATATCTCCTCGCATGAAAAACGCAAATACTTAAGTAAATGCTTAACTATTTTTAGGATATATAAGTAATCGCTTAAATGTCAAGTTTTAGAAACCGCAGGACAATTTTTGATATACCACCGCCACGGTAAATCGACTCCTTGCGTAATTCCAATGCGCGTCGTTTGCACAAAGCTGATAGTTTGAGCGTCAAGCTGTTGTTGAAAGTCTAGAGAACGATGTTCTAACCACAGTGGTTCGCCTGGTTGAAGCAGTACAGCATTTAAGCTACGATCGATCTGTAAAGATAAACACAATTTACCAGGTCCAGCCGCAATTCGGTGCGGTTTTGGCGATGATACTTCTGGTGGTAAAGACTCTAGTTGTAAAGCACGAATTAAAACGGCACTCGGAACACCATCCGTATCGGTGACGACATTGAAACAGTGGTAAATTCCATAGATAAGATAAACATAACTTCTTCCAGCAGATCCAAAGAGTACTGCGTTGCGTTCGGTGCGTCGTCGGTACGCATGAAACGCCGGATCGCCGACAGCATAAGCTTCAGTTTCGACAATTAAGCCTCGCAGGATTTGTCCATCAGGCAATTTGCGGACAAGCGTACAGCCGAGTAAGTCTGGTGCAACTTCAGTAGATGGACGCTCTAACCAAGAAGGTTCTACAATCTGATTGAGTGTCGTTGAATTTACGCAATTCATAGGGTAGTGAGATGGATGTCAAACTAATTCTTTTGGGCTTAACAGCTATTTTTACGGTGTCGTGCTTGTTTTTTGGGACTAAAAACGGCTTTTATGACACAGATAATTATCACGGTAACGGTTCTGCACACTAGATGAACCGCGATATCGCATCGTTAAATCAGGGGTGAGGTAAATCAAAATTCAATCGATATATTCCCTAGTTTTTAGCCTGCACTGGGTTTGAGTGGAGGTATGTATGAGCAATCGGATACCTACAGCCTCCCGCCACGTTGGAGAAACAAGTTCCGAATTAGAGTGTTTCCCGTACAGCGTTCATCATGCTGATGAAGGCGTGTGCTTATTGGTACGGATGGGACCTTATCGCATTTTACTCGACTGTGGCATTGACGATATTTCTATCTTGAAGAAAGGAAAGCGATCGCCGCCAGCCGATTTAGTCTTGTGCACTCACGCGCATCCCGATCACGCCCAAGGATTACTTGCACTACATCAAGCTTTTCCCGCATTACCGATCTACGCCAGCGAAGCCACGACGCAATTGCTACCCCTTAACTGGTTAGGGATACAAAATATACCGCAGTTTTGTCAAGCCTTACCGTGGCGATCGCCTGTAGAATTTCAAGATGGTTTGAGTGCAGAGTTATTTCCAGCGGGACATCTACCAGGTGCAGCCGCAATTTTACTGACGTACACCACACCACAACGGACGTATACGTTACTCTACACAGGAGACTTTTTTTTATCGAATTCGCGCTTAGTCGAAGGAATGCCATTAGAGGAATTGCGCGGATTAAAGCCCGATGTCTTAATAATTGAAGGAAGCTACGGAACTGCACGTCATCCGCATCGGCGGACGCAAGAAAACCAACTTGCTGAACGCATTAATCGCGCGATCGCTCAAGGTTACTGTGTTTTAATGCCAACTCCAACGCTGGGAATCGGTCAAGAAATTCTCATGTTATTGCGGAGTCATCACAGTTTTACCGGTCGCGACTTAGATATTTGGGTTGATGGTATGGTTGCTGCTGGCTGCGATGCTTACCTAGAAATGCTACCGCAGCTACCCGCGTCAGTTCAAAACTTTGCACGTCATCAACCGTTATTCTGGGATGAACGGGTACGTCCCCGAATGCGCAGGTTAACTCCACAGCAGCGCGCTGAGGTAGGAAAGTCGCCTTGCATTGTAATTACTGACGAAAGTGCAGATTTACAACAATATTGCCAGCCCCAAACAGGTCCTTGGCTCATTCTCTTGCCAGAAAAACCAGGGCGTTTACTTCCGCATCCCCAGTCGCTACCGGAATTAGCACCGCAACCTTCAACTACTGTAGAAACCTACTTACTCGCCCAACACAGCGATGGTCCTGGGATTACGCAACTGATTCATAACTTACGACCCCAACACGTTATTTTTGTTCATGGTTCGCCAGCTTATTTGGCAGATCTCACCAGCTTGGATGAGTTACAAAATCGCTACCATTTGCATTCACCGGCGAGCGGTACAGCAGTGGATCTACCAGTCGGCGATACGTTTATCCAACCAGCTGCACCAGAAACGAACTATGAAGGCGAACTCAATGAGTTAGGTACTGTAGTAACAATTACACTACCAGAGGCAATTATTGCCGATCCCCGCTGGCGCACGTTTGCGGATACTGGATTAGTTGAAGCCCGTTGGCAAGGTGAAGAATTAGTGATTCGCGGTTTATCGCAGCGCGAACTACTCAATCAAACGAGCGATCGCCTCCTTAGTAGCGAAGTTAGTTGTTGCGCCACTTGCAAATTTCAACGCGGACAGCGATGCTGGAATCAAGCTTCTCCTTTATTTGGGTTTAAAGTGACACCAGAAGGTTACTGTCCTGTATATGAACGTAATGAAGAATAATTTGTGAAATGAGAAAGTAAGAAACTTTTAGGCTTCCTACTTTCTCTTTAGCTGTTTTAATCAGGATTGGAGTCAGTGTAACGACGAATGCGTTCTGCTTCTGGACAATCGTCAGAAACTAAAGGTTCTGCATTGCCGCGCGGTACTGAAGCTAGTTTTTGCGTTACAGCGCCGATACTCTCTAGACGAACCATTTCTTCCCAAGAGCAAATTTCGTCTTCTTCTTCTGTCTCATAACGCAGGGTAACTAAATCCCCTTCAATGTCGATGATGCGGGCGCGTTCTATCCAGCGTTGCTGGTCCCGCAAGAAAACGCATACTTCACGCCCGTCGCCACACAGTTGATAAATCTTGCGGTGTAGCATCTATCGCTTCTGCCCTTTTACAACGTAAGTTAAATCTGTACATAGTTCTGGGTGTTACCCCAATGAGGTATTGCTCAGAGTGAACAATTTCCACTTTTAGTAATACGTGGCAAGGTGTTTGCCAGCAACTTTTATTGTTTTTAGTTTCATTTGCCTCCTGAGTCGCTAGCTAGACGATCGCTACTGAGCTTGGAATGTTTGCTTCGCAGCATTTTTTAAAGATTAGGTTTTAGTTTACAGCAATGAGACGTTTGCCTCAATTAAGTCGATGTTTGCCATTGACTAGAACTGCGTCTTTCATGAGCGGATCGTACACACTGTTACCAGAAAATCGGTAAGATTTGTTACCATTTTGAGTTGTTTGGTATCACCTCGAGTCAAGGGACTCGTACAGCTTGATCCTAATGTAAATGATCTTAACTCATTGTTTTGCGATACTTCATCTTTTTCTAGCAAAATTATTAGTTAATATTTACCGTAAAATTGCCGAAAATCTTCATCTTTTTGGCTTAATTGTACCCACTCAACGTTTAAATCTTGCAATTTGGCGACGAGTTGGGCACAAGCAGGGCGTTCTGTGGCGTAATGTCCAGCGTCGATCAGAATTAAACCGCGATCGCGACTTTCCTGAAATTGATGAAATTTACAATCTGATGTCAAATAAGCTGCTGCACCTGTCTTCACCACATCCGAGATAAAGCTAGCCCCTGAACCGCCTAACACCGCCACGCGGTCAATTGTTTGCTCGCGATTGGCTTCAGGAGAGAAAATGAGATCGGGTGGTTGTAGCTGAGTGTAAATCTTGGTGAGGAGTTCTTGTAAAGTCAAAGGTGGCTCTAATGTTCCTACCCGACCATATCCTAACCCTGGTTGCGTTTCTACTATAGGAGAGGTGTGCTTAAGTTCTAACACCTGCGCTAGCACATCCGCTGTACCATCAGCAACTTGGTCAAAATTCGTGTGCGCTGTGTAAATTCCGATTTGATGATGAAACGCCAAGCGTGTGATTTCGGCGATCGCATCCCCCGTTTGTAAAGATTTAACCGGCTTAAAAATCAAAGGATGGTGCGCAAAAATTAAGTTAACAGGAGTTCCTGAGGCTTTGAGGGCGATCGCTTCGTGCATTACTGCCAAAGTTGGAGTCAAACATACAAGCACCCGTGCTGATTCTTCCAACACTCCAGGTTCAATCTGCCAACCGCAATTATCCCAGCTTTCTTGCCAAGCTGGATTTGCCCATGCTTCAAACCAAGCGATTAGTTCCGCAATTTTCATACGCTACTCGATATCAAGTCTTGCTAATTGGCTTTTACCATTACCAATTACCCCTTACCAACCTACATAGAAATCATAATTCGTCAATGGGACAGATTACTGTCTGCGTATGGCAATTGTATAGCTTGGTCGCTGCGATGCTTCGCGTTGAGTTTTTACGATTCGGAGCTCGCGATCGACATAAAGATGTTCTAATTGCGGAGTTGCTAGGTAAGTTTTCTCCAATTTTTTAACAGTCTTGCTGTCTAATTTTAAATCAAGTGCTTGCGGAAGTTCTTCTTGAGTCGATTGAAATTTATTGCTGACTACACTACTAAACCAAGATTCTGCATCTTCAATTGATAGTGGAACTTCTCGATTCCGAAAAGCCTGCTCAATACCTATGTTTTGAATGTACCATTTATTATCTCGTACAGCATACTTTTGCATTACCATTAAATCTATTGCTGGTAATTTTGCCGAGATTTTTTGCCACAAACTATTTTGTCCTGGAGTATACCGAGCGATATTTGCATAGTAGCTATCATCATGGAAAATCTGGTACGATTGCTCTCTGCTCCGCCCTGGTAGAGTATCGTGAAAAGGTATAGTTGACCAAACAGGTGTCCAGACACCCAGAACAATTGGAATTTGTTCTGCAACGATTGGATAAGGATTGCGTTGTGTCAACTCTTCAATATAAGGTGTCAGTATATTTTTATAATACTGGACTTTCGTGCTTAAAGGATCGGTATCTCTTCCTTTAACTCGCTCCAATAATTCAGCTTTAAGTTCTGATGTACTTTGAGAACTTAAGTGATTTGAGTTAACTAAATGAATCATTAAACTTTGCACCCTGAAAGATTAAGAAAACTACCCTAAGAGGCAGATAAAAAACATAAAAAAGTAGGTTCATATAGGAAGTGGTTCGTAAATTAAGATAGATCGTGCTGGCAGTAAAACCACTATTTTTCCCTATGAACCTACTGTTGAATTTGAATAGACTAAGTTAGTATCTACTCATCAAGCACTACCACCAAACGCGATTTCCCTTTTCATCAACTCGCGCTAAACGAATGACGTCAGAGATCTTTTTAGCATCCCTGACATGGTGTAATGCTTCTTTCTTTCCGTCTGGATATTCGACGATAAAGTAAGTGGGAACTAAAATCCAGTCACCTGTGATATCTGGTGCATCTACAGCAACTTGCTGCGCTTTTTCTTCAACAGATTGTGACTCATCTTTAACGATATCACCAGGATTAACGGTTAAATTTCTTTCTTTAGCAGTTGGTTCCTCGCGTGCATGCCAATCTCGACTTACGGGCTGTTCGATTGGTTTCTTTTCGAGTTGCTTAGCCATAACACTTCTTAGTAAGTTGAACATCATGAACTTACTAAATTCAATTTAGAAAATATAAAGGTTAGTTTGCTCTTTCGTTAGAGAGAAACTTATTAGGCTAGGTTTATCGAAAAAACCGTATTCTTTTTTACAGGTTAACCGTACTATAGAAGTCAAGTTACTTATTTACAGTAATAATGCTTAGTTCTTGAGACACAGATTAATAGAAAAAAG
Source organism: Chroococcidiopsis sp. TS-821 (assembly GCF_002939305.1). Lineage (NCBI taxonomy): Bacteria > Bacillati > Cyanobacteriota > Cyanophyceae > Chroococcidiopsidales > Chroococcidiopsidaceae > Chroococcidiopsis > Chroococcidiopsis sp. TS-821. The sequence goes on along the minus strand of NZ_MVDI01000002.1, from coordinate 354,035 downwards.
CTTAAAGGTTGAACCCACAGCAATTATTAAATATAAGAAAGCAATCAGATAATCGCTTTTTACATTCCAGTAATGTGAACAACAAGTTCTCTATTATGACTGCGTCGCCGGTGTTCCCAAATGTATACGCCTTGCCAAGTACCTAGTAGTAACTCACCTCTAGCGATTGGAATTTGTTCTGATGTATGTGTAAGGACTGTACGAATATGTGCTGGCATATCATCAGGTCCTTCAGCACTGTGTATATAATAAGCATCTTCAGGAACGAGTTTCGCCAAGAAGTTTTCTAAATCTTTTAGGACGTCAGGATCGGCATTTTCTTGAATAACAAGGCTAGCCGAAGTATGACGTAAAAACAAATGGCAAATTCCTGTTTCTATCCCTGATTCAGCAACGATTGATTCAATTTTGGCGGTGACGTTATTGAGAGACTTACCTTGCGTGGGAATTTTTAAGATTTTTTGGTAATGCATTGTTTATTAATGAAAATATTCTAAAACAGCGTGGGCGATCGCTTCATTGCCATCGAGGGCGATTCCTTGCGATTTTTTTGGTGTTGAAGGCGCTTGTTCGAGAAATTCCCAGCCGCTATGGAAAAATTCGTCTGGGCTAATAACTTGATGATGCGCGCAATCTTTGATACCTTCAATTAACAAAGCCGCTTCTGCAAAATCATCGCGTGTTAATGTGACAATTGGCACTTGTTGGTGAATGGCTTCAGCGAACGTACTAAAACCAGGTTTAGAAACAACTCTGCCACAAATCTGCATAAAATCAACTGGACGATATTGCGGATCGGTGATTTTGAGTAAGTTGGGAAAATCTGGGGCGTTACGCGCAAACGTGATAAATTGCCAATCGGGAAACCGCTGTACATTATCGTAAGGAATTTGCTGTAAGCCTAAACCACCGAAAGTTAATAAAATTGTGCGTTCCTTGGGTGTTGCGATCTTCCATTTAGATCGTAGCGCATCGGCTGGGTGAGAGGGAGAACCACCAGGTAGCCCGACATCCGTGATATTTTTAAACGCACTCATCGGTTCGTGGAAGGGTAAGCGCAGTAGGCGATCGCATTGACTGTAGCAATCAAAAACCCAATCTGCGATTTCTTGAAATTCACTTCCCCAATTGCGATAAATAAAGTCCCACCCAAAATTACTGATAGTCCAACACGGAACACCTGCGGTTTTACCAATCACGCCAGCTAAATGAGGAACATCCGCTAAAATTAGATCGACGCGATTTTGTTTGATAAAGTTAACTTCTCCGGCGACGATCGCATTTTGGTGACTGCGGATATGCTGCATTTTTTCAAGGGTAGCGGCTTTATCCATTTTGAGACTATCGCTTTGCACGACACCCACATCAAACGATCGCGGACGGTAGATAAAATCATCTTGAAAGTATGATTCGAGAAACCAACGAGGTGTTGTGGTAACAAAAATTACTAACATTTCTGGACGAAGTTTCTTAATCGTCGCAACAACCGATGCAGTCCGCGCTGCATGACCAAATCCATGACTGGTAACGGCTACGTAGATAATGGGAGACATATGTTAGGGTTCAGGTTAAGAAAGTTCTTCAGTTCAAACCTCAAAACTAATCACATTCCACAATAACTTTCGATTCCGGCGATGAGTTGATCGATCTCACTTGTGGTGGTGAAGTAGTGAACGCACGCACGAACGCAATCAGGATCGAGAAGTGTGCGTGTCATCATGTTTTGTGATTCTAAGTACTGTACTAGCTGTTTGTGACTACCTGCTTGTTTTAACTGAAAAGACACAAGACTCGATTCGGGTGGAGTAGTGCGTAAACAAACAATACCAGATATTTCGTTCAACCGCCGCCAAAGATAGTGACTCAGTTGCAGAATTTGTTCGTAGCGTTGCAATGCACTTCCCCATTGTTGATGCGTTGCGATCGCTGCTCTTAATCCGCAATACTGTCCAAAAGCAGAAGTTGCAACTTCATAGCGTCGTCCATCCGGTTGCCAATCTACAGGCTTACCTCGGCTATCCATCATAATACTACGCCAGCCAATAAACGTTGGTTGCAGCGATTCCCTAGCTTCGGGACGAACATACAATCCACCCACCCCCATCGGACCACACCACCATTTATGACCCGTGAAAGCATAAAAATCTGCTTGCAATTCAGTTAAATTCAACGGTAATAAACCAACTGACTGCGCTGCATCGACTAAAATTTGTATCCTACTGTTGTACTCGCGGCAAACTTGCGCAATTTTGTCTACAGGTAAAACTTGACCTGTATTCCAAAGAATATGACTTAGAACAACAAGTCGCGTATCGGGTGTCAGGTGTTGCGCAATCACCTCCACAGGATCGCCGCCATTCAGAGTAGCCATAATTGGACAAAACGAAACTTCCACACCGAAACGTCGGGAAATTTCTTGCGTTGTCGCGATGACTCCTGGGTGTTCGCAGTCGGTGAGTAAAATGCGATCGCCTGCTTGCCAATCGATACCCCACAAGGCGATATTACAGCCTACTGTTACATCTTCGGTAATTGTTATTGTTTCAGGAGAAGCATTAAGTTCTGCGGCGATCGCCTGTCGTGTTTGTTGGACTTCCTCAACAATCCAAGCATTCACCTTTGTCGAAAAAGGACCATAGGTTTGTATGTATTCTTGCGCTTGATTTATTGCATCGATCGCCGCTTGCGGCATAGGTCCTTGACCGCCATAGTTAAAATAAGCTTTATTCGCTAAAGCCGGAAATTGTTCTCGGTGTTGTACTGTTGAAGTAATAGAAATGCTTGTCATTACTAGAAGTAGCTCGCTGTTAGTGAATAGTATGACGCGATCGCACCCATAATAGAGGAATCAGGAAACCTAAAATATCTCCTCTGACCTCCGACTCTGACCTCTTAAAATTGCTAGTCTAGAGTCATGCTAATGACTGCTGAACTGCTGCTGCAATATCAACGTTGTCAAAGACGCGCTTTTTTAGATACTCATGGCGATCGCAGCCAGCGAGATTCTCCGAGTGAGTTTTTACTTCGACTACAACAAGACAAAATTATTCATCAACAAAATGCTTTAGCGCAACAAAATCATCAACAACCGAATTATCACCAAGGAAACTGGGAAGCGGGTGCGATCGCGACACTCGAACTCATGCAGCAAGGCGTTGAGCGCATTAGTCAAGGAATCTTACTCACTACCTACCAAGAAAAATATACCCTGATAAGTCGTCCAGATTTACTGATCAAACAACCTGGAAACTCGTTATTTGGTGATTGGGTTTATATTCCTGCGCAAATCGAATTGGGAAAGCGCCCTAAGCTAGAGTATCAAATTATCGCGGCGTACAACGCGCACGTATTAGAACAAATTCAAGGAATTGCACCGAAAACAGCATGGTTATTTCTGCGTCGCCCAGAAGTTTATAGTGTAGATGTTGCGCGGTGGACATCGCAAATGCAGCGTAGTTTAGATCGCTGTCTGGAAATCTTAGAAGCAGAATTAGCACCGGAAGTTTTTATTTCGCGACAGCGATGTAGTCTTTGTCGCTGGTACAGTCAGTGTTATGCGATCGCCAAAGAACAACAGCATCTCTCACTCATTCCTGGAGTCACTCCCAATCGCTACACGCAATTACAAGCTTTAAACGTTGTCACGCTCGAATCTTTAACTCAAGTAAATCCTACCCAACTAGAATCGCTACCAGGATTCGATCGCCAAGTCGCACAAAAATTGGTTTTACAAGCGCAAGCTGTTTTTGAAAATCGTCCGATACTATTAAACGCAACTCGCACTACAGACGTTTCACCTGCACCCATAGAACTATACTTTGATATCGAAGCCGAACCGGATCTTAATTTAGATTACCTGCTAGGAGTTTTAGTCGTCGATCGCCAAACAGGAACCGAAACATTCCACAAATTCCTCGCTGAAACACCTGCTCAAGAAGAAGCGATTTGGCAGCAATTTTTAGATTTGGTTTGCCAGTATCCAACTGCGCCAATTTATCATTTTTGTGCGTATGAAGTCGATACCGTCAAACGTTTAGGTAAACTTTATCACACACCACGATCGCAAATCAAAACACTTCTAGCGCGGTTTGTGGATGTTTACGAGCAAGTTGTGCAAACGGTTGCTTTACCTGTAGAAAACTATACTTTAAAAGCGATCGCGCGGTGGTTAGGGTTCGAGTGGCGCGACCCGCAAGCAAATGGCTCGCATTGTATTTATTGGTACGATCGGTGGTTAGCTACAGGCGATCGCGCGTTATTAGATGCGATTGTCCGCTACAACGAAGACGACTGTCATGCAACACGTCATGTCAAAGATTGGTTATTAGCTTTTACAAATAGTTCGTCCTCTGCCAATCTTCAAGTAGTTGAAACACCCTAAAACGTTAAAATCATTACTTTGACTTCTGACTCCTCTTTCTATGTCATTGAGCCGCAAATTATCACAGCCAATTATATTAATTTTCTTTTGTCTATTCTTAAGTGTTATTCTTGTTACTCGTCAAACCGCACCCGCAGTCCCAGTCACCGCAGTCGATTTTTTGGGAGAAGCAACAATTCCCACTGGGTTTTCTTTTCAAGAAACAGAACTTGGCGGGCTATCAGGAATTACTTATGATTCTACAAAAGATGTCTATTACGCAGTGTCTGACGACCGCAGCGAAAAAGCACCAGCACGATTTTATACCTTGCAAATAAATCTAGATCGGGGATTGCAACAAGGTGATGTAACGCCCTTAAATGTGACGACGCTATTAAATACTGAAAATCAACCGTTTGAAAGATATAGTATCGATGCGGAGGGAATTGCGGTAACGAATCGCGAAACGGTATTTATTTCCTCTGAAGGTGATGCGCAAAGATTAATCGATCCATTTATCAAAGAATTTTCCTTGACAAGTGGCAAAGAATTGCGATCGCTACCCATACCCGAACGCTTTTTACCAACTGCAAGTCGCGATCGCGGTATTCGCAATAACAATGCGTTTGAAAGTTTGACAATAACACCCAATCAGCAATACCTCTACACCGCAACTGAGAATGCATTACTGCAAGATGAACCAGTAGGACAACCTGATACAAGTTCGCCGTGCCGAATTTTGCAATATGATTTGCGTGCGGGAAAGCGATCGCATGAATATCTCTACATGACCGAAGCTATACCAGCACAAATTAATTTACCTCGATTTATGCGAGTTGGGCTTGTGGATTTATTCGCTGTCGATGACGATGGCAATTTTATTAGCCTAGAACGCGCGTTTACAGGCTTAGGATACAGTGTTCGCTTGTACCAAGTTTCCCTAGCAGACGCCGATGATATTAGTGATATCGAGAGCCTGCGTCAGGTCGATCTTAGCAGCATCAAACCTGTTAAAAAACGATTGTTGCTCGACCTCAAAGCACTGAAAAACGTAACACTCGACAACATCGAAGGCGTCACCTTAGGACCTACATTACGAGACGGGCGATCGCTTCTTCTCGTCAGCGATAATAACTTTCAGCCTGCGCAGCGTACTCAATTCCTTGCTTTTAAAATCAGATAAAGTTTGACAAATTTAAAAAACTGTGCAAAGATAGAAATCGCTCAAAAATTGGGACTGTAGTTCAATTGGTTAGAGCACCGCCCTGTCACGGCGGAAGTTGCGGGTTCGAGCCCCGTCAGTCCCGTTCCTAGTAGATTAAGACATGCGTTAGGATAGTAAATCTGTGCTAACAGGGTAGTGGAAGTAATATCTTCCCTAGCCATCAAACCTTACAGCTAAAATCTAAAAACTTAACATGACCGTGAGAGTTCGGATCGCCCCTAGCCCTACAGGGAATCTACACATAGGAACCGCAAGAACTGCGGTATTTAACTGGTTATTTGCTCGTCATCATGGCGGTCAGTTTATTTTACGGATCGAAGATACTGATACTGAGCGATCGCGTGAAGAGTACACGCAAAATATCCTCGATGGTTTAACCTGGTTAGGATTGAATTGGGACGAAGGACCTATCTTTCAGTCACACCGTTTGGATGTGTATCGCCAAAGAGTCCAAGATTTACTCGATAAAGGACTAGCATACTACTGCTATTGTTCTGAAGAAGAACTCGACGCGATGCGCGAAGCCCAAAAAGCCCGCAATGAAGCGCCGCGCTATGATAACCGCCATCGCCATCTCACGCCCGAACAACAAGCCGCGTTTGCAGCCGAAGGGCGTCGCCCAGTGATTCGTTTCAAGATCGAAGACGATCGCGAAATTGTCTGGAATGACATGGTGCGCGGACACATGAGTTGGCGCGGTAGCGACTTGGGAGGCGATATGGTAATCGCCCGTGCGGCGAAAGCTGGGGACATTGGTCAGCCGCTGTATAATTTTGCGGTGGTTGTCGATGACATGGATATGCAAATTACCCATGTAATTCGCGGAGAAGACCACATTGCTAATACTGCTAAGCAAATTCTACTTTATGAAGCTTTTGGGGCAACCGTACCAGAATTTGCGCATACACCCCTGATTTTAAACGCAGAGGGACGCAAGCTTTCCAAACGCGACGGAGTAACGTCGATTTCTGATTTTAAAGAAATGGGCTTTGTCGCCGAAGCAATGGTTAATTATATGACTTTACTCGGTTGGTCGCCTCCGGATTCAACGCAAGAATTGTTTACTTTGGAAGAAGCAGCGCAGCAATTCAGTTTTGAACGCGTTAATAAAGCTGGGGCAAAATTTGACTGGGCAAAATTAGACTGGATTAATAGTCAGTATCTGCACGCAATGCCTGCCAAAAAACTGACGGATTTGTTGATACCATATTGGCAAGCCGCAGGATATAAATTTGACCCGACAAGCGATCGCGTTTGGCTAGAACAGATTTCTAGTGTCATTGGTCCTAGTTTGACGCGTCTCAAAGATGCGGTAGAGATGAGTTGGCTATATTTTACTGACTCGTTAACTTACAGCGACGATGCAATGCATCAATTACAGCAAGAAGGTTCTAAAGCAGTACTTGAAGGGGTTTTAGCTGCACTCAACGATGGTACGGACTTAACTGAAGCGAGTAGTCAGGAAATTATTAAACGCGTCGTCAAAGAGAAGAACGTCAAGAAAGGATTGGTAATGCGATCGCTGCGTGCAGCCTTAACCGGAGATATGCAAGGACCTGACTTAATTCAATCTTGGGTCATTTTACACCAACGCCAGTTTGATAAACCGCGATTAGAAAGTGCGATCGCAAATGCTAACTAAAACTAAAGTCCGCTGCGGCGGGCTTTTTTTGGAACTATCTTGTTTGACTATAAGTCGAATGAAGGAGTAAGGTTTCGATATTCTATTTCTGACTTTGATAAATCCAGAATGCCCAACAAAGTGCTAAATCTAGGCGTAATTTTAGTGATTTTTGTCGCTATTGTTGGGCTAAGGACACCCAAAGTGCAAGCACAGTCAGCACCACTGTTTGAAAATGTGACAATTGAGCGCGACTTTTCTTCACCGTTGACGCTGAGAGGGATTAGTGGTGGTTCAGTACCAGCTCAAAAAGTAGCAGGAAGAAGTGAAACTGTGAATGGACCATGCGTTGGTTTTGTCGATGTAGAACCGGATCACACTTTAGTATTAAAAGACTTTTTTAAGTATCTCCGACTTCAGATACAAAGTCCTCAAGATACTACTATCATCGTTCGCGGTCCTGGTGGTACTTGGTGCAACGATGACGCGGAAGGAAAAAATCCTGGTATTGGTGGAGAATGGCTAGCTGGTAGTTACGATGTTTGGGTAGGCTCGTTTGAGCGAGATAAGTATTATCCTTATATTTTGAGAATTACGCAAGAACCCTAGTCTAAACTTATGGTTTTTGCAAACAAACTACATAGATGTAGCATTCCCGCAGCGTAGACACACAGGACACAAAGAAATAAGAGTTGTTTGTGTAAGTCCTCATGAAAGCAGCTTGTTTACATGACAAAGACGATTTTTTCTGGCAACATACGACTTGGTACGGCTTGCAGGAAGATACGCTGAAGCAAGTTGCTTTGATATATACTGGTTCCGATTTACCTGTACTCTGGGGTTTGACAGTAGAACCAAATTTGATGGCTCATCTTAGTGGATTAGCTCGCGTATTTGCTGATGATTACCAAATACAATTCCACGGTTTGTATAACAAAATGGCTTTAACTAATCATCAGCTTTTAGCTGATTTTGATACATCTGAAGGCATCAACTTGCAGTAGACAATGCAGATGAAATAGTACAGTTATATCGCGTGAGTTATCTAGAAAACTGGTTTGACTTGCAGATGATAGAAACTGAATGCTACTATGGTGTTCGACGCGAAAATACTCTCGTGAGTCTTGCTGGAGTCCACGTGTATTCCCCACAATTTCGCAGACAAGGATTGAGTAAAAAGTTGTAACTAAGTTTTGGCAAGGACTTTGCCAGACGGTGAATTGTATCGGTTTAAAGGTGAAAGCCGATAATGCGAGCGCGATTGCGTTTTATATAAAACTTGGCTGCGAGTGGATAGCTACATATGAAGAATGCTTATTGACTTTGTACTGACTATCAACAATTACTTTTACTAATCGTACATAATCTCTCAACAATAGACAAATATTCTGTCTATAATGAGTTTTTGATACGTTACCAAATTAATTTTGTTAACTGCTTGAATATGCAAACTAAATAATGCGATCGCTTGTGCAAGTTACAGCAAGTTTACTGCAAATATATTGCAACTTGCGAAGAACACTTGCTGGTCTTTGCGAAATATCAAAGTTACTTAACAAAGGAAACAGTAGCCATTTTTACTGAATATAGTTGTTAGTCGTCACAAAGACGAAAGCGGTATGTAGACTAACTAAGTCTAATTCCGCTCTGGAAGTAATTTGAATCAAAAATAGGAAAGAAACAGATGAAAACAGCAGTTGCTGGAGCTATTTTGGCTACCTTTAGCTTGAGCTTGCCAGCAGTGGCAGCTACTACAACTAAGTACCAGTTTAAAGGACAAAATGCTTCTGCTTCATTTTACCAGTATGATGATTGTAATTCAACCTCTGTTTATATTAACGCTTTTACTAGCAGAGTTAAAGACGGTCCAGGCGCACCGACTCCACAGATGGGAGCAGACTTATATTACGATACCTATAACTTTTGCAATGGAACATATTCATCTGGATATGGCTCTAGTCCGAATGCCAACTTCACAATCGATAATCAGCTTAGCTCAGCCTCTTTGAGAGGTACATTTGTAGTCTATGACTACTCGTCAGGAACTAATAAAAATGTATCGGTGGCGTTAACTTGGACAGGTATAGGATCTACATCCACAGGTAGATCCGATTACACTTATCAAACACAAAATTATTTTTCGCGCTATCGATCTAATGGTTCATATAGGGAAGCACAAGTTACAGGCAGCATTACGATAGATGGCACAAATCTGATTGAAAATCTATTTAGCTATGGTAGCCTAAGCTCTTCTAAAAGCGGGAGTTTAGAGCGTACCACTAGAAGATAAAGTAGCGAATCAGGTTTATCAGGAATTCAACGAGTTGAATCGTCGTTATTACTGTAGTTCTGATTTTATGGCGACAACTCGTTCTTTTCGCAAAATGGTATCACAGATGAAATCCCGTTCGATGATTTTATAGACTCAGCTAGCTCTAAGTCACATTAAGGACTTAAGTAACAACAAAGTACAATTAACCGAGAATTAATTTCTTTTTAACCTTTTATTATAACCTCTTAACCATAGCTCAGTATTCTATCTGTAGTGAGATTTTTACGCGTTTTTAAAATCAATACACAGATAATATGCTGGGTCACAAGATGAGTATCAAACTTGGTCGCTTCAAGGCAAGTATGACAAGTCGAAGAGCGATCGCATCGCTACTCGTAGCAGGTGCAACAATTGGTTTATCAGTACCCGCAGTAGTTCGTTCTCAAAACCCAACGACAATCCGCATTGATGGTTCTAGTACAGTTTTCCCAATTACGGAAGCTGTAGCCGAAGACTTTCAAAAACAAACCGGTGGGAGAACGCGCGTTACAGTTGGTATTTCTGGTACTGGCGGTGGATTCAAAAAGTTCTGTCGTGGCGAAACCGAAATTTCTAACGCTTCTCGACCGATTAAAACTGAAGAAATGGCAGCGTGTAAGAGTGCTGGGATTCAATACATCGAAATGCCAGTAGCTTACGATGCTCTAACCGTCGTTGTCAACCCCAGAAACAACTGGGTAAACAGCATGACTGTCGCTGAGTTAAAGCGCATTTGGGAACCCGCCGCGCAAGGTAAAATTACGAACTGGAGTCAGGTACGTCAAGGATTTCCTAACACGCCCATGAAGCTGTACGGTCCTGGCGCAGATTCGGGAACTTTTGAATACTTTACTGAAGCAATAGTAGGTAAAGCTAAGTCTAGCCGCACAGACTACACAGCTAGCGAAGATGATAACGTTCTGGTACAAGGAGTTAGTCGCGATCGCGGCGCGTTAGGTTACTTTGGCTATGCCTATTACGAAGCTAACAAAAATCGCTTAAAAGCTGTAGCAATTGATAATGGCAACGGTAAACCTGTATTACCTTCTAGAGAAACCGTAGAAAATGGTACTTATCAGCCTTTGTCGCGTCCTTTATTTATTTACGTGAACGCTAAAGCAGCAGCTAGAGATGATGTCAAACAATTCGTCAACTACTACATGAGCAACGCACCTAGATTAGTTGCTGAAGTTGGTTATGTAGCTTTACCTGCACGTGCTTACACGTTAGCAAGAAACCATTTTCAACAAAACAAAGTAGGAACAGTATTTGGTGGTAAAGAAGCTGTTGGACTTCGTATTGAAGAACTATTGCAACGCGAAGCTAGACTGTAAATAATCGTTGCTAAATATAGCAATTGCGATTAGTAGTTGACTCAAAGTTGATTACTAATCGCTCAATTATAGTTAAAGAAATTACTGCGAATAAATTCGCTAGGTATGCGCTGAATTCACATAATTATGGTAGAAAGGCAAATACAACTTACAAAAAGACCATTATCATCTAAATTACTGCGAAATATACAGGAAAAAGCAATTGAGATTTTATTATTTCTCGCAGCTTGTTCTTCTGTTGCCACAACGATCGCTATTCTGGGAATTTTAGTATACGAATCGATCGCTTTTTTTCGAGAAGTTTCTATAATAGATTTTCTCACAGATACACAATGGTCGCCACTATTTGATGATGCGCACTACGGAATTTTACCACTTCTTTCAGGTACTTTAGTAACAACGGCTGTTGCTTTGTCAGTTGCAGTACCCCTAGGAACTATCGCAGCAATTTATTTGAGTGAGTTTGCACCTTTTCGATTTCGTGAATTTATTAAACCGTGTTTAGAATTATTAGCTGGTATTCCTACAGTAGTTTATGGCTATTTTGCGCTCTTATTTGTAACACCACTATTACAAAACTTTTTATGGGATCTCCCTGGTTTTAATATGTTAAGTGCTGGCATTGTTATGGGAATAATGATTATTCCCTATGTCAGTTCAGTAAGTGAGGATGCAATGCGCTCTGTACCTGTACAACTACGCGAAGGTTCGTATGCTATGGGTGCGACGCGTTTACAAACAGCATTAAAAGTTATTTTTCCCGCAGCTATTTCAGGAATTACAGCAGCTTATATTTTAGGAATTTCGCGTGCAGTTGGCGAAACAATGATTGTGGCGATCGCTGCTGGTTTGCAGCCGACTCTCACCTGGAATCCGATGAACGAAGCTGCAACAATCACCGCCTATATTGTTTCTGTAAGTTTAGGCGATCTACCTCACGGTAGTTTAGAATACCAAACGATCTTTGCTGCAGGACTAACACTGGTATTAATGACTTTAGTTTTTAATATTTTTGGTTATTTTCTTAGCAGACACTTTCGCGAAAAATACTGATTATGCAGCAAGACTTACAACACATTAAAACAATTATTGCCCGCAATAAACTTTGGCAGGCAATGTTTGCTGTCGTTGGCTTGTTGTCTGTATTAGTTGGAATTGCCACACTAATAATATTAATAATAGATCTATTTATTGATGGCTTACCTCGTTTATCGTGGCAATTTTTAACATCTTTTCCTAGCCGAAAGCCCGAAGAAGCTGGAATTTTAGCCGCTTGGGTAGGTACGATTCTAGTGATGATTGTCACGGCGATCGCAGCCATACCTGTGGGAATTGCTTCAGGTATTTATTTAGAAGAATACGCTGGGAAAAATTGGTTAACAGGTTTAATTGAAATTAATGTGACTAATCTAGCAGGTGTTCCTTCAATTATTTACGGACTTTTAGCATTAGGGTTATTTGTTTATCAACTCAATTTAGGTGAAAGTATTCTGACTGCAGGATTAACTCTTGCATTACTTGTTTTACCAATTGTAATTGTGACTACCCGCGAAGCATTACGCGCAATTCCTAATAGTATCCGCGAGGCTGCTTATGCAATGGGTGCAAGTAAATGGCAAGCAATTTGGGATCACGTCTTACCATACTCGATTGGCAGTATTCTGACAGGTGTCATTATTGGGTTATCGCGCGCAGTTGGCGAAACAGCACCTTTAATTACAATTGGGGCTCTAACTTTTATTGCTTTTTTACCCGATCCGCCAATCAAAACAGAATTTCCCTACATTTCTTTCAGTTGGTTACAAGCGCCCTTTACAGTAATGCCTATTCAAATGTTTAATTGGGTATCGCGTCCTGAACCAGCTTTTCAATTAAATGCTGCTGCTGCTGGAATCGTATTAATTTGTATGACACTGGGAATGAATGGTTTAGCCATTTATCTCCGCTATCGTATCCGTCAACGAATCAAATGGTAGAAATAGCCTCCTTTAAAACTAAAGCTAAAGTTAATCACCTGAACTTTTATTACGGAAAAGTCCAGGCATTAAAAAATATCAATTTGCTTGTACCTGAAAATAAAGTGACAGCTTTAATCGGACCTTCAGGATGTGGTAAAACTACCTTACTGCGTTGCTTTAATCGGATGCACGATCTGTATCCTGGTAATCGTTACGAAGGAGAAATCTTCCTTGATTCTGAACAAATAAATATATTAAGTCGTCACATAGATCCAATAGAAGTAAGAATGCGGATTAGTATGGTATTCCAAAAACCTAATCCTTTCCCAAAATCAATCTATGAAAATATTGCGTATGGATTGCGCGTGAGAGGCGAGTCGCGACGAAGCGTTATTGATGAAAAAGTAGAACAAGCTTTATACAACGCAGCATTATGGGATGAAGTAAAAGATCGCTTATACGATTTAGCTTTTAATCTTTCTGGAGGACAACAGCAGAGGTTATGTATTGCCCGTGCCTTAGCAACGAATCCTGAAATTATCCTTTTTGACGAACCAACATCAGCACTCGATCCAATTTCTACAAGTAATATTGAAACCTTAATTACTCGATTAAAAGAAAAAGTTACAATTTTAATCGTAACACATAACATGCAGCAAGCTGCACGAATTTCTGACTATACAGCTTTTATGTATCTGGGAGAAATTATCGAGTTTGAACAAACAAAGCGAATGTTTACGCATCCTAATAATAAACAAACCGAGGATTATATCCGCGGTAGATTTGGGTAAATATGATGAAAGAGGTAGACCTAAGCACTGTAAAAGCATTATGAATCAACCTTATTTATTCCGAAAAAATCTACCTCCTCTCTTACAATTGTTATATCGACCCATGCTATTTATTTCTTTGGGTTTGCATGGGATACTTCTAATGCTACCAATACCACAGCCAACAAAATCACAAATTGAACAAAAACCAAAACAAGAGGAACTAGAAATTACCCAGTTACTCGCACCGCCAAAAAAACCTTCTCCTCAAGCATCTGTACCAACTAAACCTTCGCCACGTCAGCTTCCACAACCAAGCCCCAAAATTACACCACAACAGGTAACACCGCCAACAATATCGCAACCAAAACTATCTCCTAGTAGTTCGCCAACACCTCAAGCTACACCGAGTTCCACAACTACGCCTTCAGCATCTCCAACGCCATTACCTTCACCAGAGGAATCAACAACTCAGGAACCAACGCCCGAATTGACAACAGAAGCATCTCCTAACACCTCAGATGATAATGAGACATTCCAAAATCTCTTTGGAGAAATTTCGGGAGAGGTTGCGGAAGAATTGGGCGTCGATCCGAGTTATTTTGCACAGCCTGAATTATTTTTTACAGCAGAAAGCTTAGAGACAGATGAACCACAACAAAAACAGGAAATTACGCGAATTAAATGGATTTCACTAAAAACACCCGAACAAGTCTTTACTGAAATTGAACCACAGCTAACAAATAGTGGCATAGAAGTTTCCTTACATGGCGAGTACGGTGGAGGAAACATTTACAAGCTACAAAAAGGTAATTTTGTCAAGTATTTAAACTTAGTCCCTACAGCAACGAGTATCGGTACAATGATTGTTGTCTGGAATAGCGATCCGAATGCTAATCAATAGCTAAAGAAACGCGATCGCCTCCGACATCGCGCATTTCTGCCAATAGTTGAACGACAACTTCATAGGGTAATTCAAGATCAGGTTGAAGCACAACAGCAGCTTGGGGATTTTGCTGAAGATAAATTTGCATTTGTTGCAGGAGTTGCTGTTTACTCACCTGTTGTTGTTCAATAAAAATCTGTTGTTGTCTACTTAATTCTACAACTAGTGGTTCAGGGGCGTTTTGCGGTGATGTAGTATCTCCTGCGGGTAGCTGAATATCAACGCCTTGTTCGGTTGTCAATGTCATCGAAATCAAAACAAAAAAAGCCAGAGTTGCCATCATGACGTTCAACATTGGCGTTAAGTCAATTGTAGGTATTGCAGCACGTTGCTGTTTAAATCGCATCATCTTCTTTAATTTCTTTCGATAGCCAAAAAAACGCGATCGCCTCCGATATCGCGCATCTTTTCTAAAACTCGGACTACTTGTTTATACGATAATTTTTTATCAGCTTTTAGTACGACTAGTGCTTGCGGATTTTTCTCTAAATAACCTTGAACCTCTTTTTCTAGGAGCGTTAAAGTAATCAATTGATTTCCAATGATAATCTCGCCGCGGAAGTTTAATCCTACAACTAAAGGCTCGAAAGTCTTAAGTGAAGAACTTTGTTCGCGCACTTCACTACTTACTTTTGGTAAACTCACATTAGCAATTCTTCTACCAGATAATGTCATTGAAGTGATGATGAAGAACGTGAGAACAGACATCAATACATCCATCATCGGTATTAAATTAACTTCTGGTAGCTGCGAGGAGCGTCTGTGCTGATTTCTAAACAAAATAAATTACCCGTTACCGCGAATACTGTTTTGTCCAACAGAACTTAACATTGGTTCATACCAAGTTTGGCGATAGATGAGTTCTAATTCACTACCTACCTCTGAAAAGTAATCAATTTGCTGTGATTGCAGAGATACAAAAATTCGGAAAAAAATTAACGCAGTAATTGCGACAATCATTCCCGCAGCTGTAGTAATTAAGGCTTCACCAATACCCGCAGCTGCACGTGTAGCTTCCGCTGTTGTACCTCCACCAATATTTAAATTATTAAACGTACCTATTAAACCTGTAACTGTTCCTAGTAATCCTAATAAAGGTGCAAGCGCTACGACAGTTTCTAATAATTTATCACCTTTACGCATTTGCGTAAACTCTTTATCTCCTGCGGCTTCCATCGCGAGACGAAACGTTTCAGGAGTAGGTTGGTTTAACTTCAAAGGCGCAAGTAAAAAACGACCAATCGGTAAAGATTGAGCTTGATAAGCTATATTTGCAGCTTTGGCTAAATCAAATCGTGCTGCTGCTAACACCTCGCGAACAATTCGATCTTCTTTACTAAGTAATTGAAACCAAAACCAAGCTCGTTCTAAAGCACAAGCTAACGTCACAATAGAAAGCCCTAACAAAGGCCACATTACAGGACCACCTGCAATAAAAGTGTCATATACTCTAGCCATACTTATTTTCTCTGGCTCTGGAAATCAATATGTATGCAGATACCTGTTTTCCTTAAATACACTATGAAAGTTAAGGGAGGATTATCAAATTAACTAAAGAAGTCATGCTTGATGTGAAGCTTGGGTCTGGAATGCTTTCTGTAATTGCACGTACTTTGAGACAATGAGTATTAAAATTATTCAAGTACAAACAGAAGAACGCAAAAAACATATTTATAGATTATTTGAAGAGAATTTAACTGCAACTCAGTTACTTGTTGAACGTGATTTTAGTATCACTTTTGATGTAGAAATTCTTTTGCAGCAGGATCTCATAAGAATGCCACAGTTTGTCCCTCCAGCAGGGCGATTATTAATAGCAGAATATGACACTCATATTGCAGGGCGTGCTGGACTGCGGGAAATTGCCGAGGATGTGGGCAAAATTAAAAGAATGTACGTTCGTCCAGAATACCGCAGAAAAGGAATTGGTAAGGCTTTAGTGCAAGCTATTATTAGTGAACGCAACAAATAGGTTATTTAAAGTTACGTTTGGATTGCGCACCTTTTGCTAAAGCAGCACAAGCACTTTATCATTCAGTTGGTTTTCAGAGTATTCAACCCTATCCTGAAAGCGAAATTCCTGAAGCATATCACTCAAACTGGAAGTTTATGGAGTTAATAATCAAGTGATTCGTTGTGAAAGTTTACTAGATGCTTCTGCGATTCATAATGTTCATACTCAAGCTTTTGAACGTGAAAATGAGGCGCAATTAGTTAAGAACATTCGGCATTCAGATCGTTATATTCCGCAGTTATCTCTTGTTGCAGAAGTTAACAATACTGTAGTTGGTCACATTTTATTTAGCTATATTGACCTTGTAGGGAAAGAAACTTTACGCGTATTAGGTTTAGCGCCCTTAGCAGTCATTCCTAAATTTCAAAAACAAGGAATTGGTAGCGCACTTGCGCAAGTTGGTTTAGAAACTGCGGATCAGATGAGCGAAGCTTTAGTAGTTGTTTTAGGACACCCTCAATT
This sequence comes from Chroococcidiopsis sp. TS-821, assembly GCF_002939305.1. Classification (NCBI taxonomy): domain Bacteria; kingdom Bacillati; phylum Cyanobacteriota; class Cyanophyceae; order Chroococcidiopsidales; family Chroococcidiopsidaceae; genus Chroococcidiopsis; species Chroococcidiopsis sp. TS-821. The sequence continues at coordinate 337,034 of NZ_MVDI01000002.1, read as the reverse complement.
TTACTCGCGCTTTGGTTTCCAACCATCAATTAATTATGGCATTGTATCGCCTTTTCCAGTACCAGAAGACGCTTTTATGGTGAAACTGCTGACAAATTATCAAGAAAAATATCAGGGGAAAGTTATTTATCCACCTGCTTTTCAAGAAGTATAAGTGGAAACGATGCCATTTGCTTCTAATGTAGCCGCAACACGTAGAATCATTGCTTCATTGTAAGGTGCAGCGATTAATTGTACGCCTAAAGGTAAAGAACCAGGGCGGTGAATTGGAATAGATAAAACGGGTAAACCGATAAAGGATAGTGGTTGGGTGAAAAGTCCTAAATGCGGACGAATTAAAATTTCTTCACCATCTAAAATCATTGTTTTTTGCCCGATGAAAGGTGCAACACATGGTGTTGTCGGCGCAAGAATGATGTCTACACTCTGGAAAATTTCACGAACTCGATCGCGAAACCACCTCCGAAAACGTTGCGCTTGAATGTACCAAGAACTCGGAATCAACGCCCCAGCTAAAAAGCGATCGCGCGTTGCGAAATCAAAATCTTGGGGACGCGATCGCAACTTCTCCATATGCAGATTTGCACCCTCACACGAAGTCATAATAAATGCGGCAGCACGGGCGCGGTGTGCTTCAGGGATCGTGATATATTCAGTAACATCCAACGCTTGCGCAACTTGTGCAACTGCGGCGAGCGCTTCTGGTTCAGCGCCTTTGGTAAAGTAATCACCTGCAACAGCAATTCGTAAATTCTCAATACCTCGATCGAGTTGCGGTAAACACAATTCGGGCGATCTTCGCGTACATACCGGATCGCGATCGTCGTGTCCTTGCAATACATCAAATACGGTTGCTATATCGCGCACTGAACGGGCAAATGGTCCAGTATGATCTAAACTACTTGAAAACAATACCACCCCCGCGCGAGATAACCTACCATATGTTGGTTTTAAGCCGAATATGCCACAAAAAGCCGCCGGAACGCGAATTGAGCCATTTGTATCTGTACCAAGCGTTATGGGGACTAAATTCGCCGCTACCGCTGCTGCGGAACCACCAGAGGAACCGCCTGCAACGCGATTGAAGTCGTGGGGATTGTGCGTCGCGCCGTAATGGGCATTTTCTGTGACAAAACCATAGGCGTACTCATCCATATTTAACGTACCGACGAGTATTGCGCCTGCTTGTTTTAATTTCGCAATCAGTGTCGCGTCGCGCGTCGCTGGTGGGTTTTCTGCGTTAATTTTTGCCCCTGCAAGCGTTGTAATTCCGGCAACATCGTATAAATTTTTGACAGCGAAAGGAACTCCCGCAAGCGAACCTGGGTGATTTCCTAGGGCGATCGCATCATCAATTCGTTTTGCATCGTGCAATGCAGATTCCGCAGTAATTGCCGTAAAACAATTAAGTTCTTGGCGTTGTGCAATGCGCTGGAGTGCATTTTGTGTCACTTCGACAGCGCTTATTTTACCTTCACCGACAGCAGCAGCGATCGAGACAGCATCGTTCATGGCTCAAACGTTGGTAATGCTTCAACAGTTTCTGGTAGCGTAAATTCATTCACAAGTTGCGCGATCGCGTATATGCGCTCAAAATTGGCGATGACATTTTCGCGATATTCTGGATGAATTTCTAAGTCGAGAATTGCAGCTATGCGATCGACATACTCTGCGGCATCAAATTTTTCCATATTGCACAATCTAGCTTACATAATAATGAGCGTGGGAAAATAGTATCATTTATAATTCAACCAAAGTAACATTAAGCGAGAAAATAATTTACAAGATTCATACACCTGATACTGAAAGGAACTTTAAAAACTCTGCCTTTGCGTCTACCCTGCGAAAACGCTATGTCAATGCGGTTCGTTCCAAAACCTGCATAACGTTCTTCTAAATTTAACCATCAATGCAAGAAGTTACTATTAACTCCGTCCCTGAATTTTTTGAGTGCATTAGCAACATTAATCGCAGTAAACGCGCGCCTTATCGCGGGCAAAGCAGTACTATTTCCTGATTTAGAAGGAATTTATACAAAGCTTGCTGATGGGTACAACTTACAAATCTACCGCTTCCTCAAAGGAATTAGCTTTAAATTCGGATTGGCGCACCAGGACCTAGAGGAATACCTAAGAATAACCAAATAAAGAATAATATTGTCCAGCTGATTAAAAAACTGACAGAATATGGCAACATTAATGAAATTAATGTACCAATGCCCAAGTTTTTATCATATTTTTGCCCGAAAGCGACAACGATAGGAAAATATGGCATTAAAGGAGTAATAATGTTCGTTGTAGAGTCCCCAATTCTATATACTGCTTGCGTTAATTCTGGAGAAAAACCAACTAACATTAACATGGGTACAAAAACAGGAGCCATGATAGCCCATTTTGCGGAAGCAGAACCCACAAATAAGTTGAGAACCACAGTTAACAAAACAAATAACAAAAGTATTGGCGAACCAGTAACACCTGTAGCCCTCAAAAAATTAGCGCCGTTAACTGCGGTAATTAATCCTAAATTACTCCAACTAAAATACGCTACAAATTGAGCAGCGATGAAAGCTAGCGCGATGTAGTAACCTAAAGAACTCATTGCATTACCCATCGATTGGGCAACGTCTTTGTCATTGCGAATTGTACCTGCTGCTGCACCGTAAGCGATCGCAGGAATGAGAAAAGCGATCGCAATCAAAAACACAATGCCATCAATAAACGGTGAAGGAATAATCTCGCCCTCAGGACTGCGTAAAACACCCTGCGGCGGTAGTAGCAATGCCAAAACAAAGACAACAAAGGCAAGCAAAGCATAACCCGCCCAACGCAATCCTTTACGTTCGCTGGCACTCAATTCTTCAATCGGTGTCTCTTCTTCTCCCTGATAGGTATCGAGGCGCGGTTCGACAATTTTGTCGGTAACGTACCAACCAACAAGCGTCACAAGCAAAGTGGAAAATGCCAGGAAATAGTAGTTCGCTGTTGCATTAACGACATAGTTGGGGTCGATTAGTTGTGCTGCACTTTGCGATAATCCGGCGAGGAGAGGATCTAAGGGGCTGAGAAGTAAATTAGCACTAAAACCACCAGAAACACCCGCAAACGCCGCTGCCATACCTGCTAGAGGATGACGCTTAAATGCTAAAAAGACGATCGCCCCTAATGGTACTAAGACGACATAACCTGCATCTGAGGCAATGTTAGACATCACCCCAGCAAACACAACTGTAGGCGCAATTAACTTCGCAGGAGCAATGAGTACCAACTGACGCAGTAAAGCTGCTAGTAATCCTGTAGCTTCCGCAACTCCTACACCTAGCATTGCCACAATCACGGTTCCCAAGGGTGGAAATTCTGTAAAGTTAGTAACGGCTTCGGTAACTATGCGGCGGATACCATCAGGTGTCAAAAGTGAAACAGCGGTGATGGTTTCATTAGTAGCTGGATTAACGACACTCACGTTCATAGCAGCAGCGATCGCACTAATCGCAATCACAGCTAGACAAAAGATAAAAAACAGCGTCAGCGGATCGGGTAGTTTATTACCTACTGCTTCAATAAACGCCAGAGACTTACTAATCCAACCTGATTTTTTAGGAGAGCTAGATTGTTCTGGAGGAGTTGTTTGTGTCATGAACCCCTTCCTTGATTAACTTGGTAATTGGGAATTGGTGATGTCCGCGATCGCTCATTTTGGTTGGTTGGTAATTGTAAAATCTTCACTATTACCCATTACCCCTTACCCCTTCACACGACTTGACTGCGTTTAGTAATCTGCTTGAAGTTGTACATCCCAAACACAAGCCAAAACGCTAAGATTCCTGTTGTTAGCAGTAGCACCGGAACAGGACCAAACTGCGCGATTAAGAGTGGTGCAGCCGCAGTAAATAAGCCACCACCAACGATCGGTTCAAACAATAGCTGCTTGTAGGCAAAACTTTCAAAAGCACCGGAACGGTTGTCAGGATCGACCATCCGCAGCAAGACTAAGCCCGTTGCCGTGACACCCATTGATTGCCCTAAATCTCCAATACCGCGCTCAAACCAGAATGTAGGTAGGATACGCGGTCCAAGGTAGATAAAGGCAAGCACGTTCCACGCGATACCAGCGACTGATAAGATTAAAAATGGACCAATATTGCTACCCAAGACAGCTAGCGAAATTGAAGCGAGTGCGGTAACAATTGTCACGTCTAAAGCGACTCCACCAATGCGCTCGATTAACGGACGACTAATGAGGTAACTGCGTCCTGTACGTTCTACAAGTAGCTGAACAATCAGCCCGCCAATGAGTGCGATCGGAAATAATGGCACATAAGAGAATAATTCGACGCCTGCACGTCCCCAAGTAATTGATTCAACGTAGATGAGTGCTTGTAAAATTAACCAGCCGATCGCGATCGCTAGTCCCACAAAGCTCAAGTTTAACGACAGCGGATCGATCAGTAAATCGCGCATGAGTCGGGCGCGGGCGACGCGAATTGTTTGAGTTTCAGTTGGGCGATCGTGCGAATCAAAGCTTCCTGCTTCAGGATCTTCGCTGCGGACAACTTGAATTCGTCCGGTTTTCCGCCCCCAGTCTGCAAGCATTGTCCCTGCAACAATACCAGAAACAATACCTACCGTAGCTAAACCTAAGGCTAAATCAGGTCCAACAGTAAACCCTAAGTTATTGAAAGTTTCTGCCATTCCTGCTGAAGTTCCGTGTCCGCCTTCAAAGGCGACTTCGATTAATGCTCCTGCGATCGGACTCATACCAAATACTGGAGTTAAGATCAGTATAGCTAGCAGTAGTCCGACTACGTATTGTCCCCAAGCAAGCGTTTGTCCAAAGGCGACTTGCGGTGAAGCTTTGCGCCAAATATCGCGCGGACTTGGAATCGATTCTCCGATAAAGAGTGTTGCGAAAACGACGTTAATGAAAACACTGGGTGATTGCGACCACACGGTACGCATAGTCTCTGGAAACAAACCTTGAGCAAAGGGTGCTTCTGGTCCTGCAACCGCGGAAACGATCGCACCTAAAGCTTGTGGACCTAATAGTAAGGCAATCACTCCTGCAACAATCGAACTGGGTAAATAGAGATCTCGCAGCAATTTAACGCGCTGTCGCACAAATCTCCCGACTAAGACTAACAGCGCGATCGTAATAAAGGCGAAAAAAACATCTATAAGTTGAAACATAGCACCCTTCCCCACAAACACCCGCTAGGCGTTTGCTGCTTATGTTAAGTTAGGCGTTTGCAGCAAGTTTACACTGTTAAGGTGTCACTAACACAAGTAATTGAAAAGTTTGTAACCTTATTGCGTTAACTCTGTTGTATTTGCAGATACAAAGCGAGTACTTATGATTGAATAGCTAAAAAAGAATCGACATAAATACTCTGCTGATAAACTCGCTATCTACAAAAATATACTTAATCGGTTTTACTTTCCCGAGTAGTTTTTGTTTCTTTATGATACTTGTTAACTAAGTTAATTAATGAACTGCTCGTAAAGCTCCTTTTTGTGCATATAAAATAAGTAGTGATTGCTCAAGAAATTTTAGGGAAGCTACTTTTAGAATTCAAACTCCATCACCAATAAACAACGATTCGTGAATTTAATAATACAGTATGAAAAAGGCTAATTGTTAAGTTTAGCAGTAACAAACAAGATTTTTATGCTTCTACTAACTACGAACAATTAGCCAGCAAGAATTTTTTCTTGATAACAGCGTTTTAGGCGTAATGTCTAAACAACCTCGATATCAGTACTAGGGCTAAACCCTGAATTTGATTGGAGGGTTACTAAAGCTGTTGTATCAAAGAACAACGTATTGTTACTAAAAGAGAACTTACTCGTATCGCCTACAGTAATTCCAAACCCCGCAGCCGAGACTTCTATTTTATCTCCCTGCCCAACAGAGAAATCTGTAATTGTATCCAGTCCTTCTGACGGAGACAAAAATATAAAAGTATCAGCACCTGTGCCACCAGCAAGCACGTCGTTGCCACCTTTACCTGTTAAACGGTCATCATCACTTCCACCTATCAGAGTATCGCTATTGAGCGACCCAACTAGCGTATCGTTACCAGCCCCACCATCGAGGTAATTGCTACCAGAAAAGAAAGTTGTCACCCATTCTCCAGAGTAGGAATACTCCGATCGCTTCCCGACACCAGCAACCAGCGAGTCGAATCCGTCACCGCCAATCAGAGTATCGCTACCGGCTCCGCCCTGTAAAGTATCGTTACCCGCCCCACCATCGAGGTAGTCATTACCAGAATATTCTACGCTGGCGTAAGGATTGGCTCCTCTGCCAACCACTGAAATCAACAAATCAGATCCAGCGCCACCCAACAGAGTGTCATTACCAACACCGCCTTTTAGCGTATCGTTGCCAGCCCCTCCATCGAGGTAATCGTTGCCTGATTCATCGCTAACATAACCCCAGCCAACGTCTGTAAAAAGACCAGCATCTAAGTTATCGTTACCGTTTCTGCCAAATAAAGTGTCATTACCAACCCCACCTTTTAGCACATCGTTGCCATCACCACCGTTGAGGTAATTGTTGCCCGAGTAGCTATAGAAAATACCAATGCCAGCGGGATCCTCATCAGAATTACCAATACCAGCAACTAAGGTGTCGTTGCCGTCTCCACCATAGAGGATATCGCTACCAAAGTTGCCAGCGATGTAGTTATTTAGCGAGTTGCCTGTGCCATTAATATTTTTGTTACCCGTGAGGGTTAAGTTTTCTAGATTATTGCCGAGCGTATAACTGACAGAAGACACAACGGTATCTGTACCTGCGTTAGCAGCTTCAATTATGACATCAGCAGTGGAAAACACAATATACGTATCATTGCCACTACCCCCATTTAGAGTATTTTTTGCTCCATTGCCTCCATGTAGCGTGTCGTTGCCATTGCCTCCGTATAGTACATCTGCACCGATACGGGAACTACCGCTTAGGAAATTCTTCGAGTACAAAACGTCATTGCCATCGCCACCATAAAGAGTATCATTGCCACTGTTGTTAACTGCTCCTCCCATTAAGGTGTCATTTCCTGCTCCCCCACGCAAAGTATTATTAGCATTATTGCCTGTGATGGAGTTGTTCAAGTTGTTTCCTGTACCATTAATCGCACTGCTACCTGTTAGCGTTAGATTCTCTAAATGACTACCCAACACGTAGCTAACTGAAGACACAACCGTATCTATTCCTGCCTTCGCCGCCTCTATAACTATGTCACCTGTGTTGTCAACAATATAGCGATCGCTGCCAGTTCCTCCCACTAGCGTATCGATGCCAACTCCACCCTTGAGTGTATCGTTACCACTTCCACCTTCAAGCCTATCTCTGCCTGCCAACCCACGTAAAATATCGTTGCCAGCCAACCCAAATATCGAATCAGCAAACGCTGTTCCTGTTAAAGTATCATTTCCAGGTGTACCATATATAATTGCCATTTTTGACCCTTTTAATTGTTAGATATAAAGACATGCTTCACGTTTATTAAACTTGAGGTTTATGATTTGCTTCCCAAATCTAGAAGCTATGTTTACTATTATCAGAGTTACTTTGAAACTTTATTTACTTTGATATAAGCTATTAATCTTTTGTAATAGTTTTTCATGATTGCTTAGACCATATAGAAGCTCAAGTATTTGCTATAGAATGACTTGTATTGGTAGCAAGGAGAAGTAGCACTTCAAGACTTCACTCTTTTTGATTTAATTACTCTTCGTTTAATCAATAAAACTTCAATGCTCAGGTATTATGTTCTTAACAAACTCCTCTCACAACTATTTATCTAGGTAGTCAACAGTAATTAATGTTTATGAATGTATTTACAAAAAATCACTTTATTGATTTTGCATCTATCAATAATTGCTGAAGTTTTTTGTAATTGCTAAAATTTTCAATTGCATATTGAACATTTTTGTTGAATAAAGTATCAAGACCAATAAAGGGAAGCTTTATATTAGCTGCCGCTTTTACATCCCAAGTTCCATCACCAAGAAATACAGTTTTTTGGAAATTCTTTACTTCATACCATTTTTCGATTTTAAAATGACTGTTTCTATGGTGTCTTCTCTTGAAAAACAGTCATTGGCTGAGGCTAAAGGAATATTAGTAATATCTATACCAACTTTTTGCAGTTTAAATATTGCAGACTTATACCAGCCTCCAGTTGCAATAATAATACAATAATCAAGCTGCTGTAGTGGCAAAACGCAGCTTTCATCCTTCCGCTGCCATGAAGTGTTGGAATGCTGGCTGCAAACCAAATTGAAACTCATGCCTAATCACTTTGCCTAGTGCCTCTTGAATCTCGATGATGCGTGTCCCCGTGGCGGTGCTTGAGTACATGACCGCCCCTACCTGTAGCTCACGTAAACAGGAAACCTCATTACGCCAAATCTCTCTTTGCCGCGAACACCTCATCAAGCCAGTCAAACGTTGTATGACGGATCGCCGTCAGGTTTGGTAGCATGTTTTTGCCGCCTGCCCCCATATCTGTCCGACCGATCGCCAGGTTCTTGATAGGGTTTTGTATCTTTGCGAGTGCCTCGTGCTGGAAGTGCTGCGAGTTGGGATAGGCATACTCATCCTCTCCGATAAGCAGCAGCGTCGGGCAAGTGATTTCCGACGGATCGACCACATACTCTTTGCACGCCTCCAGCCACTCGGCCATTGTCGAAACACCCCACTTGTATTTCCAGATATCCATTATGTTGTACAGACCAGCAAGCCACGAGCCAGTGAGGCGGGTAAACAGCTTGAAGCCTGGCATCCGTTCCAGTCGCGCAAGGATGAGCAGTTCCTTTGCCTGAACCAAGTAGTCGTACAGGTTCAGGATCAGACTGTTGACCACGATCGCCTTGATCCTCTTATCATGCACTGCTGCACGCGGCACCGCGTACCCGCCAAAACTCGGTCCAAACATGGCCAGCCGGTCAGGATCAACATCATTCCGGCTGAGCGCGTAGTCTACGATCGCCCCCAGCGGCTCTTCTGCTTGCGGTGTCATCTTCATACCCTCGATGAATGTGCTACCCTGCCCCGGCATATCGACAGTTAAGTGGTTATAGCCACGCGAGGCATCGCCAATGCCGAAAAGCAAACACATATCCTCGGCAAATGATTCCCCGCCACCAGCATTGATCAAGGTTGGGCGTGGTTCAGAAGAGGTATCCGTCTTGATAAAGTAGCCCCGCAGTATATGGTTGCGAAAGGGTATGCTCACTGGCTCAATCGGCGTATCAAACAGGGCAGCAGCCATGTTGAAATGTGAGCGAACACGCTCACAGATTTCCAGATAGCGATCGGGCTCCTTGTTTGGACTTAGGGACATGAGTGCAGCGCGATTGAGGTAGCTGGCGCGGAGGAATGTCTCACGGGCTGTGATGTAATGTCCAACTGCTTGCGCTTGTTCCGCCTGTTCTGCTACCCGTTTCGCCAGCGATGTGAACTCGCGAACCCACGATTCGGTGTCGTACTGCCTAATGCGGGATGCAGCGAAAAATGCCTCACCGACATCGGCCCCGCCGCGCGCGCCAAAAGCAAGAACGTAGGAGAAGTAGCCATCGACAATAGGGTTCTTGAAATAAAATTTGAGCTTCCCGACAAGCGGCATGTTGCCCCTCTCAATGGCGGGTTTGCTTGTATCGATGTTCGGCTTTTCCATGAAACCACTCCCTGATACCCAACGTTAAGCTCGCCGGACGCCAATAACTTTTGCGACTCAACCAACCATCTTTTCCGTTCCGGTGCAGCGCAATGTAGGGCAGCTGTTTCAAACTAGTCTAGCAACGCTTTCTAGACAATTAGCTACAAAGGCATGATTTAAGGAATGATATCTAATTAATCCTTCTCGTCGTTTTCTGACAACCCCTTCATCCACCAGTATCTTTGAGTGATGAAGGTATTGATGGCAACAAAATGAGATCTTTATTTGTGTTGCGATAATTCGATTGATGCTGCGTCAGCTCACCTACAACCAGCAGACTTGCCTTTCAGTTACAGTTCTTTATAAACTGCTTCTCAATATCAAAGATTACTATTGCATATGGTAATTTTATAATGAACCACTAAGTGCACAAAGTGCGCAAAGATTAAGAGATGAATAGAGAGTGGTGTTAAGACATAAAGCTAATAATCTCTAGAGGAAAGGCGAAACTTCCGTCTTGATTAGGTTGAAAATTAAGTACTTGAAATACAGCATCAAGATTTAACGCACCATAAATATGCGGAAAGAGTTCATCTTGTTGTGTTCCTTCGTAACGGATTTCTGCTTGAACTTTATCAGAATCAATACAAAGCAAAACTAATCCTTGTTGATTTCTAAAAAATGTATTGGCTACATTGATAACTTGCTGTGGAGTAGAACAGTGAATAAATCCTTCTGATTCTAGGGTGTTGCTGCGATAAATTCCAACTTTTTGTGCGGTTTCCCATTGAGCGCGTTGCGTGATATGTAAAATAAGGTTCATAATCTTTTCTACTACCAAACTTTATTTAATTCCAATACAAATCCAGGCAATACCGGCTCTTTACTAACTGTTACCGGATTATCGAGACATTTTAGAGGAAAATTAGGGCGAAAAACATAAACTTTCTGATGTTTGCGGTCAATTAACCATCCTAGGTGAACGCCATTATCAATGTACTTTTGCATTTCTTCTTGTAGCTTTTTTAAACTGTCACTAGCAGAACGCAGTTCTCTAACAAAATCAGGGGCGATGGGTGCAAATTTTTCTTGTTGTTTAACTGCAAGTGTGTTCTATCTTTTTAGCTTTATCCACGCTGCATCAGGAGAACGCATCGCACCATTTGGTAAAATAAATCCAGCACTAAAATCAAATCCAATTCCGGTTCCATCAATATCAGTCCAGTTTGCTAATTGCTGGCTAATTTTAAAATTACGATTTCCTGTGCTGAACCCGCAGGTAGCATAATAGATAGTTCTCCGTTAGCCGTACGTTCAATGCGTAAGTCTCGATTAAGTTGACAGAATTCAAAAAACTGGTCATCTGTCATTTCTATTACAGGATGCAACTGCGACACAATTGGGGATTCTACGAAGTCAATGACGTTTGTCATAAAGGGATGTGGGTGAAAAGAAGTGTAAGGTAACAAATGGTAACTGGTAATTGGTCATTGTAAAAATTTCTATTAATAGTATCTTGCACCAACTTCATCTATTACCCACTCTCCCTCCGCTAACAGCCCAAATCCGATCAATCAGACTGAATCAGCCTTTTAGTCCACTTTGAGTGGGCTGTCGGGTTAACTGAGAATTAAGAAGGTGTAACGACGGGTAACAAAACTTGTGAAGGGCGATCGCCTCCACAATGAACCATCAAAGTTACAATTTGCGAATCCATCAGTCGCGTACTTCCCATCGGCGAGCCTGTACCAGGATTAATCGGATACGCTGGAAAACACGCGGCGCTTAAACTGAGACGTAGGGCATGACCTTTAGCAATTTTGACACAAGTTGGTTGCAACACGACTCGTAAAGGCGATCGCATTTCATTTACGTGTAAATAACCTTGCGTTAGGTTATATACTTTACCATTGCTGCGAACTTCAGAAAGCACCGCACACAAGTCATGATAGGGAGTATCTGCACTGCACCAGATTTTTACTGCAACATCTCCTGCAAAATAAAGGTCAGTTTCCAAGGGATCTGTTGTATAAGTTAAAACATCCGAACGGCGGTCAATGTGCGATCGCTCAAACGAACCTGCGGGTAATGCGGCGTGACCTCCAAGTGCTGGAACCGGTCGCCACGGGTCATGCACTAAAACATCAGGTGGACAGGGGTCAGGATGAATTGTTACTAATTTACCTTCATCTTCGCGGACACTTGCTAGTCCTGTACTTGACAAATAATAAGGTTTATGGGTGTACTTGTCCCAGCTATCAAATTTGCGCCATTGATTGCTACCCATTTCAAATAAGCAGACTGCTGGTTCTTGCGATAATCCGCGATCGATTCCTTTAAGGAACTCATCAAACCATTTGATTTGCAAGCGATCGACAGGGTTTAAAGCTTCAATGCCAAAATCGACATCACCTACTTTGCGACTCCAAGGTAAATGCGCCCAAGGTCCGACGAGTAACTGTTGACGATACGCACTACGTGCTGCAAAATCTTTATACAGATGAATTGTCCCGCGCAGATAAGTGTCAAACCAACCGCCGATGTGAAGCATGGGTAGATCGACGTTTTGCAAGTATTTCTTGGGCGAAATTTCTTCCCAATAACTATCAGGCTGCGAATGTTCGAGCCATTCGTGATAAAAAGCATTCGGTGCGAGTTTGCGCAAGCATTCGTTTAGGCTAGGAACAGGGTCGTATAGTGGTATATTCTGTGCTGCGGCATAAAGTGTATGATGCGCCGCTGCATCACCTTGCAATCTTGCGGTTTCCGCTGCTAATTGAATCGCCCAACCTAAATTCGTTTGCAAACAAAACGCGCCACCCTCATATACCCAGTCGGTATACAAATCGTACGCAACCATCGCTGGACAAATCGTTTTTAATGCTGGTGGTTTTGCTGCGGCTGCATATAGCTGCGTCATTCCTTGATAGGAAAAGCCATACATTCCTACCTTGCCATTACTACCAGGTAAATTTGCTGCCCAGTTTACTGCGTCCTCACCGTCGTTGATTTCGTTGACGAATAACTTGAATTCGCCTTGTGAGGTTCCGCGTCCGCGTACGTCTTGAATCGCGACAATATAGCCGTGAGCAGCATACCAAATTGGGTGCGCGTAAACTACCGTAGATGCGATCGCTCTGCCATACGGCTGGCGCATCAACAATACTGGAAATTCTCCCTCCGCGTCAGGGCGGTAAATATCCGCATCTAACCGTACTCCATCGCGAGTCAGCATTGATGCGCTTTCTTTCGGACGCACCGTCAACATAATACTGGTGCAGGTAAGCGACGCAAAACAGCTAAATCCTCCGCATCGAGTTCTACAGGTGTACCACTGCGAATTAACTCCGCAAAGTCTTCATTCGGCACCATAATACACAATGCGTACAACCGCGTCGAGCCTGTGTTTTCAATCATGTGCGTTCCTGTGGGAGGTACTAACACGCTATCTCCTGCTCGAATTGCTACCGTTTTGCCATCACAAGTGGCGCGTCCTTCACCGGCTAAAATAAAAAACATTTCGACTGCCATTTGATGGCGGTTTGGTGGGGTTTTGCCACCAATTTCAAAAATTTCTACGCAAATGGTTAAGGAAATATTTGCAGTTGCAGTGTCGAAGACAATTGCTAGTTTATTCGTATCGCCAGGACTAATTTTAAAAGCTTGATAGTCTTGCGGCGATTTGGCAACGGGGATCATGCAGCGAGTTGTGTCCATATGCTAATTGCTAGTTGCTAGCGCATGAAGAATAGCTTGAGAATCGGTCACAAAGCCAAAACACTGCTTTACGTTATAAATTGTTGCTTGCCAGCAGTATTCTGGGGAAGTTGTCGCGGTGCAGTCTTTTATTAATACACAGTCATACCCTAAAAAATTGGCATCTTGCAAGGTGACTAAAACACATTGATCGGCGTTGACTCCTGCAAATAACAATGTAGTTCTACCCAAATTACGCAGGATGCTATCCAACGGTGTGTCCCAAAAGCCACTCATGCGATACTTATCAACACAGATATCTTGTGGTAACTGTTTGAGTTCGTCTACAACAGCCGCTGCCCAACTTCCTGCCATTAATACTCTAGCGTTATTACTCGGCAATGGATCGCCAAGTCCGATACCATCGCCTGTAGGATTGTAGACGTGACGCACGTGGGCGCTGATATTGAGTAAGTCAGAACGATTTCCCCAGTTGAGCCAAATCACAGGAACATCGCGATCGCGTAATTCTGGTAACAGTTTGTTAATCGGATCGATGGGCTGGCGGGCGGGGGTAATATCAACACCAATGTGTGCTAGCCAACCGTCAGGATGACAAAAGTCATTTTGCATGTCAATGACTAAGATGGCGGTTTTGGCTAAGTCGAGGTATAAGGTTTTAGTCTCGGTTTTCAGTGCGATAATTTGAGGGGTTAATGGCGGACGGGTAATATCGGCGATCGCTTCATCTACCGCCCACGCATTTGGTGGAATTCCTAAGGTTCGTAAGGGTCGATTCATCGTTTTAAATTTCGTTTCTCTATAATTGTCTTAGGTGAATTATGGTTGAATTTAAGTATTAATTTTTACGGTTGTGTGGGGGGAGAAGAGGTTATTTTGAATGAACCACCAAGGACACAAAGGACACAAAGGAATTATGAATTTAGAGGGTGTTTTGAAGGATTTTTGATAACAGTTTCTTTGTATAAGTGTTTTAGAATTAATTGATTAGTAGATATTTTAAGGTTAATTTTGTGAGTTTTACAATTCAGAATGTTTTGATTCCAGTTGATGGTGGTTATGAAACTGTAGATGTACAAATCGAGGGCGATCGCATTACAAAAATTGCTCCTAATTTGGAAATTGTTGGTACAGTTGTTGATGGTAAGAACAAGTTATTACTTCCTGGTTTTGTAAACGCTCACACGCACTCTTCGGAAATGTGGCAACGCGGGCTGATTCCGCCAGTACCACTTGAATTATGGATTGCGGAACTTTATGATTTTGCCCCTCTCGACCCTGAACAAGTGTATTTAAGTGCGCTGGGAACCGCTGTAGAAACCTTGCTGTCGGGTGGAACGAGTGTTGTCGATCACTTGGTATTAATTCCAGGAAAAGAAATAGAAACTGTCTCTGCTGTGGTTAAAGCTTATCAGGAAGTTGGCATTCGAGCATTTATTGGACCATTAATTCAAGATGAGGCTTTAGCAAGTGGAATTCCCAAGGGTGAAGCGCAGCGCGAAGCAACACCTTATTTTCGCTCGACGCAAGCAACGCTAGAACTGATGCAAGAAGTCGTCACGCAGTTTCACGCTCCAGAAGCTGGCGTGCATATTTTAGTTGCACCAACGGGAATTCAACTGTGTTCGGATGCGCTGTTTGCTGGATGTATTGAATTAAGCGATCGCTACAATCTTTGTCGTCACGCGCATTTGTTGGAGACGAAAGCCCAAAAGCAGCTAGCCCAAGAAAAGTACGGTTGTAGTGGAGTTGAACATCTGAAGCGCATTGGTTATTTAAGCGATCGCACCTCGCTAGCACATTGTGTCTGGTTGAGTGATGCAGATGTTGCAATCTTGGCAGAAACGCAATCTACCGTTGTTCACAATCCTTTGAGTAACTTGCGTTTGGGAAGTGGCATCGCCCCTGTTTTAAAATACCGCCAAGCCGGAGTCAATGTCAGTTTTGGTTGCGATGGTTCAGCTAGTAACGACTCGCAAGATCTTCTTGAAGCAATTAAAATCGGCTCAATGCTGCACAATATCACCGACTTCGACTACCGTAATTGGATTACTCCGCGTCAATCGGTAGAAATGGCTGCATTCGGTGGTGCTAAAGGCTTGAATATGGCTGAGGAGTTGGGTTCTTTAACCGCAGGAAAAAAAGCAGATCTCGTACTGTACGATCTCACTAGCTTATCACTGCTACCGCGTACCGATCCTATTGGTTTACTGATTCTTGGTCGTCCTACCCAAGCTGTCAATAGTGTTTGGGTAAATGGCAAGCAAATCGTTGCAAATGGCGAAGTTATAACAATCGATGTCAATGAATTGCGACAAAATTTATTTGAACGCAGTCAGTGGGATTTCAACCGTCAATCAAAAACTGTAGGTGAAATCGAAGCGCACTACCGCGAAGTTATGGGCTTAGGCTTAGCCAAAGACTATTCATAACCTTCCCGCTTCGTCTTGATTGCTCGTACTTCACACCTAGCACGTAAACTGTAATTTTAGCACTAGCCGATATTGATATTAAATCCAGTTGATTAGTTATGATAAAAATGGTGAAGAGTTACTAGTCACTAACCACAAACAAAGGCTATTTAACCAGAGATAATCTCATTGCTAGGTTACAAAATCGCTATGAAAAAAGTAGCAGTATTTGGCAATGCTGGCGGCGGTAAATCAACGCTTAGCAAGAGATTATCAGAAATAGCTGGTTTACCACTTTACGTCTTGGACAAAATTCAATATCCATCAGGAGATACTGAAGTTTCCCAGGAAGAATATCAGCATATTCATCAGAAAATTTTGGCGACTGACCGATGGATTATTGACGGGTTTGGTAACAAGGAAACCCTCTGGCTACGACTAAATGAGGCAGATACTCTAGTTTTTGTCGACCTACCGCTCTACGTGCATTTCTGGTGGGTGACTAAACGCCTAATTGTAGGTTACTTTAAACCACCAGAAGGCTGGCCTCAAAAGAGTTCCATCTTGAAAAGTTCGCTTCGTAGTTACCGCGTGCTTTGGTTATGTCACAAACGTTTAACGCCAAAATACCGCGAGTATATCCAGCAGGCTCAAAGTATAAAGAGTGTATATCACATTCAATCGCCTGCACAAATTTTGCAGTTTTTTAAATGCATTGAGAATAAGACTAACTCTAACAATGGTGCGTCAGCCTAATAGTAGGTTGGTACTTGATACGCAAAATTGCGATCGCTTTCACACCTCTCTACCGTGAGTTAAGGAAATCACTATGAGCATGAATCATAAACTTAAACAAAATGTGCCTTCGCTATAAGCAATAGATTTAAGGGGGTAAGGCGTACCTGACCCATAGTTCGCGCAGGGGTGTATTGAGTAGCGAATTTATTTGTAAGCATTCATGCAGGAGGTCTAATGAGTACCAAGTTAGCACTTGAGCACATGATTTCAACTGCTGTGGCGAGTCAACCGAGTTTTGCAACAACGAATCAAATCATGACAGGGCGGACACTTGTGGTGAAAGCAGTGTTGAAGGTAGCGAATCTAGCAATTTCCATTGCTAGGGGAAGTGCATTCTATCGTCAGCTCGGTTTGGAAAAATTGTTTTGCGATGTACAGGGAATTCGCTATCATCCTTTGCGCGAGAAGCAAGCATGCAATTTGTCGGGTCAACTCGCACTCAGGTGCGATGTATCTTCTTAACAGAGTCGTGTTCCCCAGCTTTACATTTCCCGCTACTATACAACCAGTAGATTGTGTAGACGAGAGCTATTCATAGTGCCAAGACGCCCTCGTGTTGTTGTTGTTGGTTCTGGTTTTGGTGGGTTGCGAGTAACCCAATTGCTAGCGCGCGCTGGTGTCAATGTCTTACTCATTGACCGCAACAACTATCATACCTTTATTCCGTTGCTATATCAGGTAGCTGTTGCCGAACTTCAACCCGAACAAATTGCTTATCCTGTGCGCAGTCTTCTGCAGCGATTAGCTTTTGCTAATTTTTTGATGGCAGAAGTGACACGCATCGATTTTGCTAATCAGGTTGTCGTCACCGATGGTTTAACAATTCCGTACGATTTTTTGGTTCTCTCTACTGGTAGTGAATCGCAGTTTTTAGGAATACCAGGGGCTGATAAGTATGCTTTACCCATGAAAACGCTGCAAGAAGCGGTGTACTTACGCAACCATATTTTGTCTTGTTTTGAACAAGCGGTACGCGAAATCGATCCAGAAGTGCGTCGCTTACTCTTGACGTTTGTCATCGTGGGTGGTGGACCTACTGGCGTAGAATTAGCAGGAGCGTTAGTAGAACTGATTCAAGGTCGGTTAGTTAAAGACTTTCCCACGCTAGAGATGGATCAAGTCCAGGTAATATTGCTGCAATCGAGCGATCGCCTACTTGCCGATCTGCCACTGCGCTTATCCGACTATACCTATAAACAGCTACAGCGAATTGGCGTGAAAGTTTATCTGCAAGCACGAGTTAGTAAAGTAACGCCAAATGCTGTATATCTGGAAAATGGTGCTGTTATTTTCTCGAAGACGATCGTTTGGACTGCGGGCGTACAAGCCTCTCCACCTGCACCAACAGCTGAACTCTTTCCAGCGGCTAAAGGACAAGTTGCAGTTTTACCAACGCTACAATTACCAAATCATCCACAAGTATATGTCGTTGGCGATTCAGCTTATGTGGAACAAGACGGCGAACCGCTACCATTAGTCGCACCCGTCGCTTTACAACAAGGTACGCTAGCCGCACAAAACATTTTGCGTCAAATTAAAGGTAAGGAACCAAAACCGTTTCGTTATGTAGATAAAGGTAGGGCGGCGATAATCAAACGCAATACGGGTGTTGCGCAAGCTGGAAACTTCACGTTTACAGGATTTCCGGCGTGGTTGTTGTGGTTAGGCGTTCACTTGTATTATTTGCCTGGCGGACGAAATCGCTTGATTGTGCTTCTCGATTGGCTGCGCGATTATTTCTTTGGCGATCGCGCCATTCGTCTCATCTTTCCCTCGATTCCCAGTCCAAAATCTACTAAAGCAGATTCGCCCAATTCTCCACTGAAAAATTGGCACAATCAACAGCATTGAGGTATTCTGTAGCTCTAACAAAGGAGAATAACAATGAAATATATTCCGCTTGTTGCGCGTGTTTTTCTCTCGGTTATTTTCTTACGTTCTGGCATTAATAAAATTTTTAACTTTGCTGGTACGCAAGGGTTTATGGCTAGCGCGGGGATTCCAGAAGGACTAACCGGCTTGTTGTTGGTTGGTTCGATTGTTTTAGAACTGCTCGGAGCTTTATCGGTAATCTTAGGCTACAAGGCTCGTTGGGGTGCGATCGCGCTCATCGTCTTTCTCGTCCCTACGACGCTAATTTTTCACACTAATTTTGCCGAAGACATGCAAATTAATCAATTCCTCAAAAATTTAGGACTGATCGGCGGCTTACTCATGGTAGTTTACTTTGGTTCTGGTCCTCTGAGCATAGAGCAACGCAAAGATATGACATAGTTAAACGCAAAATAGTTAGCGGTTAGAATCTGCATAAATCTTCCTAACCTCATCTTGCGCCTAGTCCGCGGAGGTGGACTTTGTTTGTAAAGCTACAGTAACCAAGTATTCCGCGCAAAATCAGTAGACTCTCCGTCCGAATCGACTTGCTCTTGTTGGGGAAAGACAACTGTTTGTCTTGCTGGTTTATATTTAGGCTGTGGCTGTGATTCGGTTTCTTTCTTCTGTAAAGGAGCAGGTTCTTTTTTCAAAGAATTCACTTGCTCAATCAACTTGGAATTAGCTTCTACAAGCTGTAAGATAGTTGATTTAGCTTGTTCGAGTTCAGCGTTGACAGCGTCAAAATTTGCGACATCTTGACGAAGTTGCTTGACTAAAGCTTTTTCATCCTCTAGCTCGACGAGTAGTTCTGCAATGCGATGCTCTAGCGATTTTTCCTTCTCTTGTGCTTGCTTTAAAGCTGCACGTAATTCCGCAACAATTCCTTCTGTATCTGATGCAGTTTGACTTTGTCGAGTCCGATTTGTATTACGCGATCTTGCCGTCGTTCTTGTTGATTTTACCACTTCTGTATTTTCCTCGTTGCTTGACTCCTCATTATTTGTAGCATCTGCCTCAGATGAACTTTGCTCAGATGTTAACTTTTCTCCTTCTTCGTTCAATAAATCTGCAATTCGTTTTCTAACCATTATTGCCTCCAATCGCGTTGTATTTCTGCTGCTACTCGGCGGTAATCTGCTGCGGCTTCGCGCGCATTTTTCCCTTTTAGTTGAGTGATTGGTAATCCTTCAAGTGCGGCTCTTTCGTGAGCTTTATAAATGCGGATAAATGTTTTACAAACAGGAATACCCAATTTTATAAGTGTATTTTGTGCTTCTAAAGCTTCTCCTATGCTTCTAACATCAACTTTGGTTAACAGTACGCGATGGGGAATTCCGGAAGGTTTAACGGTTGCTTTAACAACTTCAATCAAGGCTGATAAATCCATTGGCGCGCAAGGTGTTGGCAAAACCATGTAATCCGCGATCGCAATTACCGCTTTCAACGCATCCGAACGTAGTGCTGGCGCTGTATCTACTATAACGAAATCGTACCCCTCAACTTTTCGCAACCGCCCCAATAGCTTGGGGTCTGTTTCTTGCGCAACATCAAAGGGCATCTTACCGCGCGTTGCCCACCAAGAACAACTCCCTTGGCTATCTGCATCTACCGTTAAAACTTCGTATCGCTCAGAAAAGATCGCGGATAATCCCATTGCTGTAGTTGTTTTTCCTACTCCGCCTTTTCCATTCGATACAACGATAATCTTCGGGGGCATGACATTAACAAACGAGAGGTCAAAGATAAAATTTTGTGAGGTAGGTGTGTCTAGTTTGGCAATTTACAAAACTATTTAGTTATCAAATTCATAATTTTTGCTGTTCTGAGTGCTACGAATCGTACTCATAGCTTCTTGGCGCGATCGCCACTTTCCTATACCACAATACATCAATTTTTTACTCTACAGGTCATTGCGGCATTTAACTGACTGGCACAGGATAATATTGTAAGTTTTGTGGAAGAATTTGCAGTAATTTGTCAATATTTATGTCATAAAAAGTTAGCTTGAGTTGTCGAGATTAGTCAACTAAAATTGATGCAAAGCGCTAATTGCTCTGCGCCAGGATTTCAAGGAACTTCGTACAGCCCCGCGACGAATCAAACAAATGCAAGCCATATTCTTGCGAAATATCTTCGCAAACTTTGATGCCGCGAATACTATTACCGTTAGTATCTAGCAAGGGTGAAAAAACACCAATCCCAATTTGGTTGGGCACAATGACAATAATTCCTCCACTAACGCCACTTTTTGCGGGCAAACCAACTTTATACACCCATTCACCAGCAAAATTATACATTCCACAGGTATACATCACGCTCAGGACATCTCTGACATAGCGTGCATCGACAGCGCGTTCTCCAGTCATCGGATTTATACCATTATTGGCAAGCGTTGCAGCCATGACTGCTAAATCACGACAAGTTACCATGATTGAACACTGCTGAAAATAAAGATCGAGGGCTTCATCGATGCGTTCGTCAATCATGCCAAAATTAAGCATCAAATGTGCCATACCTCGGTTGCGGTGTCCAGTAGTACGTTCTGACATGAAAACTGAAATATCCACAAAAATTTCATGACCGATGTAGCGCTGAAACATATCCAGCATTCGATTGAGGCGTTCAGTAGGTCCAGAACCTTTAATCAGACTCGTGGTCGCGATCGCACCAGCATTGACCATTGGGTTATAAGGACGTTTTGAGCGTTCGTCGAGAATAATCGAATTGAAAGCGTCTCCGGTAGGTTCTACACCGACTTTGGTTAAAACGTAATCGCGTCCGTGTTCTTCTAGCGCCATTCCATAGACAAAGACTTTAGAAATCGATTGAATCGTAAATAACTGATTGTAGTCTCCAACCTGATAAACTTGACCATCGACGGTAATGACACAAATGCTGAATAAGTCAGGATCCACTTTCGCGAGTTCTGGGATATAACTTGCGACTGCACCCTCGCGGAGGTGTTTGTATTTGAGGTACAAGCTTTCTAGGTATTCTTGAAAAGCGTGTGAGTGCGAGGAAGGGCGATCGCATTGTCTCTCGTCTGCCATAAATAGTAGGGGCCAGAGGTCAGGGTTAGAACAATAGTTTTAAGACTTTATAATGTCACAATCATCTTGACCATTGCTATAAATAAAAAAAGTCCTCCTGCGTGGACTAACAATAAATTCAGATTCTGAGAAGCTTGCTAACTAATCGTTTGCTTAATATCAGTATCGATAAGTAGCGTTGCAGCACCAGAAGTGTCACGAATATCAACCGCGAGTGTATAGTACCACTATCACCATCAATCCGGCAATCAATTGCACCATAACTGATATGCTTTGCAGCAAGTCATGTTGGCAATACGGGGCTATTCGTTTTGAAAAAAACTTGAAATGAGTTAAAAACGAAATTCTTTTTCAACCTAATAAACTAGGTTAAGTCAAATAAGTCACTCAAACATAAAGATTTAATAAAGTTTAGTCGGATTAACTACTCTTTTATAAAGCTTAGGTGAATGATTGATATTTCAAGCACAGTACATTTACATGCAATATTTTCTGATGTATAACTGACCGCTTTTTGTTTTGTAGAAGACTAGATTCTATTAATAATAAACTTGCCTATTTTCTTAATTCAAAAGAGTAAAATACACTAAGTAAAGCCAACTTTTGAGATGATTTTTCAAAAACCAAAAGTTGTCTATTCCTGAGAAAGTAGGCAAATTAGCAAATGTTGTCAAACTATCTAAACCTACTTTGAGAAACTTACTTGTATTGCAGATGACAGTACAATCTCTTTAAGAAGTTTTACTAGGAACTCCAAGGCGATCGCATCAACACTCAACGCAAAGCTTACGCCTGTCTGCTTGGAAAGATTCTCAAACAAAGTGTGTTTTAAAATACTGCAAGTTTTTTTGGAAAAACCACCTTAACAGCTGACGTGCGATCGCATCGAGGTTAGACTAGACCAAACTCTAACTTGGAGGCATCAAAACCGTGCAAGACCGTGACTACACCTTAATCGTCGATAAAAGTGGCAGTATGTCTACACCCGATCAAGCAGGTGGTAAAAGTCGATGGGAAATTGCCCAAGAATCTACGTTAGCATTAGCGCGAAAATGCGAACAATTCGATCCAGATGGCATCACGGTTTATGTCTTTTCTGGTAAATTTAAACGCTACGATGATGTCACTTCGAGCAAAGTTGCTCAAGTTTTTCAAGAAAACGATCCGATGGGAACAACAAACTTAGCCATCGTTTTGCAAGATGCGATAAAAAACTACTTTCAACGCAAAGCCGCAGGAAAAACTAAACCTCAAGGCGAAACGATTTTAGTTGTCACTGATGGCGAACCAGACGATCGCCGCGCCGTATTTGAGGTGCTTATCAACGCAACTCGGCAAATGGAACGCGACGAAGAACTTGCCATTTCTTTTATTCAAGTTGGTTCTGATTTGCAAGCAACAAAATTCCTCAAAGCAATCGACGATCAACTCCTCGGAGTTGGCGCAAAATTTGATATATGCGACACGATTACCTTGGACGATCTAGAAGATATGAGTTTATCCGAAGTTTTGCTTAATGCAATTCATGATTAACCACAATGGACGAACTTGATAAACTATTAGCTCAAATTGATGCAACACCGCACCGAAAGATAGCACCACCAGCAAATAAATCAACTAAATCTACTTCAGATATTGAGCATATTTTAAGTGAAATTAAAGTAGATTATGCCCAAAAAGAAAGCGAATTAGAACAGCAGAAAGCTAAAGAGAGATACCAACGGGCGATCGCTTGGCTCAAAACTTTAGATCCACTGTCGAGTGAAGGATTGTGGTTTGAGCAATTTGCGGCAAAGTACCCATCCAAAATTGCAGCCGCAGTTGATTACTTAAACCTTTATATGTAATGGGCGATACTGGATTTGAACCAGAAAAATGCGAGTGCGAATGAATTTGCTGCTAATAAACAAAGTCCACTTCCGCGGACTTACTATTAAGAATCTTGTTTTAGTGTACCTTCTTACATTTTGTCTAGATAGGCTCCGACTTCAGTCGAAGGGCGCCTATGATTTATGCAGGAAATCTAGTGCTAATCTCCCTGCGGGTACTCATCCCATAAATTTGTGATTTCGCGCAGACTTTGATGATTGCCATCACCTAAAATTAGATGGTCGAGTAAGGGAACGTCTAAAAACTGCGCGCCAGCCAAAAGTTGTCGCGTTAATTCGATATCTTGCAGACTCGGTTCGACATTACCAGAAGGATGATTGTGAGCAACAATAACTCTGGTTGCACCTTGGCGAATCACTTCACGAAAAATTTCGCGGGGAGAAGCTAATGTTTCGGTGGCTGTACCAATTGTAATCACCTGCGTGCCAATGAGCCGATTTTTAACATCTAAAAGCAACACCGCAAATCGTTCTTGTGCTTGCCACATCAAGTCTTGGCTTAACGTTGCAGCAGCTGCTGCTGGGCTATCAATGATTGTACGCTCCAACGGACGCGATTGAAACGCTCGTTTACCAAGTTCAACAGCAGCAACAATTGTCGCTGCCTTGGCTGCTTTGATACCGTGAATTTGCATCAGTTCTTGAGGTGTAATCTCTCGAAGAACAGCAAGAGGGTCGCGCTGATTTTTGCCTAGTTCTTGTAAAATAAACTGCCCTAAACCTACTGCGGAAAGTTTTCCCTGTCCTTGACCTGTACCTAGTAAAATTGCAATTAGTTCAGCTGTGGCTAAGTTCTTTGCACCATGCGTTAACAAGCGTTCGCGGGGTCTTTCAGTTGTGGGTAAATCTGCAATCCTTAAACAGTAGGTCATGACAACAAGGCAATACTCATTACTTACAGTGAGACTACCTTTAGTTATGCCCTTTTTTGTCTAAAAAGTTACAACAAAGTTAAAAATATTTCATTGTGAGAAAGACCTTTATAACAAACCTCGTTTTCACTCAAATCATTATTGGCTGATAAATTTGTGTCGCTTTTAGCATATGATAAGTAATCAAAAGTTGCGTCATTGCCAGCGGATAACTCTGAATTGTTTCCCCCGTAGTACCAGCAACTTTACCGAGTTCGGGGTTACTTTCGCGACTGCAAAAGTGCGAGAGATGCGGTGGCATATCGTTACAGATAATCTTTTCTAGTTCGTCTACTTGTTCGGATGTTGCATGACCGTCAACTTCTAAAACATCTACCGGCTTATTCATATCTCGATCTAATTCTAGGCGGATTGCCGGATGCGGATGGCTGCTAATGATATCCAAAATTTGCGTAAAATCTGGATGTGGGATCGTCGGACGCAGTACTAAGCGAACATTTAAGTGACCGTTGCCTCGATCGGGTTCATCGCTTGGAGGATAAAAACTAACGACGACATCTGCCCATTGGCGCTGAGGACGAATAAATTGTTCGGAATCGGGTTCGCGCTTTTCGAGTTCTGCTTTGACTTGTTCTGCGGTATAGCCTCGTTTTTGCGTATCGCGCTTAATCTTCCACTGCGCGCGTAGTGGTTCGGGTGGTGCGAGATAAACTTTGACGTCAAACGAGTCTCTTGCACCCCGCGTCGAATAGCCGAGAAGTCCTTCTACGATGACAAATTTACTGGGCTTAACGTATTGTGGCGGCTCAAAAGTACCAGTTTTATGGCTGTAAATTGGTTTGAGGATTGGTTGTCCTGTCCTAAGTAAGGACAGGTGCTGTTGCATAATATCAAGATAGTTGCAGTCAGGATGTAGTGCAGTGATACCTATCTCAGCACGTTGACGGCGATCGTAGCGATGATAATCGTCTGTACAGATAACCGTAACATTCTCTGGACCGAGTACCTGAGCAATTCCCTTTGTTAAAGTAGTTTTACCAGCAGCACTGTCTCCAACAATGCCAAGCATAATCGGGCGATGACTCATGATTCCTCCAGGGCAAGAGCGCGGATCCGGCTAGATGCAAAATTTTTATCATTTTAAGCAGTAATCGAATGTAACTCAATACCACTAAATCTGCTTAAGCAAAAAGCATCTTTATCTTATTAAAACTGACTTTTACGCCTAAATGCTAACTTGTTAAGATGACTACAAAACAAGATTATATGGGCGGTACTGGACTCGAACCAGTGACATCCTGCTTGTAAGGCAGGCGCTCTACCAACTGAGCTAACCGCCCGTTTTGTACGCGAGTATTCATGGTAGCAAATTGTTGGCAGAAAAGCTAGTATTTTTGAAAAATATTTTGCTGACGATTGTCTTTAAACTCAATGCCCTCTGGTGGAACGCACGATCGCATTACTTTATGGGGCTTGCCGTTAGTTAGTGGTGTCACTTTTTTCCATACTCAAAGTGGTAACTTAACCTTAATTGTGGCTGGAGCCTATCTCTTTAGTGGCTTAATGTTTGGTCCAGATTTGGATCTGTACTCTAGACAATACCAACGTTGGGGTTACTTGCGGTGGATTTGGCGACCTTACCAAAAAGCTCTCCGCCATCGGTCAATATTTTCGCATGGGTTCCTGATTGGGACAACGCTGCGGGTTCTGTATTTAGGTATTTGGCTAGCGTTTATGGGGATTTTTATTCTAGGAGTGGTGCATTTGATTTGGGGAGTGGAATTAAGTTGGCAACAACTGGTTGCCCAAAGTCGGAGATCGCTGCTGCAAAATTCGACGGAATGGCTTTACTTGTTTCTCGGACTCGAATTAGGTGCAATGAGTCATTCAATCAGTGATTGGAGTAGTTCTGCCTACAAGCGCAGACAACAAAATCGTGCCAAAATGAAGAAACGTAAACGAAGCTCAACACAAGTCAAACGTCGTAAATAGCGTTTTCGGATGACTCACCCTCAAAAACCAAATCAACTGCAAGCTACTGACGAAACTTTGGTAGCCCTACAAGAACTTATCAATGTCGTAGCCAAACTGCGATCGCCTGATGGTGGTTGTCCGTGGGATTTAGCACAAACACCGGAAACGTTAATTCCTTACGTAATTGAAGAAGCCTACGAAGTCGTAGAGGCAATTCGCACTCAAGATCGAAAAGCGATCGCAGAAGAACTTGGAGATTTACTCTTACAAGTTGTGTTGCAAGCCCAAATTGCCTCAGAAAGTGGTCAATTTAGCCTCAAAGAGGTGGCGCAAGGAATTACGCAAAAACTGATTCGCCGTCATCCGCATGTCTTTGGAGACGTTAGCGTTCAAAATGTCGATCAAGTGCGGCAAAATTGGGAACAAATCAAAGCAGCCGAAAAAGGCACATCACCAACTGATGCGCAAAAGTTGAGTCACAAACTCAGTCGCTACGCGCGATCGTTACCACCACTTCTAGCAGGAATGAAAATTTCCCACAAAGCAGCGGCGGCGGGATTTGAGTGGGAAAACGTTGAGGGCGTGTGGGCAAAATATTACGAAGAACTTGCCGAATTTCAAGAAGCGATCGCGCACAAATCATTAGAAGAACAACAAGCCGAACTTGGTGACTTATTATTTGTGATTATTAACTTGGCACGATGGTATCAACTCGATCCTGACGCAGCATTGCAAGGAACGAACCAGAGATTTGTTCAACGTATCATCCAAATGGAAACTTTTGCAGAGCGTCCTTTGTCAGAGTATACGCTGGAAGAATTAGAAAATTTATGGCAACAAGCTAAAGCCAAATTAGCTAAAGTCCAGCCTTCTGAGGATACGGTTTAGTTTTCATATTTTATGGTAAAAATATTGCAAGTTTTCAGCTTGGCGATCGCAACTTCTACAAGTTTGATTGCCAGTACAACCTTAGCCCAACCAAGCCACAAATTAACCGTAGTTGTAGACGGAATTGCTCGTCCTAGAGGTCAAGTTTGCTTTAGACTTTACGATAAAGACAAAGGTTTCCCGCAGAGTGATGCGGGTGTGATTCAAAGTGGTTGCACGAATGCGCAACGGTCTTCAGTTGTAGCAGAGTTTCGCGGATTACAATCTGGGACTTATGCGGTAACAGTATTTCATGATGAAAATAACGACCAAAAACTCAACACAAACTTCTTAGGTATTCCGAGAGAAGGTTTTGCAATTTCTAATAATCCTCCTATCAAAATAGGTGCGCCAAAGTTTAATAATGCTAGTTTCAGTGTCGAGGGAGATACGACGATTCGAGTCAATATGCGATATTTGTAGAAATTGGGGTATAGAAGCGATCGCGCTAATGAAATGAGTTACCCATAAATGCACCAACAATACAGAAATAACGCGATCGCAGTTTACTGTTAAGTTAAGCAAGCATTGGTAGTACCAATACACCTAAAATAATTGCTCCAGTGCCCGTAAAATATAGCCAAAAGCGGTGATAGCTGTTAACAACGGTACCTGCATCAGTACGTAGCTGTGCTAAATCTAGCCAGGGCATAACACCACGGCGAAACCAACCAACGGTACTCACTGAAGAACCAATTAAGTTCTTAACGCGGTTCATACCAAACAAGAAGTTTCCAAACGAACCAAAACGCGAAGCATAGCGTAGATAAATCATCCCTGTACGATCTTGTAGCTTCAAATCAGAACCAAATTGATAACCAGCATCACCACGCCCGATTAATTCACCTTGGATTTGAACAGGTTTACCGCGTAAGGGACTTGCGTAAGGATTAGACATCAATTCCAGAACATCAAAACTCGCAGCAAATTGGAAATTAGGGAACATTACCGCAGTTTTGATTAAAGTTCCTACACCAAAACCAATTAAAACTGTTGCCAGGACGACTGTTCCACTGGCAACTTTGGCGGAAACTAAAGATATACCAACAATCAAACCACACAGAACTCCGATTGCTTGCGCAGCGTAAAGCAACACATCTAACACAAAGTTACCGTAGAGCTTTTTCTTATCAAGTCTTTTACCCTCAGCAACAACGCGACTAAGGTCGAATTCTGTTTCTAATCCTAGTTGTTCGGCATAAGTACTTAAGGCACGGACGCGTTTTCCAGTAAGGGGGTGAGTAGAATTTAATTCCATAAACCAACCCCAAGGATTAAACATATCCCACAAGAAAACACGCCCTAGTTGTTGCGGTTGCGCGATGCGATACGCGGTTCCGGTTGCTGTTGCAGCTTTAGCGTCGTAAATTCCTAACGCACGAGTCCCTTCAATTAAGCGACTCGGTTCAGCAGCGTGTTTGCTTTCTTCTAAGATTCCATAAGCAATCTTGACTAAAGCGCGAGATAGTGCATTGGGATTTCCTGTTGTTTCAGCCGCGAAATGATCGGCGTAGTATTCGCGCGTACGTGAGAGATAAAGAAGTAAATAAGTTCCGACTAGGTAAAACACATAGGCTGCTAGTGCAGCTGTACCTGCGGCATTTTTGATTTTTTCACCACCGCTTCTTCCTAACCTGCGAGCAAAGGTATAAATTAAGTAAGTGATTTGCACTAAGGTTGACGCAAGCGTCATTACCGCAAAGTCCCAGTGGACAATGTGACCGAGTTCATGCGCGTAGACTGTGGCAATTTCTTCGTCTTCTAAGTAGGTGAAAAGTCCTTGGCTGACGACTAATCGCGCTGTATTGGGTAATGAACCGTAGGTGAAGGCGGTAGGATTTTGATCGTCGATAATTCCCAATCGGGGCTGTTTTAGCTTTTGTTGCCCACAGATGCGCTGAATGATTCTGGCGGCTTCTGGGCTATGTTGCTGTATTTCTGCAAGAGATACCCAGCGGGTACGATACAGCCAATTTTGCATCAAGTCCAGAAGGAATGGTGATAGGAAAAAGGCTGCAATATTGAATAAAAGTGTGCCAGTAATCGCAATATTTAATCCATTCACCGGATCTTCGCTACTCAGGATGAATGTCAGTGCTAAAAATAAGACAAACACCATTCCTAAAAGCAAAGTTATCGTTACGCCGGATGCTAGCGTTAAATTACTAGCAACACCTGCTACAGCAAGTTTAATACCTGCTTGGGCAGCACGTTTGGGTTTGCTGTGTTTGACATTGTTTAAAGACTCAAGCGCAAGTTTTGCCCATTTTTGGGCTTCTGGGTTGGGGTGGGTAGAGAGTTGTTTTGCTAGCGCGATCGCTTGTTGGCTTTGGTGTGTTTTTTGGTACGCTTTGACTAACCAAAATTGTGCTTGTAGATAGTATTTACTGTTATGGTCGATACTGCTGTTGCAATAGTTTTCTAGTATTTCTACTGCTTCGCGGTAACGTTGTTGTTGATAGGCTTCTATAGCAGTTTGTAATAATTCAAATTGAAGAGACATAAATTCGCCTCTATACGTTCTTGTCTTTATATATACCCACAACTTCAACGTTATATAGAATGAATTCGGGGAATTTTGATGAAGATTGTGTAAATTAAGACATTTAACAAGAGATTAAGGTACAGAGAATGTAGAGGCAAAAGGTCGCAAGTAAGAGGTAGGAAGTAAAACCCTCTCAAGTAAAAAAAATTTAGCTGGCGATGCACAAGCCACAAATACAAGGTATCCTTACTCTCATCTCACGTTTTAAGTGTGGTTTCCTTCCGCCTTCCTTCAATTAATCTAAAATTCCCATTTGGAGCAGTGATTGATAGGATCGTAGAGCAGTCATTAGTGTGAGTTTTTATGACTACTCAAATTGACCTTCCTTTAACTGCGATCGCCCGCAAAACTCGTGACTGCGCGCAAACATTGGCAGTTTTATCTACTGAAAAGAAGAATCAGGCGATTGAGGCGATCGCGCAAGCGTTAGAATCGGCGGCGGATGAAATATTAGCGGCGAATGCGGCGGATTGTGCGGCGGCTACACAAGAGGGAATTCCAAAACCTTTGTATCATCGGTTGAAGTTAGATCGGGCAAAGTTGCAAAGTGCGATCGCCGGAGTTCGCGATGTTGGGAAACTTGCCGATCCGGTAGGGGAAGTGCAGATTCACCGTCAGCTTGACGAGGGTTTGATTCTCAAGCGCGTCACTTGCCCTTTGGGCGTGTTGGGAGTGATTTTTGAAGCTCGTCCTGACGCAGCGATTCAAATTTCGGCTTTGGCGATAAAATCAGGCAATGGCGTGATTCTCAAAGGTGGTAAAGAAGCCCTTCGCTCGTGTGAGGCAATTGTGAAAGCGATTCATCTTGGATTATCGCAAACTGCAATTAGTCCTGATGCTGTGCAGCTACTCACTACCCGCGAAGCAACTTTAGAATTACTGCAACTCGATCAATTCGTTGATTTGATTATTCCTAGAGGTTCTAATTCGTTTGTGCGCTTTGTGCAGGAAAATACGCGCATTCCGGTGTTAGGTCATGCGGATGGTATTTGTCATCTTTATGTTGACCGCGCAGCAGATTTAAGTCAAGCAGTGGCAATTACTGTAGACTCGAAAACGCAGTATCCAGCGGCGTGTAACGCGATTGAAACCTTGTTAGTCCATGAAGCGATCGCACCTGCATTTTTAACGCTTGTCGCCCCAGCTTTGCAACAGTACAACGTTGAGTTACGCGGCGATGCTAGAACTCGTGAAATTCTAGACGATATTACACCGGCAACGGAAGCTGATTGGTCAACGGAATACAGCGATTTAATCTTATCGATTAAAGTTGTCGATTCTTTAATAGAGGCGATCGCGCATATTAATGAGTATGGTTCGGGACATACAGATGCGATCGTCACCGAGAATGCAGATGCAGCAGCGACTTTCCTCTCGCAAGTCAACGCGGCTGGCGTGTTTCATAATTGTTCGACGCGCTTTGCCGATGGTTTCCGTTACGGCTTTGGTGCTGAGGTCGGAATTAGTACGCAAAAAATGCCCCCACGCGGACCTGTGGGCTTAGAAGGTTTGGTAACTTACAAATATCAACTTGTGGGGAATGGACACATTGTTGCAACTTACAGCGGTGACAATGCCAAACCGTTTGCGCACAAAGATCTAGACTAAAGCTTTGAGCAATGCTTGAAGTTTGAGTTGAATTTCTGCAACTTCGCGATCGGGATTAGAACCAGCAACGATACCTGCGCCTGCATAAAGTTTAGCGCGATCGCGATCGAGCATGGCTGAACGAATGCCGACAATAAACTCGCTGTTTCCTTGCGCATCTAACCACCCTATAGGCGCAGCGTATAAGCCGCGTTCAAAGGTTTCATAATCTCGAATTTTCGTGCAAGCCGCATCGCGCGAGACACCTGCTACCGCTGGCGTAGGATGTAACGCCGCAACGATTTCTAGCGGGTGAACGTGCGTTGGCAGTTGGGCTTGAATTGGCGTCCACAAGTGCTGAATATTAGTAAGTTGCCGCAGTCGCGGCGGTAAGATTTGCGGTGTAATTTCCAATTGATCCAAGCACTGGGTAATAAAATCACTGACAACGCGATGTTCGTGTCTTTCTTTGGCGCTTGTCAGTAAGCTATTGGCTAGTATGGTATCTTCAGCTAAAGTTTTACCGCGCGGTGCCGATCCTGCGAGGGCGTCAGTGCTTAACTGTTGGTTGTGGATACTAATTAAACGTTCTGGGCTAGCACCAATAAAGTTTTGCCCTTTACCGTTACTGATAGCAAAGATGTAGCATCCTGGATGAATCGTGCGTAAGTTGTCAAGCGATCGCCACAAGTCTATAGGTTTTGCATACGTCACGTCGAGAGGATGCGCTAAAACAATTTTCTGGAAATAACTCGACTCGATTAACTCTAGGCAAGATATAATCGATTTTTTAAAATTCTTAATATTTTGTTCTTTGTTGCAGATGATTGAATTAGTGTTATTGATTGCAGTTAATGTGTGTTTTAAGAAATTTATCGTTCTAATTTTTTGACACCAATTTTGGTATAATTTATCCAAATTTGTTTCAGCATTTATCAAAAAGTTAGCAACTAATGTGCAGCGATCGCGGTGTCGAGAAATTTGCCAGCGAGGTAAAAAAACTGTAGCTGCTGAAAACGGATAATTGCTTTGCGTTATCTCATCAAAAAAGCTAAAGCTACAGAAGAAGTGTGGACTTACAGCATCTTTGGTTGTCCCCGCAGTGATAGTTCGAGCGAGGCTGGAATTAATAAATTGTTGGGCTTGGACGAAGCGATTTGCACCACAAGTTTGTAATTGTATTAGTGCGTCAACTGCGGCGATCGCTTGGTTTTTACTTTTGTTCTCAAAGTAAAAACTCTGTTGATTTGGTTCGGCTATTTGCTGAAGTACGACTAATGGATCGACGCTATCAAGTTCGATTGAAACGCTTACGATCTGCGAATCATTTGCTGCATTTTGTTGACAATAGGAAAGAAATTGGTATAGCTCATTATGGTAAACAAAAGTATGCGGGTGACACGGTAAAACTGGCATGGATGGCGACAAAAGTAAATTTTTTTAAAGTTTTCTTCCTAAGTTGTGATTAATCGTGGTGTATTGCTAGTAACATAACTCATGCTGCGATCGACCACTTTGTTGTCTAATCTAAACACTAGACAGGCGAAGGAGGGCTTTTACCGTGTACTGCTTTTCTAGCAAGGTGTATCATCGCTTCCATTTGATATCTCATTTTATGTTACAGAATAATCGACAATGTTCAAAGCAGTTTTTATAATTTTCTGCGAACGCGGCGAAACTTTTATCTATCACAAAAAAAGTTTACTAAAATAATAGCTTTTGTGCGATTTAGCAGTTTAATCAAACTAACATAATGACTACAAAACTGATAGAATATCCAAATACCAAGTTATGGATGGCAGCAATTAAACCACCAATGTATAGCGTGGCAATTATGCCAATATGGGTAGGAAGTGCGGTCGCATTTGCTGAAACTAAATATTTTCACCCAGCAGTATTTTCGACTTTTATCGCTGCGGCAATATTCATTCTTGCTTGGGAAAATTTGAGTAATGATGTGTTTGATTCAGAAACTGGAATCGATAAAAATAAACCTCATTCGCTCGTTAATTTAACAGGAAATAAATCATTTATATTTTGGCTAGGAAACTTATTTCTAGCGTTAGGATTACTCGGAATTTTAGCAATTGCTTGGTGGCAACAAGATTTAACTGTTGTTGGGATTATCTTACTGTGCTGCGTGTTGGGTTATATGTACCAAGGACCTCCTTTTCGCCTAGGGTATCAAGGTTTAGGTGAAATTATTTGCTTTGTTTGTTTTGGTCCATTGGCAGTCGCAGCAGCATATTATAGCCAAACGCAATCATGGTCACTTACGAGTTTAGCGGCAAGTGTTATTGTGGGAATTGTCACGAGTTTAATTTTATTTTGTTCGCATTTTCATCAGGTAAAAGACGATTTAGCCGCCGGAAAGCGATCGCCAATTGTGCGGATGGGAACGCAGCGCTCTGCACAACTTTTGCCTTGGGTTGGTGGTAGTATTTATGTCATAGTTAGTTTATTTGTCATTCTCGGCGTATTTCCCGTTTGGACGTTACTCAGCTTGCTCAGCTTACCGTTTGCATTCAAGCTATTTCGTCACGTTTGGCAATATCACAATCAACCCGAAAAAGTGAGCAATTGCAAATTCTTAGCCGTAGAAATGCATTTTTGGAGCGGTTTGCTACTTGGTTTAGGGTTTATGCTAGCAGCAGGTTAAGTCATGCTGGTCATTAGTAACTGGTAATTGGTACTGCTATGACTGATTATCCAGTGGAAGCAACTTACCAGTTTGAGTTTCGTCGCTACCAACGACAGTTTCAGTCACCACTTCACACAAGTCACGGTAGTTGGAAAGTGCGTGAGGGAATTATTCTGCGTTTGATAGATGCGATGGGTAAGATAAGCTATGGTGAAATTGCTCCTGTAAGTTGGTTCGGTTCGGAAAGCATCGAACAAGCTTGGAATTTTTGCTGTCAGCTACCACCAAAAGTGACTCAAGGAATGATTGCTACGATTCCCGATACTTTACCCGCGTGTCAATTTGGATTTGAGTCAGCGTTGGAAGTTAGGGATAGGGAATCTTGTTTAACTTATAGTGGGTTGTTACCTGCGGGGGAAGCAGCTTTAGAGACTTGGGGGAAATTGTGGGAAAAAGGTTATCGTACCTTTAAATGGAAAATTGGCGTTGAGGCGATCGCCGAAGAATTAGAAATCTTTGCCAAACTGATGGAATTACCCGTGTCGGCGAAACTACGCTTAGATGCGAATGGGGGATTAAGTTACGATCGGGCGCAGTTGTGGTTGCAGACGTGCGATCGCTTTGCAGAAAATCCCGCAGGATCTGTAGAAGTTGAATATTTAGAACAACCCTTAGCGGTAGAAGAATTTGCAGCGATGTTGGAGTTGAGTCGCTGTTATCAATGCGCGATCGCCTTAGATGAGTCTGTCGCGACATTGAAACAATTACAAGAATGCTACGCCAAAGGTTGGCGGGGGATTTTTATTATCAAGCCTGCGATCGCGGGGTTTCCTTCACGTCTGCGTCGGTTTTGTCGTGAATATCAAATTGACGCGGTTTTTTCCTCTGTGTTTGAAACAGAAATTGGTAAGTCAGCAGCTTTGAAACTTGCAAGGGAATTATCTTCGCCAAATCGGACGGTAGGGTTTGGAGTCGATCATTTGTTTGCACCAGAAGATAGCCAATGGCTAGAAAGGTTATGGAGTACTCACTAGCAGATTTTAAGAACTACACCAAAAATCATTTGCTTTGTGAAAACAGCGATCGCCTACCGCAGTTAATTGAGGAGATTCATTTACAAATAACTCAATCTCCACAAAATTCGAAAATTCTGCTTGCTGAACGCGAACCCGTAAGATTTTTAGCAAGTTTTATCGCCGCATATACGGCTGGTTTTCCTATATTTCTATGTAATCCTGATTGGGGAAACTACGAGTGGCAACAAGTCATTGATTTAGTGCAACCCGACATTATCTTAGCAAGTCATTTAAAAATCCCTGCCACAGTTACGACGAATACCAATTACCGCTGTTCCGCCTGGGAAACCACAGGCGGCGTGCAGCAGCTTCGCCGATTACCTATCCCCAACTCCATCATGATTCCTACTGGTGGTTCGTCAGGCGAAATCAAATTTGCGATCCACACTTGGGAAACGCTTACAGCAGCGGTAACAGGTTTTAGAAAATATTTTCAACTTGAAGAAGTTCATTCGTACTGCGTACTGCCACTGTATCACGTTAGCGGTCTAATGCAATTTATGCGTTCCTTTCTAAGTGGGGGCGATCTCGTTATTCAAAACTTCCAGCAAATGGAACAAGCAATTTATCCGAACTTACAACGTTTTTTTATTTCCCTAGTACCCACACAACTACAACGACTTTTGCAATCGTCACTTAGCGATCGCTTAGCAGAATTTCAAACGGTATTATTAGGTGGTGCGCCAGCTTGGAGTGAATTGTTAACACAAGCCCGAACCCAAAACATCCGTTTAGCACTAACTTACGGAATGACAGAAACCGCTGCGCAGATTGCAACGCTTAAACCTGAGGAATTTCTGCAAGGGAAAACCAACTGTGGGAAAGTTTTACCTCACGCGCAAGTGACCATTTGCAATCAACAGGGTAACATTAAAATTCAAGCCGAATCTTTAGCGCTAGGCTACTATCCGCATATCTTTACCCAACCCGAACTTACCCTAGACGATCTAGGTTATTTCGATAGTCAAGGATATTTAAACATCATTGGGCGTAGCAGCGACAAAATCATTACAGGTGGCGAAAACGTTTATCCCGTCGAAGTTGAAACAGCAATCCGCGATACCCAAATGGTAACGGATATATGCGTCATCGGCATTCCCGATCCTCACTGGGGACAAGCTGTAACAGCGATTTACGTTCCCAAATCAAACACATCCGCAACAACCTTACAAACAACCCTCAAAAGCAAACTCAGCAAATTCAAAATTCCCAAACATTGGATTCCCCTCACCACCTTACCCCGCAACTCCCAAGGTAAAATCAATCGTCAATCTTTACAACAACTCGCTTTAACCTTACTCCAAAAGTAGATATATCTATCCCTGCTATCTGTCCCCCCACTGCTGCAACCATTGTTCCATTTCCACCGATAAACTTTGCCTTTTTCGACTTTCCGCATCAATACAAACGTGTTGAGTCATTGCTTTTGCGACAACCTTTTCCGTCGCCATCACCTCATAAGCAATTGTGAAACAATCTGCTTGTAATTTTTGCGGAATCAAGCGAATCGATAAGGAATCGCCACAAAATAGCGGGCGAAAAAAATCGACACTCGCACGCACAATCGGAAACGCCACCGCAGGATTGCTAAAAAAAACCTTCAGATCGAACCCTGATGTTGCTAGCGACGCTTCGTAAGCTTCATGACACATCGCCAAGACGTTAGCAAAGTAAACAACACCAGCTGCATCGGTATCTTGAAAGCGAACAGTACGGTGATAAGTAAACGCCATTTTAGGAAAAATAATTTGAGGAAGATGAAAACCTGCATTCGCACCTCACAATCGCAGTGTTCGATAAGTAGCTTACCAAACAGCTATACATTGCTTCAGTTCGTCAAGGTCGAGATAATCGGTTGTAAAAGCTTTGCGTAGTAATACTGGTGGGATAAATTCATCGTATTTTTGAATTCTTGGGGCTTCAGCTGCTGCTACTAAATCTTGGGTAGTAATGTGGCGATCGCCTAATGAAGTCATAACATCATAAAGCTGCGTCATCTTTTTGCCTTTAAGTTTAAGAAAGTAGGGATTCATTCCTGTCATGCTTTTTATTTCCAATTCTTCTCTCAAGCAGTAGTTTAAAACTCTTTCTAACGTTCTATAGGCAACTGTGCCCATCCAAGGAAAAAGATAACAAGCATCATCTTCTTGCACAATCTTATCTAAAGCAATTCGTTTTGCAAGTTGTCGTGCTTTTTGCAGGCGATCGCGTGCATTTTTTTGGAGATAACTATACTCTATATCTTCTAATAAAACCTTACGCATTCGTTGCAAAACTTTGGTGTGAATATTACCGCTTCCCCCACGCCAAGCGATGCTAGCGCTTCCCGTAACTTGCTTAACAACAATTGTTTTTCTTTTAAAATCTACATCTAAAACTTCCCAAGTTCTTCCGGCTAAACCGAATTGATCTCCCACAGGTGGTGGAGTTAGAATACTGCCAATTTCTGTAGAATCGGTTTTTACTGTATATTCTTCATTGTCAGGAAATACTGCATAAAACTGAAATTTTGAGATAATTTTTTCGCCAGCTAAACCAATAATTAACTTTCCCGACTCCTGCTGAATATGATCGAGATCGATTAAATAGCGTAGTAGGATTTTGTAGTCGTCTTTTGAGATCGCAGTAAACGGTGGTAAACTAAGAACTTGCTGGGCTAAAGCCGCAGGCGACAATTCTCCTGTTGCTGCTAAAATGCTCATCGTTTGGTGATACAGCAAGCTAAGCGGATATTTCAGGGGTTGTATCGGTTCAATCCAACGTTCTTCGAGATAAAGTTGAATAATGGCAATACACTGCAAAAGTTGCCAAGGAATTTGTGCGGGTAACGATGCTTCAAGCGATAACTCGTCTTCTGCACAAACAAAGCGCATATCCGCAGGTTCGCCGCGTCTTCCAGTACGTCCCAAACGTTGCAAAAAACTTGCTACACTCAATGGTGCTTCTAGCTGAATAACTCGTTCTAATTGTCCAATATCAATTCCTAATTCCAACGTTAATGTTGCGGCTGTCACTGCTAAAGTTGTATCGCGCATCGCCTTTTCAGCCGCTTCTCTTAAAGAAGCCGATATACTTCCGTGATGTACGTGATAAATATCTGGTAATCCTTCTATTTGTGCAAGTTGACGCAAAGAGGCGATAACTGATTCAGTTTGCGAACGATTATTTGCAAATATTAAACATTTACAATGACTTAAATTGAAAATATATTTGTAGTAATGACTACTATCTTGCGCGTTAACGTAAAAATGTTCTACAGCTAATTTAACTTGGCGCTTTTCTGCTGTTATCTGAGGAGTGATGACAATTCTATTTGTACCAGAAGCCAGCCATTTTTCTGCCAAAGAGTAATCGCCCAACGTTGCAGATAAACCAATTCTCCGAGGATAATTGTAAGTAGCATTTTCTAAACGTGCTAACTGACAAAGAATTTGATAGCCGCGTTCAGAACCCATAAAAGCATGAATTTCGTCAATAATGACAAATCGCAAGTCACCAAACAGGCGAGTTAAGTCGTAATTTCTGAGTAACAACCCTTCTAGAGATTCTGGAGTAATTTGGAGAATTCCTTGTGGGTTTTTCAGTAGCTTATTTTTACGACTTTGCGCAACGTCACCATGCCAATGCCAAACCGGAATATCAGCTTCTTTAACTAAATCATTTAACCGTTCAAATTGGTCATTGATTAATGCTTTAATAGGACCTATGTATAATGCGCCAATCGTTGACGATGGTTGTTCGTGCAGTAGAGTTAACACAGGTAAAAATGCTGCTTCGGTTTTTCCCGCAGCCGTACCAGCGGTAATTAATAAGTGAGCGTCAGTATCAAAGATAACTTCGCAGGCAGCAATTTGTACTGAACGTAATTCACTCCAGTTGCGATCGTATATGTATTGCTGGATAAAAGGCGCGAGTTTATGAAATGCATCTGGACTCATAAACTAAATTCCGCAGCGTCGTCAGCATCAACTTTACTAGAAGTTAGGTGTAAATCTGAACCGCGAATCAGTTGCGAAAATGCGATCGCTGGATTTTGGTGGGTAACATTAAGAACACCGATAAAGTCGCGGACGATTTCCCCTGGAGTTAATAACGCTTCTGCACCCAAACGATTTTCGACAGCTTGCACAAAATCTTGAAAATCTTGTTTTTTCAACTTGACTTCATAGCCAAAATTAACAGCATGAACATCAGCTATTCGTTGTAGAAGTGCATAAATTTCTGCTGAATTTAAAGGAGTCAAACGCACCACTGGGCTAAAAGTATCTTGCATACCAGCTTGTTTTACAAAACGGCTTTCTTTAGTGCGTCGTTGCCAAGCAGGGTTTTTAAAAAGTCCGCGATTGGGGTCTTCTAAAAAATTTGGAGTACCACTCACAAAAATTCCTAAAGATTCGGCTCTACCTTGCATCGTATCATTAAAAATTGCCAGGAGTTTATCGTAATTCTTTTCGCGGGCGATCGCATTCGCAATTCGATATAAATGTACAGCTTCGTCGAGAAAGACTAAAAGTCCCTGATAACCAATATCCGCAGTAAATTTAGCAATTAATTTAATATAGTCGTACCAAGTATCATCGTCAATAATTACGCGCACTTCGGCTAATGCCGATCTTGCTTCGGTTTTCGTATTAAATTCACCGCGCAGCCACCGTAAAGCTGCATTTTTTTGATCGTCATTTCCTAATCGATATCCACGCCAATACGCACTGATAACGTTACCAAAATCAAATCCGTGAACTAATCCTTCTATATTTGCAACAACTTCTTGAATGCGAGTTTCTACATAATCGTCAAAGCGATCGTCATGCGGGCGGGTTCCGGTTTCTTTTGCAACTTCTTGTTGAATTTTATTAATCCAACCTTCTAATATAGAAACTAATGCACCGCCTTCAGGGCGATTTTTAATTGCCATATTTCGCATCAATTCGCGATAAGTTGCTAATCCTTCTTGATTTGTTCCTGCTAGTCGCTTTTCAGACGATAAATCAGCATCAGCTACGACAAATCCTTGTTCCATTGCTTGATTGCGCAGCAGTTGCAACATAAAACTTTTCCCTGAACCGTAGTTTCCCACAATAAAGCGAAATGCAGCACCTCCTTGTGCAACATCTTCCAAATTCTGCAAAAGACTTTTGATTTCTTTCTCTCTACCCACCGCTACGTTGTCGATTCCGATTCTCGGTACAACGCCAGCACTCAAAGAGTTAATAATAGCACTCGCAACTCGTTTACTGATTTTTTTGGACATTTAATTTAAATCTCTATAGTTAGCTACCCATTATACCTTCATATACCTGAATGACTTGTTTCACATTTTCGCGGTAATCTTCGATAATTTCTACTTGCTTTGAGTCAAAATTGATGATGCGATCGCCAATAGTATTAATAGCGCGTTCATTAATATTATCAATTAACAGCGCAGGCATTGTTAATTTCGATTCGGCAACTTCTTTAATAAATTGGTTTGGGTTATTTTGCTCTAAAATAACTTTTAAAATTTGAATTTGATACCCAGGAAGCTGTTCCATAAACTCATTCCACTCTGGTGCCAGTTCGGGGGACAGATCAACTTCTATGTCTGGTGTTTCTAAGCTATCAATTAATTCGAGAAAGGGAAATTCTGTATCTTCCTGATGATTGTCGCTTACCGGTTCGGCGATTAAAGCTTCTATCTGTTGGTGAAACTCTAAAATTTGGCTTTGGAGTTGATTTCGTTCTTCTTGTAAAGCAAGTAATTCAGTTTGTTGTTGCTCTTTTTGAAGTTGTAACGCTTCTAGAATCGCGCGTACTTCTTCTTTCTCCGTTTTGAGGGAGTTAAGCTTTTCTTGAAGCTCTTTCTTATGGTGTTCGAGTTTTTCAACTTGGTTTTGAATGATGTAAGTTTTAAGTTCTATTTGTCGCTTTTGTTCTTTAAAAGTTTGTAAGTCAGCTTCTAACTCAGACTTTTGGTGCGTGAATTTTATTTGTTCTATTTGTATTTTTTTAACTATTTGATTATACTGAGAATTTAAACTTTCTAACTGAGATAATAAAGTTGATTTTTGCTGATGTAAGTTAGAAATTTCTTGTTCTAAAGCTTCTTTAGAGCGTGTTTTTGTAGTAAAATCTTCTTCTAATACTTTCTTTTCTGCAAACAGCGTTGCTTTTTCTTGCTCAAGTTCGCGGAGACTCGTTTTTAAAATCTCTAATTCTTTTTCTAAATCGTCTTTATATTGATGCCTAACTTCAAACTGACTGCGTAGTTGATGGCACTCGGTTTGTAGATAATTAATGCTATTTTCTAGTTCTTGTTTTTTTAAGTTTGCATTCGAGAGAATGCGATTCATGTTAACTTCTTGAGTTTCTAGTTCGTGAATTTTCTGGCGTTGAGATGCTAAGACGAGTAGTTCGCGATGTTTTTGACGCCGATCGACAACAATTGCAGCTGCGTAGGTAGCAGGGAGAGTGATTAAACCTGTAAGTAACGCCCGATTTGCGTTTCTGTTCGCCAGGAAGCTGATTCCAAAGCTGACACCAAAGGCAACTGCACCTAATACAATTCGATTGTTAACCATAGCGCGATCGCTTATCTTAATGGTTATAAAACTGCATCCAGATTAACAGTTAGGTTTGAGAAGAACCAAAAACTGCTAATTCGGCTTTAAGAAAATCAACAAACTGTCGTGCGGTACGTCCCGATCGTCCATTATGCCGCGTTGCCCATTGCAATGCACGATATTCTAAATCTTCTGGCGAAAGAGAAATTCCTGCTTGCGCGGCGAGATGACGCACAATACTTAGATATGTCTTCTGATCTGCGGGTTCAAAAGTCAAAGTCAAACCGAAGCGATCGCTAAACGACAGCTTTTCTTGCATAGTATCCCACACGTGAACTTCTTCACGATCTCTCGCCTGTGGTCGATCGTCAAAAAATTCTCGAATCAAGTGGCGTCGATTAGAGGTAGCATAAACTACAACATTTTGCGATCGCGCAGTTAAATTACCTTCTAAAACAACTTTTAAAGCTTTAAACGCGTCATCGTCTTCTTCAAACGAAAGATCGTCAACAAAG
This sequence comes from Chroococcidiopsis sp. TS-821, assembly GCF_002939305.1. Lineage (NCBI taxonomy): Bacteria > Bacillati > Cyanobacteriota > Cyanophyceae > Chroococcidiopsidales > Chroococcidiopsidaceae > Chroococcidiopsis > Chroococcidiopsis sp. TS-821. Next base: position 294,960 of record NZ_MVDI01000002.1, on the reverse strand, counting down.
ATAATGAATTTCTGGGGAACACTACGCAATTTTTCAACAATTTCCGGTAGATCTTTTAAATCTGACTTAGCCACTTCAATTAAGCGCAAGTTGCGGTCTTGATAGTGATTTAACAACGCTTTTACCAACGATGACTTACCTGAACCGCGACTACCGTAAAGCAGTACGTGTAAGGCAGAATATCCAGATAAAAGAAACTCGGTATTTTTGAGCAAAGTTTCTTTTTGCAGTTCATAACCTACAAGTTGATTGAGTTGAATCGAATCTGGATGTGCAATAGCAACAAATTCTCCAGCTTGCCAACGTAAAGCACGATTTACAAATAAACCTGTGCCAAATCTACGGTAATAAGCAGCTAAATCTGATACAAGACTTGCCCAATTTTCTGTTTGGTGGAAAGGAATTTCGTACGTTTCTTGCGCTTGAGTATCCCATACCGCAAGTGGTGTTTGTAATCCTGTGACAACTTGTACCCACTGACTCAAAGTCTCGCCACCGCATTGATAAAGACTCTGTAACGCTTGTAAGTCTTGTTTTGCAGCCGTTAAGAGAACTGGCGGTAAGGCGTCTGTTCGCTGAACTTGTTGCGAGAAGGGGTTATCGTCTTGCAGAATTTGCGCGATGAGGTAGTCTTGCCAACTTTGGTTACTTGCTGCTAAAACCTTGAAGTAGTTGCCATACGCTTGCAAACAACTGATTCGATCTCCACCGTTGCTGAGTGTTTGTAATAAATGTAAAAAAGCTTGACCAACTTCGTTATGCAGTACAGATTGATATAGTAGCAACGATGCTGCTTGACATCTTAAAGTTTGTATTGAGCTACTGATGTGATTATCCATGAATTCTTATAGCAATTTACCTCCGTTATGGTAAATTGTCTGCTGATAGTTAAATAATTTGTGTAGAAAACAGCTTACTATGAAAGCGTTTCAAACATTGATATAAATAACGCACTTGGAATCAGATCTTAGAAATGAATGTAGCTATTATTGCAGCGATCGCCTACGGAATTATTGCCATCATTGGCGGTATTATTGGTTACACGCAAGCTCGAAGTACGGCATCTTTAATTTCGGGAATCATTAGCGGTTTATTGCTGATAGCTGGGGGAGTTTTTTATCTACAAGGACAAGCTTGGGGATTCCTTTTAGCGTTAGTTGTTACGGCTATTTTAGTAGTTGTATTTACAATTCGATTCGTAAAAACACGTAAATTTATGCCAGCAGGGTTAATGCTGACATTGGGGGTTCTGACGCTAGTCATTATGGTAAGTCAATTAGGAGCGATCGCCTAAAGACTGATTACACTTCGGGTTCTACTCCTAATGCTCTTAATTGTGCTGCTAAGCGCTCCGCTTTTAGACGTTCTTGTTCAGCTTTCTGGCGTTCTTGTTCAGCTTGTTGAGTAGCTTGTTCCGCTTTTAGACGTTCTTGTTCAGCTTGTTGAGTGGCTTGTTCCGCTTTTGCTTGCGCTGCTTCTTCGGGTAATAAGACTAAATTGCCAGAACTATCAAAAAAACGCAACCAGGGTGCGGTTTCTCGCTCGATTGTTCCCTCCCAAATACCTAACCAAAAGCCCAAAGTTGCACACCACAGCCATCCGCGTTCGTTTGCTTCTAACGGTTGATAGCGGTGACTAGCATCTAATTGCCATCCTTGTAGCGAACTCGGATTAAAAGGATCGTACACGAAATAATTTGGCGTTCTAAACGTGCGTTCGTAAATCTCTTTCTTTGTTACCTTATCTACTTCCGCTGTTGACGGCGACATCAACTCGACGATCGCATCTGGATATCGCCCGTCTTCTTCCCACACTACCCAACCTTGACGCGATTTCGTGCCATCAACATCTAAAACAACAAAAAAATCTGGTCCGCGAAAGTCGCGATTGCGTGCTTGAGTACTGCTATAGTAAATGAACATATTACCGCCTGCAAAAAAGTCATTGCGGTCCGACCAAGCTTGTTCTAGCGATCGAATCAAGACATTTATGGCAATACGGTGGCGATTGCTTTCCAAGGGTTCACCATCATCGAATATCAAATCAGTGGGTGGCATCGGCGGTTCCCAATCCCACCCCACATCTTGGGAGATTGTCTTTTCTTCCGTAGACGACATCGTAAAACTCTCCCTCGCTAAATTGGCATTGTTAGTACATTTATATTACATGATGAGCATTGAGGAAGGCGATTTTAAGCAAAAAGTAACCACTCACTAGCCACTCAACTGAAAAAGTATTATTCCCGCAAAATTCCAATTCCCGCTTTCTGCTCGATATAATCTGCTAAGTTAATAAAATCTTCACGCGGATAACATCTTCCACCAATTAAGTTAAACGCTAATTCACTACGGGGATTGTCTGGACTTTCTAATATATGAATACCCCAGTAATAAAGAAGATCGCTTGCACGAATACACACTTCCTCAGGGTCGATACAGTGAAACTTATCGTCTATTTTACTCGTTTCTTTATAAACATCTGCGTAAGATCTTTTCAAAATCTGCAAACGTCTGTATCCAGGGTCTTTAAAGTTATTGACTAATACGAATAAATGTGCATTTTTATTAATTTTACGTATATCTTTTACCGTTTCTTGAATAACTTTTCCATGCTTATTAATACCCAAAGGATTTAAAGTTGTAGGAATAATACAATAATCAAATTTTGCTACCAACTCGGAATGATTTCTTTCCATTGCTGGCGAACAATCAAAAATCACAATCTTGGCATCGCGTGCCGCATCTTCATCCCAATCTTCACCTTTAAATACTTCAATAGTTGTTCCTATTCCTTTAGGATTAGGAACATAAACACCATCCCCGACAAGCTTCTGTAAATTTTCTTCAGGATCTAAATCGACAAGTGCAACGTTGAAACCTTGTAACGCAAATGCACCTGCTAAATGTGCTGCAACTGTTGTTTTACCTACTCCACCTTTGCATGTAAACACACCGAAATAGATTTTGCCAGGCTTGGGGGGTTCATGTGGTGGCGTTACTTCAACATCACCATTTATGAAGTTAAAACTACTATCAGTTGCAACACCACAACGGATCTTACTATCTTTGCCCCAAGATTTAATTAAAGCACGCGCTGGACCGCCGAAACCTTTTGTTGTGAGAAAAATCCCAGCATTAAACTTCTTACCTTCAGGCGAATCTAGATAATCAGCAAACTTTGATATTTGTGTTGATGTTGCATTATTTTTTAGCCATTTGACTTGTACAGCTGCAACACAATGATTCTTTTTAAGAACTAAATCGTATCCAGGTTGATTAGGTTTAGCAGTTTCTACAATCCAACCATGTTTGTGAAAAATTTTAGCAACGTGTTGCTCAAAATGAGTAAAGTCCTGTGTGAAGTTATGTTCTAATATTGCAGGCATAGTTAGAAATTTTAAAGAATATCAAGTTCAGTATATTTTGGGATAAAGCACTCCATAATTGGAGCTTCATTAGTATTTAAAAGCTATGCTAGCACCACAACTATAGTGAATATACGGAAGTGATGATGAAGAATCGATGAAACTTGATGAAGAAAATGCGAATTTAAAAAATGACTTCACAATTATGGAACAAATGCCATCACCGCAGCTGGCGAACCTGAACCATTTTGTAGGCGTAAAATCCCAATTACTAGCGTAGTTCCACGTACGGGTAATTGATCGAGATTTGTTAAATTTTCCAAGACAATTCTTGGTTTTTCCAACACTAAGCGATTTGTTGCAAATGTGGTATCTTGTCCAGGATCGACACCGTGCGTATCAATTCCTACTCCTGCAATTTGTCGTTGTAGTAAAAACTGCGTCGCCTCGCGGCTAAATCCTGGAAAATGAAGATTACCTGCTGCATCAGCATTGAGAAACGCAACTCGATCCCACCACTTGTTTTGCCAGCCTGTGTACAGTAACACCACGCATCCAGCATCAATTTCACCGTGTTGTTGCTCCCAATTTAGAATATCAGCAACGCTCAACGCGTAGTCAGGATTTGCTGCTTGCGCTTGGATATCCAACACAACCGCAGGGACAACTAACAAATCCGCAGGATATTGATCGATTCCTATTCCATCAGCGTAAAAACTTTTAGGCGCGTTGATATGCGTTGCAGTATGTTCGCCGAAAGCAAAACGTCGGAGGTAATAACCATCTTGATGCAACTCGGCAACAGTTTCAAATTCGACAGGCGGATCGCCTAGCCATTGAGGAATATGAGGGTGAATTACGTGACTGAGATGAATGACTTGTGAATAGGAGATGGTTTGAGTTGGTTTTGAGTGATATCGCGGTGGGGAAGTTAATTGCTTTAAAGTTGCTTTCATAATTGCGGGAGTTTGTCCCGAAACTGTGTATACGATCGCTTCGCGATAAACTCGTTGTGCTGGATGCGCAGTATCATTAGCACTACCACTCGAAACTGTTACTGCGGCGCATGCAATGCGTACTGCTAAATCAATCGCCCAGGCGCGAAGTTGTACTTTTTGTGTAAATGTGGAATGTTGTGCTTGCGCGATCGCCTCTCGACATTCACTCAATTCTCGTTCTAACGCCGCAAAAGCTTCATCAATAAAAGCTAAAGATTTCGTTTGTGCTGTTGCTTTGACAATATCCAACCCCGCCATTGCGCATCCTATAGCTAATGGAGTTGCGCGCAGCACATTTTTGATATCGTTATCATGAATCCACCCCGCAGGTTTTATAAAAACAACGCGATCGCTTGGTAAAAAGAACTGAGTAAGAGTCGCGCTAACTGTATTTGTCGACCGCATCGCGGCGAGTTGCATTGGAGGGCTAAAACGAATAACGCCACCTGTAGCTTGTTGCGTCTCAACAAAAGGGACAATCCCAAAAACAGCACCACCATCAGGTAAAGTTGCAGCAACGATAAATTCAGCAAACAAGTTCCAACCAGTTACCCAAGGAACAACACCATCGATTTGATAGCCTCCGGTGACAGGTATCGCGATTATGGAATCTTTTAGCCGTCGAATATGTGAAAAGCCAACACCGAGTAAAACGTCTCCGTTACCCATGCGTGGAAGATACGCTTGCTGTAGCGCCAAATTACTGCTTTGCATCAACATCCCCGCAGCGCTTTGGTGTTGTGTTTGCAAAAAAGCTAATGCACCAGAATACCTAGCTACCAATTCTTGAAAACTGGCAAAATCTCGGTCGCTAATACCAACTCCACCCCATTGTTGCGGTACTCGTAGAGCAAGTAAACCGAGATTACCTAATCCCTTAAGAGCTTTCAGTAATATATCGGAGTTTGTGTCGATTTCGTTAGCGAAGGGTGCAACTTCTGCGAGTAGATAAGATTTAGCGGTGTCTAAGATCATTGGTAACAGGTAATGGGTAACTGTATCTGCATCAGATTTGTGTCTGACTTGCTAGTGTAGGATTACGCCAGATTAGAGTTTTTTGAGTGTTGTCGATCGTGATTTACCAAAACCACATCACTTTATCAACGCAAACGCACGGGGATATGCATGATATTACCGATCAGGTTAACTCGATTGTGAAAAAGTCGGGAATCAAAACCGGAATGGCGCACGTATTTAATGTGGGTAGTACTGCCGCGATTGGTACGATTGAATTTGAACCAGGATTGCAGCGTGACTTACCCGAACTGCTTGATAAACTCATTCCACCGAGTCGCGAATACGGACACGAGCAAATGTGGCATGATGGCAACGGACACTCGCATCTGCAAGCTACATGGCTAGGTCCATCGTTAACAGTACCTGTGCAAAATGGCAAGCTTGAGTTAGGTACTTGGCAACAAATCTTTCATCTAGAATGTGACATCAAACCACGCCAGCGGAAAGTCGTCGTTACGATTTATGGGGAGTGAACAGTGGCTAGCGATTAGCAAATCAATTTAATAAAAGTATGTAGCAAGAAATATTATGGCAGTAGAATACGATCTGGTTGTGATTGGCGGTGGTTCGGGTGGTTTAGTCGTTGCGGGAGTCGCTGCTGCACTCAAAGCCAAAGTTGCTTTAGTTGAACGCGATCGCTTGGGTGGTGATTGTTTGTGGTATGGTTGCGTTCCGAGTAAATCTTTAATTCACGCATCTCGCGTTGCTTACGAAGTTAAACACGCCGCGCGGTTTGGAATTCACTGTCACGATCGCAAAATCGATTTTGCCAAAGCCATTGGACACGTGCAAAGTGCGATCGCAGCGATTGAACCGCATGATTCACCCCAGCGATTTGCAGCTTTGGGTGCTGAAGTGATTTTTGGGAATGGGGAATTTGTCGATTCACGCACCTTTGTCGTTAACAATCGTCGCTTAACAGCTAGAAGATTTGTAATTGCGACAGGTTCGCGCCCTGCAATTCCTGCAATTCCAGGATTACAAGCAGCAGGGTACATTACGAATGAAGAAGTTTTTGAAATTACGGATCGTCCCGACACTTTAGGTATTATTGGCGGTGGACCAATCGGGTGTGAATTAGGGCAAGCTTTTGCACGGCTAGGTTCTCAAGTTACGATTATTGGCAGTAGCGATCGCCTTTTACCCAAAGAAGATCCCGAAGCCGCCGCTGTAGTTCAGCAGCAACTCATTTCCGAAGGAATTCGCGTTTTGACAAAAACACGAGTGGAACGTGTCGAAGTTGTCAATGGTAAAAAGTACTTAATTACTAACAATGAAAAGATTGCCGTCGATCGAATTCTGGTTGCGACGGGGCGCGATCCCAATGTGGAATCGTTAAATTTAGCAGCCGCCGGTGTTGAACTGCAACAAAGCCCGAAAAAAGGAATTCGCGTCAACGCCAAACTGCAAACAACCAACCCGCGAATTTATGCTTGCGGTGATGTGATTGGTGGTTATCAATTTACTCATGTTGCCGGTCATGAAGCAAATGCGATTATCCGAAATGCCTTGTTCTTGCCAATACTCAAAGTTGATTATCGCGTCATTCCCTGGGCGACATTTACCGATCCTGAACTCGCGCGCGTTGGTTTAACTGAAGCCGAAGCGCGACAGCGGTATGGCGATCGTATCGATGTGATTAAACAAGAATATGCAGATGTAGACCGCGCCCAAGCGGAAGCCGCAACGCAAGGCTTTGCTAAAATCATCACGAAACGCAACGGCGAAATTCTCGGCGCGCATATTGTAGGTGCAGCCGCAGGCGAATTAATTCATGAAATTGTTTTAGCAATGTCACATAATCTGAAAATTTCTGCCTTAGGAGGGATTCATATTTATCCCACGCTTGCAGAAGTCGTCAGTAAAGCCGCTTTTGCTCGAACACAAGAGAAATACGAAAAAAATTACGCGCTACAAAGCATCTTAGAAAAAATGTTTCGCTTACTGCGATCGCTCGGTTAATTCCAAGTTAACGTCTACAATTATTACTGATAAATAATGAAACAAGCGCGACTCATTTCGATGAAATAGTTGCAATGAAATAGAAGCTACCTGCTGTTTTACAGGTAACTACTTGACTAACTCAACAACTTGCTCATTAGTCAGAGTTAAAATTGGCATTGTTCACTTCCATCGGGTCATTTAATTACTTTTTATTGTAAGAACAGGTAGGTGGAAAAATCAGTTTAAATTTAGTAGAGAGCATTCGAGTACAGTAACACTGTGCATGCACCTTGGTACTACTTCAGGTTTTGCTAAGCTGGAAGCGCTACCAAACGAGGAGTGAATACAAGCTATATGCACTGGCTGTTATCTGGATCTTTGAGTGTAGAGAAATTAACAGTTGCGATCGCCGATCTTCCTTCCTCCTTACAGGGGACAAAGCTGGTGCAACTATCGGATCTGCATTACGATGGCTTGCGACTGTCCGAAGAAATGTTAGCGCAAGCGATCGCCGCCAGCAACGAAGCTGAACCGGATCTCATTGTTCTCACAGGCGATTATGTCACCGACGATCCTACGCCGATTCACCAACTGATACTGCGACTCAAACACCTGCAAAGTCGTGCGGGAATTTGTGCGGTACTCGGAAACCACGATATATATTACCCCGAATCGCAAGCCGAAATTACCAAAGCGCTGACTAGCATTGATATTAACGTCCTGTGGAATCAAATCGCGTATCCTTTAGGGAAAGGATTACCGATTGTCGGACTTGCTGATTACTGGTCAAAAGAGTTTAAAGTCAAACCTGTGATGCGTCAACTCGACCAAAACATACCGCGCATCGTTCTATCACACAATCCTGATACTGCCCAAGTCTTAAAAAAATGGCGTGTTGATTTGCAGCTATCCGGTCATACGCATGGCGGTCAGTTTACCATTCCTGGTATGGGACCTGCGATATCTATCTACAAAGATTTTCGGCGTAGCCTTCCCAAAGAAATGCGGCGATGGGTACCATTTATGCAAAAAGAATGCGCTAAAGTTGTCCGACATTGGGAATGGGCGCAAGGCTATCATCGTGTTGGTGAAAATCAGTTGTATGTCAATCGCGGCTTGGGAACGTACCTTCCTGGGCGCTTTTTTTGTCCTCCAGAAGTGACTGTGATTACATTAGTAACTAGTGGCTAGTGATGAAAAATTCACTAAGCGCTCATTAACTAAATTATGGCAGTCTATTAATGCAAAGTTAGTCAGTTCTTAACAATAGAGTGAGATATTGTTAATGCTGCGATCGCAGGCTTTATGCTTTCATTCCACTTTAAGAATTGAAAGCCGAATTAAATAATCAGGACTAGCGCAGTTGCTACACCCCATCTCCTGAAATTGAAAGTCTTTACCTATGTCTTTCGATGCGGATTGTTTGTCAAACTGCATTACGTCTAGTCCCGTTTTGCTGTGCGCTTAATTATGGTAAGGAGGGGAGTCGAACGATGCTGCAACTCCAAGGTTTTGCTAAGTTGCCCGCAGATACTTTTGCCGAAGGACCGCCATCAGGGCAATATAATGATGATGGTTCGCTCAAAGCTGAACCGCGATTTCCTGGACAACCTGTTCAAGGTTTTAGTGCAGTTCAATTTGCTGACGAAAATTCTTTCTGGTTTCTTTCAGATAATGGCTTTGGTGCTAAGTTAAATAGTCAAGATTATCTCCTACGTATCTACCGCATTGAGCCAAACTTTCGCGGATTAGAAAATAAAGACGGTAGCGTAGATGTATTGAACTTTATCCAGCTTGCCGACCCTGATAATAAAATACCCTTTCCTATCAAGAATGAGAACACTAATGCCCGCCTTTTAACTGGTTTTGATTTTGATGTAGAGTCGTTTGTCGTTGCGGCTGATGGAACGCTGTGGGTAGGCGAAGAGTTTGGACCTTATTTATTACATTTCGATCGAACAGGTAAACTTTTAGACGCACCAATTCCCACACCAGACTTTAACGGTGATTTTGTGCGATCGCCGGACAACCCTGATGTGTTAGCAGGTAATGCAACGGCAAATTTAAATCGTTCTAGAGGCTACGAAGGCTTAGCAATTACTCCTGATAAAACAAAGCTATACGCTTTACTCGAAGGAAGCGTAGCAGGCGATCCAGAAGATGCATTGCGAATTTATGAATTCGATTTAGCAGCGAAAGAATTTACTGGTATCAAAGGCTATTACCGCAAAGAAAATCCTGACTACGCAATTGGGGATTTTGCCGTTATCAACGAAAACGAATACTTAGTCATTGAGCGCGACAATTTAAGTGGAGACGCAGCGCAATTTAAGAAGATTTATAAGGTTGATTTGTCACAGCAAGATGCGAATGGTTATGTTGCCAAACAAGAAATTGGCGATCTGCTAAACATTCGCGATCCTCAAGATCTCAATACTGACTCTAGCACAACATTTACCTTTCCCTTCGTCACAATCGAGAACGTCTTAGTAATCGACGAAAATACAATTCTTGTCGCTAACGATAATAATTACCCTGCAACAGGCGGGCGTTCGGATACCGAATCCGATCATAACGAGATTATTGTGTTGCGGTTAGAACAACCTCTAAACCTCGATCCGCGTGTTGGGATCGGTGCGATCGCAGGTAGTAACCTCCGCTTTGGTACTCCCAACGACGATGAACTATTCGCGACACGCAACGATACCTTATTCGGTGGTGCGGGTGACGATACTCTAGATGCTACCGCAGGTCAAGGTGGAAATCGTTTGTATGGCGACAGCGGTAACGATGAATTACTAGCAGGTATCCGCGATCGCTTGTTTGGCGGTGATGGTAATGATATGCTCGATGCTTCCCAAGGGCGTGGCGATAATCGTCTGTACGGTGGTGCGGGTAACGATACTTTGTTTGCAGGTAGCGGCGATCGCTTATTCGGTGGCGATGGTGACGACGTATTATTTGCAGGCGCTGGTGATAACATCCTTACAGGTGGTGATGGTCAAGATCAATTTTGGATTGTCGCTGGAGAAACTCCCACATCCCCAAATACGATTCGCGACTTTCAATCGGATGTTGATGTTATTGGTTTAGGCGCGGGTTTAGCTTTTGTCGATTTGGCGATCGCCCAAACAGGAAGTGATACAACAATTAGTCTCAAGGATGGCACATTAGCTATTCTTGAAGGAGTTGATGCGGGTACGATTTCTATTTCCGATTTTGTGAGTACTGCACCCCGTCCTCTGATTATCGGTCATCGCGGCGCCAGCGGTTTGCGTCCAGAACACACGTTAGCTGCATACGAGTTAGCCATCGATCAAGGCGCTGATTATATCGAACCGGATATCGTTTCAACTAAAGATGGTGTATTAGTCGCGCGTCACGAAAACGAAATTTCTGGAACGACAGATGTCGCAGACCGCCCCGAATTTGCCGATCGCAAAACAACAAAAATCATCGACGGGGAAGAAATCACCGGTTGGTTTACCGAAGACTTTACCTTAGCTGAACTCAAGACTCTCCGCGCTAAAGAACGTTTACCCGAACTCCGCAGCACGGAATATGATGGTTTGTACGAAGTTCCTACCTTGCAAGAAATTATCGATCTTGCACAGCGCAAAAGCGCCGAGGTTGGGCGTACAATTGGTATCTATCCTGAAACGAAGCACCCGACTTACTTTGATAGCATTGGGCTATCACTCGAAGAACCTTTAGTCGAGATTCTTGATGCGAATGGCTATAGCGATCGCGACGATCCTGTGTTCATCCAATCGTTTGAAACCGCTAATCTCAAACAACTTGATGAATTAACAAATGTTCCTTTAATTCAGCTACTTGGCGACAGCGGACAACCGTATGACTTTACCGTAAGTGGCGATCCGCGCACTTATCTCGATTTAACAACTCCTGATGAATTGACAAATATCGCAACTTATGCAGATGGTATTGGTCCTTCTAAGCGGTTGATTGTTCCAGTTGATGAAGCAGGAAGATTGCAATCTCCCACATCACTTATCAATGACGCCCATGCAGCAGGATTACTCGTTCACGCTTATACTTTCCGCGATGAAGACGTTTTCTTAGCTCCCGATTATCAAGGTAATCCAGAGTTAGAATACGAGCAATTCTTTAGCTTGGGGTTAGATGGTTTATTTACCGACTTTCCTGGAACTGGTTTTGAAGTCGCGCAGCGTCTTTATCCTTTGACTGCGGCTGATCCTTTACTTGGTGTAGGTTTGTTATCAGCATAAACGTTGATTTTATCGACACTGATAAAGTGGCAAAGTGGCTATTACTCTTTGTCACTCTGTTATTATTTATACTTTTTGTAACGAGGCAGCGATCGCTATTTCTGCTAAAATCGCGATTAATTAGCAAATATTTGAGTTTTGTAGACAAAGCACAAAGATTTTCTTAACACCTCCCTGCCACTAAGTGACCAGATTCAGGCAAGCCCTTCAACTTTACTCCTCATAACCTGTGTCGCTGCATCTTGCATCTTGGGAAATGAGCACTAGATTCATCTTTGCTATAGAGCAATGACCTATTATCATTGTCAAAAAACTTTTCTCTAGCAAGAGCCTTCTTATTGAATCACACATGAAAACTCATGAACCAAACTCGATCTTAAACAGTGTTTCAAATTTAAAACCTAAAATTCAAAATAGTGTAACGCAGTTTACAGTAGGGGCAGGGGGATAAAAAGATGCAGCGATCGCGTTCAGTTCGAGAAGGTTCTGTAGGATTATTGTTACTTCTAGGAGTCGGGTTATTTGTTGGGTTAGTTCTCTGGCTACGGGGAGTCACGCTTGGTAGACGCAGCTACAGCGCTGTTATTGAGTTTGCCAACGTTGGTGGAATGCAAGAAGGCGGCGTTGTCCGCTATCGCGGTGTCAATGTCGGTAGTATCGCTGCGATTCGTCCTGGTCCTAATGGCGTAGAAGTAAATGTCGAAATCGCGCCAGCCAACTTAATTATTCCGCGTGATGTCCAAATTGCTGCTAACCAATCAGGATTAATCAGTGAAGTGAGTATCGATATTACACCCCAGACATCGTTACCTCCAAATGTAGTGACGGCGCTACCACTCGATCCGAACTGCGATCGCACGTTGATTGTTTGTAATGGCGCGCGTTTACAAGGTGAAATTGGCATTAGCCTCGATCAATTGATTTCTGCGACTACGCGTTTTACAACAGCTTATAGCGATCCTAACTTCGTCAATACGGTGAATGAAGCAACAAAAAACGCCTCGCAAGCAGCCGCCGGAGTAGCCCAACTGACGCGCGAACTTTCTAGCCTGACACGCGCTACGCAACAACAAATTGGTAGCCTATCAGCAACGGCTAACTCAGTACAACGCGCCGCCGATGAAATTACCGCTTCCACAACCCAAACAGCAGCGCAGTTTGGTGCAACTGCGGATCAAATTCGGTTAACGACGGTGCAAGTCAATCGCCTTGTCAACAATCTTGATAATTTAGTCACGACAAACCGCACAACGCTTGTGCGAGTGTTAGAAAATATCGATCAAAGCAGCGAACAATTACGCTTAACGGTTGGGGCGCTTTCACCGACAGTGAATCGCTTCACTCAAGGAGAATTAATTCAAAACTTGGAAGCATTATCCGCTAATGCTGCACAAGCATCCGCAAATTTGCGCGATATTTCTAATGCGTTAAATACTCCCACCAACCTTGTCGTACTACAACAAACGCTAGATTCGGCGCGAGTCACATTTGAGAATGCGCAAAAAATCACATCAGATCTCGACGAACTCACCGGCGATCCTGCATTTCGCGAAAACGTGCGGCGACTGATTAATGGCTTGAGTGGCTTAGTCTCTTCTACCGATCAATTACAGCAGCAAATCGAAGTCGCACAAACTTTAGATTCTGTATCTGCTACAGTCAAAAGCGCAAAACTCGAAACTTCTGAAGCATCCGCTCGCGGTGAAGATGTTGCGGTTGATAGTTCAACGATCGCCACTTTACAAAGTCTCGAAGATTTACTAGAACGCTCAGCGGATGCAGCAAAAACAGCAGGTACGCAAGCCTTACCTCACCCCCAAAATTTTGATGTCCGCGAAAGTTCACTCAAGCTATTTCCGCAGTAGTTGATTAGTGTTAACAAAAATGGTCAGTGAAAGTGAAGGGTGAGTAGTAACTAGACACTAATCACTTATAACAAGGTAACGATACCGATATTCTGATTATTTAGCTGGAGATGATTTAACAAGTGCGATCGCTCCTTAAGGTCAAACGATACTAACTCCAATCTTCTGTCTCGCTTTTATTGCTAAGATTCGTATAAACTGACTTGGTAGCATGCAGTTGACGCGTCTTCTCAAAAAGTTCAGCTTCGGTGAGACCCCACATTTGTATAATTTTATCTAAGTCAGCTTGCAGGTCTCGCGCACCAGGAAAGCCATTATAACGAATGCGCAGTCTTGCAAGTTCCGCGAGATTTAAATCTGTAGGTGCTGCGGTTAGTAGAGAATTAACCAGCGCGCGATCGTGCTTGTAGAGGGGATGCTGTTGGTCTTTATTTTTTGCTTCTAACATAACTGCTATTGAGTAAGGACAATCGACCTTCTGTATGAATTGTATAGCAGGATTCAGAGCCAACTAGAGTAATTGAGCTTCTACCATGTCCTCAGTATCCTTGTTTTACACGTTCCATATTTTTCTCTTATAAGTTTTTTATTGTTTCCTTCTATGCTTAACATGCAAGAGTAATGAGACTCAAGTTGTAAAAGTACGTGGAATCAGCACTGTTGTATAAACCAAAGCGATATCGAGGAACAGTCCTGACGCAAGCCGGATTACAAAAGCTGCACGCGCAGATTCAGCAGCTTTCTAAGGATGAAGGGTGCGAGATAACGCCGCGTCGCATTGCAGAAAAAACGCAACGTATTGAACCTCAAGGACTAAACGCTGCTACCGTTCGTAAAATCTTACAAGCGCAGACTGGCGTTGACAAAGAGTCAATCCACTTAGTGTTTCAAGCTCTCGATCTTAAACTCGAATCTTTAGACTTTCATTATTTTTATGCTACCCGCGCTGAGCAGGCTGCACCTTTTGTAGTCAATTCTTTGTCAGCTACAAATCATTCAGTATATTTCACCAATGCCAGGGGTAGCGATCGCTTCTCCACAATTGATGTCCCTGAATATCCAGGTAGTCCTCTTCCTTTAAACTCTAGATTTTATATTGAACGTTCGGCAATTCAAACTCAAGTGTATGCTCAATTGCCTAAATCGGGCAGTTTAACGTGGATCAGAGCACCACATAAAATGGGCAAGAGTTCTTTGCTATTACGCATTCACAACCGCGCTCAGCAACTTGATTATCACGCAGTTCATCTAGACTTTCAGCAAGCCGATCGCGTCATTCTTGCCGATTTGAGTAAGTTATTGCGCTGGATATGTAAAACTATCAGCATTCAGCTACAAGTCCCATGCTGCTTGGAGCAACACTGGGATAGCGAACTTGGTAGCAAATTTAGTTTTATTGTTTGCTTGCATCATATCTTAACACAATTACCGCGGCCATTGGTTTTGTCGTTGAATGAAGTCAATCGCTTGTTTGAATATCCTGATGTTTGTTGCGAGTTTTTACTGCTGATGCGATCGCTCAATGAAGAAGCAAAGTATGATGAAGTCCTACAAAAGTTACGGTTAGTTTTAGCCTACTCTAGTGATGCGTGTATTTCCGCAGACTTTGCGCATCAGCTATTGAACATTGGCATGACGCTTTATCTTCCTGAATTTAGCTTTCAAGAAGTGCAACAACTTGCTTTAGCCTATCAGTTGCCTTGGGAAGATTCTGCTTTGATCGCGCAACTTATGGAGTGGGTCGGCGGGCACCCGTATCTTATTCAACTCGCATTTTACCACCTGACAACCTCAACTTCCCCAACCACAACCGACACATGCCAATTACAACAATTGATGCAAGCCGCAATGATGTCGATGGGAATTTATCAGTATCACTTGCAACAAATTTGGTCGACGCTACAAGCAGACTCGTTATTACTCGCAGCAGTTGAGCAATTAATATCTCAAGAAGAAATTATCATTGAGTCAAGTATTGCGCGCAAATTGGAAAGTTTAGGAATTACTAAAACCGAAGGCGATCGCACAATATTACGCGGTCGTTTGTATCAAAAATATTTTCAAAAGAAAAACTCAAGCCTCATAAAACTCAGTTAGTAACCTAGAATTTAATACGTTAAATCTTTTCTTATAAGTTTCTTATAAGTTTCTTATTTTGTCGATCTAGTCTGAAAAAAAACATTCTTTGAGCTTCTATTAGCTACATAACTAAACACAACTAATCAATGAAAAGTGTTAAAGCATTTTTCAGTAACAGTCGTTATCGATACATCTATGGAGTTTAATAAATGAATCTAACAAAACGTTGTATTGCTGAGTTTATTGGGACTTTTTGGCTCGTGCTTGGGGGTTGTGGTAGTGCAGTACTTGCCGCAGCTTATACTACTGAAAGCTCAACAATTGGTGTTAATACTTCTTTCCCTTTAGGAATTGGTTTCGTTGGGGTATCGCTGGCGTTTGGCTTAACTGTATTGACAATGGCGTTTGCGATCGGTCATATTTCCGGTTGTCATCTCAATCCTGCGGTTTCATTTGGATTGTGGGCAGGTAAGCGTTTTCCTGGCTCAGAATTACTACCATACATCATTGCTCAAGTACTAGGAGCGATCGTTGGTGCTGGTGTTGTTTACCTGATTGCTATTGGTAACTCCGACTTTACACTCGCAGGTTCTAATCCTCTAGCAACCAATGGATATGGCGTGCATTCACCAGGCGGCTACAATTTGCCAGCAGCGTTTATTACTGAAGTTGTGATGACTTTCATGTTTTTGATGATTATTTTAGGTGCAACTGACAATCGCGCCCCTAAAGCCCTAGCACCCATCGCAATTGGTTTTGGCTTAACGTTAATTCACCTCATTAGCATTCCAGTTACTAATACCTCAGTTAACCCTGCACGCAGTCTAGGTCCAGCCATTTTTGTTGGTAGAGCGCTTTTAAGTCAAGTTTGGTTATTCTGGGTAGCTCCCATTATCGGTGCATTACTTGCTGGTTGGCTTTATCTCGCAATTTTTAGCGAATCGGTTGTCGAAGAACCCCCACGAGTTCGCGAGCCAGTTTAACAATGAGAACGCACATTTGCAATTCTTCGTATTAAATAATTAATGTCATTGCTAGTGGTTAGTAATTAGTTACTAGTCGCTAGCTACTTCCATTTTTAAGCATTAATAACTATTAGCTTGTGGTCGTTCCGAATTGTCACTCAGAAGGGTTATATAAAGCAGTTTTGCAATCCCTTGTTGATGAAGTCTGCTACCGCCAAATGCTGTGATTTCAAACAAGTCAAAATCAGGGTTTCTACTTCAAGCAGAGTAACGTTTCCAGCTTACACAAGTATCTCCTGAATATTCTCGAACGCAGTATGCAAGAAGGATGTTTTCGGACTCTCGACAATTCACATGTTGAGTATTTGTATTTCCTACTTCACCGTGCAAGATAACTAGCACATTTACGCCAGAAATTCGCCTCAGCCCAGAAATGGTAGAAAAGTCCAGTGCCAAGCTCGTAAGATAAATATGTAGGCTTTTTTGTTGATATCAATGCCTAAAAAAGATAAAGATACTCCACTTACAGAAGAAGCACTCATAAAAGAAGTTTGCCGACGGATTCGCGTAGCGAGAAGTTACTGGGATGCGCATAATAATGCTGCTTGTCGTCACGAACGCGATCGCGCACTGCAACTGTACAACACTCTCACCAAAGAACAGAAAGACCAAATTCCTCAAGTGTTGCGAGTTTGGCTGCGCTACCGTAGTGAAAAATATTTTGGCGCACACCGCACTCCACCACAACGTAAAGCAAAGCAGAGTCGGAAAAAGTAGAAATTAACTTTACGTTAAACTGTTAACTTTTGCAGCTGACGATTTAAAAAATGTGGAATATCGTTGAATAATCAACTGCCGATTATATAATTTGTTAGCTGACATTATGAATACTTCTATTAAGCAAATAAGTCGTTATTTTATTCTTGCAACTTTATTTATTTTTACGACTCCAGTATTAGCTAAAACTCAGATTGAAATTGATTATGATACAGCTTCATTCAAAAATGAGAAACTAAAAGCTGGAAACATAGAAGTAGCTGTCAGCTACGACAAAAAAGAAGAATTTGATGAAGTTGATAACTTGCGTTACCAAATTTTATATAATGGCGTTCCGCAAATAACCAATGGTGCTTATACTCGACTTACTGGTGGTGTTTTCCTGCAAGACTTAGACGGAAATGGCATAGCTGAAGTCGTTGTTAGAACCTTTAGTGGTGGCGCGCACTGCTGTACTAATTATACTATTTATACGCTTCAAAATCATCAATTCATGCAAACAGAAACAGGCTTTCTGGATGGAATTGGTGGAACATTTCAAGATCTCAATAAGGATGGAAAGATAGAATTTCTCACTAGTGATAACTCATTTCTTTATGCTTTTAGTTCTTATGCGGGGTCGTTCGCGCCGTCGAGAATTTATACATTTATAAACGGTAAGTTTAATAACGTAACTCGTCAATATCCTCAGTACCTTAAATCGCGTGCTTGGGAAATGTATCAAGCCTTTCTCCAAAGTAAAAAAGAACAACATGAAGTGAATGGAATTTTAGCAGGATATGTAGCCCAGAAGGCACTATTAGGAGAATATGAAGAAGGTTGGAAGTTCATGCTTGCGAACTACGATCGCACCTCTGATTGGGGTTTAGCTATTTATCAAGAAGACCGAGAAATTGATAAATATCCTGATTTTCCAACAGCTTTAAGAGCGTTTTTAATTCAACAAGGTTATTTGGATAAAAATGGTAAACCTAAAATGACCTATAGCAAGGATTAAGATTTTCTCAGGACGCTAATGCAGACACTTTATCCGTTGCTTCCCAGGGTAAATTGATATCCATTCTGCCAACATGACCATAAGCAGCAAGTTTTGTATAAAATCCACCAGGGGTGAGTGCTGGAAGAAAGCGTAGTTTGAAGTCGCGCACGATCGCCGCTAACCGAAAATCAAAATACTTTTCGAGAAGCATTGTCAATTCAGTATCGGAAATTTTACCCGTACCAAACGTTTCGACTTGAATGCTGACTGGGCGAGCAAGTCCAATAGAATAACTAAGCTGCACTTCACACTCATCCGCCAAATTTGCTGCTACGATATTTTTTGCCGCATACCGTGCCATATATGCGCCGACTCGGTCGATGCGGATGGGGTCTTTACCACTCAACGCGGCACCGCTATGCTTCGAGTATTCGCCATAGGTATCAATAGCATTCTTTCTCCCTGTTAACCCAGCGTGGACGTAAGGACCACCTGTCACAAATAAACCTTCAGGGTTGATAAAAATTCGCGTCGCCGGATCGGGGCGAATATCTTCATCAGCAAAGACTGCGTCAATGACGGTTTGGCGAATGTCATCTTGTAATTGTGCTAAATCCGGTTTGGTATCATTTTGACTGGCAACAATGGTGATACTGTGGATGCGATGCGGTTGGCGATCGCGGTATTCAACTCCCACCTGGGTTTTACCATCAGGTGCTAAATAGGGCAGGATGTGTTTTGCAGTACTCAATCGCTTTGCTAGTTTGTGCGCTAGCCAAATCGGTAATGGCATCAAAGCCGGAGTTTGTTTGCACGCAAAGCCAAATACCGTAGCTTGATTTTTCACCGGAATTTGCTCAATGTCTGCGTCCGATAACTGATTTTCATCAAAATGATACAAGCGATCGCGCGGCAATTCTTTGAGGCTAGTCAAGATGCTACAAGTGCGTGCATTAAACTCAGGTTGGTCGTAGCCGACTTGTGCAATCACTTGGCGAGCAATGTTGGTAAAATCAACGTTTGTGTTAGGTTCAAACCGCGCCGCGATAAAGACAATTGCGGTAGAAACGGCACATTCCGTTATCACTCGCGCGTAAGGATCTTGCTGCAAAAAGCGATCGACAATCGCGTCACTAATGCGATCGCAGAGTTTATCAGGATGTCCCTCAGTCACAGACTCGGAGGTAAACATGAAATCTTGTTTCATTGCTGTGTACCCTGATTTTTTGTACCTTCATTAACAACCAAAGGAAACAACGCACTACTAGCGATAACGAGTAAATCCCAACCATCCAACGGCGTGAGTTTTAACAAATTGCGCAATCCAGGAGCTAAGACAAGGAATTGTAACGTCAGCGAACCACCTAACGCTAGATTGAGATAATGGTTAGTTGGGACGTCATCAAAAATCCTACGTTCAGTACGGCAACTGAGCGCGTGCAAAAGTTGACCGAGTGTTAAACTCATAAAAGCGATCGTACTTGCTCGCATACCGATACCATAACGGGCAATTCCGTAGGCATACGCGGCTAAAGTACTACCAGATAATGTTGCCGATTCAAACAGAATTCTTTGAAAGTCGGATGCTTTAACGATTGGCTCATCGGGACTACGCGGCGGTTTTTGCAAAATATCAGGTTCCGCAGGTTCTAGCGCCAAAGCCAAAGCGGGAAAGATATCTGTGACTAAATTGAGCCAGAGAAGTTGCAGTGCGTTTAAAGGTTGTCCAAAACCTCCAGCTGTAGCGATCGCCATGACAATAATTTCGCTGAGGTTTGTCGCGAGCAAAAAGTGGACAGCTTTGCGGATATTATTGTAAATCGTCCGCCCCTGACTCACCGCCACAATCATTGTTTCAAGATTGTTGTCTTCTAAGATAATATCTGCAACTTCCCGCGCCGCATCGGTTCCGGCTTTTCCCATCGCTACCCCGACATTGGCAGCTTTTAAAGCAGGTGCATCGTTAATTCCATCACCTGTCATCGCAACAACTTTACCTACGGCTTGTAGCGCTTGCACGATTTGCAGTTTATTGGCAGGGCTAATTCGCGCAAAGATATCAACTTTATCGCACAAAGCTTGCAGCGCCTCGCGGTTAATATTCACTAAATCTTGTGCATCTAAAATTTGAATTTGGTCGTTGCGAGATAATTTTAATTCTTTAGCAATAGCATAAGCTGTAGGAGTTTGATCGCCGGTGATCATAACTGTATCGATCCCTGCTTGATGAAATTGCGCGATCAAATCTTTGACACCGCGACGCACCGGATCTGCCATACCGATTAACCCTAACCAGATTAACTCGGTACTTTCGTGCCCGTAAGCAACTCCTAGCACGCGTAAAGCCTTACCTGCCATGCGCTCGTTTTCCAGCGCGATCGCCAGTCGATCCTTATCAGTGAGTGGTACCCGTTCGCCATCATTGAGCCGCCAACGACACAAATCCAGAACTTCTATAGGGTTACCTTTAACTGCAACCAGGGGATGTTGCTGATGCTGGCGCAACATCCGCACGTAATTGCGATTTTCTGCACGCGGTTGAGTTTCAATCAAGGGATACTGTTCGCGGAGTGCTAAAACATCAATGCCAGCAGCGATCGCCATATAAACTAAAGCATTCTCGGTGGCTGAACCGGTGACAACATATTCGCCACGTTCATCGCGCGTGACGACGCTTTCATTGCATAAAACTGCGATTTGAATCAGTTTGAGCGTGCCAGCATCTGCTACATCAAAATGTCCATCTACCAAAGAAACTGATTTTGTGTCTGCGTGAATTTCAACAACGGACATTTGGTTTTTCGTAATTGTCCCCGTTTTATCAAGGCAGATCGTTTGGACTGCCCCTAAAGCTTCAACTGCATTCAGACTGCGCGCGAGAATTTTATGTTTGCGCATCTCTTGGATACCCAGCGCCAAAATTGTCGTTGCGATTGTCGGTAAACCTTCAGGAACAGCCGCAACAGCAAGTGATATTGATGTTTTGAGCATTTGTAGCAAACCGTAGCCGCGCAGCCATCCTGCCGCAAAGACGAGGGCACAAACTCCACTGGCAAGCATGACGAGTTGCGAACCGACTTCATCAAGTTGTCGTGCTAAGGGCGTTGTTTGAATGGGCGTTTCGCCGATCATCGCTTGAATCTTACCGATTTCGGTAAATTTACCTGTTGCGACAACAACACCTAAACCTTGTCCCCCAAGTACTAACGTTCCTTTGTAAGCCATGTTAATGCGATCGCCCAAGGGAATATCAGCAGCAATCAAAGTTGCAGTGCTTTTGCTCGCGGGTAAACTTTCGCCTGTCAGTGCAGATTCATCAATACTCAGGTTTTCTGCCACAATTAATCGCGCGTCAGCGGCAACATAATTTCCGGCTTTGAGAACTAAAATGTCTCCAGGAACAACTTCGGCGGTATTAATTTCAACGATTTGGCGATCGCGCACGACAGAAGTTAACGGGCGATCGCGGCTTTTGAGCGAATGAATGATTTTTTCTGACTGACTTTCGGTGAAATAACCAATTGCAGCATTAATACCGACAACACCCATAATTACTAGCGCGTCTGCAACTCCTCCTGTTGCCACCGATAACCCCGCTGCCATACAGAGTAAACCAACAGGTAGCGATTGAAACTGCTCAAGCAGCATACTCCATTCTGAGCGAGTTGCAGTTTCTGGTAACGTGTTGGCGCCGTATTTTTGTAGGTTTTGGCTAGCAACTACCTGAGTTAATCCGGTGTTTGATGTTTGCAACTGTGCTAAAACAGCATCGACATCGAGAGCGTGCCAATGGACAGTTTTTTGCAGATTTTTACTTGCTGCTGGAGGAGCAACGGCGTGTGGATTGTAAGTACGTGCAATTTCTGCAATGAATTTTTCTACCTCATCAGCGCTGAGATCTAACTCAAAACGAACTAAAATGTTGCCTGTTAAGGGATTTGCTGTAGCGCTGACAATCCCTGGGTGTTGGGATAAATGAAATTCCAGATGCTGTTTGAGTTCTACACAGCGATAAAGCTTGTCAATGCGATATCTTGCTCTGCCTGGAACTGCGGTATGTATTGCTTGAATCACCATTACTCCTTATTCCGGCGATCGCAGTGTTGGCGTCTCGTTGAGTTTTGTAAAACTATCAAAAGCATACCAAGCGAGGACATACCAGGGAATTTCTTCAATTTGTAAGCCTTTTGTGAGGAGTTGGCGTAAAGCGATCGCGCTGAGTCCTAGTGGTAGTAATAATCGTAGATCAGCAACACCATTTGTCATTTCTTTGACTTGCTTATTAATCTCAGTAACTACATTAATAATGTACTCACTCGCTTCTGAGTTATTCCGCGTAACTCCTCTATTTGTTGAACTCATCTCAGTTTCGCGTCGAGCAACTAATTCTGCTTTTGCTTCTGCCACTAAATCTGCTATTGTCTCTTCTATTTGTGCTGTTTTCTCCTGTACTTTTTCTGCTAGAATTATACTTTCTTTGAGAACAGCTTGAGTTAAAGGATGACTCAGGGTTGCTGCCGTAGGAAAGATAATAGGTGCCAAAACTACTGCAGTTAAACCTTTAAGGATTTCGCTGGCTTCAATTTCCACTTCTTGTGCCGACATCAATACAATTCCTTTTATTCAATTAACCAAACCAATTAGAAGGAGTAGATTCCGAATTTATTTCTGCGGGGATATGGTGATGTACGTATTCAGCATATTTATCGATGAGATAATGAATTCCCTCATGAATATAAGCTTCTCTTTCTTTTTTCTGCTCTGGTTTATGATACATATGTTGAAAATCTATGCGCTGCTGTTTTTCCTCATCAACCACTACATATAAACTCAATACTCTACTCAAAACATAAGCAATGAGTTCTTGGCGTAAGTCAGGATTAGCAAAAGCTTGCTGATAAGGGTGATGGGGATATTGATTGAGCGCAAACTCAATTTCCTCTATTAAAATGGGCAAGGTTAAATTTACAATGGTTTTAGTCATTGTTTGTTTCCTTTATCTTCAATTTATGTCATTATTTAAGGAGACATTTTGTAAAATTTTTAAAGTTGAGTTTTTTTCAACAAGAAGCTAGCTAAGTTTTTATAAACTGTAGCTAACAGCTAACAGTTGCAGGTTAAGTACGATATCCCTGCAACCTATCTGAGCAAATTTTTATCAATTTATCTGCAATTATGCAAAGATAAAAATATTTTAATTCCTGCTACGATTTCACCAATCATCTGTTTTATCGTCAGCTGGTTCTCCTTCAAAAGGTTGAACTCCTGTAGCGGGATAGCGATCTTCGCTAGGACCAAAAATTCTACTAACTGCTTCCCAGATATATTGAACTAATCGTACTGGAGCAAGAAGTATGTTTTTTAAAGTAAGTCCAAATTTGTTGTTAGACATAACTTATCCCTCCTTTGCTTTACTTAAGAAATAAGACGTGGAAAGATAGTATTTTCAGGTAGTAGATGATGTAGCAACCTTAACTTATTTATCCCCTATCTCTTGTCTTCTTGCATGTTTGGTTTTATACGTAGCCACTAACGTACTTAGGCGCAAACTCGAATTACGAAGAGATATTACAAATTAGAGAATATTGTGACACATATGTTGCTTTTCATCTTTTTCCTTAACTTTTCCTCCTGCTTTGCTCGGTAGCGAACGAGTAATGATTAGAGTGCTGACACTTTAAAGTTATAAAAACAATTTGAGGAACTTGTGAGCAAGCAAGAGCATTTGTGGAATGAAGGCTGGAATCAACAGAATAAGTAAAATTAGATGAAGCAATGTAAAATTATGTATATTTTTGATTTATTCTCATGGTAAAGGGAAACTGCGTCATCAGCACAAAGACTTCCTTGACAAGCAATTTTCCCAATGATTAGTTCCACTCCTCAACATCACAACTATTAAGAGGCATCAATAGCTTGCTACTCAAGCCACTGTTACGTGTTTAACTAGAGAACTTATCTTTTCCGTTAATATATGATTTACCAGCGCAGTTGCGATCGCAGAAGCGGACTCTGATGGAGCAATCTATTGCTGCTAATTTGATATCGAGTCGTCTACTACCCTTTTATGTTCAAAATTGCGATCGCGCGTTGATAGCACTTTCAGTGTAGTTGTGTAAGTGTGTTTTAGCTATTCAGGAGACCGATTTGCATGTGTCTATAAGTTGTACTCGCGAATACAAAACAGAGTGCAGCGTCACCGAAAAAAGATGCTAGCGTACAAGTCACTCGTTGCCAGTCACTAAAACAATTTTACCCATCGTCGAGCCAGCTTCGAGGACTTGATGTGCGGTCGCTGCTTGTTCTAGGGGGAAAATTTTATTGAGGTGAATTTTCAGCTTTCCTTCATCAAACCATTGCCGACACTGATTGAGAATATCGGCTTGATGTTGTTGCGCGCTCGTGAGTCCCTGTAGCATGGGAGTGAGCATCAATTCATAGCTAATGCGGAGATTGCGATTGCGCGCGACTTTCCAATTCGTACCCGCATCTGGCTCAAGGATTGTCACGAGGTCTCCGTATATGCGCACTGCTGCAAAAGTTTTCGCAAAAGTCTCGCCGCCAACTGTATCAAAAGCTAAATCGACACCTTCTCCACCTGTCCAATCAAGTACAGCTTGAGCGAAATCTTTTTCTTTGTAAAGGATTGCATAATCAGCGCCTAGTTGATGGACAAATGCAGCTTTTTCGTGCGAACTCACGGTTGTGCAAACTGTTGCACCGTGCAACTTAGCTAGTTGAATTGCTACATGACCAACACCACCAGCCCCAGCATGAATGAGAACTTTTTGCCCTGGCTGAAGCCGTCCGCGATCGCATAAAGCCTCCCAAGCGGTAATTAACACTAAAGGTGCTGCTGCTGCGGCGACAAAAGATAGTGAAGTTGGTTTAAGAGCAACAAAACGTTCGTCTACGACTATGTATTGCGCGTAGTTTCCTTGCTTACCGCCAAGTCCGCCTTGACAAAAATAAACTTCATCTCCAACACGAAACTTTTGAACGCCAGAACCCACCGCTTCAACAACTCCTGCACCGTCACAGCCCAAAATTGCGGGCATTTGCTCTGGATAAAACGTGCCGCGCCGGCGTAATTTTGTATCGATGGGATTAACACCTGCAGCTTGCAGGCGCACGAGGATTTCTGTATCGTTTTCTATTCTAGGAGTCGCGACTTCCTGTAGTTGCAAAACATCTGGATTACCAGGTGCAGTCATCAAAACAGCTTTCATTGTCAGAGTTTTGAATTGTGAGTTTTGAGTTTATTCTATTCATAATTTAAAACTCATCATTCATAACTTTGCACAGCGCTCAAGCGTTTAACTTTTGTCCAGTCTTTTACTGAAGACTTCGAGTACAAAGCGGTACGCGGGATGACTCGTAATACTTCTTCTATAGTAGTCAAACCACTCGTGACCTTAGCGATCGCTGCTGTTCGGAAAGAAGCAAAATGAGTTTCCTGCAGATAGTGGCGTAGTTGAGTAATCGTTCCTTCGTAAATAATTTCGCGCACAACATCATCAATATCGAGTAACTCGACAATCGCTTCGCGTCCCAAGTAACCTGAATGAAAACACGCACTACATCCTTTACCTTTGCGCCATTGCGATGCATTCGCTTGGCTCCAATCTATTCCCAGAATGCGTAAGTCAGCTTCTGTCGGTGTATAAGATTCACCACAGTGGGGACAAACACGCCGGACTAACCGCTGCGCCACGACTCCTAATAAAGCATCGCTCAGTAGTGCGGGATCGGGTCCAATATCTTTCAAACGCGGAATCACGCCGAGCGCATCATTCGTGTGCAATGTTGTAAACACCAAGTGTCCTGTTAGTGCGGCACGAACTGCGGTTTCTGCGGTTTCGCGATCGCGGATTTCACCTACCATGATAATATCAGGGTCTTGCCGCAAAATTGCCCGCAAACCAGCAGCAAATGTCATTCCTGCAGCTTCGTTAACTTGAGTTTGTGTAATTCGAGGTAAGACGTACTCTACCGGATCTTCTACTGTCACTACATTGACGTTTTCTTTCGCGACGCTTTGCAGACTTGTATACAGCGTACTCGTTTTACCCGAACCTGTAGGACCTGTAAGAATAATCATGCCCTGGGGCTGTTGTAACCAGTTTGTGTAAAGCGATAATGTTTCTGGAGAAAAGCCTAAACTATCGATATTGGAAAATGGGTTTTCACGCGGTAGCAAGCGAATGACAGCCTTTTCGCCGTTGACGCAAGGAAGCGTACTCACGCGCATATCCATACCGACATCAGTAGCCGTTGCTGTCGAATATTTCTCCTCAATCCGCCCATCTTGCGGGCGGCGACTTTCAGAAATATCCATATTGGACATCACTTTCAGCGCGACAATCACGCGGCGGCTTTGTTCGGGTGGCAGCATGGTAATATCACGCAGTACGCCATCAATACGGTAACGCACGCGCAATCCTTCCGCTGTCGGTTCGAGATGAATGTCACTCGCACGGTTGCGTAACGCCCCCGAAAGTAAGGTTTTGATGCGTTCGATTTGATCCGCCGCCCGCGATAACGAGATCTGAGTAGTTTCGGAAATATTTTCCTGTTCTTGTTCGCCGGTCAGCGGGTTAACTAAGGGGGCGGCGTTGATGCGATTATTATTGAGATTTTGGCTGTGAAACCAGGTTCGATAACTTTTATCAGAAATCGGAATAATTTTAATTTCGCTACCTGTACGTTTTGTAATGAGTCCGATCGCTTCAGGAGTAATCTTGACAGGACTGCCTAGATAATAACAACCGCGCCACAGTAATAACGGAATCGTTGGCGGCAATAAACTTTTATCAGGAAAGTGACGTAAGAATCGGTAGCTAACATCGTTATCTAGCAGTTCATAATTAACGTTTCCCTGTTCATCTACTAACAGTTTTAAAGCTTCAGCACACGTAATTTCTTGATTTTTTAATCTTTGCCAAGTTGAGGTAGTATTGGACGAAATTTGCATTTTTTATATAGTTAAATCTTAATTAGGAAGGCAGAAGGTAGGAGATCTAAAGCAGAAGGTTTCTTTTAGAAAAATCAAAAGTATAGTCGGATCTTAAACCTCTGACTTTCTGCTACAAATTAAAAATCCACACTAAACTTAGCGTTGTTCGTCTTTAGATTCCAAGCGAAATTACACGGATAGCTTGTCAGCAGTTTAATATTTTTCAACAAATATTCTCGGTAAATTTACAGGAATTCCTGACTATAAGGATTTCTGAAAAATAACGTGATTTTACGCTTGACTCAACTTTATAAGTGAATAAATTTGCTGTTATATAAACAAAGTCCAAAATCATCAAAAAAGTGCAATTTATGCAGGAGGTCGATAAAAAAACTTGGGGTTTTGTCCCCCAAGCTTGCTACTCAAATTGATGGCAAACAGTCTACATAGTGAGCGATTGTGGATTTGTCTCAATCAACTTCGCTAAATCTTGTAAAAAGGCAGCCGCGTGCGCACCGTAGATAATGCGATGGTCGCACGTAATATTGACTTGCATTTGCTGTCGCACGCCAAACATGTCATCGATCGCGACGACTTGCGATCGCGCAGCACCTACCGCCAGAATCGCCCCTTGACCTGGGGGTAAAATCGCATCAAACCGGTCGACACCAAACATTCCCAAATTGGACAACGTGAAAGTACCGCTGTTATACTCCTCAGGTTGCAGTTGTTTGAGACGAGCGCGGTCAACTAGCGATTTCCAATTTCGCGATAGCGAGTAGATATCAATTTGGTCAGCATTTTGCAACACCGGCGTAATTAACCCGCCGTCATCCATCGCGACAGCAACCGCAATATTAATCGCACTATGATACTGAATACCCTGTTCTGAGTAGCTGGCGTTCACAAGCGGATGTTTCTGCAAAGTTACGGCAACAGCTTTAGCTAATAGCGCCGTCATTGTCACGCCCTTAGACTTGATCTGCTTGTAAAGCTTATCTAATTCATTGGTCGTAATCGTGTAGCCGACGTGGAAGGTAGGTACTTGTAAACTTGCTACCATATTTCGCACTACGGCATTTTGCAGCGTATTCAGAGGAACGACTTGACCTCCTAGTGCGGGAGTGGGAGTAGGTGCAGGTGCGCTTTTAACGGTTGGTGTGGGTGGTGTTACGGGAGCTTTAATTTGCGGTGGTGCAGTTGGTGTCGATTGAGTTTTACCTGCGGCAGCTTCAACATCTTGTGCCACAATGCGACCGTGAGGACCACTACCTTGTAGATGACTCAAGTCTACTTTGAGTTCTTTAGCAAGTTTCCGCGCGCGTGGCGAAACCATCACGCGTCCAGCACGGTGGGTTGCACCATTTCCATTTGAGGAAGTTTCAGCAGTTTCAGCAGCCGTTGCAGTGGACGTTGAAACATCTGCAATTTGTCCTGGTGAGGTTGTCGTATTGGCTTCAGATTGTGTTGCACCGCCAGATTGAGCCTGTTGCTTGGCAGTTTCAATTTCAGCTTCGGTTTCTGCCAAGAGCGCGATCGCCGAACCAACTGGAGCGGTATTGCCTGCATCAACTAAAATCGTCGCGATATATCCTTCATAAAAGGACTCGACATCCATATCAGCTTTGTCAGATTCGACAACTACAACTGTTTCGCCTTTTTCTACTTTGTCACCAGGCGATTTGACCCAAGAGACTATTTTCCCTTCAGTCATTGTCGAGCTAAGCGCAGGCATAAATATTTCGTGAATCATGAAGCGAAATCCTGAAACGAGCAAGTAAGAATTAGTTTAAATTGAGTTAATTGCACGCCGTCTGTCTAAGACGGCAGTTGCTTGGAAGGGGGAGAAGCTGCAAGAAAGATAACACCATAGTACGAAATAGTACGAAAGTATGAATTTCTTTACAGCCACTAGTTACTAGCCACCGATCGCTCGCCCCTGATTAAATATCACCGCGAATTTCTTGGACAACTCCGTCACGCAGTAATATTTCTACTTGTAATTTGCTAATCAAATTGTCTCCAATTGTGGTACTAAAAATACCTTCAATTTGAAATTGGTTAACTTCCTGCTCAAGTTCGAGTAGCTGCACTTGTTGCAAGTTCTGCAAACTTTGATTTTTCTGTTCGAGGAGTTCGCTTTTTTGCTGATTCACCTGCAACTGAATATTTTCAATTTGTTGCAACGTTTGCGGACCAGGAGGCTGTAAACTCTGCTTTTGAATTTCAGCGATCGCCCGCTGTCCTTGCATTTCTAACTGTTGCAACTGACTATCCACAGCATTGATTTGAGCTTGCAGTTGTTGTTGTACTTCTTCTTTCCAGCGAGGAGTGACAACAGCTTTTACGTTGACGGCGCGCTTTAGTAGTAATTGTGGTTTGGATGCATCCATAAGAGTTTTGCGATCGCTATTAATATTTAAAAGTAAAATCAAGCAAACATCTTGTTAATGATATCGCGATAACGCTCTGTCACAACCGGACGTTTGATTTTCAAAGTTTGGGTCATCATCCCATTTTCCATCGAAAACGGCTCTAAAATGAGTTCAAATGGACCAATTCGGTCATCTGGGCGATAACCTGGGCGATTTTTGACTTCACGGTTGAGTTCTTGGCGGAACAAGTTATGAATCGTTTTGTTGTTTAAGTCGGTGGGCGAATCAACTTTTAATTCTATATTCTGGCTAGCCGCCCATTGTTGTAAGGCTTCGAGATTAGGAACAATCAGTGCACCAAGCGATTTTTGGTCTTGTCCGACGAGCATAATTTGATCGATATAAGGCGATCGCAAACAAGCATCCTCAATCGGTTGCGGTTCAATATTTTCGCCGTTCGTCAATACAATCGTATCTTTCGCGCGACCAGTAATCACTAAATCATTTTCTGGTGTCAACCAACCAAGATCCCCCGTATCAAACCAACCTTCAGAATCAATTGCCTTAGCTGTGGCTTCAGGATTTTGATAATACCCTTGCATAACTTGGGGACCGCGTACCATCACGAGTCCTCGTTCTCCTTGTGGTAGCGGTTGGCGCGTTTCGGGATCGACAATTCGCACTTGCGTTCCTGGTAATGGTTGTCCCGCCGAACCGCGCAAATTACGCCACGGGCGACGCGCATTCGTCACAGGAGAAGTTTCGGTAAGTCCATATCCTACCAACAGTTCTACACCGATAATTTCAAAAAAGTTCTCTAGGTGCATCGCTAAAGAACCACCACCGCTAATGACTTGTTTGAGTTGTCCGCCTGTTGCTTCGCGCACTTTTCGATAGACAATTTTTTCGCCTAAAGCATGAATAGGAGCCAAAGCTGTTGCTTGTACCGAAGCGCTAAGGCGTTCTGATAAACTCGGATTTAAAGAGTTTAAGCTTAACCCGTGGACGATTCTACGGGCTTCAATAAATTGCTGACTCTTCGTCAGGAAAAAATCAATTAATCGCTGTTTATTCGCCGGTTGTTCGCGAAATTGTTTTTTGACTCCTTCATAAATCGATTCCCACAATCGAGGAACGCCAATCATGTAATTTGGCTTAAATTCGCGAATGTCTTTTTTGACTTGACGGATACTCGTATAAATCTGCGTACAACCTTGCGAAAGTAAAAAGTATTCGCAAGTACGTTCGTAAACGTGCCAAGTTGGCAAGATACTCAAAACGCGATCGCCCTCTTTTGGCTGCACAATACAGCCCAACGTTTCCACTTGGTGTAGTAAATTACCGTGCGTCAGCATCACGCCTTTCGGTTTACCCGTCGTGCCAGAAGTGTACATCAGTGTCGCTAGCGTTTCGCGATTTTGTTGAACTGACTGTAACGGTTGATTTTCGCCTAATGCCATCAACTGCGAAAAATTCAGCACTTTTAATTGTGATACATTCGCTTCTGGAATTTCATCTGAGAGTAAAACAACAAACGAAATTGGTAATGAATCTAAACCTGCTTGCAGTTTTTGTAGCGTTTGTTGATTTTCAACGACTAAAGCGATACTGCCGCTATTTTCCAAAATAAATAATAACTCTTGCCGCTCTGCTTGCGAACTGCGCACTACATTCGCCGCCCCAGCCGCAATGATTCCCTGATCCGCAATTAACCAGCGCGGGTTATTATCAGAGATCAGCGCGACGCGCGGCGGTATATCGCCACTTTGTCCTTCTACTAATTGTAAAGCTTGTAAAGCAGCGGCAAATTGTTGAATTTGCTGATACAACTGCGTATAGGTAATCGCAGCTTCTGGCGTGGCGTGGGGATCTCGCAGCGCGATCGTCTTACCAAATCGCTGATGCGCTAATTGCCAGATTTCTGGTAAAGACTGTACCGATGAGTAATCTACTAACTGCTTGAGGCTAAAGCGTTCTTGGTCAGTGAGGTTATAAGCCATATTAGGCGCAGGGCTGTTTGATAACATATATCACTCGCCAGATCAACTAGCTACTTTTACAAATTACCCTGCAATTGGCATAAATTAGTGAAATTGTAGGACACTATTACATCTGTAATATATAATTCTCAGTTAGCTATCAGATGTTGTCGAATTTGGTAATTGGTAGTAAGGCTAGAGTAGTTCAGATTGACAACAAATGTGGTTTAGACAAGTTCGCTAACCTAGTTAAAATCTCATCACAATAACACAATAAGTTTTATAACAATTAGTAAAGTAATATATGGCGAGTCTATTCCAGTTGTGATTTGCCCTTAAGGCTGTCAATAGTTAAAAGCAATTTACCTTTAACTATCAACTAATCAACTATGAACCGCCTTGATGCTGATGTTCATCAATCAAATAGTAACGCTATAGCGATCTTGATTATGTGTAAAAAGCTCTTTCTACGTCTTTTCTTCCTGTCCTATCCTAGTGTCTGCGGCTAACAGCAACCCCTACGGGAAATAATGTGGTTTTCAAAAAAATCTGACAACTTAAATAGAATTGCGATAACTTCGTTATAAAAGCTTAATTTTTACTCCAAAAGTAATTCTTTACAAATCTTTAATTCAGATTATCTTATATCAAACACAAGAAAATCAAAACAAAGAATGGGTTGCAGTTTTGCAGTTTTGCTTCAAACTAAATACATGACGAATTAATACGGATAGACTTGGCAATTCCAGATAGCTTTGGTGGGAGAAAACAAGAAATATGAACTTTATAGATTGTGTATTACTAACATTATTTAATGCTGGCGTCTGCGTTACTCTTCCTAAGTTGTTATCTTTAGCGACGACTCCCAGAACGCGTACTCAATCACCTCAGAAAATAGCTGTGCAAGAAGTCGCGGCGAATGTTCCTGTTTTTCCTAACTAGTACGCTTGACCTATCGCCACTACTTTACGAGTCTTCGCAATAAGCTTGAATTTCGGCTAAAAATTGAGCGCCATAACGCGCGAGTTTGTGACTACCCACCCCAGAAAGTTGGGCAAACTCAGCCAAACTTTTAGGCTGCTGTATTGCCATTAGTCGAAGTGTAGAATCGGCAAAGATCGCATACGGGGGAACTCCTTGTTCGTCAGCAAGTTGTTTACGCAATTTACGCAACCGTTGAAATAGCAATTCAACTTCAGCCGCAAGAGTATCTTTGTCAGAAATATGAGTAGCTGTCGCCCTGACAGCAATCAATACCGATCGCTGTCGCCGCATGACTTCCCAGCTTAAAGCGTTGAGTTTTAGTACCGAGTAACCATCGGTAGTTTGTGCGAGTAAACCTTGATGAAGCAGCGATCGCCCTAGCATTCGCCAGTCATCGATACTTCGATCTTTCCCAATGCCATACGTTGAAAGGTTCTGGTGTCCGTTTTGCCAAATCTTCTGATTTTTTGCACCGCGCAAGACATCAATAATATAAGTCATACCAAATCTTTCTTTGCACCGCGCCACACACGAAAGAAACTTCATCGCTTCAATCGTCCAATCTTGCATCGGTTTAGGGTGACAGCAGTTATCGCAGTTATCGCACTTTCCTGCAAATCGTTCGCCAAAATAGCCTAGTTGAATTATCCGTCGGCAATCGATTCCTTCAGCGTAGTCAATAACTTGACGCAGTTGTTGTTTGGCAATGCGTTGTTCTTGCGGATCGGGTTTTTGCGCAATCAGATATTCAATCGTTTTAATATCACCATAGTTAAGCAACAGCGTACACCTAGCAGGTTCGCCATCGCGTCCCGCGCGCCCTGATTCTTGATAATAGCTTTCTAAATTACGCGGTAAGTCGTAGTGAATCACAAACCGCACATCAGGTTTATTGATTCCCATGCCAAAGGCGATCGTTGCTACTATAATTTGCACGTCATCGCGAATAAAGCTTGTTTGATTCGCCGTGCGAGCGCGATCGCTTAATCCTGCATGATAAGGTAAAGCGGCAACACCATCATTTTTTAGTTTGAAAGCAATTTCATCAACGCGGCGACGACTTAAACAATAAACAATTCCCGCGCCTGATTGTTGACGGATGAGTTGTAGCAATTGCTGATAGCTTTGTTTCTGCTTCGGCTGAACTTCATAGAACAGATTTTGACGGTTGAAACTAGCAATATGAACGCTTGGTTCAACTAAACCCAACTGTTGAATAATATCTTGACGCACGCGCTCGGTTGCCGTTGCCGTAAGTGCTATGGTAGGTACACCAACAAAGCGGTGACGCAGTTGTTTGAGTTGTCGATATTCAGGGCGAAAGTCATGACCCCACTCAGAAACGCAATGCGCTTCATCAATTGCAAATGCAGAGATGCTTATTTGGTGATGTACCAGATCGAGGAATGGTAGAAATTTTTCACTTAATAGGCGTTCGGGGGCAATGTAGAGTAGTTTAACTTTACCACTAAGAATGGTTTGTTCGCGCGATCGCACTTGATACGCACTCAAGCTACTATTAATAAATGTTGCGCCGATACCATTATCTTGCAGCGCTTCTACTTGATCTTGCATCAACGCAATTAATGGCGACACAACCACCGTTAAGCCTTTTCTCAAAAGTGCTGGTAGTTGAAAACACAGTGACTTACCGCCACCCGTCGGCATCACAACCAGTAAATCTCGATTTTGCAGTGCTTGCTCTACAATATACCGTTGTCCTGGACGAAAGCTATCGTAGCCAAAATAATGTTTTAATGCAGTTTCTAAAGAGGATAATTGCGGCATGGGTGGATGGAATCAACGCTGCAAAGTCAACAGGTAAATGGTCATTGGTGATTGGTAGTAATTAGCTGTTAGCATCTGTGTAGGCTAACCCCATTACCCATTACCGATTACCAACTTCATTTTCACCGCATAATAATGGTTAGATCTATAGCTTAATCAAAGAATCATATGCCGAAAGCAATCTGGAATGGGGCTATTTTAGCCGAAAGCGATCGCACCGAAGTTGTCGAAGGTAATCACTACTTTCCGCCCGACAGCATCAATAAAGAGTATTTCAAAGACTCTTCAACGCACACTACTTGTCCTTGGAAAGGTATAGCAAGTTACTACAGTATTGAAGTAAATGGACAAGTGAATAAAGACGCGGCGTGGTATTATCCAGAAGCGAAGGAAAAAGCTAAGAATATCGAAGGTTACATCGCATTTTGGCGCGGCGTCAAGGTTGAGCCGTAAGTGCAATCGATAAGGAGTCAGAGACTTTTGCAGGTTTTGCACATATCATCTCTGGCTCGCTCTCTAAATCTACGCTAGTTCAATACTACTTTTGACAGCATCTATTGGCAAAGCAAGTTTTTATAGTTGTTTTATCTTTGGTTTTTTGTGCAAGTCCAGTTCTTCAAAACAAGCCACGTGGGTGTAGCCTTTGCCTTGGAGAAGTTTTCTATCTAATATCAGCTTGATTGGCAATTGTACTTCCCTAAATACTTGTTAAATCAGGAACGTCTACCCAAGTACCGCGATCGTTTGACGTATGACTGAGATCCATCAGTAGCTGTGAATAAACGCCTTCTTTTAAAGAAGGTGTCAAAGACTTACCTGCATCGATTCCTTGAACCCAGCGGTCCACAACGCGAATAAACGGCGCAATCCGACCATCAGGATAAGTTCGCGGAAAGTCTAAACGCTGCGGAATTTCAACCTCAGTTAAAGGTTCGCCCGCACTTGCAGCCCAGAGGCGAAAACCATGCACGTAATCTTTTTGATTGTCACTGCCCAAAACTAAAGTACCGCGATCGCCATAAACTTCGATCCAGTGTCCTCGCCCTTGAAATGTACTTGCACTGATACAAACATCACAAGGAGTTCCATCGGCTAACTCTAAGAGCAACATACACGTATCATCAGCATCGACAGGCTTCATTTCTCCTGTATCAGGGTCTGGACGCATCGGAATTGCAGTATTTAAGCGGGCAAATAACCGCTTTACAGAACCAAATAGCCAATTAATGTAATCAAATGTGTGCGAAGCCAAAGCACCCAACGCACCACCACCCTTTGCTTTTTGCGAATACCAATTCCAAGGTCGCGCAGCATCCGCACGGCTAGAAACTAGCCAATCAATTTTTATCAAGCGTTTTTGCCCGACAACTCCTTCGCTGAGCAGTTCCGCAAAACGTTGCCATGCAGGAACAAACCGAAATTCAAAATCAAGCGCGCTAACGACGCGATTAGCTTGCGCAAGTCGGTATAACTCTTGTGCTTCTGATACAGAAAGTGTAGTTGGTTTTTCGAGTAAGAGATGCTTTCTTGCTTGCAGGACTGGTTTTGCCATCTCGTAATGGAGAAACGGCGGTGTGGCAATACTCACAGCTTGTACTTCTGGTAGGGAAACAACTTCTGCAATTGTTTGACAAGCATGAGGAATATTATGCGCTTGGGCAATTTCTTGGGCGCGATCGCGATCTCTGTGATAGACAGCAACCACTTGCGTGCGATGATGCGCTTGAAATCCAGGCAAGTGGACTTTTTGACCGAAACCAGTTCCGACGAGTGCTACGCCAATAGTTTGTTGAGCCACGAACGTTTACTGAATAACAACGGCACAAATTACATCATAAATTTATTCTGTGTTTTTAAAACTGGCTACTGAGTGCTGAATGTTGCGGATTTGCGTGTTCTGTAGATTGTTTGCGATGCACAATTTCTGGTGCGTGGTTGACATTGTTATTCAACAGTTCCATATTGAATCGATAGCCTACATTCCGCACCGTTTGAATCAAACTTGGCTGTCGCGGATCGCGTTCGACTTTCTTGCGCAGTGATAACACGTGAGTATCGATTGTCCGTGGATTATCAATCGCTTCAGGCCAAGCACGACGCAGCAACTCTAACCGACTTAAGGGTAGTCCCCCAGCTTGTGCCAAGACGTAGAGCAAGCTAAATTCTTGCGGAGTTAAATCGATGAATTCTCCGTGAAAACAGACGCGTCGCTGCACTAAGTCGATTTGCAACGCGCCGTAATCTAAATATGCGGGTGCTACTGGCGTGCGTTTGCGGCGAATTAAAGCTTCCACGCGTGCAAGGAACTCTTGCATCCCAAAAGGTTTTGTCAGGTAGTCGTCCGCGCCTGCCTTTAAACCTGCGACAATATCTGCTTCTGAGTTGCGGGTCGATAGCATTAAAATTAAGGGCTGTTGCTGTCGTTGCAACCAGCGACAAAATTCTATGCTGTCGCCATCTTTCAGTTCGCCATCAAGAATCACTAGCGTTGGTTGCCGAACCAAAAAGACTTCTTGTGCTTGATAAAGACTCGCTGCTTGATGTACTCGATAGCCGACTTGTTGCAAATGCCAACTAAGTAGCGATCGCAGATGCGGATTTCCCTCAACAATTTCAATACAAACCGAACCCACTGTGGCAAGTTTCCTTTGCGTTCGTGTGTTTCCAAAACTACCAAAGCCAGCACTATGGTTTTGTAACTATTGCTACGATGGGCTTGATTGTATCCCTAGTCGCATTAGTTACTCAATTTACTGGATCGCTCGTTAGACTAAGAACGCTAAATTGCATTCGCACTTATTTTTTTATTTTAAAGTGTCAGGAGACACTGCATGTAGCTTCGCCGTCTGTGAAATTCTTGGCACAAATATATCCTCCTACAACCTCTAAGTAATAACTTGCTTGCGTTAATTTGAAATTTTTTACAAGCGAAATAACCCAGTAGATACATGACGTCGAGTGCTTTTCTGATTAGGCTGAAAATAGCTGAAAGTACGATCCAACCTCAGATGACTAACACTACTCGAAAGTCTGGAATAATGCCACAAATACCATACGCTTAAACCAATTAACGCCCCTCTTACTAAGTCTAGAACGGAAGAAGCATGAACAGAACTAAACTAGATAATATGTAGACTTTTAATTCTGGTAGTTTTACATTTACTTGTTATTTAACTTGTGATACTGCAACCATGCTTCAAGATCCTCTCACAATACGCTTTTACCAAAAACTCACCGACGCCCTCGTCGAAATGTGGAATCGCGGCTACCGTGCCGATGATTTACGACTTTATCTCGATGGTTACTTAGCAGCGTTACGTCACAGTAATGCTATTGAGCCTTACTTAATCCATCGATTGGAAGAAGAAGCTGCTCGCTTTCTTTACGATCCGTTTAACTTTGAATTATCACAACCCGAACCTGAATCAGACTATTATTAGCAATCCGCAACAGGAGCGTACATCAACATTGTTCATGTCATGTTGGATTTATCAAGCTAGTTGCGATTCAACCCAAAAGAAAATCCCCTCGCTTGCATAACAGTAATCGAGGGGAAGTTAACTAAAGTTAAGTATTTATGAAGCAAGTGCAACTTCTACCATCTGTTGCAATTCACCTTTTTGGTACATTTCAATCAAAATATCTGAGCCACCAACAAATTCACCATTGATATAAACTTGTGGAATTGTAGGCCAATTTGAGTACTCTTTGATTCCTTGACGAATTTCAGGATCTGCCAAGACATCGACAGTTTCAAAAGGGACACCTAAAACGTTTAAAATTTGGACAACGTTATTAGAAAAACCGCATTGGGGCATTAACTTTGTCCCTTTCATAAACACCATAATTTTGTTCTGTTTAATCAGATCTTCAATGCGCGCTTGCACTTCTGGAGTCATAATTTATTTTCCTACTCATGCTAAGGTTTACCATGCTGCTAGGGTTAATGAAGTTACCCTATCGATACGACTCAACTAACTGCCTGCCAAGCTTGAGGAGTGTAAGTTTTTAGTGCTAAGGCGTGAATAGCTTCGGAGGACATGGCTTGCCGTAAAGCGCCGTACACTAGTTGATGTTGTTGCACTAGTCCCTTATTCTCAAATTGAGACGAAACCACCGTTACTTGATAGTGATCGCCACCACCCGTCAAGTCTTGCACCTGAACCTGGGCATCTGGAATTTGTGACCTAATCATTTCCTCAACCTGTTGGGGGCTTATCATTGCAATTTCGATAAAGACTACTCAACTCTCTTTATTTAATTTAACTGTTTCGTTGCCAAAGTAGATTAGCGTTGATTGCTTTGAGACGTATTTGGAGTAGTGGTCGAACCGGTTCGAGGAAAAGGTGTATCGACAAATCCTAGCTCAAATAACTGTTGATAAGCTTTCTTACCTAAGTCGCGAGTCGGATTTTGGCTGCGAATAATCTGTACTAGCAGCGGGACAGCTAATTCAGAGCGATTTTGGGCGCGATGAACAAGTGCTAGCTGATAAGTTGCATCATCGCGCATTTGGGCTGTTTCTAAAGCTTTTTTGCGTTGACTATCCGCAATGCGGTTGTCAATTCCAGAGAAGCTAGCAGCAAGTTCCTGGTAAAAATTAGACATTTGGTTAAAAACTTCCCGTGCTTCCTGCAATTTTTGTGCAGCTAGCGTATAGTTCTGAGAAGCTACAGCATTACTAGCTTCAGTCATCAGGCGCTGTCCTGCTGCTGTACTTAACAACGTATTGTTTTGTGATGTAGGACGCAGGACATTGGGATTATTTGGGTCCAGTGGTTGGGCTTGATTAGAGGTGTTTGGTAAGTTTGGCGTAGGTGATTGAGCATTTACTGGTGGTAAAAAGCTAAAAGCTGCCATAACCGGAAGAAAAGTCAGGCAGGTGTGGCGGAAGAAGCGAACAGTTATAGCAGAAATCATGGAGTTATTAGTTTACGTTTGAGAAAACACAAAAGTAATTCAAACTTCGGGTATCTTAACTCCGATTGAGTCTTTCACCAAGCCAGCGGCAGTTCCCAAAGTTTCTTGGCTTAGACTTAAGCTACACTAAATTGGTTCCCTTTTGCTGGATTGCGGGATCGAGATAGGAATAGCCGTAGTTAGCGCTCTTCTAGAGCAGAGGATCCCAATTTTTTGTCTAAAAACTAGCGATTGAATCATCAGAAATCGAATCATTGCTTTTGACTTCTGATGCTTGTTCTGTTGGTAATCCTGCCTCGCGAGCATTCAGAGCTTGCAGTGCAGCTTCTAAGTCTGTGGTCAGCGCTTTAGCATTTTGCTTGATTGAGCCTGTATTATAATCTGCAACTGATATTGGCGAGCCAATGCGAATTGTTACTTCGCAGCCCCATCGAGGGTAAGGTTGACTATAACACAAGTGGATTGGCACAATTTTGACTCCTAATCCAGGCTGGCTTGATTCTGCACTCAAAGCAATACGCGCTAGTCCTGGCTTGAGGGGATGAAGCTTACCATCACGAAAAATGTTGCCTTCTGGAAAAATCACCATCATTTCTCCTGCTTGCAGTAGCTCGACTCCATGACGCAGCGTAGAAATCGCCGGATGCTTCGTATCGATTGGAAATCCTCCCAAGCGGCGGATAAACCAACCCTGGATGCCTCGCACTTCATCTGCAGATACCATGAAGCGTAAGTCTCTTCCCGTTACAAGTCTGCCTGTAGCATAAGGTACTAGTAGAGCATCCCAACGCGAGCGATGTGTCGGTGCAAGAATCACTGGTCCTGTAGTAGGTAGGTTTTCTTGTCCGATGACTTCAAGTTTACTAAAGAAAAATGGCAAGACAACATGACTTCCCAACGGATAGACAAGCTGAGCTAACCAAGGTGAAACACGAGATGTATTAGAGGAAGTAGGAGGAGCCACCTTGGTTTTCATGCGTGTTTCCAATGAACCTACAATAACAAAAGGAGGAAAGTCGAGCTGAATCATAACGGTGGCTAGTAAAGGCAAGCAACAATTGTGGCAATAACATTTCTTCTTCCACCGTAATTTTTCTGTCGCAAAATGTCTTGTGTTTCCAGGACACTTTTAGTAGCGTCATGAGGAGCGAGTAAGTGGCAAGCGATCGGTTTTGAGTTGTGAATTAAAGAAATATTTTTAACTTTAGAATCATAACTCTTCGTCTTTCGCGGCTTTTTTGTGCTTCAGTTGTCGCTGCTTGGCAAACCATGCTTGGAGTTGGGCGCGACACGTTGATTCGAGAATACCGCCAATAACTGCGATGCGGTGATACGAGCACGCACTATCGGGGATGTTCGCCACTGTGCGAATTGCTCCAGTTTTGGGATCGTCTGCGCCATAAACGATTAATTTCAGCCGAGCTTGGATAATTGCACCTGCGCACATTGGGCAGGGTTCTAAGGTTACATAAAGCGTGCAGTTGCTGAGGTACCAATTGTGCAGAACTTGACCGGCTTGGCGTAAAGCTAGAATTTCAGCATGAGCTGTAGGATCTTTATCTCTTTCTCGGCGGTTTTGTGCACTTGCAACAAAATTGCCTGCGGAGTCAACAATCACCGCTCCTACAGGTACTTCATTTGCCTCTCCTGCTGCTTGCGCAAGCGCGATCGCTTGACTCATCCATTGGCGATGTATGAGATATTCTGGATGGTCAATAATTGGCGTAGAATTCACAATCTAAACAGCTGCTGGTTGCGCTAACAAAGCGTCTAATTGTCCTTGTGCATTTAGCTGATATAAGTCGTCACAGCCGCCGACATGCCGATCGTTGATAAAAATTTGCGGCACCGTGCGTCGCCCCTTGGCGCGTTCTGCCATCTGATTTCGGGCAGCTGAATTGCCGTCAATCTTGTATTCCGTAAAATTGACACCTTTCCACCACAAAAGTAGTTTGGCGCGAATGCAATACGGGCACATCTGCCAAGTGTAAATTTCTACATTCGCTTTAACTTGTTCAGGATGGCGATTGAGAAGTAAATTGAGGTCAAACATAATGAAAGGTTAGGAATCGGGAATCAAAGGTGAGAAATACAACGAAATAAAGTTGCAAGGTGATGTTTTCTGCAGATTTATGCTATCTACTAGCTTAGATCAACTTAGAAAGCAGTACGTGATGAAGCTTTACAGCAGAATTTGCCGCTGAAAAATTAAGAAAAAAACACTCAACTCTAGCTGTTCAATACCGCTTCGCTCAACAAAGGAAAAGAGCACATCTTTTACATAGCTCCTCCTTGCTCCTAGTAATCAGCAGCAAAACTTAACACCAACTCTGGCAACACCTCTCGGCATAGGTATCCTCCCTTTGGTAGACTTGAGAACTGGAATCGCTCGAAGAACAATAGTTGTAGCCAGCAGTTGGGAGGAAAGAGTTAGTGGAAAACACATTGGGGTTAGAAATTATTGAAGTTGTCGAACAAGCTGCGATCGCCAGTGCGCGCTGGATGGGCAAAGGCGAAAAAAACACCGCTGACCAAGTTGCTGTAGAAGCAATGCGCGAGCGAATGAACAAAATCTACATGCGGGGTCGCATTGTTATCGGTGAAGGCGAACGCGATGATGCTCCGATGCTTTATATCGGAGAAGAAGTCGGCATTTGTACCCGCGAAGATGCCAAAGAATACTGTAACCCCGACGAGTTAGTCGAAATCGATATCGCTGTTGACCCTTGTGAAGGTACGAACTTAGTCGCCTACGGACAAAATGGCTCGATGGCGGTGCTGGCGATTTCCGAAAAAGGTGGTTTGTTTGCAGCACCTGACTTCTACATGAAAAAATTGGCTGCGCCACCTCTAGCACGCGGTCATGTTGATATCAATAAATCGGCTACCGAAAACCTGAAAATTCTTTCTGAGTGCTTAAATCGTGCAATTGAAGAATTAGTCGTGGTTGTTATGGATCGCCCCCGCCACAAAGAGTTAATTCAGGAAATTCGCCAAGCGGGTGCGCGAGTACGCCTAATTAGCGATGGTGATGTTTCGGCCGCAATTTCTTGTGCCTTTTCAGGAACAAACGTTCATGCATTAATGGGCATTGGAGCAGCTCCCGAAGGCGTCATTTCGGCTGCTGCTTTGCGGTGTTTAGGCGGACACTTCCAAGGTCAACTGATCTACGATCCAGAAGTAGTAAAAACAGGTTTGATCGGTGAAAGCAAAGAAAGCAACATCGCACGACTCAAGGAAATGGGCATTGACAACCCAGATAAAGTTTACAATGCTGATGAGCTAGCATCTGGCGATACTGTACTATTTGCGGCTTGCGGCATTACTCCAGGAACTTTGATGGAAGGTGTCCGTTTCTTTAAGGGAGGCGCG
This sequence comes from Chroococcidiopsis sp. TS-821, assembly GCF_002939305.1. NCBI lineage: Bacteria > Bacillati > Cyanobacteriota > Cyanophyceae > Chroococcidiopsidales > Chroococcidiopsidaceae > Chroococcidiopsis > Chroococcidiopsis sp. TS-821. Next base: position 252,348 of record NZ_MVDI01000002.1, on the reverse strand, counting down.
CGCACTCAAAGTTTGGTTATCTCCAGCCAGTCTCGAACAGCGCGTTTTGTCGATACAATTCACATGTTTGAAGAACCAAAGACGTTGCAACTGCGATAAACCGCAAAGCATGAGGCAAGAGGATAGCTCCTAAATCCCGTAAAATATAAATCTACAACGGGATTGCCTCGTAATTACAATTTAGTTTACGCTAACTCACTGCAGTTAATGCAGTTAGGTTAGAAAAAAGCAAATCCTTCAATCCTTAGCTTGCGACATTACTTATGAGCAAGCACTTAGTATAAAAAAATTTTGTTTAGGAAATAGGAAAGCGGTAAACCCCGCCCCGCTTTCCTCCCTATCTCGCCAAGGTAGGGTATCCAGCGGGCAATAAGAATGAATATTGCGGTAGTGGGACTCAGTCATAAAACAGCCCCAGTCGAAGTTAGAGAAAAGCTAAGTATTCCAGAATCACAAACTGAAAGCGCGATCGCGCATCTCCTAACATATCCACACATTGAAGAAGTTGCGATTCTCAGCACGTGCAACCGCCTAGAAATTTATATTGTCGCGCGGGAAACACAGCAGGGTATTCAAGAAGTTACCCAGTTTTTGGCAGAGCATAGTAAACTTCCTGCGTCAAGCTTGCGGCAACATTTATTTATCTTTCTGCATGAAGATGCCGTGATGCACTTGATGCGCGTCGCAGCGGGATTGGACAGCTTGGTATTAGGAGAAGGGCAGATTCTAGCCCAGGTAAAGCAAACACACAAGCTAGGGCAACAATACAACGGCATTAAATTAATTCTTAACAAACTATTTAAACAAGCGCTCACGGCTGGAAAGCGCGTCCGTACAGAAACAAGTATTGGGACAGGCGCAGTGTCAATTAGTTCGGCAGCAGTCGAACTAGCACAGCTAAAAGTTCAAAATCTCGCTGCTTGTCGGGTGACGATCGTTGGCGCGGGTAAGATGTCGCGCTTACTCGTACAGCATCTCATTGCCAAAGGCGCAGCCCAAATTTGTATCATCAATCGTTCGCGACAACGCGCGGAAGAATTAGCAAATCAATTTCGCCAAATCGACTTGCAGTTATACTCGATGTCCGAAATGATGTCAGTGATGGCAACGTCAGATTTAGTATTTACAAGTACCGCAGCGACAGAACCACTATTGGATCGCGCGAAGCTAGAAGCAGCGTTAGAACCTAATCGTCCTTTAATGTTGTTTGATATTTCGGTTCCCAGGAACGTTCATGCGGACGTGAATGAGTTATCCTTTGTGCAAGCCTTCAACGTCGATGACTTGAAAGCTGTTGTTGCACAAAATCATGAAAGCCGCCGCCGCATGGCAATGGAAGCCGAAAAACTTCTAGAAGAAGAAGTGAATGCATTTGAGGTATGGTGGCGATCGCTCGATACCGTCACGACAATTAGCTGTTTGCGCGACAAAGTAGAAACAATTCGCGAACAAGAATTAGAAAAGGCATTATCGCGGCTCGGGTCAGAATTTGCGGAAAAACATCAAGAAGTGATCGAAGCATTAACACGCGGAATTGTGAACAAAATCCTGCACGATCCGATGGTACAACTGCGATCGCAGCAAGATATCGAAGCCCGCAAGCGCTGTATGCAAACCTTGCAAATGTTGTTTAACCTAGATGTAGGAGAACAATTTAGTTAAGGGTTAATTGGTAATTGGTAATTGGTGATTGGGGTTATATTCTTGTCTTAACCCATTACCGATGACCCATTACCCACCTCCTGATTATGTCTAAAACTTTCGGGAAACGCATTTTTTCGCCACTGGCAATTCTCATCGGCGCGTGGATAGTTATTGAGCTAGTCACGCGGTTTATTGGTGAGTGGCTGTGGTTTCAGGAAGTTGGTTATTTATCCGTTTTTCTCATCCGGTTGCGGACGCAGATAGGATTGTGGGCGCTTGTCTTTTTTCCTTCGGTGGCGTTTTTGTTTGGCAATTTAGCGATCGCGCAACGTCTCAAATATTCCAAGTACGAACTTACTCAAACAACGAGGAGAGATAGCTACCCATCACCAAAAAGCTTCGGTCTGCGCTGGCTACTCACGCTTATTCTTTTGTTATGCGTGTTGGTGGGATTAATCCTGGGGTACTACTTGTATGAATTATTGAGTATTTGGCAGCCTCAATTTCGCGTTCCACCAGTCTTCCAATTACAATCATGGTTGCCTATTGTTCACTTCTTCCAACAAATCGGGCAATCACTGCCATTTCCCATTCCCTATTGGCAAGTTATTGTCATTGTAGGATTGTCGCTGGCTTTGGGTTTGGGAGGTTTGAGTACAGCAATTTTAGCAGGTCCGTATTTTTGGTTAAGACTGATCGCCCTTGTAATTAGTTTAAGTATTGCCCTCATCACTGCGTATCGTTGGGATACAGTCTTGAAGTACTTCTATCCCACCAGTTTTAATGAAGTCGATCCGCTATTCGAGCGCGATATCAGCTTTTATGTGTTTTCGCTACCAGTCTGGGAACTCTTGCGATTTTGGATTTTAGGATTGTCTCTGTACGGTTTAGTCGCAGTTACTTTAACTTATCTACTCGCAGGCAATACACTAAGCCAAGGTAAATTTCCAGGATTTTCCCTAGCGCAAATTCGTCATCTAGACATTTTAGGTAGCTTTGTTTGTGGGGCAGTTGCGCTGCATTATTGGTTGGGACGTTACGGACTACTTTACTCTACGCGTGGTGCTACCTATGGTGCAAGCTTTACAGACGTTACCGTTGATTACCCAGTTTACACCGCGCTCAGTCTAGGTTCAGCCGCAATTTCGCTCATCTTAATTTGGCAAGCCATTTTCTCCACCAACAGGCGTTCTCCTTGGCGTCCTTTGCGCCTTGGGGGTTCGTTTATTTCTGGCGCGGTTTTGTATGTCACCGTGATTGCGATCGCCACCTACACCGTTCCCACGATTGTACAACGGCTAGTTGTCGAACCTAACGAACTCGCACGCGAAACGCCCTACATCCAGCGCAGTATTGCTTACACGCGTCAAGCGTTTGATTTAACCCGAATTGAGGTAGAAACCTTTAACCCGCAACCAACGCTAACCGCTGCTGACTTAGAAGAAAACGATCTCACAATTCGCAATATTCGCTTGTGGGATACGCGCCCTTTACTGGAAACGAATCGTCAACTACAGCAAATTCGTACGTATTACAGCTTCCCGTATGCGGATATCGATCGTTACACGCTCCTCAGCACAGTTCCTGGCGAAACAACCGAACGCCGCCAAACGATCATTGCTGCTCGCGAACTCGACTATAACGCTATTCCCCCACAGGCACAAACTTGGGTCAACCAACATCTTGTCTATACGCACGGCTACGGCTTTACCCTAAGTCCAGTCAATACTGTAGCTCCCGGAGGCTTGCCAGACTACTTTATTCAAAATATTGGTGTTGATGGTGAAGATGGGGCTTTAGAAATTGCCAATGAACAAATTCGCGCCAGTGTTCCTATCGGACAGCCACGTATCTACTACGGAGAAATTACGAATAATTACATCATGACAGGTACGCGCGTCCAGGAGTTGGATTATCCCAGTGGCAATGAAAACGTCTACACCACGTATGACGGTCGTGGCGGAATCGGGATCGGCGCATTTTGGCGGCGGCTATTATTTGCGCAATATCTCAAAGACTGGCAAATGCTGCTGACGCAGGATTTTACGCCGCAAACAAGATTGCTATTTCGACGTAATATTAGACACCGAGTGCAAGCGATCGCCCCGTTTTTGCGGTACGACAGAGATCCCTATTTAGTCGCAGCAGATGGTGGTAATACGACACTGACAGGTGAAAATACTTATTTGTATTGGATTATAGATGCGTATACAACCAGCGATCGCTATCCGTACTCCGACCCTGTTGCCGATGACTTTAACTATATTCGCAACTCGGTTAAAGTTGTCATTGATGCTTACAACGGCTCAGTAGATTTTTACATTGCCGATCCTACTGATCCCATCATTCATACAATATCAGCAATTTTTCCTGGGTTCTTAAAACCACTAGAGGCGATGCCAGCAGCTTTACGCAGTCATATTCGTTACCCCATTGATCTTTTTAGTACGCAGGCTGAGCATTTGTTAGCGTATCACATGATTGATGCCCAGGTCTTTTATAATCGCGAAGATTTGTGGCGAATTCCCACAGAAATTTATGGTACCCAACCACAACCAGTCCAACCGTATTTTTTAATTACGCGCATTCCCACAGAAGAAACCGAGGAATTTATTCTGCTCATACCATTTAACCCCGTATTACGTCCTAACTTAATTGGTTGGCTAGCAGCGCGTTCTGATGGCGAACAGTACGGTCGGCTGTTGTTATATGAGTTTCCGAAACAACTTCTCGTTTTTGGACCTGAGCAAGTTGAAGCAAGGATTAACCAAGATCCTGTAATTTCACAGCAAATTTCACTATGGAATCGTCAAGGTTCGCGCGTGATTCAAGGAAATTTACTAGTTATCCCTATAGAAGAGTCTTTGTTGTACGTAGAACCGCTTTATTTAGAGGCAGAAGAAAACAGTTTACCAACATTTGTGCGAGTGATTGTTGCCTACGAAAACCGCATTGTAATGGCAGAAACATTGCAACAAGCACTCGATGGTATTTTCCAGCCAGAAACAACGCCTGCAACACCCATTATTCGTCCTGTGGAGGAGAATTAAGTGAACTATAAGAGGTCAAGGGGAGAAGAGTTATGAGTTATGACCATATTGACTATTACTGTCAGTGGTGATAAAGACTTTCCCCGTGTCCAAATCGTAGCGACCGCCAACTATTTTCAGTTTGCCCGATCGCAGCCGTTCGCTTAAGAGTGGCGATCGCCTAAGTGTTGCAATTTGATATTGCACATTCGCAATCACCGCATTATCAACCGCATCGCCTGGTTGTTCCTTAACTCGATCAACCGCTGGCAAAATTGCCTTCACAAAGCTACCAATCTCACCAGGTAATGCTTGATTTTCCACCGCAGCAGTAACCGCACCGCAGCGCTCGTGACCCAACACCATTAACACAGGAGTGCCTAATAAGACAACCGCGTACTCAATACTACCGATCGCCTCAGGCGTAGCAATATTTCCTGCAATGCGAACATCAAAGATATCGCCAATACCTTGATCGAAAATAATCTCGGCAGGTACGCGCGAATCAGCACAACTCAAAATCGTGGCAAATGGGTGCTGGGCTTGCGCCACTTCCTGCAATCGTTCTGGCGATTGATCTGGATATTCTGGATGGTGTTCGGCAAATCGCAGATTTCCCGCAATGAGCTTTTGCAAAGCGGCGTCGGGATCGAGTGATTGCACAATTGGTTTTGCAGCTTGCGCGGGTTTAGCACGCCAGAAAATATCATTCGCCGTTACAAGTAAACCAACTGTTCCCAATCGCAAGAAGTCACGGCGTTGGATAGAATGCTTTACTAATTTCATGTTTTCTTAAAAATCTCTCTCCTCTGCTTTTGAAGCTGCTGAGATCGTAGGTTTTTAACCAGATCTGATACTACATCGAAGCAACACATTTTACCGAGCGAATTTCCATCGCATCAGTGATGTAACAGGTTCCCCCAAATTTATTAAGTAGCGGTCTAATATTCTCCACGACAGGTTTGAGTAGTTCCGGCTTACAAAATGCGATGATGTACACATTGTCAAGCATCGTCATGTCGAGATCTTCACCTTCGCGCAATCCTTTTCCAGCAACATTGCGAATCACTGCATGACCGCGAACGCCTGCTTTGTCTAAACCTTCTAAAATTTTGCCAAGCTCAAACGAGTTCGCAATAATTTCTATTCTTTTGACAAGGTGCATACGATTATCTCCACAACAGTTCAATTCCGTATAGATAGAGCGGAATGCCAACAATGATATTGAACGGGAATGTGACGGCTAAAGCAGTAGAAACATAGAGACTGGGATTGGCTTCGGGAACCGTTAGCCGCATCGCTGCTGGAACCGCAATATACGAAGCGCTAGCACACAGCACTGCAAACAAGAGTGCATCGCCTTGCGGCATTCCAATAAACTTAGCGATAGATAAACCAATAGCTGCGTTAAGGATTGGAATCAAGATGGCAAAAAAGATGAGGAAAACTCCCGTTTTTTGCAAGTCTTTAATTCGGCGCGCCGCAACGAGTCCCATATCCAGCAAGAAGAAGGCAAGAACGCCATAGAACATTCCTTGAGTAAAAGGTTCCATGACCTGCCAGCCGTGTTCTCCAGTCAAGATCCCAATCAGCAGACTGCCAACGAGGAGAAAGACGGAACTATTCAAAAATGCTTCTTGCAACACTTCTGACCAAGCAACTTCGCGGTTGCTATCGGTAGTGAAAAGATTGACTAAGATTAAACCAATAATAATTGCGGGAGATTCCATCAGCGCGAGGGCGGCGACCATGTAACCATCAAAATCAATTCCCAGTTCTGTGAGAAAGGCACTAGCCGTAATGAAGGTGACTGCGCTAATCGAGCCATATGTAGCGGCGATCGCTGCTGAGTCGTAATGATCCAACTTCAACCTCAGGATGAAAAAAGTATAAATTGGCACAAAACATGCCATTAACATTGCAGCTAATAGTGTCAGAACAACCGCTTGTGTTACCCCACTTTTAGCGAGTTCTACGCCTCCCTTAAATCCGATCGCCAGCAGCAGATAAAGCGAGAGGAGTTTGGGGACAGGAGCGGGAATTTCTAAATCCGACTTGACAAAAACAGCACTCATGCCCAAGAAGAAAAATAAGACAGGCGGATTCAGGATGTTGGATACAATCAAGCTACCATCCATCTCCAATCCTCCTCACGCCAATAAAATCGAAACTTTAAAAATTGCATGACAAAAGGCTTGCGCAACCATTGAATCATGATGTATCGCGTACAGTTACCCTCTGTCAATATAAATTGATAATGCCTCTTGTAGCGCAATTGCATGACCAATTTGTAGATTTGTGCCAAGCCGCTAACTGCCATCGAGGCTGGTGAAATACTGAAATGAAGTGTTTGCAATAGCACATTAATGATGCAATTTTCTTCGCAATTTTACGGTGATGAGCGAGGTTTACTCTTTTGCCAACTACATCCGCGGTATCGGACGCTCCATTTTTAAAAAACTTTGTGAAGTGTGTTGAGTTGTAATAAATTGTAATATTCGGGCGATTGCTTTTGTCAAAACCTTGTATTTCCTGCCTATTAGCCTAGATTTTTAACATATCAAAATGGTGAAATGAATGCTAATAGTTAGCGGCTAACTCCCTAAATACCCGATAACGACAACCGCCAAGCAGACAATTTTGGCGACAACTTCAGAATTTTTAACACAAATCTTAAGCAAATCGTTTTACTGTAACGATTTAGTGGCTCTAATTTGCCGTTATTGATACTTCAGCAGTAAAAAATTAAGATTGGGAATTTTAGCATGAGCAGTAATTTAGCAACAAAATTGCGCGAGGGGACAAAAAAAGCCCATACGATGGCAGAAAACGTTGGTTTTGTAAAGTGCTTTCTCAAGGGAGTCGTCGAAAAAAATTCGTACCGCAAGCTAGTCGGCAATTTCTACTTTGTCTACTCGGCGATGGAAGAGGAAATGGAGCGGCATCAGCAGCACCCAATCATATCAAAAATTTATTTCAAACAACTGAATAGACAGCGCAGCCTAGAACAAGACTTGAGTTACTACTATGGTCCTAACTGGAGAGAACAAGTTGAACCGACTCCCGGTGGTGAAACGTATGTTAAGCGCATTCGCGAAATCTCGAATACGGCGCCAGAGCTCTTAGTTGCGCACTCTTATACGCGTTACATTGGCGATCTCTCTGGCGGACAAATTTTGAAAAACATTGCTCAACGCGCAATGAACTTATCAGAGGGACAAGGTGTCGCGTTTTACGAATTTAAAGATATTCCCGACGAAAAAGCATTTAAAGCCACTTACCGTCAAGCATTGAACGAACTACCCATTGATGAAGCCACTGCCGATCGCATTGTGGATGAAGCCAATGCAGCTTTTGGGTTGAATATGAAGCTGTTTAACGAGCTAGAAGGCAACTTGATCAAAGCTATTGGTCAAATGCTATACAATAGCCTGACACGCCGTCGTACGCGCGGTAGCACTGAATTGGCAACTGCTGAATAGATGAGATAATAACTCATATAATCGTTGAATAATTTTGAGGGGCAGTACCCTTGAGATGACTTGGATATTAATTCAGGCGATCGCAAGGAGATTGCCCCACTGTTGTCTCTCAAAGTAAAAATGGCACTTAAAAAAATTCCGGTTACGATCGTCACTGGCTTTCTTGGTAGCGGTAAAACGACACTCATTCGCAACTTACTACAAAACAACCAAGGTAGACGCATCGCGGTTCTTGTCAACGAATTTGGCGAGTTAGGAATCGATGGCGAGTTACTCAAATCTTGTCAAATCTGTCCCGAAGATGGTGACGGTACAGATAATATTGTTGAACTCACGAATGGGTGCTTGTGCTGTACGGTGCAAGAAGAGTTTTTACCGACGATGCAGCAGCTATTACAGCGGCGTGACAGCATTGACTGTATCTTAATCGAAACTTCGGGTTTAGCCCTCCCCAAGCCTCTTGTAAAAGCCTTTCGTTGGCACGAAATTCGTAACGCTGCGACTGTCGATGCTGTTATTACTGTAGTCGATTGCGCCGCCGTTGCCGCCGGAACTTTTGCCAGCGATCCGGAAGCTGTTGAACGCGATCGCCAAGCCGACCCAAACTTAGAACACGAAACACCCTTACAAGAATTATTTGAAGATCAACTCGCGTGTGCGGATTTAGTCGTTTTAAACAAAACAGATTTAGTCGATAGCGCAACTCAAGCAGAGATTGTTGACTTAGTGCGGCAAGAATTACCAAGAGTCGTCAAAATCGTCGCGTCCACAAACGGACAAATCGACACTGATATTCTTCTCGGATTCAATGCTGCTGTAGAAGACGACTTAGCCGCACGTCCTAGCCACCATGATACTGAAGAAGACCACGACCACGACGACGAAATTACCTCGACACATTTAGTTCTTAATCGCAGCTTCGATCCGCAAAAACTCCAAAAGGAACTGCAAACCTTAACCCAAGAACAAGAAATTTATCGCATAAAAGGCTTTGTCGCTGTACCAAATAAGCCAATGCGTCTCGTATTACAAGGAGTCGGCGGACGCTTTGAACAATTTTATGACCGGATGTGGCAACCGGAAGAACCGCAGCAAACCAAATTAGTCTTTATTGGGCGTAACTTGAAAAAAGAAGCGATTGAGTCGCACTTAGGCGTGGTTAGTGGTAATAGGTAATAGGTAATAGGTAGATGGCAGAATTAACGAGCTAGTTATCAAAATATGACTTTATCATCAAAGCTAAAGGCGCTAGCGCAATATCTAACTGGCGAATTTACGAATCAAGAACAAGCGATCGCTGAACCTGCTTGGTATGTTCATCTGCGTCTTTGGCATCAACCTGTACCGCTATTTAGCGAAGATAGTTTTACACTGTTTGCCGAACAAGCAAATATCGTTAAACTCGATCAACCTTATCGACAGCGCCTAATTCGTATCCAACAGCGCCCTGACGACCTTGCACTGCAAGTACAGTACTATATGCCTAAAAATCCTACTGCGCTTCGCGGTGCGGGTGCTAACCCCGATCTTCTCAAAAAGCTAACACCTGAAGACTTTGAGTTACTTCCAGGGTGTCTTCTCGATGTCACCGTCAACCAACTCGAACGCGATCGCTATCATTTTCAAGCCACTCTACCAAGCGATCGCCGTTGCTGTTTTTCCTACGCAGGTAATACCGTACAAGTCTCCATCGGCTTTGAAGCTTCTTTTGAAGAATTTTTAAGCTACGACAAAGGAATCGACTCCACAACAGGGAAAGCCACCTGGGGAGCGATTCTTGGTCCATACCGCTTTCGTAAGATGAGGGGTGAGGGGTAAGTGAAGAGCGATCGGTACAAAAGAATCTTGTTATACCCCCCATGTCCCTCTAAGTCTAGCCTTGCCAATTCGCCCAGTCTTGCGGTTTTAAGAACGTTTCGTACAATTCAGCTTCGGGAGTATTGGGTTCGGGTTCGTAGCAGTATTCCCAGCGTACCAAAGGCGGTAGCGACATTAAAATTGACTCGGTACGTCCGTTCGTTTGGAGACCGAAAATCGTGCCTCGGTCGTAAACTAAATTAAACTCTACATACCGACCGCGACGATATAGCTGAAAATTCCGTTCGCGATCGCCGTATTCCATCTCTTTCCGGCGCTTGACAATTGGTGCATATGCTGGTATAAAGGCATCACCGCAATCACGCACAAAAGCAAATAAATCTTCCCAGCTGCGCTGTGGTAGATCGCCTAATGAGTGACTATACACCGCCGCCGCACCATCAGGAGAAGGACCGCGATACAACTGTCCCTGACCATCTTGGTAGTCAAAAAAGATACCACCAACACCGCGAGTTTCTTGACGATGTTTGAGGTAAAAGTATTCGTCACACCAGCGTTTAAAAGTTGGGTAGTATTCTTTGTGATGCGCGTCGCAGGCTTGCTTGAGTGTGGTATGAAAATGTGCTGCATCCTCTGCAAACGGGTAGTAAGGTGTTAAATCTGCACCACCGCCAAACCACCAAACTGGACCTGCTTCAAAGTAACGATAGTTTAAGTGAACCGTTGGGACATACGGATTGCGCGGATGTAAGACTAACGAAGTTCCTGTCGCGAACCATTGATGTCCAGCCGCTTCGGGGCGCTGCGCCAAAATCGAGGGTGGTAAATGCGTTCCCCAAACCTCAGAAAAATTCACTCCGCCTTGTTCAAAAATAGCGCCATCACGCATCACGCGCGATCGCCCGCCGCCACCTTCTTCGCGTTCCCATGAATCTTGGCGAAACTTACCGACACCGTCGAGTTGCTCTAATTCCTCGCAGATTTTATCTTGCAGATTCTGCATCAGCTGCTTAACTCGAACTTTAGCATCTTCTGGTGGTGGAGATTGGGAGGAAGCTATCTGAGGATTTAAAGCAGTCGTCATAAGTCAACTTAAATTTCTTAAAAGCAATATTTCCAGACTTGTGTCAGGCTGAGTCTATAAAATTGTTTGCTATTACATTGCTCAGCTAAGGCACAAGTAACAATTGTGCCTTGTTCTGTACCTTCAATTTTAAAATGCAACAATTCTTTCCAGATTCTAGTTGTGTCGTATAGTAACGATTATCTACAATGCATTTGTCTATCTTCTGATGGCACTTGGTTTAACGCTCGTAACTTTTATCAAGTTCTACCCTGTGGGAGAAGACAAAAACCGAGCATTCGCTAATCAGGTGACAAATAAATAGTTGAAAAACGTAGTAACAATCCTTAAAGTTAGCAGGAATTGAAATTTTGCAACAAACGTACTAGATTTTAGCGGAGGAGTCTAAAAAAACTAGGCTACATTGAGCGCTCAAACTCAGTAGCGATCGCCAATAAACAAACTAAGTTTTGGCACGCTACAGACAGGAGGATTAGAAAGATGCTAGGCTGCTTGTCCAAAATTATTCACCGTAGAGGTCGTCGGGTTCAATATTCTTTGGTACGAACATATCGAGAAATCAGTTCAGCTTCGGTGGATGAGCTTTGGCAAAAAGTCGTCAATTTGGCAGATGTTTCTTGGCATCCTTTGCTCACTAGCACCAATGTTCCCAACGGACTAGTACCCAAACCAGGTTTAATCTTCCAAGCAGTGACGCGCTTAGGTCCCATTCCAATTCGGATTTTTGTCGAACGCGTGCATCCTAGAGAAATGATGAGCGTGCGCGTGTTATCAATTCCAGGAATCGAAGAACGCGTCATTTATCGCGTCGAGTCAACGGTGTGCGGTAATTGTGTTTCCTACTCAGTGACACTAAATGGTTGGTTATCACCTTTGATCTGGTCTTTAATTCGACCTCGTGCGGCAAAAGTTGCGTCGGCTTTAGCAGCGGCGGCAGAAAAAGCGGCAAATACGGCACTCTCAACCGAACCGAAGCCTTTAAATGATAGGTGTTTTGATTTTTGATAAGGAAGGCAGGGGGTAGGTGTGCTTGCCAAGCTCAAATATATAAGCGCCGTCAAAGTTACTTATCAATAAATTAAATCGTCTGTTTTAAATCCTCACAAAGTGCCTTATCTATTGGTTGTCGTCTCTCGCTTCTCGTCTTGAGTTCCTCACTAAGGACAGCACTTGCCCGTTAAGATTTAGGCAGGAGGCAATTTTTTTGCCACAGTTGCGCCTTGCTTGAGAGTAAACCAACCATGTCAGAAATACTCAACTCCAGTTCCGTTTTAGAAGTTTTGCGCCCCGTACAAGATCCTGAACTTCGCAAAAGCTTGGTGGAACTGAATATGATTCGCAACGTCAAGATTGACGATGGCAAGGTCAGCTTCACCTTAGTGTTAACAACTCCAGCTTGTCCGTTACGCGAGTTCATCGTAGAAGATTGTCAGAAAGCCGTGAAGCAGTTACCAGGTGTAACCGATGTATCTGTTGACGTGACTGCCGAAACACCACAACAAAAAAGTTTACCTGACCGTGCTGGAATTGTTGGTGTCAAAAATATTTTGGCAGTATCTAGTGGTAAAGGAGGAGTCGGAAAAAGTACTGTGGCGGTGAATGTTGCCGTTGCACTTGCCCAAACAGGAGCAAAAGTTGGGTTACTCGATGCCGATATTTATGGACCAAATGCACCAACGATGCTAGGACTTGGGGATAGCCAAGTGATGGTACGGCAAGGCAAACAAGGTGAAGTGCTAGAACCGGCGTTTAATCACGGCGTGAAATTGGTATCGATGGGATTTTTGATCGACCGCGATCAACCCGTGATTTGGCGCGGACCTATGCTGAATGGTATTATTCGTCAATTTTTGTATCAAGTTGAGTGGGGAGATCTAGATTATCTCATCGTTGATATGCCTCCAGGGACAGGCGATGCCCAGTTAACGCTGACGCAAGCAGTTCCTATGGCGGGTGCAGTCATTGTCACGACACCACAAACTGTAGCGTTACTCGATTCGCGTAAAGGCTTGCGGATGTTCCAACAAATGCAAGTTCCCGTGTTAGGCATTGTCGAAAATATGAGCTATTTTATTCCCCCAGATATGCCGGATAAGCAATACGACATTTTTGGTTCGGGTGGTGGCGAAAAAACGGCTGCGGAACTTGGCGTACCGTTACTCGGATGCGTACCGCTAGAAATATCTTTACGTCAAGGTGGCGATCGCGGCGTCCCAATTGTAGTCGCAGACCCTGATTCTGCCTCTGCCAAAGCCTTGAAAGCGATCGCACTCAATATTGCTGGTAAAGTCTCCGTCGCAGCTTTAACTTAGAGATAAGGGAACTTGAGTCAGAAAGTAACCTGCCTACCGAATCAACTGACTCAATTTCCTGACCCCCGAACCCTAATCTCTGCCCTCTTTCAATGTTGCGAATCTTATCTCCCCTGCGCTGGAAATATCTACTAGCACCCTGGCAACAAATCGATTGGATATTACTGATTGCCGTTGTCGGTTTAACTGTCTTCGGTGGCATAATGATTCGCAGCGCTGAATTAAATCAGGGCTTGACCGATTGGTGGCAGCACTGGCTTGTTGGTGGTATTGGTCTTGTGCTAGCGTTATTCATCGCGCGTTGTCGCTACGAAAACTTGCTTCAGTGGCACTGGGTTATTTATGCACTGACGAATATCTCGCTACTGATTGTCATTTTCATCGGTACGACCGCTAAAGGCGCGCAACGCTGGATCGCCATTGGTGGCTTCAATGTCCAGCCTTCAGAATTCGCTAAAATTGGCGTCATAATCACCTTAGCCGCACTGTTACACTCGCGCACTGCTGCCACAATTCCATCTGTTATTCGAGCGTTAGCTGTGACTGCGGTTCCTTGGTTGTTAGTATTTATTCAACCTGATTTGGGTACATCGCTCGTTTTCGGTGCAATTACACTAGGAATGCTTTATTGGGGAAATGCTAATCCTGGTTGGTTGCTCTTACTTATTTCTCCGATTGTTGCTGTTATTTTATTTAATGTTTATTTACCTGCGTGGTTTGCTTGGGCTGCGGTCATAACTTTTATTGCGTGGCGAACTTTACCTTGGCGGTGGTTAGGGACGCTAGGTGCGATCGCTGTTAATTTTGTTGCTGGTCAATTGGGTCACGTCCTTTGGGGATTGTTGCAAGACTACCAAAAAAATCGCTTGATTTTGTTCCTCAATCCTGAAAAAGACCCGCTTGGCGGCGGCTACCATCTCATTCAATCGCGAATTGCGATCGGCGCAGGTGAATTGTGGGGACAAGGTTTATATCAAGGAACGCAAACGCAACTCAACTTTGTCCCAGAACAACATACCGATTTTATTTTCTCGGCAATCGGCGAAGAACTCGGCTTTGTCGGTAGTTTAGCCGTGTTGTTTGTCTTTTGGTTAATTTGTCTGCGCTTAGTCGTTATTGCACAAACTGCAAAAGACAACTTTGGCTCTCTATTGGCAATTGGTGTGTTATCGATGGTCGTTTTTCAGGCAATTGTGAACATTGCGATGACGATTGGTCTTGCGCCCGTTACCGGAATTCCTTTACCTTGGTTGAGTTACGGACGATCTGCTTTACTCACCAACTTTATTGCGATCGGCATTGTCGAATCTGTCGCCAACTACCGCCAAAAAAGACTTAAGTATTAATTAGCTGATCGTGGCTAGGCACTATCCTATTAAGGCTGGTCATGGGTAATAAGAATTGTCACTGTGTCAAGAATTTTAACCCTACCAAAGCAGCTTTCGCTCCCTGACCGCTGGCTCTTTTCTATTACAGAATTTAAAGTTCTGTAGCCTTTTGCTGAAAGCGACTTCCTCTGTGCGGTAAACTATGCGTTGATTATGAGTTTGTAAGAAAAAACGACTCGTTTGGAGCCTTTATTCAATGTCTCATAGCGTCAAAATTTACGATACCTGCATTGGCTGTACCCAATGCGTTCGTGCCTGCCCAACAGACGTGTTGGAAATGGTTCCCTGGGACGGCTGCAAAGCTGGTCAGATTGCTGCATCTCCGCGAACGGAAGATTGTGTAGGTTGCAAGCGGTGTGAAACTGCATGTCCTACCGACTTCTTAAGCATTCGGGTTTATCTCAGTAATGCTGAAACGACACGGAGTATGGGTCTCGCCTATTGAGAAGTTCCCTTGAATTTCTCTATGGACGAAATCAAATTCCATAGTAAACATCGCAATACAGAGCGTCTTTTACTTGATTTTCATAATTCAATTCAGGTCAAAAATAGGGGAAATTTGATTCCCCTTTTTCTTTCTCAGGGTAGAACCAGTGATAAAAGCCTTATAGTAAGAATGAAAATCTTGTTTATCCAAAATTCAATTCTTGACGATTTAAAAATCGTTATGTACTTTTGAGAAGCAAAGCATTTGTAAAGAAGAGTGGTGTTGTAGAATGTGCGGAATTGTAGGCTATATTGGCACTCAAGCAGCTACAGAAATTTTACTTGCTGGGCTAGAAAAACTAGAGTATCGGGGCTACGATTCCGCAGGAATTGCCACAATCTTTGAAGGTGAGATTCATTGCGTACGCACTAAAGGTAAACTCCACAACCTGCGCGAAAAGTTAGAACAATTCGAGAACCCTGCACAAATTGGAATTGGACACACGCGTTGGGCCACGCATGGTAAGCCAGAAGAGTACAATGCCCATCCGCACATGGATATGGCAAAGCGCGTAGCAGTTGTGCAAAACGGTATCATCGAAAACTACCGCGAGTTACGCGAAGAACTTAAAGAACTAGGACACGAGTTTCGCTCGGAAACAGATACCGAAGTGATACCGCACCTAATTGCGCAATTTCTCAAAGAAGATTTATCCGCGCAAAACCCTCACAATTCACCGCTGCTAGAAGCCGTTAGACAAACGGTAAACAAACTTGAAGGGGCATTTGCGATCGCGGTCATTTCTGCCGATTACCCTGATGAATTAATTATTGCCCGCCAACAAGCACCACTCGCCATTGGCTTTGGACAAGGAGAATTTTTCTGCGCTTCGGATACTCCGGCTTTAGTACCGCATACGCGTGCCGTATTAACACTCGAAAATGGCGAAGTGGCGAAGTTAACACCTTTGGGTGTAGAGGTGTATAATTTTGCGGGCGATCGCCTGAAAAAACAACCTCGTAGACTCAACTGGAATCCAGTCATGGTAGAAAAACAAGGATTCCGACACTTCATGCTTAAGGAAATCTACGAGCAACCAGGAGTCGTCAGAACATTCATCGAAGCTTACCTAAAACACGATTGGCACCCAGACGCAACTGAAACACCGATCAAACTCAATCTACCAGAAGAGCTATACACTAACCTAGAACAAGTGCAAATCGTTGCTTGTGGCACAAGTTGGCACGCAAGTTTAATCGGGAAGTACTTACTCGAACAACTAGCAAAAATTCCCACATCTGTGCAATACTCCTCGGAATTTCGCTACGCACCACCACCATTAACCGCTAATACCCTAATGATTGGCGTTACCCAATCGGGAGAAACGGCTGATACTCTCGCCGCATTGGCAATGGAAAAAGAACGCCGTAAAGATGCACCGCCAGAGTACCAAGTAAGATTGTTAGGAATTACCAACCGCCTTGATAGTTCAATTGCAACAATCGCGCCTCACTTAATTGATACGCACGCCGGAATTGAAATCGGTGTAGCAGCAACGAAGAGTTTCATTTCTCAATTATTAGCGTTTTATTGCTTGGCACTAGATTTAGGATTTCGCCGCAAAACAATAGCGCCACAGCGTTTGCAAGAAATCCTAGAGGGAATACGTCAATTACCCGCGCAAATCGAATTAATCTTAGAAAGCCAAGAACGCTATATTCAAGAGTTGACGCATCAGTTTAACGATACGCAAGACTTTATTTTCATTGGACGCGGTATTAATTTCCCGATCGCTTTAGAAGCAGCGCTGAAGTTAAAAGAAATCAGCTACATTCATGCGGAAGGTTATCCCGCTGGAGAACTGAAACACGGTCCAATCGCATTACTCGATGCGAAAGTGCCTGTAGTGGCGATCGCAATGCCTGGTAGTGTTTATGAGAAGGTGCTATCTAATGCGCAAGAAGCCAAAGCACGAGACTCGCGCCTAGTAGGGGTGACTTCAATGGATGATTCCGAAGCAGCGGAAACGTTTGACGACTTGATTCCGGTACCAGCAGTAGAAGAATTACTGTCACCAATTATTAGCGTAATTCCTTTACAACTCTTGGCATATCATATTGCGGCGCGTCGCGGCTTAGACGTCGATCAACCACGAAATTTAGCAAAATCAGTAACTGTGGAATAGACTTGCAAGAAATGCGATCGCACTCAAGCTGAAACCGAAACCACAGGCGTGCGTAGCGTCATCTCTTAAAATGAGTTCATGAACAGTGACTTAATTCCTTTTCTTGTTGGCGTGAGTTTACTCGTTGCTTACCTCATCTTTTCGGCAAAGACAGAGATGGGAACGAAACTTTTCTGGAAAAAGAAACCGCCAACGCGCTAAATTTGGGAGATTGACGCACGATCGTAGACAATGGATTTAACAACGTCGCGGATGCAGGCGGTACAGTCGCCAGTGATTCCGATTGTGGGGGAACTGATTCGCAGTTTTCCTGGCACAATTTCTTTAGGACAAGGTGTCGTTTACTATCCACCACCACCGGAAGCAACAAATCTCACTCAATTTTTTGCCGATCCAGCAAATCATCAATATAAAGCCATTGAAGGTATTCCGCCTTTAATTGCAGTCATCAAAGATAAACTGCAAAATTTTAATGGTATTGCGCTTGACAAGCGATGCATTATGGTGACGGCTGGTAGCAATATGGGATTTCTGAACGCGCTGCTAGCGATTACGTCAGTTGGCGATGAAGTTATTTTACAGACGCCTTATTATTTCAATCATGAAATGGCGATTCAAATGGCAGGGTGTCATCCAGTTTTTGTAGCGACTGATGAAAATTATCAACTTTGTCCTGAGGCGATCGCCCAAGCCATTACAGAAAAAACCAAAGCGGTAGTGACAATTTCACCAAATAACCCCACAGGTGCAGTTTACTCTGAAGACGCATTACAGGCAGTCAATCAACTGTGTCGCGATCGCGGAATTTATCACATCAGTGATGAAGCTTACGAGTACTTTACCTACGATGGCGTCAAACACGTTTCGCCTGGTGCGTTTTCTCAAAGTCATACACACACAATCTCCTTATACAGTCTTTCTAAAGCGTATGGATTTGCAAGTTGGCGAATTGGTTACATGGTGATTCCAGAACACTTACTCGTTGCGATTAAAAAAGTACAAGATACAAACTTAATTTGTCCGCCAGTTGTTTCGCAGTATGCTGCATTGGGTGCATTACAAACCGGATTTGACTATTGCCAAAGTCATATTCAAGCGATCGCCAACGTCCGCCGAGTTGTTTTACAATCACTAAACGCTTTGCAAGGCTTGTGTACAATTGCACCTGCAAATGGTGCTTTTTACTTTTTCCTCAAGGTGCACGCGCAATTAGATTCCTTTGAATTAACCGAACGCCTCATCCGCGAACATCGAGTTGCAGTACTTCCAGGAACAGCATTTGGTATGGATCGCGGTTGTTACCTGCGCGTCGCTTATGGTGCATTACAAGAAGCAACTGCTAAGGAGGGTGTGGAACGCTTAGTCAAAGGTTTACAGACGATTTTAGCTCATTGAGGAACTGTCAGCGGCGAACCGTTATGTTTTGGACTGAGTTGCAACAGAAAAGGAACAGCTTGACGACTCCATTCTTGTAGAGGGGTGTAGTCTGCTGCTGCTTCACCGTAACAAATTTCCAACATATCTGTATGAATAATTCCTGGATTGAGGGGAATTGCTGCCATACCATCCGGTAATTCTTGCGCCAGCGATCGCGTTAAGCCTTCAATCGCCCATTTAGAAGCGCAATAAGGTGCAACTTCCGGTGAAGTCGAACGTCCCCAACCCGAACTAAAGTTGACAATGATACCTTGCTTTCTTTGAATCATTGCGGGAACGAAGTGGCGAATGACATTAGTGACACCAATAATGTTGACATTGATAACGCGGGCAAATTCCTCCGCAGGTACTTTCCATAGAGGTGCTAATTGATTAATTACGCCTGCATTATTCAGCAACAAATCGGGTGGTGCGTAGTTTGCTAGTACGTGTTTTGCCCAATCGGCTACTTGTCGATCTACAGCAACATCAACGACGGTAAAACTATGCGGCGAACCGAATTGCTGACGTAGTTTTTCGATGGCTGTTTGCGATCGCGCACAACCAATAACAGTATGCCCTGCTTGAATAAACGCCTCGGTCATTGCCAATCCCAGACCGCGACTGACACCTGTAATGACAATCAATTTTTTCATGGTGCAATTTTACAGCTTGTTGACAGAAAATCCAACCTTTGCTTGCCACGTGTATGATCTGAGGAATGCAGCGATGCTACCCTAGCTTGCCACATGACTAGTCGAGATAGTTATGACCTTTTTTGATAAATTGAATACGGCGATCGCGCGAAATAATAGCTTGCTATTTGTCGGACTCGATCCTAATCCTGAAATGATGCCACAGCACAAAACAGGAGATTTGATCGAAGACTTATGGACTTGGCTACAATTTCTGATTGCTGAAACTGCGAATTTAGTTTGTGCGTATAAACCGACACTTGGTTTTTACGAAGCTTTGGGTAGCCGAGGATTAGAACTACTTGAACGCACTTTAGCCGCGATTCCCGACGATATTCCGATTATTTTAGATGCCAAGCATAGCGACTTAAATACCAGTACAACCTTTGCGCGCACTATTTTTCAAGACTGGCAAGTTGATGCAGTCACCATTAATGGTTACGCTGGACAAGACCACGCCGCTTCGTTTTTAGTTCATCCTGATAAAGCTGTATTTGTTTTATGCTGTACTTCTAATCCTGGGGCGATCGCTTTACAACAATATCCGCAAAACGCTTTACCCTTCTACTTGCATTTAGCGCAAGAAGCAAAAACTTGGGGAACTCCCGAACAGCTTGGATTTGAAGTAGGAACCACGAGTTCTGAAATCTTGAGTAAAGTGCGGGCGATCGCGCCTGAAAGATTAATACTTGCGCGTAGTATCTGGGCAGAAGAAGGTAATATTAATAAACTTTTAACTGCGGGTTTGAATGCAAATGGTAGTGGCTTATTAATTCCTGTTCCTCAAGATATTTTAAGTCAAGATAACCCTGCTCAAGCAATTTACTTACTGCGCCAAGAAGTTAATCAAATTCGCTTAGAAAATAGCCAAGAAGACTCGAATTGTTCTATCTGGCTACCAGATGTTTGTTCGCTTGATAAGCATCCATATTTCGATCTTATTTTACAACTTTATGACATCGAATGTATTTTATTTGGTGATTTTGTCCAAGCTTCAGGAGCAACATTTTCTTATTATATAGACTTGCGTAAAATTATTTCTAATCCACAACTATTTCATCAAATTCTTTTGGCATATGCAGACATTTTAAAAGATCTAAACTTCGATCGAATTGCAGGTATTCCTTACGGTTCTCTACCTACTGCTACAGGGTTAGCTTTACATCTCAATCGCCCAATGATTTTTCCGCGCAAAGAAGTTAAAGCGCATGGTACGCGACGGCTAATTGAAGGATTATTTTATCCTGGCGAAACTGTTGTTGTCGTTGATGATATTTTAATTAGTGGCAAAAGTGCGATAGAAGGAGCCACAAAACTTGAATCAGCAGGATTAAATGTAGAAGATATTGTTGTCTTTATCGATCGCGAACAAGGAGTTAAAGAGCGATTACAGCAAAACGGCTATCGCGCGCATTCAGTACTAACTCTTTCAGAAATTACAGATACCTTATATAAAGCTGGTAGAATTAACGACGAGCAATTACGAGCTTTTATAGATTGTTAATATTTTTTATATCTTCTAAATTGACAATTAAAAACTATTTTTTGTGTACTAGCAAACCTTTTATCAAGTAAACTTTAAAGCTTATTTAGTAAAGATTTCAGCTAAAGTTTAAATAAACAATAATTTATTCCTAATCTTAGATTAGTAACTTACTCGTGAGGGTGTCATCTTTTGGTAACAAATAGTTGTCTGTGATTAATAATTGCGCACTTAAGGTATAAATATTAAGTTTTAAAGATCTGATTTTAACCTTACAAAAATCAGTAAAAGGGTAATTCATCAATCTTTATTAAATATTTAGGAGACATTAATGAGTACAGCCTCTACACCCACTGTACCAAAGGCTAGAAGTGGTAGGAATTTTGTTAGCTGGCTGAGCGTTATTGCACTAATTTACTTATTAATTGTTGCAGTTGGAGTTATAGGTGCAGGATTTAAAGCTGCTGTTGGCGACCAAGCAAAAGAATTATTCGCCTTTGCAACCAATCCTTTTTTAGGGCTTATTGTCGGTATCGTGGCTACTGCGTTAATTCAATCTTCTAGTACAACTACCTCAATTGTCGTAGGCTTAGTAGCTGGCGGATTACCTGTACTAACAGCGATTCCTATTATTATGGGGGCAAATATTGGGACGTCAGTAACAAATACTTTAGTAAGTATTGGACACGTAGGCGATAAAGCAGAATTTAGACGTGCTTTTTCAGCTGCGACTGTTCTTGATATGTTTAACTTACTAGCAGTAGCTATGTTTTTGCCCTTAGAAATTTTATTTCATCCTTTAGAACGGCTGAGTTTAGCAACCGCAGGATTATTTTTAAGCGATGCTTCATTAAGCATGAAAGATGCTAACTTTATTGCAGTTTTGACAAAACCAGTAGCAAGTATTATTACCGGCAGCACTGAATTTTTACCTTCTCCGTTTGATGGTATTTTACAAATTCTTATTGGAGTTGTCTTGATTTTTGTGTCTATTTACTATGTAGGCAAATTACTCAAGCGTCTCATCGTAGGACGTGCTAAGGATATCCTACATACTGCTATTGGGCATTGTTGGCAGAGGTACTAGCCGTACTGATTATGTAGGTAGCGAAGATGTCGATTTTTTAGTTGAACAAGTACAAAATGACCCAGAAGCATTAGCCTTTTTTGGATTAGGTCACTACGTGCAAAACTGGGAAACACTGAAAGAGATCGCTGTTGATAGTGGCAAAGATCCAGTTTATCCCACAGTAGATGCAGTGCGTTCAGCAACCTATAAGCCACTGACTCGTCCGCTGTTTCTTTACATCAATACCGACTCTATTGCTAAGAAACCGCAGCTTGTTGCTTTTGTCCAAGACTACTTGAACAACATGAAAAACTGGGTTCCGTTTGTTGGGTATGTTCCTCTATCAGATATTGGCTATCAACTGGCGCTAGCGCGTTTTCAGCAACGAGTTACTGGAAGTTTGTATGATGGGCAAATAACAGTAGGCGTTTCCCCTGAAGCCGTGTTACAACAAGCAACTGTGAATTAGTAGGAGTCAGGGAGCTTTTTGCATTAACGAACTCACCAACTCTCTAACTCGATCCGCTGAATCCAAATTCAAAGCCCTTTGCGCGATCGCTTGCGCTTCAACTGCATTTAACTCAGAAATAGCGTGTTTCACTATTGGTATCGCTTGCGGATTGAGACTAAGTTCATCTAACCCCAATCCCACTAAAATTGGCGTAGCCACAGCATCAGCAGCTAACTCTCCACACAAGCCCACCCAAATCCCAGAAGAATGCGCAGCTTGTACCGTTTGCCAAATTGAGCGTAGTACCGCAGGATGTAAAGCATCCGCCAGCATGGCAACTTGAGAATTTGTGCGGTCTGCTGCCATCATATATTGACTTAAATCATTCGTTCCAATACTCAAAAAATCAACTTCAGTAGCTAACTGGTCGGCGATCGCAACAGCAGACGGAATCTCCACCATAATTCCTACTTGCATTGTCTCATCAAAGGGAATATTTGCTCGTCGCAATTGAGTTTGCACTTCGGCTAAAATTTCCTTGGCAGCTTGCACTTCTTGCACCGTCGCAACCATCGGAAACATAATTTTGAATTGATGTCCGTAGCTAGCCCGTAAAATCGCGCGTAACTGCGTTTTAAAGATATCCTGATTTTCTAGACAAAACCGAATACCGCGTTTGCCAAGAAAAGGATTTGGTTCTGAGTGTAATCCGAGATAATGCAGTGGTTTATCACCGCCGATATCTAAAGTCCGAATGATTAAAGCGCGGCGGTCTAGAACTTCAGCGATCGCTTGATAAACTGCGAATTGTTCCTCTTCGGTAGGTGCAGTTGTGCGATTGAGATACAGAAACTCGGTGCGGAGTAACCCAACACCTTCAGCACCATTTTGGATTGCTATTTTCGCCTCGGCGACACTACCAATATTCGCCGCGATTGTCACGCGCTTGCGATCGCGCGTGATTGCAGGTTGATGTGCGGTAGCTTGCGCGTGTTGTTGCGCTTGTAATTTAGCTTCGCGTTTAGCTTGTAGTGTTGTTATGGTATCTGTATCCGGTTCTAGCCAAACTCTGCCATTTGTACCATCAATTGCCAGAAGTGTCCCATTGGCTAGATGTAAAACTGCGGCTGGAACGCCCACGACGGCGGGTATACCAAGGCTACGCGCGAGAATTGCTGTATGTGAAGTTGCACTACCCCGCGTTGTACAGATTCCTAACACTTTTGTTGTGTCTAACTGCGCGGTGTCTGAAGGCGTTAAATCAGTTGCAACTATAATGCTAGGTTGCGTGAGTTCAATTGTTGGTATTGTGATTCCGCGTAGCGATCGCAAGACTCTTTGTCCCACATCAGTAATATCATTCGCGCGTTCTTGCAAATACGCATCGTCTAAGGTGTCAAAGTTATGTGCTAACTCATCAATCGTACTTTTCCAGGCAAATTCTGCATTTTGGTGATGGCTAAAAATTCGTTGGCGTACGGGTTCGAGTAATGCAGGATCTTGTAGAATCAGTAAATGCGCGCTAAAAATTTCCGCCTCGTCGCCGAGTTGGTTTGCCCTTTGCAATGATTGCAAATCTTGTGTAGCAGTTTGAATTGCTGTTTGTAACCTTTGCCATTCGCTGGCTGTATCCTCAACAATGTATTCTTCAACTTGAACAGTTGTCGGACGATATTGAAAAACAGGCGCGATCGCAACTCCCAAAGACGCAGGAATCCCAACGAGTTCTCCTTCTACCGTCTCACTTGCAGCAATAACTGGCGGTAGGAGATCGCTGTCATCTTCACCAAAGTTATCTGCAACTAATTGTTGCAATGCTGCTATAGCCGCTTCTGCATCGATTCCCGTAACCGCGATCGCAATTTCATGTCCCTGACGCACTCCTAGTGTTGCTACTTGATTGATACTATCAGCCCTCACAAAGTCTGTATTCCTCGTAACGTTTCGTACTTGAATTTGCGCTTGAAATTTGGCTGCTGTTGCCACAAACCTTGCTGCGGGACGTGCGTGCAAACCTAATCGATTAGCAACTGTCAGTTGAATTTGGACTGCGTGCGGGTTATTAGTGGGTGTTTGTTGATTGTTGGTAATAACATCAATTCCCAGTTGCGCGGCTTTAGCAGTTAATGCACCACGCGCTTCTGCAATGACTTGTTCAATCGAATTTCCGGATGCGGCGGAAATGGTTGCAGCGATCGCGCCTTCGACCAGTGGTGCTTCGCACAAATAGATTTTCTTGCGCTGAGTTTCTGACAAGAATTCCAACGCCATCTCTGCACTTAATAAAGCACTTCCCAAATCCATCAAGACAATAACACCATCGTCGCTATAAACAGACTCGATCGCTTGATAAACTTGCATTGCATCGGTACCGAGTGGATTGTTTGGATCGTCAATACCAGCAGCGACAGCTAAAGCAACATCACCGCCAACCATTTGTGCTGCAAGTTCCCGCACTCCTGCTGCTAGCTGTTTACTGTGAGAGACGATGACAATTCCTATCACTACAACACCATAATTTCAGAGGACAGGGGTCAGAAATCAGAGGTTAGGCTTATGCTAAGCCTCTATAATGTTTTAACTATATCGGCTGTTGCTATAAGTATTACAGCCTTAACTTGCGCTTTGATGATGAAGATTTTTTTAGAAACTGAAAGATTGATTTTGCGACAATTTACCGAAGACGATGTAGATAATTTATTTGAACTTAATAGCGATCCGCAAGTCACTCATTTAACACCTGACGCAGATCGACCACCAGATTACGCGACAATTCAGACGCAAACGTTACCACAATACCTTGCTTACTACCAACTATACGATGGTTACGGTTGTTGGGCTGCTGTGGAAAAACCTACTCAAGCGTTCATTGGTTGGTTCTACTTGCGTCCAGCCATACACGCAGCTTACTTTAATCCTGCATTCGCCGATCGCGATGATATTGAGCTAGGATATCGCTTGCGTCAAGCAGCTTGGGGAAAAGGTTATGCTACAGAAGGAGCTAAAGCTTTAATTCATAAGGGCTTTTTTGAGTTAGGAATGCAGCGCGTGTTTACCGTTGCTTTGGCTGTGAATGCACCGTCGATTCGAGTTATGGAAAAAATAGGACTAAAACACGAAAAAAGATTGTTCGATGAATTTGGTAACGATCTGGTTATCCACGCACTCAACAAAGCTGAGTTTGAATCCTTAAGCTTACTCTAAACTTGCTACGCAAACCGCGCGATCGCGATACCATCCAAATGTAGTTAGCATTACATTGAGTAAAAATTATGGAGCCAGATTCACTACCAACGGAGATCATTCTGACGCACCCACGTCAATCTTTGGGTAGCGTTAGATTAGATTGGATACCCCAACCAGGAAACTATCTCGACCTTGAAGGGAAAACTTATGCTGTCCTAGAGCGCCGCCACCGCTATCATTTAAGATCGGGACGCTATCGCTTGCATAAAGTTGCACTATACGTACAATCAGCACCACGTCCGAGTGAAAAAAGTCTTGTGGCTGGGCGTTGGGTAATTGGCGATGCTAGCTGTCGCTACAATGCGCATTCTGAATTAATTCGCTGTGCCGTTAATCCTGAAGGACCGTGCGATCGCTGTCGCTTTTACGAACCTGCCGAAGCGTAACTCCTCAACTTTTCTCCTACCATTAAACGACTACCGTTAGCAAAATCCCATCCTGATTGCGGACGCTTCCCTGCAAGTTGTACCTGTTGTAATAGTAAGAGTCCTTCGCCTGTTTGGATAATTGGTCCTATTCCCTTGGCAATGCTGACGACTTCACCGATCGCCGCCAAAGTTGACAAAGATAAAGTCTGATATAGAGAGCTAAACTCTGGTAGTAATGACATATAAGCAGCGCCAAGGGGAACCGTAGCGATGACTTTTAACGACTCGTCGCGAAAGTGCGTGACGCAGTTGGGAAAAAAGCCGCGCACTTGGTTGTGTAATGCGATCGCAGATTTAGACCAATCTAAAAGGTAATCGTGCTTTTTAATTAACGGTGCATAAGTTGCTTGCGAGTCATCTTGCGGAATTGGTTGAATTTCTTGGCGTTCCCACTTAAATAGTGTTTCTATCAACAAATCTGCGCCTATTTCGGCAAGTCGTTGCGCTAAGTCTTGGGCGTTATCAAGTAGCTGAATCGGCGTATAGGCTTTGAGTAGCATCGCACCCGTATCCATACCCGCATCCATCAGCATTGTTGTAATACCCGTCTCGGTTTCGCCATGATAGAGACACCACTGAATCGGCGCAGCACCTCGGTACTTCGGCAAGAGCGAAGCATGCACGTTAATACAACCTCGACGTGGTATATCCAAAATTTCCTGCGAAAGAATTTGTCCATAGGCAACGACAACAAAAACATCGACGGATAATTTTCGTAATTGTGCTAAAACTTCAGCATCTTTCTTAATCCGTTGCGGTTGCCATACAGGAAGGTTATGCTGCAAAGCTAAAGCTTTCACCGGAGAAGGACTCAACTGATTACCGCGTCCGCGACGTTTATCTGGCTGCGTAACAACCGCCGCGACTTCAATTGCGGGATGTTGTAATAATTTTTTTAACGTGGGGACGGCAAAATCAGGAGTACCAAAAAATACGACTTTCATTCGAGACGACAAGCTAGGCGAATATCGGCTATCCTATCGCAGAGTTTAGCCAAGGCACAGGTACAAGTCTTGTGACACTTTTATTTGTGAACTTCGATCCAGCCAACTCAAGCGGTAGAAAAATTTAATGGAAATAGGTCTTCTCAGTTGCCTATTTCTCTTGTTATACCTGAAATAGCATACTGCCACATCGCCTGTCTCGCTACTGCCCTACCTAAAACTGTACAAATGCTACGAAACTTCTTCTCTGGATGGTTTTGCTCGCAGCCACGCCTTAAGCTGCTGTTAATGGCTATGCTACTGACGCCAGCGATCGCAGCAACGTCAATTCAGGCGGCGTCAGCCCAGTCGTTTGAAGCGATCTCGCCAGAAGAGCAAGCTAGCGATCAGCCATCAGTATCTCTCGATCCGTTAAACAGCCCTTATCCTGTTCCTTGGAATTGGGTAATGAAAACTTACGAAGATGTGAGTTCGCAACAAGGTTCGGGAGTTCGTTATTACCGCAGTCATTCCCTACTTTCTCCTGATGGCGAGTATGCTGCTTACAGCCGCATTCAAATGCAAGTGCAGCCAGAACTTTATCGCAGTCAGGTCAGTAGTGTCATGTTTTTAGAACACTTGCGCACCGGGAAGTTACAAGAAGTTAAAGCGTCATCGCCATTAGCAATGCATTTGTTGCTGCGTGGGAAATCAGCCGCTCCAGGAATTATTTCAATTTTGTCTCCTATTGGTTGGTCGCAGTCAAGCGATCGCTTACTCGCGCGTCAATTTGAAGGTTTCTTTAATACGTCTGATGTATCGGACTATGCTGTGATTTGGCATCGGTACAAAAATCGCACAACAACACTAGCGCCAGCACAAACGTATCACAACCATGCCATGTCCATTTTACTTGGCTGGAGTCAAACTGACCCCGATCGAGTTGTCTTTCGAGTTGGTGAATTAGGCGATGAGCATTGGCAGATGTGGACAGTAGCAGAAAACGGTCAAACAACGCCTGCAGCAAGTATCGAGCAACCCATCGTTTTCGGACTACGGCAGATGAAACTTTGGGCAGGCGAACAAATTGCCTTTCGATAGTATGGCAAGCGCTGCACAAGATTTGTGAGTTCTCTAGGTCGAGTGTTGATTTCAGCAAATTCTTATAATATACCTTCGGTTCGCAGCCTGAACAAAACTCAAAACCAACTACTAGCCACTCATCACCAGTTACTCACCCCTCGCTGTTTACTAAATTACTTAAACTTAAAAACGCGATTGACCGAGATAACGTCCTGCAAGCTGTATAGCATCAGCAATATCTACCTCACCATCGCCGTTGGCATCTAAGAAAGCGTCTAATACAGTATTTCGGTTACTCGTTTGAGTACTAGTACTTGGCGCATTTTGTACGCGGCTACCGCTTTGCAATAGATTTAGCACGATCGGCACTAAAATAGGTAGCATTTGCACAATCATATTGGGATTCAACCCTGTGCGCTGGGCAGCAAATTGTGCGAGTTGTTGAATTTGATTTTGAGAAAACAGTCCAGAAACCGCTTGTGGATTTGGTGATGCGCCGCTGTATTGATTGACAAACGCTTGTGTTTGGTCGTAACCATCTCTAGAACGCTTTTGCTGTAGTCCTGAGCGAACGTAGTTACCTACAATCGACATTAACGATTGCATTGTCGATGGATTTGTGTGATAGCTACTGCTTAATTGCTGTACTGTATTCAGAATGTTAGCTAGCTGTCCAGAATTTGCTTGCTGCGAAGGATTATTGATTGCCCCAAGAATTTGGTCAAAAAGTCCCATATGTCAATACTTTCATCATGTATGACTTCAATTTTCCCTAGTCAACAAGCTGACGACCTCTAGCTAACAGCAGAAAATTTGATGAAATCTGCAACGGGGAATTTGTTTTAATTGCTTCTCAACGCAAATATCTCCCCCAGAATTAGGGGAGAGTGAAAGGGGGCAAGAAGCCTTAAACTTGAATTAGTGAACTTGTGCAGATACTACGACTCTGCTTGCATTACAGATTTCGATCGAAGTCGAATGAGGCGGTCAATACAGGCTTGACCGTAGCTAATTGCTTCATCAAGCGTTTGGAAACAGAATGGTTCGCTGTAGTGATTGCCTTCTGGATCGGTGTAGTCTACAACAATACCGTTGAGTTCTTGCTTTGCAAGTAAGATCCACTGTTTGTAATAGTTCATCATCCTTTACCTCTGTTTACGTGTAGCGACGGACGAGGTGGGTCGAGAGGTCAGCAGTTAACCCAAATATTGATTCAGGGATACCTGCGAGGAGACCCTTAGGACAATTGCTTATATAAAATATAAAGCTAATGCCACAGGTACTCCTTCCATTGCCTACGAAGTTAGCTGACGGGCTAAGATTGGAAGGTATCTTTCTCAGATCCTGAGATTCGCCCCAAATTTTGGTTCCTCCGTTCTTCAACGCAAGCCGTAGAAGATTAGGCTACCCACTAAATTAACTGACAAGTAGTAGCACGCGGTTACTTTATATCCAGACTAATAACTCATCAGTTATGCGTAATATAGCGGAATCGCTTCTGTTGCGCAATCCTAATAGAGTGAGACACAAAATTGAGTCAAGCTATAGTCTCAACTGTATCTGGCTTTCAGAACAATATTAAATTTTCCTAAAGCTTCAAGACAGCTTGTCGCGATCGCCCTATTCCCCCTGATGCATTCAAGACAACAGCAAGCAGATTAAGATCAAAAGCATCTCCTGCGTTGTAGTAACTCAAAGACAATGCCTTTTCCACGCATCGTAATGCTGCTGATTGCCCTGATTGTTG
Organism: Chroococcidiopsis sp. TS-821; assembly: GCF_002939305.1. Taxonomy (NCBI): domain Bacteria; kingdom Bacillati; phylum Cyanobacteriota; class Cyanophyceae; order Chroococcidiopsidales; family Chroococcidiopsidaceae; genus Chroococcidiopsis; species Chroococcidiopsis sp. TS-821. The sequence continues at coordinate 222,438 of NZ_MVDI01000002.1, read as the reverse complement.
TCGTCGGGCTGTTGCTGTGGCTGTTCGCTAGCTTGTCACAGTTGTTATGGCAGTTGTCTTACACTTCGCCGCTACTAGCGGATGTGTTGTTATTTCTCATCATTGCTTTAGTTGTCTTGCTGATTGGTGTCGTTATCTACTACATCGCGATTGTCCAACGCGGCGAACGGCGATCGCGACGACGGGCACAACGACAAGTTCAGATTCCGGAAGAACGCATTGATGTGGCAGAGGAGAATCTGCGGGCAATTCAGCAACAATTAACCCAAATTCAAGACGAAGTGGCGCGTCAAGCGTTACTCGCGCGATCGCAAGAAATTGAAGCGAGTTTATCGCGTGGTGCGTTGCGAGTAGTTGTCTTTGGGACAGGTTCAGCGGGTAAAACTTCGCTCGTGAATGCTATCTTTGGGCGGATTGTCGGACAAGTTGCCGCACCAATGGGAACAACACAGGAAGGACAAACTTATAGCCTGCGGCTGAAAGGCATGGAACGCCGAATTTTGATTACGGATACGCCAGGAATTTTAGAAGCAGGAGTCGCTGGAACTGAACGCGAAAGACTCGCACGACAATTAGCTACCGAAGCTGACTTGTTGTTGTTTGTTGTAGATAACGATTTGCGGCGTTCCGAATACGAACCGTTACAAACTTTAGCCGAAATTGGCAAGCGATCGCTGCTAGTTTTGAATAAAACTGACCTATACACCGACGTAGACCGCGAGACGATCCTCGCCCAACTGCGCGAACGAGTTAAAAATTTTATTGCACCAACGGATATTGTGGCGATCGCGGCGAATCCGCAACCTGTGACGTTAGAAAATGGCGAAATCTTTCAGCCTGAACCAGATATTATGCCGTTACTGCGCCGCATGGCTGCGGTCTTACGTACTGAAGGTGAAGATTTAATTGCAGATAACATTTTACTGCAATCGCAACGACTCGGCGAAGAAGCACGGCAGATTATTGATGCCCAGCGGCGTCGTCAAGCGGATAAAGTTGTCGAACGTTTTCAATGGATTAGTGCAGGTGTTGTAACAGTCACGCCGTTACCAGGAGTTGATTTACTCGCCACCGCTGCGGTGAATGCACAAATGGTTGTTGAAATCGGGCGAATCTACGGCAGCGATTTGAATTTAGAACGCGGTAAAGAGTTGGCACTTTCTTTAGCAAAAACGCTAGCTAGTTTGGGAATTGTCAAAGGGGCGATTCAACTTTTATCAACAGCATTGCAGTTTCACGTTGCGACGTTTGTGGTTGGTCGTGCAATTCAAGGAGTGACGGCTGCGTATTTAACGCGAATTGCTGGTAAAAGTTTTATTGAGTATTTTCGTCACGATCAAGATTGGGGTGACGGTGGAATTACGGAGGTAGTGCAGCGTCAATTTGAACTGAATCGTCGCGATGAGTTTATCAAAGCTTTTGTGCAAGAAGCGATCGCCCGCGTGATTAAACCGCTTAAGGTTGATTCGTAACTTGGTAATCGGTAATTGGCGTGTCTAGCCACTAATCACTCGTCATACCAAGGACTTCGGATAAACTTTTTAGCATCAAATATACAGATGTTGCTCCAGGATCTTGATGGTCGATGCTGCGATCGCCTAAGTAGCTGGCGCGACCTTTCTTTGCCAGCATGGGGATAGTTGCTTGCATTCCTTGTTCGGCGGCGGCGGTTGCTTGTTGAATTGCTTCTGAGGTTGTTTTACCTTGACCGATAGCTTGGGTAAAAGCCGTAACCGCAGGCGATAGCGCGTCAATCATTGTTTTATCACCAAGTTGCGCTTTGCCGCGTTGTAAGACGCCATCTAAGCCTGCTTGCAGTAAACTTGCCAAATCTTTGTTCGATAATTCTTGTTTTCCAGCAACAGCGGTACTCGCGCGTAAAAAAAAAGTGCCATACAATGGTCCACTCGCACCACCAACACTAGAAATAAGTGTCATACTAACTGTTTTCAAAACACTGCTGATATCTTGCTCTGCAAGCTTGGGTAATTGATTGACAACTTTTTGGAACCCGCGATCCATATTGATACCATGGTCGGCATCACCGATCGCCGCATCGAGTTGCGTCAAGTATTCTTTATTTTGCGCGATCGCATCTGCGAATTGCTCTAACCATTGTAAGATCTGCTCTTTTGTCACCATCATCAACTTCCCCAGCGCCAGCTTGCTGTTTTTACAGGTGCATCCCAAAGGCGAATCATTTCATCGTCTAACCTTAGTAGCGTAATCGAACACCCTTGCATATCGAGCGATGTGATGTAAGAACCGATTAAGTTGCGGACAATTTGCCATCCTTGCTGCGCGCACAAATCGGCAAGTTGGCGATACACAATGTAAAGTTCAGCCAGTGGCGTACCACCCATACCGTTAACAAAAGCTAAGAGGCGATCGCCCTTTTCCCATTCAGGATCGGTTAATTGCACGTCAACAAATCCGCCTTTGCTTTCATCCCACTCGCGGACTGTGCGAGTATAAGCAACATCTTCAAAAATAGACATTGCCAGCATTTCAGTAATCTCATCCGCCGACATAATCGTCATTCTTTCGCGCCCTGGTTCGCCGTGAATCCCGATTCCCATTTCGATTTCGTCAGCACCTAATTCAAACGTCGGCTTCATAATTGCGGGTACAGTACACGAAGTTAAGGCGACTCCCATACTTCGCCCATTAAGATTAACTCGACGACACAAATCGGCAACATCGGCTAAATCATATCCTTGTTCTGCTGCCGCACCACAAATTTTTTCGGCTAGTACCGTTGTTCCTACACCCCGCCGTCCTTGCGTGTACAAACTGTCTTTAACCGCGACATCATCATCGATTAAAATACTCAAAACTCGCAGATCTTCAGCACGGGCTAACTCGGTTGCCATCTCGAAGTTCATGACATCGCCGCTATAGTTTTTGACAATATAAAGAATTCCTGCACCACCATCGACTTGTTTTGCCGCTGCTAGCATTTGATCGGGCGTTGGCGAAGTAAAAACTTCTCCAGGACAAGCCGCATCCAGCATTCCTCTACCAACAAATCCTGCATGCATAGGTTCGTGTCCGCTACCACCACCGGAAATCAGTGCAACTTTTCCTTGTACGGGTGCATCTGCACGATAGACAAATGTAGGTTCAAATTGTACCTTTAGTAGATCGGGATGCGCCTTTGCCATACCTGCTAAACTCTCACGGACAAAATTTTCCGGTTGATTGATGAGTTTTTTCATTAGGGTGACTCCTGGCAATGTCGCTTTGAGGCTGGTAATCAGTAATTGGTAATGGGTATTTGCGTGTCAAAGAAGAGGACAAATCAAAAATCTATTAGGGTAGTTGTTCTTTTAGTTGGCTAAGACTATCGGGATTGAGCGTAATTTTGACTTCTAGTTGTTGGTGATTGTCGCGTAATGTAAGGATGTGGTTTTCACCAACGCGACGATACAGCCAGTACGGATTTTTAACTTCAATTGTTTCATAATTTACCTCGCGTAAAGCTACGCGGATGACGAGTTGCTTTTGCGACTGCGGGAAAATATATAACTGCTGCAAGCGAGGATCGAGTATCAACTGATGCGGTGTCGTGTTGCGTGTTTGCGGTGAATCAGGTTTTTGCCAGTAAAGCGTGATACCGCGAACTTCAGGATTTTTGATTTCAAAAACTTCATCAAAGCGTTGTGGTTCCCAATCAAGTTGATCGACATCGCCATGGGAAATCATCCTCTGTGCTAGCATCACTTGTTTATTTGCCAAGCTTGACCACCATTGCTGAATTACCGCAAAATTGTCGAGATTATCTGGTTGAGAGTTACCTTGCTGCCAAAGTATTTTACCTTCCATATTTCTTATCTCAGTTGCGATCGCTTCTCTTTAGCAGAATAATTGATGCACGATCAGCTAAGGGCTAAAAGCTAATCGCTTGCTAAAGATGGACTTACCAATTATTTACCACCCTGACTACGTAGCACCTCTACCCGCAGGTCATCGCTTTCCGATGCCTAAGTTTAGCCGACTTTATGAATTACTCATAGCCGATGGCGTAGCACATCCGGCACAATTTCATACTCCCGTGCAACCACCACCCGAATGGATTACATTGGTTCATACGCCAGAGTACTTTCAAGCCTACTGTACAGGGACGCTCGACCCTAAAGCGCAACGCCGCATTGGCTTACCTTGGAGTTCGGCGTTAGTCAAGCGCACGTGTATTGCTATTGGGGGAACAATTTTGACGGCAAAATTAGCCCTCACTTACGGTTTAGCGTGCAATACTGCGGGGGGAACGCATCATGCTTTTCCCAGTTATGGTTCGGGTTTTTGTATTTTTAACGATTTGGCGATCGCCGCCCGCGTTTTACAACAGTTAAAACTCGTCGAAAAAGTGTTGATAGTAGACTTGGACGTACATCAAGGCGATGGCACAGCATATATTTTTCAAAATGACGCGAGTGTTTTTACGTTTTCGATGCACTGCGAGGTAAATTTTCCAGGAACTAAACAAAAAAGTGACTTGGATGTTCCTTTACCTGTAGGGATGGAGGATGATGCTTATTTGCAAACGTTAGCGAATTACTTACCCGATTTACTTTCTGAAGTTAAACCAGATCTGGTGTTATACGACGCAGGTGTTGACCCGCACGCAGGCGATCGCTTAGGTAAATTAGCCTTGACTGACACTGGCATTTATCGCCGCGAAATGCAAGTTTTAAGTACCTGTGTTAGTCGCGGTTATCCCGTAGCTTGTGTCATTGGTGGTGGCTATGCAGATGATTTTCAAAGTTTAGTTTATCGCCATTCTTTACTACACCGCGCCGCTAGCGAAGTCTACCGTCATTATCGCTAAGCACAGTTACGAATTTTTAACTCACTCCTCACCGCTCGAAACTTGTAAGATGCTAGCCTCTTGACGGATGCGTCGCGAGCGTTACAGATTTAGACTGTAAATTGTAAAAATCTATCCCATTTGAGGAAATACCGTGCTGCTATCCAAAGGTTTTGAAGTCGAGATGTACACTGGTACACCCCAGGGTGATATTGTCGGTCTTTCAGACAAGATTGTAGCCGGTATAGATGGCTTTGTCCGCGAGCCAGATAGCCGCAATGTCGAATACACAACCCCTCCACTAACGAAGTATGAAGATCTGCTCTGCGCCTTACTACGCCCTCGCTTGCGGTTACGCGAATATTTACAAAAATTGGGAAATTATACTTTAATCCCAGGGAGTACGCTGGCTTTGGGTGGAAGCGATCGCTTCTTTCGTTCCGATCCAAATAACCCCTATCACGAATACATTGAAAAAACTTACGGTACGAAAGTCGTTACCGCTAGCGTTCATATCAATATAGGTATTCCTGAGCCAGAAACATTAATGCGTGCGTGTCGTTTAGTGCGCGTAGAAGCTCCATTGTATCTTGCATTAAGTGCCGCATCTCCCTTTCTTGATGGCAAAGCCACAGGCTATCATTCAACGCGCTGGGGACTATTTCCGCAAACTCCTGCATATGTACCTTTATTTGAAAGTCACGCACATCACATTCGCTGGGTAGAAGAACAGTTAGCAGCAGGGACAATGCAAAATGTGCGACACTTGTGGGTATCAGTACGACCGAATGGCGATCGCCGCCCGTACGACCTAAATCGCTTAGAATTACGAATCTGCGACCTTGTAAGCGATCCTATTAATCTACTCGCGATCGCAGCTTTGCTCGAAGCACGTCTATTACAGCTCATTGCCGATCCGGGACTCGATCCACTCGAAGCAAGCACCATACCTGCAACAAATCGTTCAGAAGAACTGATGGCGATTACCACTGCAAATGAAGCGGCGGCGGCGCAACATAGTCTAGATGCACGTTTGACGCATTGGCAAGATGGTAGAAAAATTTTAGCACGCGATTGGATTGCAGAAATTTATCAAGATGTTTGGGCGATCGCAAAACACAGTGGTTTCAACTGTTTTCTTTCCCCCGTTCGCAAAATTCTCCGCGAAGGTAACGAAGCACAGCAGTGGTTACAGCTTTGTAGTTATGGATTTAGTATCCAACAAGTTCTAACGCAAGCAAGCCTCGCGATGCGCGAACGCGAACTAGAACTCGAAGCAGAATTGTGTTCGCCTGTAGCAGCTTGAGTTAAAGTGCGAAGAAGATTCAAAATATTTAATCAATGTGGTTGAATAGACTAACATAAAAAAAAACTATAAGTTGACTTTAGGTGCATTCTGGCTGGAACAGGCAATTTATGATTGTTCGCAGTCCAATTTAAGATCGCATGCCTCAGATTGTCTTAGTTCATCCTCAAATTCCGCCAAATACTGGAAATATTGCTCGTACCTGTGCTGCAACTGAAACTGAGTTACACTTGGTTGGTCCATTGGGATTCGAGATTAGCGATCGCTATCTCAAACGCGCTGGATTAGATTATTGGCCTTATGTCAACTTGCACTATCATGAATCAATTGATACTTTTCAGTCTCACTACAAACAACGGGGCGGACGCACAATTGGTTTTAGTGTAAGGGGCAACAATAACTACGCAGCTTTCCAATTTCAAGCTGACGATTGGTTAATATTCGGCAGTGAAACGACAGGTTTACCGCCTAAAATGCTAGCAGAATGTACTGCTACGGTTTATATTCCCATGCCCCATCCTAAGGTGCGGAGCTTAAATCTTTCTGTCAGCGTTGCAATTGGTTTATTTGAAGCTCGACGCCAATTAGGTTATCTTGTATAAGTTGTTGTCATTTTTACATACAACCAAACATTCAAGAAACGCGTCAATCTGCAATAAAGTTTAAGATTTAGCCTGCGCTTACTGAGCAGTCAAAGTGATTTTGAGCGCAGTTTTTTTGTATTTTCTTGGGATAATCAGCATAAATTTATACAAGAATTACTGTAAAAAATCTGGGATTTGGCTTTCCCCAAAATGTACTTCGAACAAAAAAAGCGATAAGAAATATTTATATTAAAAAAGATTTTTTAGGAGAAGAAAGCGATAGATTTTACTCATTCTAAATTGGCTAAATCTGTCACGTCTTCGGGGATCAAATCTGATTAAACCTAGTACAATCGACAAGCTAAGCTATTTGGCTAAATTTGACGAACTTCAACGCGAGCTAGAGGAGGGGAAAGTTAACCTGCACGAGGACAGCAACGTAGTAGCAAAGAAAAACCAGTCGCTGACTAAAGTAAATTGCCGAAAACTTAGAAAAACGGTTAAGTACATAACAACTGCGATCGCTTGCATGAAGGACAATGACAGCCGCGATTTTAATACCATTTGCAGGTAGTAAAAATCAACACCAATTTCTGCGAGTACGCACTCGGCAACGCGAGTCAGCACAGTGCTAGGAGTTGATGTAAACTTGTCTAAATTAAAATTGCCTAGTAATCTTGCTTAAGTATGTTTGCTGGATATGAAGGAAATCTATCAAAAGAAGTAGTTTAATTCGTTAACTAGTAATAAACTCGATAAATCGAGATCAGGTAAGCCCTATTGCTCATAGGAGGTCATTTTTGAAACGAGCATGGATGAAGAAGGTTAAGGCTGTTCCTACCAGTGCCAAAAGCAAAGCAGCTGTGGAGGAACAATTGAAGCCCGTTCAACCCAAGGTCAAACGGCGAGTGCGCACTTCGGTCGCGATGATGGCGATCGCGATTTCAATGGGAGGACCCAACCTTTTACTGACTCGACACGATCGCGCTCCAGCAGCCGAGATCCCCCAGAGTGAAGAACCTGCTGCTACTCCAGTTTCGGCGACAACTTCTTCTCATCAAACAGCATCGATTGTGGTAGAAGTTTTGCCAGCGCCAGCCACGACAACTGCACCGGCTACGCCTGCGAGTCCTCCCTTGGCGGATACAGTGCAAGTCAAAACAATAAAGCAAACTCCAATTCAAGCACAACAGCAACAGCCAACTTTGGCAGTGAATGCGACGCCAACGCATACTGCACCAAAAGCAGTAGCACCGCGCCGCCAAGTTGCCGCAACAAATCCTGCGACACAAATCAGTACGAGTCGAGCACAGACAGCACAGCGCCAAGATCGCTTAGTACAAAAACTCAAATCAGCAAACAAAGTAAACGCAACCAACAAATCAATTAGCGTTCCGCTAGACTCATTACCGCAGCCAGTAAGCGGTACAAACAACCAACAGCCAGAAAGCACGCTACCAGCAGAAATTAAAGATAGTGGGAGTGTAAGTGCGAAACAAAGATTGCTAGTCAATCGCCTAAAGCAACAATCGAACCACTCACAAGCTAGTTCGGCGGAGTTGCGGTCTGAGGAGTTCAATACGCGTACAGTTATTCAAGAAATGCCACAATCGCCTAGTACGGTTGTGACGCAGCCGAGTAATCGTATAGTCAGCTCACAGGTTGAGACGACTAGACGCGAAGCTATGATGGATAACACTACGAGCAAGTTAAATCAATCTGTCACAACGGCACCTCAACTTGAGCCTAATTACGAAACATCCAATCAAAGACAACTCGTACAGCGGCTGCGTGCAGCCCAGTCCCCACCACAATCGCAGCCAGAAAGTACGCACAATAATCAAAACTTGATTGTTGAAACTCAAGTTCCATCAGCATCAGTTCTCCATCCACCCCAAGTTTCAGCTCCAAGTGTCAATCCACTTCATACAGTTACATCTCCTACCATTATTGGCGCGCAAGCAACGCCAAGCGAAGATATCCGCGATAACAGCGTCGTAGTTGACACTAAAGAATCTTTGGCGACACCATTCGCCATAACTCCGGATACGTCACAGCAGCAAGCGCAAGCAGAAACTACAAGTGGGGACAATCAAAGCGATCGCACTCAAATTCCAACAACATCAGTAGAATTTGGAATTGCTAACAGCGCACCATATACAATTTCTAGTCCTACAAAAGATACTGTAACTCAAACAGCAGAAACGGCAACATCACAGAATTTAGCGCAGCGACTGCGAACCCAAACAGCAGAAAACCAAAGTAGAGTTGCAGAGCGCGTACAGCCAAAAACGCTAGAACCAGATACAGTTTTTGTTATTTCTGAGGCACTTAAAGACACTAACCACGCCAGCGTTCAAGTAGCCTCGCTAGCAACAGAATATCAAGTAAAACCAGGAGATACACTTACCGCGATCGCCCGCGCGCATGGTGTTGCCTTAGATGAACTTGTCAGTGCGAACCAAATCGCTAATCCTGACCAACTACAGATTAACCAAAGCATCACAATACCGACATCAGCATATCGCAAAACAGTTGCTCAAAATAATAATGTTGATGTCAGCGATCGCCCTCGACAACAAAACACGGCAACGATATCTGCACAACCCCATATAGTATCAGTTATTCCTGACAACCGTGAAGCGCAAGCAGTCGCATTTGTTGCTGATAACAATTCCACAACACTTGGTATGGGTGGCAGTCTCTCGAACGAGGAACCGCTAGATCCGCCAAATTTTTATGTCCAAGGCTTAAAAGCAGAAATTCAACAACTGCGTCAAAAGTACAATAATTCAACGGCTAATTCTATTGAACAAACTGTTGAAACGGCACTTAAAGTAAATACCAAGCCGAATACTGCTTTGGCAAAGCCCAAGTCAGTGGCGTCAGATAGTCAAAGTCGTTCTCGTCAAGAAGTTGCTCCTGAACCAGTTAATCCAGAGTTTCGTCGCGTTGCTCAAGCAAACACATCAGGTTCTGGCACCATCAAAGCTCGACTAGCCACAGCACCGACGAACGTCGATCCTACCGAAGCGCTGCAATCACTTCGAGGCAGACAGGTTTCTCCAGAATTGCCTCCTCTGGGAGCAGCCGATATGTATTTACCGAAACCAGGATCGTCAGCACCCTTCACAGGCTATATTTGGCCGGCAAAAGGCGTTCTCACTTCTGGCTATGGCTGGCGCTGGGGCAGAATGCACCGAGGAATCGATGTAGCCGCACCAGTAGGAACCCCCATTTTTGCAGCAGCTTCTGGCGTGATCGTGCGTGCTGGGTGGAATTCTGGTGGTTATGGCAAGTTAATAGACATCAGGCACCCTGATGGTTCTTTAACACGTTATGCTCACAACAACCGCATTCTAGTCCGTGCAGGGCAAGAAGTCGAACAAGGTCAACAAATTGCAGAGATGGGTAGCACTGGTTTTAGTACTGGTCCTCACCTCCACTTTGAGGTGCATCCTGCAGGTAAAGGAGCTGTCAACCCGATTGCTTTGTTACCTCGGCGTTAGCAATTTAATCTAGTCAAGATTGAGGAGAAAAACGTTAGTTCTTCCCATAACTAGCGGAATCTCCTCAGGTCAGGAGTGCATTTAGAGCGATCGCAGCCTGCGCCAAATTGTAAAGCTCAGTAGCACGATGATACTGGCGATAGTTACGAGTGCGGCGATCGCGCTCATCCCCTGTAGCTGCATTGCTAGCCAATTCGAGACAATTGTCACCGTCCACAATGTAAGCGCTGTATGTCTTTGAGAAAAGCCCCAAGCAAGTAATCGGTGATGCAAATGGTCTTTTCCAGGGGTACTCAGCGGATTTTTACCTGCCATCAATCGCAGTACAAATACTTGAGTTGTATCGATGACTGGTAACAGCAGAAATAAAACAGGCGGTACTAGCGCAAATACCGTAGTTACTTTGAGATTACCTAAAATAGTTGTTGCTGCTAAAACGTAACCAAAAAAATAGGCTCCAGCATCGCCCATAATAATTTGTGAAGGATGAAAGTTGTGCCGTAAAAATCCTAATGCGCCTCCTCCTAATGCGGCGAGTAGTAACGTTGCAGCTGCCCGTGTTTCAAATTGAGCCGATACCGCTAGCAAACTCATTGCGGTAATAAAGCTAACTCCTCCAGCCAAGCCATCCATTCCATCCATCAGATTAATGGCATTGGTAATTCCTACTACCCATAGCACGGTAAGACATATCGCCAGTAGCGAGTCAACCAAAGTACCCAACGGTGCTTCAATTTTGATACCACTGCTGATGAGTAGTAGGGCTGTCAGAATTTGAGTAAATAACCGCACCCAGGGTGGTAAACCAAATTGGTCATCAATAAAGCCAACAAGGACTAGTATCGATCCTCCCAGTAAGATGGTTAGGACTTCAGCAAGGACACCTTCAATCACGATCGGGCGTAATAGCGTAGCAAGTACTAACGCAGCTAGAACTCCGAAATAAATTACTAAGCCTCCAGCGTTGGGTAATGGTTCGCGATTGAGTCGCCTTTCGTTAGGTTGATCTGCCCAACCAACTTGCAAGGCAAACGCACGCACGGGCGGAGTTAACAGCCAGGTGACTACCCAGGCTAATAAAAAGGTAAAAACCACCGCTAGCCAACCAGTTCCGCTAGGATTGGCAATGCCGAGCGATTGAAGAAATCCGTACAGGTTCATCTGTTAATTCAACCCTTACTGGGAATGATGACATCAAGTATTATCGCTACATAAATGAATATGCTACTGCGTTAGGGAAATTTCGTCGCTGATATAAATCAGAAAAAAAATTAGGAAATCTCACATTTTTATGACTCAATAGCTGTCTTTACGCACAAATCGTGCTATTTCTATTTAATTTAAGTACGGCTACTAGCGATCGCGTATAGTATATGCTATAGTTATAAATTGTTGTCTAATACTTGGCTCAGTAGCTCAGTTGGTCAGAGCAGGGGACTCATAAGCCCAAGGTCGAGTGTTCAAATCACTCCTGAGCCACTTTTAATCATCAATAACAAAGCGGTGAACCGCTGATTTTGTAAGGTTTTCAAAATTACTGGCATTTTGGCGATTACCGTTGAATTAGGTTGATTGTTGCTAATACAGGGTCAGTTTTTAGGCAAGTTTTAGGCATGAAATATTTCTGGTGGACGCGGGCGATCGCTGCGGTTCAAAAGGAAAGGCACTAGGAACAATCGTTACGATTATCTTTAAAGACCACACAGTTTCGCCTTCCTCGTCAACCCCAAGCGATCGCTTTAACAGAAGCTAGCAAGGAAGCAGTTGTCGAAGCCCTGTCACAGCGTTCCACCGATTTCAAAAATGCACTCGAATTTCAGATTGAATACGCAGAATATCTGCGAAGCTTAGAAAACCAAGGTTGAAGCACTACAGATGCAGCACACTTAAGTTTGAGCAACGCTAACGATACCCAGTTGCATCTGCGGGTTTACCAACAGCCTCAACCTCACGAATGTAGCGCCAAGCATCAGGCTGCGAACCATCTAAATCTGTAAAGCCATAGAATTTTGCCAGTTGACCACTCGACAGCGACTGACCATTCCAGCGAGCAACGTTTGGATCTCCAGCAAGACACGCCACAGCACGACCGATGTAATGAGGGGTTTCAGAAATAACAAAGTGCGGTTCTTTTGCCGTTGCGTCTTGCCAGTTGGCTTCGCTTACCCCAAAATGATCTAGCATGATTTCCGATCGCAACCATCCTGGAGTCAGCGCCACAGATGTGCATTGATGAGGTTGAAGCTCTTGTGCTAGCGCCCAAGCCATGCGAATTACTGAGGTTTTTGCCAGATCGTAGAACAGTGATAGTCGGTAGTTTTTATTGTTATATTCTGCCGTACCATCAGTGATTTCGACGACTAGACCACCTGGTTGTTTGATTAAAAGCGGCAGCGCAAAGTGGCTAGTAATAATATGCGTGTCGAGCGCTAGTCTTAGCAATCGCAGTCCCTTTTCCAAAGAAAGCTGCCACACGGGCTGATTAAACTCTGCTAGATATTCTCCACCGATATCATTAACTAGGATATCTAACCGACCTTGCTCGTTCTCAATTCGCGTTACCAGAGCTTGAACCTGTGTCGAATCGAGATGATCGACCTGAACGGGTATACCATAACCGCCCACTTGATTTACCAGTTCTGCCGTTTCTTCAATAGTTTCAGGACGGTTGTACTCGGAGCGTTGAGCGTGGGTAGTTCGACCTGTGGCATAAACAATTGTACCCGAAGCACCTAGTTCAATGGCAATACCGCGACCGGCACCGCGTGTTGCTCCTGCAACTAGGGCAACTTTGTTCTTCAGCACTTGATTTATCATTTAAACCTCCTCCGTTTCTACTTGGGGAAGTAAATATTAGCGATCGCCACTATGTGTTGTAAGGCACTGTCGAGTGCGAGTGTTATTCGATACCTCAAGTTGCGAGTGCCTAGTAAGCTAGAGTCCAAAAATTAAGTTTGCTCACTGATGGTTGGGGAAAGACTAGACGTTGCGTCATCAGAATGGCAACCATTTTAGCAATCGTATCTATATTTACCCCACCTCGGCGACTGACCAAAGTGACAAAACCAGGTTCTTCGTCAACATAGCTAGACATGACATCGTGCATCCGGCTGAGTCGTGCTTTGGAAAGCCGCCAATGCTCAATCGCTGTTTCCTCGGTTCTGCTACATGGTGCTAGAATCTGGAATTCTGCTACGACTGCCGTCGATAATTTATTGTCATAAACTTGTGCCACTCTCCGTCATCGCCCAACACAGACGATGTCAGCACCCGATGATTGTCGTTTTTGAACTCGATCGCGTCTTTGTACTTTGCCAGCCCTTCACCAGTCATTGCCGGTCCCTCTGCTTTGAGCGTCAACACCCTTCCAGCCGCATCTAGTTCGCCATCGTATACCCAAAGGTGAGACATCATCGAGCCAATCCAAGTGCCCACATAACGCTGCTTCTGCGAATCGTAGCCAAGTGTCACCATCGTTGTTGCACTACCACAGCCAGGCATCTCACCGCGTCCTTCAGCTAGAATCCAAATTCCATCAAGCGATCATCGCACGCGCTCGGTTCCCGCAGCCTTTTCCGGTGGCTGATCTACCTCGATCGTCACCTCTTCGTATGTCCACTCGCCAACAAGCTTCTGTAACCAACAGTGTTCGTTCTGTAGTTCAGTCTTCATCGCTGACTCCTAATATGCTTTATTTGTCTCTATTGCTTGCTCGGCTCTTCGTTGCACCGTAACGTCTGATGCATCAAGCGGCTGGTTCGGAGTTAATCATCCACGGGATGCCAAATTGATCGACAAGCATACCAAAACGGGCAGCCCAAAATGTCTTCTGCATGGGCATCCGCACTGTCCCGTTTGCAACCAATGCCTGAAAAATGCGCTCTGCTTTTACTGGACTGTCAATGTCGAGTAATACAGAAAAGCCTTTTGTTTGTTCATATTGCCCAGGCGAACAGTCAGAACCCATCAATACTCGCTCGTTCACAATTAAGCTGGCGTGTATGATTTTGTTGCGCCACTCCGACGGCACTTCCTCTGCCATTGGCGACTCACCATAGCTCATCATTGCTTCGATTTTGCCGCCCAAACACTGCTCGTAGAACTTAAACGCTGTCTCGCATTGTCCGTTGAAAGTCAGATAGGGATTCAACTGCATCGTGCGCTCCTTGTAGTTAATAGAAGATTAAAAAATCTGCTTGCGCGAAATGATGTGGCTCCCCGATTTCCAAATTAATAGTACAAATGTACCATAATCTACGAACTCTACTTACCAGCGAAATATATCTTAAGAAAGATATGCAAAGTAATTTAGAATTCAAAGCCACGGTGTTGAACTAACACTACTGACGAACGAAACACAAGCCTCAGAAGCGCTTGCAAGCACAACGCCATACTGCTGATTGCTGTATATAGAACCGCAACAAAGAGGCGATCGCATATCTTTCGGTATCTGATCCTACTGACACTGCAAGACAGTTTGTTTTCTCAATATCAAACATTTGGAAGGAAAGCTGCGTTGTAGTGAAGTCATTCTTGAGCTTACTAGCTTGTGATAATACGCAGCCAAGTACCATCTATTGAGCAGACTATTCATACTGAGGTTTTTGTCTTAGTTATTACTCTAGGGGCGATTTCGTGTTTATATAACTTTTCCCTGAGAAAGTTTGACAACTAAATTGATGAGTTATTTTGGTGAATCACAAAACGATGGTTTCTCTAAATTTTCCTAAACTTTTTTGTGTTTAAAATCACAATTAATATAAGCTATGTAAAATCTGTGATTGAAGGAGATATTCTCTCTCTAATGAACAAATTTTGTTAAAGGCAGATCTGGCAACACAATTTTGAGTAGATCGCGCCTAAGTACGAGATAATGAGAGCGTTTTTAGCAACATTGTGTTTAGCTAAAAGTGTATTAATTGAATTTCTGAACACTGAAACTACACATAAAAAACCTAAAATTCGTAACGACGAATATCTTGTTTTCATAACATTTAGGGCATTGTTGAGACCAAAGGTAATTAATGTTTTGGCAACTTAAATTGAGAAAGAAAACAGCACGGTCGCGCGGAACACAGCGCCAAAGGCGATCGCTATTAGGCGCAGTATTAACAGCGCTTTTAGTTAGTGCTTGTGGTAATAATCAGCAGACTACGACTACCACTAGTCCTCCAGGTACAACAGCAGCGGAAGGTGGAACACTCGTTTGGGCACGTTATGGAGATGCAGATTCGCTCGATCCGCATCGCACAACAACAACGCTATCGTGGCAAATCTTTGACCAGATTTACGATACGTTATTAGCATTCGATGACAATGGTGAGATTGTGGCTAATCTGGCTCGCGAATGGCAGGTTAGTGATGATGGTAGAGAAGTCACATTTGTGCTCAATGAAGGAATTACGTGTCACGACGGTACGCCGTTTGATGCCAACGATGTGAAATACACTGCCGATCGCGCAATTGATAGTCAGAATCCTAGCGTAACGCGCGGTGCGTGGGGACCAATTGAATCTGTCGATGTTGTTGACCCGCAAACTGTCCGATTTAGATTTCAAACTCCGTTTGCGGCATTTGTCTCCTTTATGGCAGATCCTTTTGCAAGTATGATTTGTGACAGCAATCAAGAGTTTGGCGGTCAATTTGGCGTATCACAGGCAGTAGGTACAGGTCCGTGGCAGCTTGTGAGTTGGACGCGCGGCGATGAAATTGTGTTAGATAGAAATCCCGACTACGTTCGTTATGGTCGTCCTGTACAAAATGAGGGCGCGCCGTATTTAGAAAGGCTAGTGGTGCGGCAAATTCCCGAAGCGCAAACGCGGCTGGCTGGTCTACAAACAGGGGAAGTGCAGCTAATCGTCAATCCACCCCTCGATGACTTGGATGCAGTGCGCAATGATGCCAATTTGGAGTTACACGTTGCTGAGAATACTGGACAGAACTTTTTCTTTGAGTTCACAGTTTCGCGTCCGCCGTTTAACGATATCCGCGCGCGTCAAGCGGTGGCTCATGCCGTTGATGTTGATGCAGCGCTGCGAGTTGCTTTTGATGAAGGATTAGTCGAACGCGAACGCTGTCCGATTAGTCGCGGGGTATTTGGTAACGACCAAGAATTTTGCGCGCAGCATGGTTACGAGCATAATCCCGATCGCGCAAGAGAACTATTAGCAGAAATGGGTTATGGTGCAAATCGACCGATGGAAGTGATTTTGATGACTTCCACAGGTGACAACCGCGAACGCATGGTACAAGTTTTTCAAAGTCAATTGGCGCAAGTCGGGATTAACGCCAAGATTGAAACGATGGACATTGGTACGCTCAATGCTCGTGTCAAACAAGAGAATGAAAGAACTTCTGGGATTAGTACGTTTGACATGATGGACTGGGCATGGTTCGATCCAGATATTCTTTATCAACTGTGGCATTCGCCTGGGGCGTACAGCGGTTATCAATCGCCAGAATTGGATAAATTATTAGAGCGAACGCGCACGACGGTTGATGCAACTCAGCGGCGAGAAGCTGTTAATGATGTAATGGAGTATTTGCTGTCGAATGCTGTACACATTCCACTGTATACACCAGGTTCGTTATGGGTTTATGCGACGCGATCGCAGGTGCAAGGCTTTAAGATTGGTCCTTTTAATCGACCTGTGTTTAATGATGTGAGGCTGCAATAGATACATTTTTGGTGGGGGCTTTTTGGAACGAACCACAAAGGTCGCAAAGAGAAGAGATGGGGAGTGGCAATTTTGAGGAGTTTTATCACACAGACTGATGACACGTTATTTTATTAAACGGTTGCTGGGTGGTTTGTTTACGATTTGGATTACGACGATCGCGGTGACGTTGTTGATTCATCTTGTGCCTGGCGATCCGGTGCAAATTATGTACGCGCAGTCGCAATCGACAACGCCAGAACAAATTGAACAAATTCGCCGCAATTTGGGACTCGACCGCCCAATTTATGAACAGTACATCATGTATATGGGGCGGGTATTGCAGGGGGATTTCGGCACTACGATTCGGGGAAATCAGCCAGTATTGGATTTATTGCTTGTAAGGCTACCGAATACGCTGTTGCTTGCGGTGACTAGCTTGATGATTACGATGGTTGTCGGCGTGACGGCAGGTTTTTTTGCGGCGTATAAGCGCGGTACTTGGATTGATACGACGTTGATGACGGGTGCAATTATTGGAATTTCGGTTCCTAGCTTTTGGCTGGGGTTGATGCTGATCTCGATTTTTTCTGTGCGGCTAGGATGGTTTCCTGTTTCAGGGACAAATTTGAATAATCTCGTTTTACCTGCACTGACGTTAGGACTTGCTAATGCAGCATCCGTATCGCGCTTGACTCGATCTTCGATGCTGGATGTGCTGTCGCAAGATTATATGCGGACTGCAAGGGCGAAAGGATTAGCAGAAACTTTGGTATTGTCGCGCCATGCGTTTCGCAATGGCATGATCAACGTCGTCAATATGCTAGGGCTACAGTTTACCTACATGATGGGCGGTGCGATCGTTGTAGAAAATGTGTTCGCCTGGAATGGTATTGGACGTTTGGCAATTCAGTCGATTTTTCAGCGCGACTATCCGACAATTCAAGGCTTTATTCTGATTTTTGCTACCGTTGTTGTCGTCGTTTCTATCGTCTTGGATTTACTTTACGCCTGGATTGACCCTCGAATTACATATCACTGATGACTCAGCAAATTACCACACCACCACCACCTGTTGCGCCGCTTCCGTCTAGGAATAGAGAATTTCGGCGGTTTCTACAGGTTCTGTTTCGCAGCCCTGGTGCTAAGATTGGCGGCGTTATTTTGCTAGTAACGACGATCGTGGCAATTTTTGCTCCGGCGATCGCGCCTTTTGACCCACTGGAAATGGGAGTTGGTTCGACGTTGCAACCTCCGAGTGCGGAACATTGGTTTGGTACGGATGATTTTGGACGCGATTTGTTTAGCAGGATTGTTTATGGTAGTCGCCTAACGTTACGTATTGGACTCGTCGCCGTGTTTATCTCAATGACGGCGGGAGTTTTGCTAGGAATGGTTGCAGGCTACGCCGGAGGTTGGGTAGAAGCTATTTTGATGCGGGGCGTCGATGTTTTGTTCTCTTTTACCGAAACGCTGATAGCCCTCGCAGCTGTTGCGGTACTTGGTCCTAGCCTTACTAATGCCACAATTGCTGTTGGAATTAGTTCGATTCCTTTCTATGCGCGCGTTACTTATGGGGCTGTGCTGGTAGAAAAAAATAAGGAATATTTCAAAGCCGCCCAAGCTGTGGGTGCAAAGCACTTTCGCCTCATCTTTCGTCACATCTTACCCAATATTCTTTCGCCGATTATTGTTGTAGCAACTGTAGGAGTCTCCGTTGCAGTTCTTTCAGCATCTGCGTTGTCATTTCTCGGACTCGGCGCGCAACCACCCTCACCTGAATGGGGAGCAATCTTAGCCGCAGGACGCGATTACTTTCGCCGCGCACCTTGGGTAACAACGTTTCCTGGTTTGGCGATCGCAATTACAGTCTTAGGCTTTAATCTCCTCGGTGATGGATTGCGCGAAGCCCTCGATCCCCAACAGCGACGGTCTTAATTACCAACATTTTCTCCCCTGCCCACGCCAGTTGCCTCAACGGGGGAAACCCCCGCACGGCGCAGGCTCCTCTGCTTCCTCTGCTCCTCTGCTCATCCATACGTACTAACTTTAAAGCACAACAGTACCATGGCTCGATTGCTTGATGTTCAGAACCTGAAAACGCGCTTTTTTACCCAAAATGGTGTCGTTCATGCAGTGAATGATGTCTCGTTTCATGTCAATGCGCAGGAAACTGTAGGAATTGTCGGCGAATCGGGTTCGGGAAAAAGTATTACGATGCTATCGGCAATGCGGTTGATTCCATCGCCTCCAGGCAAAATTGTGGGTGGTGAAGTGATGTTTCAGGGACAAGATCTACTCAAATTGAGTGGGCGCGAAATGCGATCGCTGCGGGGAAATCGTCTCTCGATGATTTTTCAAGACCCGATGACATCACTTAATCCGGTATTGCGGGTGGAAAAGCAGATGACTGAAGCTATTCAACTGCATTTAGGCATGGCAAAATCAGAGGCGAAAGCGAGAGCAGTTGAACTTTTAGAGCAAGTTGGCATTCCTGGGGCACGCGATCGCGTCCGCAACTATCCGCACCAATTTTCTGGAGGAATGCGCCAACGCGTGATGATCGCGATGGGACTAGCGTGTAATCCTGATTTACTGATTGCCGATGAACCGACAACAGCACTTGACGTGACAATTCAAGCACAAATTGTTGAACTTGTCAAGCAACTCAAAGAAGAACGTGGCATGGCGGTCATTTGGATTACGCACGATCTGTCATTGCTTGCAGGTTTAGCCGATCGCATCTTGGTGATGTATGCAGGGCAAATTGTTGAACAAGCGCCACTGAACGCACTGTATCACCATCCACGCCATCCGTATACAATTGGGTTACTGCAAAGTATTCCGCGTTTAGACGAACAGCGCCAAGAACGTCTCAAGTCAATCGATGGATTACCGCCAAGCTTAGTCAACTATCCGCAAGGATGTCCGTTCGCGCCGCGTTGCGAGTTTGCGATCGCCAAATGCCATAACGAAGATCCACCGCTAGAACCTGTGGGAGTGAACCACCAAGTCGCGTGTTGGGTAAAACCCGAAGGCGCAGACGTTTTGCAAGCATCTCAATCAGCAACCGCCTAATGTCGATCAACGAAAATCATGGTGCAACCTCAAACGAGTACAATTCAAACGCAACAGCGAAACGACACCTTATTGCGCGTGCGCGACCTTAAAGTTCATTTTCCGATTCTGCGCGGGTTAATTCTCCAACGACAAGTAGGGGCGGTAAAAGCCGTCGATGGACTCACTTTTGATATCAAACGTGGCGAAACTTTGGGCTTGGTAGGGGAATCAGGATGCGGTAAAAGTACGACAGGACGGGCGATTCTGCAAATAGAACCACCAAGTGCAGGACACGTTTATTTTGAGGAAACTGAACTAACGGCATTATCCGGCGAACCGTTACGACAAATGCGCCGACAGATGCAGATGATTTTCCAAGATCCTTACGCATCGCTCAATCCTCGCATGACAATTGGTGATGTGATTAGCGAACCACTAGAAATATTCGGTTTAGCTTCAGGACGCGAGAAACAGGCGCGAGTTCAGCATCTTTTAGATGTTGTCGGCTTGAGTCCAGAGTTTATTTCTCGTTATCCACACGAATTTTCTGGAGGACAACGCCAACGAGTTGCGATCGCACGGGCGTTGGCTGTTAACCCTGATTTTTTAGTATGTGACGAACCGATTGCCGCATTAGATGTTTCGGTTCAAGCGCAAGTAATTAACTTAGTGCAGTCACTCCAGCGCGAGTTTCAACTGACTTATCTATTTATTGCCCACGATTTGAGTGTTGTGCGCCATATCTCAGATCGCATTGCAGTAATGTACCTTGGTAAAATTGTCGAACTTGCCGATCGCGTATCGCTATACGAAAATCCACTACATCCATATACACAAGCTTTACTCTCTGCGATCCCGATCCCCGATCCTACCGTAGAAGCAAAGCGCCAGCGAATTGTTTTACAAGGCGATGTTCCTAGCCCAACAAATCCTCCAAGTGGCTGTCGTTTCCACACGCGCTGTCCTTGGGCAATTGAACATTGTCATCAAGTAGAACCAGAATTTCGCGACGTAGGCGATGGACACTATGTTGCGTGTCATCTAGTTGATACATCAGGAAAGTTCGATCCGGCGCTTGGCGAATAACGATTTTCCAATGCTATGTAGTCAATTAGTGGCAAACTGCGATCAAGGCTAGAGTTAGGATATTTTGCCATTCTCAAAACTTGGACACAAATTGCTTTGGTGGATACAGTATACGAGTTGTAACTAACTTACCAAAGAAGAAAATGAGACTGCGCCATTGTTACAGATTTATCCGCTTAGCTAGTATAGCAACCGAAGGGAAATTTAGGACAGTATACAAGCTCGAAGACCTTGCCCTGGGTAGCTTTTAGCTCTGAATTATGCTATGTAAACGGTTGTACCACATATTCGTGAGTTTGCCCCTGAGCAAGCAAAGTTGGGGCAGATTCAAAAACTTGCTGAAGGGCATTATGGCTGGGGGTGTATAATCACTTCCCAATAGGCTGTAAAGATTTAGGTCAGTTCACTTGAATAGCAATATAAGTGGAATTGTTGTTCTCGTACTGTTCGCTGACCGCATTAGTTCTATCCACAATAGCACCTATGTAGTAGTTGCCAACAGTTAGATCGCTAGGAATAGTAACTGTCCTCCTCGATGTCAAAGCAATATCCCTAGCAAGTGTAAATGAAGCTGTTGCAATTAAGCGGTCAGCTGTTGAGATATTGTCATTAGTAGAAATATAGTAGCCAACACCAACCGTTTGAGTGGCAGCACCATTGTTTTCATAGGTTAGCTCGACTTGAACCTGCTGTCCTCTATTTACGCGATAACGTGGCTCACCAGCATCATTGAAGGAACTAAGAAGTGTGCCAGTAGTATTGTACATTTGAGTTCTGGTGTGTGTACTATATTCTCCATCGCTACCTAACCGCTTCCAATGAACTACAGAAAGATCATTAATAGCAGGCGAATAGAGACCATACAGAAATACTGCACCATTTGAAGCATCTTCCCCTGGATAGTTTCTCGCAATTCCTGCATTGGTATGGATATGATTCCAATCTTGACCCATTATGTTGTAAATTGTATTCACGTGCAGCAGACCCAATGCATGACCGAATTCGTGTGATGAAGTTGTCTGGAAAGGACGAGAGCTTCCACCATAAGGCCAAAGTGAACTTTTGTTGGTAGAAGGGGTGTAGGCAACTCGACTGTCAAAGAGGACATCTGACTCATTGATCTTGATGCTACTAAATATGTTACAACTCCACCAGGTATAAGCAATTGCCGGTGCACCATTTAGCAGACTATCATCATTGCTGAACCAGACTTCATTTTCGCCATTGTCTAATCC
This sequence comes from Chroococcidiopsis sp. TS-821, assembly GCF_002939305.1. Taxonomy (NCBI): domain Bacteria; kingdom Bacillati; phylum Cyanobacteriota; class Cyanophyceae; order Chroococcidiopsidales; family Chroococcidiopsidaceae; genus Chroococcidiopsis; species Chroococcidiopsis sp. TS-821. Next base: position 200,195 of record NZ_MVDI01000002.1, on the reverse strand, counting down.
AACACCAGGTTCGTTATAAGTTAGGTTAAAGTAGAAATTACTGGGGTTTGTGTTCCAACGACTGACAGAATCGGTCAAAGCATCTCTCCAGACACCAGCTGGAAAACTAACTCCAGCTGCGCGCATTCGTGGTGGAATACTAGTCCATTTAATAGGACCATCAGAGGCTGGCCATGGTCGATCGCAGATCCGATAACGGAAGGCATGAGCGTCAGACGTATGACCAGTAATAGCCGCAAACAATGCTAGACCGATTAAACTTGTTAGATATTTCTTCATAACTGTTCTCCATAAATTTCTCTTCCGGTTAAATAAAAATCCAATTAATCTGTTTTTTCCCTCAAGTCAGTAGCCTTGAGGCGAAACAGCCTGTGAAATAAGCACTTCAAAGTTGCAAAATGCTCTGGTATATTTCGCCCACTGCATTCTGCATAAGTGTTCTACTTAAAACGGGGAAACTTCCTAAACCTTAAGGTTTAGAATTCAGGAATACTGGATTGCCTCCGTTTTGCTGTAACATCTCAAGTTCTCTGCGGTCAGTTTCGCTCAAGCTTGACGATCTTGAAGATTCAGAATGAGGAACTGCTATCGCAGGTGGACTTACAGGTCTAGGTTGGGCAACAGAAAAACTTGCTTTACTGTCCACGCTGACATTAAACTGTCGTGCCTGCATCTGTGTAGATAAGCCAAGCTGTTGCACTTGATTTTGAATAAGATGCTCAAGTTGACTTGCGCTCAGAGATGATGATGAAGCTACTAGTTCTTGTTGAGATCGCACTACACGCCCTCCAGCAGCATCTTGCGAACTCTCTTCGTTTGATAAAACATCCCTAACAGATATATCACCAATCCTATTGTTGACTACTTCCTCTAACGGCAGCGGTCTCCCATAAGTCAGTTCCCCTTGGTTATTTAATGCAATTGGCTGTCCCTCATCAGTGAAGACTTGATCGCTAATAATCCGAAACCGACCGTCTGCACATCCCACAAGGGGACACCCAGATTGACCATTACCTTGTACTAAGAGAATACTCCGCTCTCCAACGTCAAAAAGAGGAACTTCAGACACTGTGAGAAAGTTACCATTACCAGCAGGACCGCCAATAAAACGCAGAGTCACAAATTGTTGATTAAATTGTCCCTTGAGCCTCTTTTCTACTTTAAAAGTCACAAACGAGTGAGGAAGTTGTGGCTCATTAGCTGACATGCGATATTCAATTTTAGTAACAACTCCTCGGAAAATGAAATCAGCATCTTCTACAGATGCTTTCAAGGGATGATTTTGAGCCATCGCCCCTGAACCCTGAACTGTGGAAGGTTTACTACTATCCTTCATCTGTGCTTGAACTGCTGTAACTCCATATATAAGTGCGCCTAGGAGGACAGACATAATAATAAGCTTGAATTTCATATACCTTAGTCTCACCTCATGAAGTAATAACGGAATTCACTGAGTTAAAGTTCTAGTTCGCGTCGCTTTCAATACCTCAACTTGCAGTTTATAAATATGCTTTTTTAATAAAAAAGTGGATGTAGTTTTAGAATGCAGCTATCATAGTCGAAATTCTATTGAAATAAAGGACATTTAGCTCTCTAATGCTTTATTCAGCAGACACCTGAGGAATTACTCATAAAAGCTACAAAACTTTATATTCAAAAAAATCGGCACTGATGGGTATCACAACAAGAGTCATGCAGTGCCTACTCTATCCAACAGATGTAATATAAATAAACAATAGGCATTCTGTCCCCGATCGTCCGCTTCCCTACCTAGAGAACGGTCTATTATTACTTCCGCAGCCTAGATAAAAGCTGCTATGGTTGGAATCATCAATGGACGATCAGCGTTGTAATTTATACTTTTCAGACATTCTCTAATGGTATTAGCTGTTGGCACTTAGTCTAATTGTTAGTTAAAAAGTGCTAATTGCTTTTATAGGTTTTATGCCATCACTAATACAATAAGTGTTCCTCTGCCCCTCTACTACCTACTGGATAGCAACTTATAGTGGGAAGTATTACGCTCCAACTAACACAAGTTGATCTTTAGCGTACCAACCGCGCTCTTTGGCGCGATCGCGGGCGACAGCAGGCACATCATTGCCGACAAAATGCTTGTGCAACATTTGCACGCTGAGCATATGATTAATAATTGCATCGAGTTGTACGCGGTCTGACACTGGGGTATTGGCATCGCCGTGACGCTGAAGAATCTTTTGTACGCCTGCGGCGTCGAGTAACCCTGCTTCTTGGATCGCTTGTTTTGATAAATAAGTTGCCGATAACGCCTGCATCGCCCGTTGTTTAATGGGGTCAGTATGCGATGGGGGAGCCATGAACGCAAATTTTTGTCGCTCGTAAAGTGCTTTTGGTAAAAGCTCGCGCATTGTTTCGCGCAGGATATATTTATCTTTGCGTCCCCGCAAGCGCATATTTTGCGGTAGAGTCACAGCGAATTCGACTAAGGGATGATCGAGAAACGGCGGACGTGCTTCCATCGAGTTTGCCATATCGACGCGATCGCCTGCCCAGCCGAGGACTTGTGACTCAAACTGCGTTTTTATCCATATATATTGCACTTTGTCAAGTGGGTGACGTCCCTCAATTTGACCGCGATCGAGGGCATTGGCAACAGCTTCTCCTGGCGAGTAATTTTGCGTTGCGGCGCGGCGATCCGGATGCAGTAAACTCGGTACGTAGGCAGATGCCGATAACCACGATTGTAAGCAACTGGGTGTAAAGCCCACTAAGTTTGTCAATGCTGGATCGTCTAACGCTTTTTCCGCTAAAAGATTGCCTTTGAATAAGCGATTACTTTCTGCTAGCCAATCTTCTAAATCGGCGCGTTCTTCTGGGGAAGCATCATCCATACCATGCAAAATCATATCAAGTCGCAGTTGCGGATATCCTGCAAAAAGTTCATCCGAGCCTTCACCTGTGACGACGACTTTGTATCCAGCTTTGTTGACATGTTCGCTCATCAACAACTTGGCAACGGTAAAAGTATTATAAATACTGCGTTCTGTATGCCATAGCGTCCGCGCAAAGTGATCGTAAAGTTGATTGCCATCGACCATTAAGACATCTTGATCTGCACCTGTGGCTTGTGCCATTTCGCGGGCGATCGCAGTTTCATCGTAGTCGCGATCGTCAAACCCAATCGTAAATGCTTTAACAGGTGATTGTTGACTTGCGGCGGCAATACCCATAATCGTACACGAGTCGATACCGCCAGAGAGATAACACGCTACAGGAACATCCGCTTCGAGTCGCAATTGCACAGCTTCAATAAAACGGCTGCGTAACTCTTCGATGTACTCTTCGTCAGCTAATCTTGCGCCGCGTTCAGACTGACGCGGGAAGTTCAAATCCCAGTACTGTTTTGTTTTAACTTGTAGTTGCCCGTCATGACGCTCAACAATCACCATTTGTCCAGGTTCAACCGCATAAATGCCCTCAAACGCGGATGTTCCTGGTACAATTAGCTGCATCAGTTGATGATAAAGTCCTTCAGAAGAAAAGCGGCGCTGGACTGCTGGATGTGCAAATAACACTTTAATTTCTGAACCAAAGACTAAACCTTCGGGCGTCATCGTCCAATACAAAGGTTTGACACCAAAGCGATCGCGCACTAATGTCAGGCGGTCTTTGGAACGTTCGTAAAGTGCAAAAGCAAACTCGCCACGTAGATGTGGTAATGCACCTTCTAACCCGTAGCGATCTGTTAAGTGCATCGTTAGTTCAGTATCGCTCTTGCTGCGAAAGCGATAACCTAAAGAAGTCAGTTCAGCGCGGATGCGTTTGTAGTCGTAAAACTCGCCGTTGTGTGCAATCATGTATTGCCCATCAGCAGAAACAAACGGTTGTCGTCCGCGTTCTGGGTTGAGGTCAATAATTGACAGTCGCGCATGGGTGAAGCCCACACCGCAATCGCTCATAATTTTGACACCGAATCCGTCTGGTCCGCGATGATACTGAATCGCCGCCATCGCCACTAGAACATCTGGATTCACGGGACGAGCCGGATCGTGGTGCATGACGCCACCAATACCGCACATAAAATTACACCTTTACTTACAACAAACCGAAATAACTGCTAAGTCCTTCAACAACAATTGTTTTGTGAGATATTGCAGCGGTCAATCTTAACTCATAAAACCTGACCCCTGACCTCTGCCATAGCAGCTAATGTTAGCAATACAAGCTTTTTGGGAATAGTTAAATACACGACAGTACATACCAGTACATAAATGATATAGAAAAATAACGTTTCTATACAGAACTCATTAGGTAGTAAAGACAGGGAATCATGACATTCTCAATTGTGGCTTGGGATCCATCAACGCAAATGACAGGGGTTGCAGTCGCAACAAAGCATCTAGCAGTAGGGGCGTTAGTGCCTCATGCCAAAGCGACAATTGGGGCGATCGCAACGCAAGCACAAACTAACCCGCTGCTGGGAATTTTGGGTATTCAGTTACTCGAACAGCGTGCCATCAGCGAAGGAACCTTAGACGAAATCTCTGTCGAAGATATCATTTACCTTTTACTCAAAGACGATAAAGACCGCGACCATCGGCAATTACATTTAGTCGATCACAACGGTCACACTGCAGCTTGGACAGGCAAAGAGTGCATCGATTGGGCAGGACATTTTACTTTTCCCTACTTCTCTGTCGCTGGCAATATGCTAGTTGGCGAACAAACTTTGCTAGCAATGGCAGAAGCGTATCAAGCCAAAGAAGGGATGGAGTTTTCCGAACGCTTACTGCAAGCCTTAGAAGCTGGGGAAGCAGCAGGCGGTGATAAACGGGGTCGTCAATCGGCAGCAATTTATGTTGTCCATCAAGATGTCTATCCCTATCTTGATTTGCGCGTCGATCATCACAATAACCCGATCGCTGAATTGCGCTATTTATTTGAAGAATCCCGTAAAGATTACTACCAAATGTTTCGGCGGACAATGCCTACACGACACCCTCGTACGACGGAACCGCTTAGTTTAAATCCTGCACCGTGGTCAGCTTCTACAAAAGTACCACAAAAGAGTGTTAATACGACAGACACACCCCTGTCTGCTTGATTTATTCTCTGAGACAACGCAAACAGAGCGGAAACAATAAGATCAGTACAAGCGCCTCGATTGGTAGTTGAAACTGCAAGGGGGTTAGGGCAAACCCCCACACGATCGAGATGGCACCAGAAATTGCTATTGCCAAGCGATAAACATCGTTTTTGACTTTTACACTTACCCAGACGAGTCCCATACCAAGCGTTAAAAAAACTAAGTGAGTTAAAGGCATATTGTCAATAAATATTTAAAATCTACTCGCTAGGATACTAAGGATGCGGTTAGGTACAGCAGTACAAGACAGTACAATCGTCTTTGTATTAACTGCTAAGTGCGATCGCGCTTTAAAATCATGTCCACAGTTGAGACGAAATCAAATTCTGTATTCCAACGAGTTCTTCTTACCTTCATCGCATTAGTGTTCGTCACTTTTTGTGCATTAGGAACTAAAATCACCTTTTCTGGAGAACCGCAGCTATTTGCCGGAACGCGACCGAATAACCTTGGAGTTCATGCTGGTCAATTAGCACCGTGTCCGACTACCCCTAATTGTGTCAGCAGTCAAAGCCAAGATGCAGTGCATCAAATTGCTCCTCTAACTTACAATTCAACTGACCAAGAAGCAATGGCGCACCTCAAAACAGTGCTGCAATCTTTTCGCCGTGCCAAAGCGATCGCCCAAACCGAAAATTACATTTATAGCGAATTTACAATTCCCGTTGTCGGATTTGTTGATGATGTCGAATTTTTGCTTGACAAAGATGCCAAAGCGATCCACGTTCGTTCAGCTTCGCGGTTAGGTGAGGGCGACTTGGGAGTTAATCGGCGTCGAGTTGAAACTATCAGGACTAAATTCATGGATGTCTCCGAATGAAGTCGGGGCTACATAAGCCAAGTGTACGTAGGCACACTCAAGAGTTTAAGATTTATGTGTAGTCCACGTAAGTGGACTTTGTATATTAGCCGCGAATTCATTCGCCAGGCATTTATATGTAAGCTTTAGAGAAGACAAGCTAAAATTGTCTTGACCAATCTTGGAACCAGCGTTCGACCACAACTTTCGTTTGGGTAAAGAATTCAACGGCGTGATGTCCTTGTCCGTGCAAATCGCCAAAGAAACTTTCTTTCCAGCCGCTAAAGGGAAAGAAAGCCATCGGTGCAGCAACGCCAATGTTGATACCAATGTTACCCACTTCCGCTTCGTAGCGGAATTTGCGTGCAGCAGCGCCACTAGAGGTAAATAAGCACGCCATATTACCGTATTGACCGCTATTAACAAAGGCGATCGCGTCATCAACTGTATCGAGATGAATTAAACCGAGTACAGGACCAAAAACCTCCGTTTGAGCAATTGTACTTGTAGGTTCGATATTTTGGAGTAGCGTCGGTCGAATAAAATAACCTTGAGGATAATCAGCAATTTTTGCTTGTCTACCATCAACAAGCGGCGTTGCACCTTCAGCGATTCCCTGCTGTATTAATTGCTCAATTCTCGCTCGACTTTCTGCTGTAATCACAGGTCCCATTTGAACTTTATCGTCTAACCCGTAACCAACAACGCGAGTAGACGCCGCATCAGCGATCGCCTCAGTAAAAGTTTGACGTGCTTTTCCAACAGTAATCGCCAGCGAAGCTGCTAAGCAACGTTGTCCAGCGCAACCGAAGGCGCTATCTGCAACAATGCGAGTTGTCATCTCCATATCTGCATCCGGTAGCACAATCACTGGATTTTTTGCCCCACCCTGACACTGCGCGCGTTTACCATTTGCTGTCGCCCGACTGTAAACATAACGCGCTACCAAAGTCGAACCGACAAAGCTAATTGCCCGAATCGCAGGATGATCGAGAATCGCATCGACAACTTCTTTCGCACCGTTAACAAGATTGACAACACCTTTGGGTATTCCTGTTTGTGCCAAAAGCTGCATCACTTTTTGCATTGTCAGCGGTACTTTCTCAGAGGGTTTAATAATATATGTGTTACCGCAGGCGATCGCATACGGCATAAACCAAAACGGAATCATCCCTGGAAAGTTGAACGGCGCAATAACTGCTGCAACACCTACAGGTTGTCGAATTAAGATTTCATCAATGCCTTTGGCGATATCTTCTGAGTTGTAGCCTTGCATTAAAATCGGAATTCCACAAGCAACTTCCACATTTTCGATCGCCCGTTGCAATTCGCCTTTTGATTCTGCCAAAGTTTTGCCGCACTCTTGTGTAATCGTCGTGGCTAAGTCAGCAAAGTTCTCTTCTAGTAGCGTTTTAAGTTTAAATAAATACTGTACTCGTTCCCCCGCTGGAGTGCGCCGCCAGGTGGTAAATGCTGCGATCGCGGCTGTTGCTGCTCGATCTACGTCGGTTGCTGTTCCGAGTGGAACTTTAGCAAGTATTTCTGCTGTTGCTGGATTAGTTACATCCAAATATTCAGTAGCAGTGGAGTCACACCATTCGCCATTAATGTAGTTTTGGAGAACAGCGCAACTCATAGGATTCACTCTGAAACTAAACTCTATCTATTATCAGGGTAATACTAGACAATTGCTTTAAAATTTAAGCGAATAAATTCACCGCTAAAAAAACAAAGTCCACCTGCGTGGACTTCTTCAGTCGTAGGGCGTTTGTCAACCTTTACTATACACCTACAGCTAGCGAACACTTTGGCGCACTTTTGCTAATCCAATTCACAACAATTGTAATTCCCTGCAAGCAAAACGAAAATTCAGCAACTGTACCAGCTACATAGACTTCATCACCTATTTTAAATTCCTTGAGATTGCCCACAAGTGTGTAAAGTTCGCCGTCAGCAGCGCGGAGTGTTTGGCATTCTACACCCTCATCGGTGAGAACTCCTTTAACGCAAATTGTCCTTTCTTTACCGCTAGCTTCTAAAAGCGCAATTTGAGAATTACTGGAAGCATAAACTTTTACTCCTCTCAGGTTAGGAATCGTTTCCAGACGAAAATTTGCCTTTATTGACGCAAGTGCTGGTGCGACAATTCCTTTTGGCGGTTCAGCGACAAAATCAAATTCATAAATACCATCTATCGGTGGCTGGATATAAATGTAAGGAATGAGTTCAGCATTTTTCCAGCCCTGCGTGGGAACAATTCCAGTTGCTGTAATGGAAAGTTGTGGAGGAAAACTTTCTAAAATAGCTAGCTTAATTTCTCTTACTTCTAACACCTTCTTTGCTTCCATTCTCTGTCTCCAAGGCTGCTTTTTTTGATAAGTGAAGTTGTGCTTCATTTCTTCTTCAAAGCAGTTTGGGGATCTTACACAAGTTATTTGCAAAACTTAATAATTAATCTTGATGTTCAGAGGAAGTATCTTAATTGAAGTGTGGCAGTAAAAAAAATGCGTACAAATAAAAACAGTTAGATAAGGCGATCGCGCTAAAATAATTAATTTTTTAATAACTAAAAGAAGGGAATTTGTACTCCCTTCTTTATCGTTTTACTTATGTTCAGAGTATCTACTTTCCGAGTATCTTACTGCTGCTTCTGATGGAACAATTTTGTATCCTAAGATGTGATGTTCTCTTGCTACTGTTTCTGCTTTTTCTCTACTTTGATACATCAATGTATAGTGCAGATGTCCGTGCCATTCTCCGTAGACTCGATTTTCGTCATCTAAGATTGAATAGTGATTAGGCATCGTTACTTACTCCATTTTCAAGCACCGCCTATATGCTTTAAATTATCGTCTGTAAACGAACTGTCTACGGTAAACAATTATAAAAATGTGTTGAAATTATTTTAAGTTTTTTATTCAGAAAATAACATTGTTGTCAATTGATGAGTCAAACACGACTCATCGCCATCACAAAGCAGCAGTTACTTTATAGTTTTCGCTTGATCTATAAACTAAGCTATCAAAGCAAGCAAAATTTTCTTAACAAACTTATACATTTCTACTTAGCTCTTAGCTTTAAAGGGATGCTCATAGCACCCCTTATAGTACTTATTCTTCTACAACTTCACGAATTCGCTGCTCGAGGCGTTCTAAATCAAGTCCACCCTCATCGCGCACAATTCTACGGATCGTTGGATTGACATTACTCAAATCCATAAGTAAATCGTGTAAAATCTCCTGCTGTTGGCGTGATTGAGTCACCTCACGTGGTTCTTGCACTAAGTCACGAACTATTGAGTCTTCAGCGCGAGAAGCAACAATCGGATCTGTTTGTCCTTGGAGGTGTATAAACGTCCGTCGCCCAGGACCGCGATCTTCCTCGATAGGGATAACCGCTGTTACTTGATCTGAACGCACATATTTGCCAAAACCAAGATGCACTAGTGCTGATGTTTGTATTCTCATTTGATCGCATGAATTTTTTCACCTATATCTATTATCTTTTATTGAATGCTAACTCAAGAATAAAAATCGAACGGTTTCTTGCACTTTTTTATCGTATTTTCCCTAATTTTTCCTGAGAATAGTTTGCTATTTTGCTCTCTTATTTATCGAGTTTAAACCATCCAGTATTGGCAATAAAATACCTGAAATATTTTTTATAATATGTTTGTGGAGTTTGAATTTGACCGTATTTGGGTAAACGGTGTTAAAGAATTTGGAATATCAATGTATATTCAGTTTTTGAAGTTGATTTTTAGATTGAAGTTAAAGGATAGGAGTTGAGTGAGGCAAAATTGTTTATTCCAGAAAAGATTACGACGATGAATCAAATGCTGCTAGGACTTGATGAGCAAATTTTTCTGGATCGTCTGGCGTAACAACAACTGTGCGATCGCGCAACTTGAGAATGACGGCTTTACTCAGATCAGTGGCATAAGCTTCATAATTTCCTAATCTGCGGTTGTAGAACTTTCCAGAAAAACTAAATAAACCACCATTTCCCCACTTGCGGATCGAGTTTCGCATTGCTTGCGGGTCTACCTCAGCGGTAATCAAATTCTGTAAATCAACTTTGGTATTCCAACCAAGGCGTTGAATATAAAGGGTATTGTCTGTAATGACATAACCGCGAATACTGAAGAAGAGAGAGGTTAATAAAATCGCCACAGGAATGATTACCATGGCAACTATCCACGCAAGATCGCTGCGAGGACCTGTTAACAAGCCAATTAGAACAATTCCCAGTAGTAGTGCAGAAGTTATGGTGGCTATCACTATCAGCGATCCTGCCCAAGGAGCCTTAAATACTCCATTCACAAATAGCTTCTCCTGTGGGACATTAATGCTTTACTTATATGTTATTCGTGGCAACTGATACGTTAGTGGTAGGTTAGTAAATCGTTATTCAGTACCTTGAGATTTACAGACTCCCGCTTGCGGGAACCCTAAAAAAAGACTTGCATTGATTGCTGAGTCGAGTTGAGAATAAGTTAGAGTAACGCGCGCGCTTTGAGGAGACCTGCGGTGAGTCAGGAAGCATTTGATTACGATTTAGTCATTATTGGCGCTGGAGTCGGCGGACACGGTGCGGCTTTACACGCAGTCAGCTGTGGATTGAAAACCGCCATTGTCGAAGCAGCGGATATGGGTGGAACCTGTGTCAATCGGGGTTGTATCCCCTCAAAAGCACTACTGGCTGCTGCTGGTCGCGTGCGAGAATTACGCAATGCGCATCATCTCAAAGCTTTAGGAATTCATGTTGGGGATGTGACGTTTGACCGTGCAGCGATCGCCGCTCACGCGAATAACTTAGTTAGCAAAATTCAGGGTGACTTGACAAATAGCCTCAAGCGTCTGGGTGTTGATATTATCCGCGGTTGGGGTAAAGTCGCAGGACAGCAAAAAGTCACAATCGCTACCGACAACGGAGAAAAAACCGTTACAGCCAAAGATATTATTCTTTCGCCTGGTTCTGTCCCGTTTGTTCCACCAGGAATTGAAGTAGACGGTAAAACAGTATTCACAAGCGACCAAGGCGTCAAGTTAGAATCGCTTCCCGACTGGGTAGCAATTATTGGTAGCGGCTATATTGGGCTAGAATTTTCTGATGTGTACTCGGCGCTGGGGTGTGAAATTACAATGATTGAAGCCCTAGACCAACTTATGCCAGGCTTTGACCGCGATATTGCCAAACTCGCTGAGCGGATATTAATTACACCGCGCGATATCGAAACGTATGTGGGAATTTATGCAAAGCGCGTGATTCCTGGTTCTCCTGTAGTTATTGAACTTGCAGACTTCAAAACGAAAGAAGATGTGGATGTCATTGAAGTAGACGCTTGCTTGGTTGCTACGGGACGCATCCCAGTGACGCAAAACCTCGGTTTAGATTCGGTGGGCGTCGAACTTGACCGCCGCAATTTTATTCCTGTAGACGATCGCATGGCAGTTTTATCTGCGGGTGAACCTGTACCGCATCTGTGGGCGATTGGCGACGCGAACGGCAAAATGATGTTAGCGCACGCGGCTTCTGCACAAGGTATCGTTGCTGTTGAAAATATCTGCGGGCGTCACAAAGAAATCGACTATCGCAGTATCCCCGCCGCTGCGTTTACGCACCCTGAAATTAGCTATGTAGGAATGACCGAAACTGCGGCGAAAGACATGGGTAAAGAACAAGGATTTGAAGTGGGTGCAGTCCGCACGTACTTTAAAGGTAATTCTAAAGCTCTCGCGGAAGGCGAAGCTGACGGTATCGCAAAGGTCGTGTATCGTAAAGACACTGGGGAAGTCCTCGGAGTTCACATTATCGGAATGCACGCCTCAGATTTAATTCACGAAGCCTCCGCCGCGATCGCCAATCGTCAATCTGTCCATTCTTTGGCGCATCTCGTCCACGCCCACCCCACACTTTCAGAAGTGCTGGATGAAGCCTATAAACGCGCGATCGCTTAAGTAAAGTGCTAATCGGTAATTGGTAATTGGTCATCAGCAAAAATATCTATTACCCATTACCCATTTCCCATTCCCCATTCCCCAATATGCAAATTCGCCGTCGTCCACCAAATCCATCTGTAGACATCCGCAACTTGCGCTATCAGGTTGCACTGCCTGATGCTGAGCCACAAAATATCTTAGAAAAAATTGTCTGGCATAAAGAAACTGAAGTCGATCAAATGCGGGAAAAACTCCCTTTAGTCGAACTTCAGCGTAAAGCCCTTGCTGCGCCACCAACGCGTGATTTTATGAGTGCGTTGCGTCAAGGAAAAACAACCCCTGCACTTATTGCCGAGGTAAAAAAAGCTTCACCAAGCAAGGGGGTCTTTCGCGAAGATTTTGACCCTGTAGCGATCGCGCAATCGTATGCGCAAGGTGGTGCTAGCTGTCTTTCGGTACTGACGGATGAAAAGTTCTTTCAAGGCAGTTTTAATAATCTTGCCTTGATTCGTGGTGCAGTAGATCTACCACTTTTGTGCAAAGACTTCATTATCTACCCGTATCAAATGTACATGGCGCGAATTCGCGGTGCGGATGCGGTGCTGTTGATTGCTGCAATTCTGAGCGACCAGGATTTACAATACTTTGTCAAAATTGCAACTGCTTTAAAAATGGCAGTTTTAGTTGAAGTTCACACCCTACAGGAACTTGACCGCGTTTTGGCAATTGATGGCGTACAATTAGTTGGTATAAATAATCGCAACTTAGAAGATTTTACCGTAGATTTACAGACAACTTGCGCGTTACTAGAAGCACGCGGTGAAGAGTTGCGATCGCGGAATATCTTAGTCGTCAGCGAGTCAGGATTGCATACACCCGCAGATCTACAAGTTGTCGCTCGTGCAGGCGCAGCAGCGGTACTCATTGGCGAATCTTTGGTCAAGCAAAGCGATCCGCAAGCGGCGATCGCGGCTTTATTCACAACTCAGTAAGCTGACAAAATCAACTTCTTCATGCAAACAATTCCCCTTCCTTCCCCCATTCACTACGAACTTTTGTTGCAGCTATTAGAACAACAGACACTATCCGCAACAAGTCAAAATCCAACTTTGCGCGAACAAGTGAATCAGCTGATCGTTACCCTGCGTAAAGCCGCCGCGCAACAGAAACAGCTAGAAGAAAGTTGTCAGCAGTCACAAATTGCAATTGAATCGCGGTGGTCACTGAATCATCAATAAAAGAAAAAACGAAGGGTGATGAACTGCATTATTCGACCGCTGATGATTGAAGATGAGCCGTTTTTGTGGGAAATGTTGTATCAGGCACTTTACATCCCCAAAGGGCAATCTGCGCCACCGCGCGATGTCGTTAGCCTCCCAGAAGCTTGTTATGTTCGAGGTTGGGGACGTGAAGGCGATTGTGGTCTCGCTAGCGATGCGATAACAAAACAACCGATCGGCGCGGTGTGGTTGCGCTTACTCGTAGGCAATCGTAAAGGTTATGGTTATGTAGATGATGGCACGCCTGAACTGAGCATTGCTGTATATCCTGAATATCGCGGTCAAGGTGTAGGCACCAACTGCTGACTCACTTATTTAGCTCCAATTGCGGACAATCATCAATTTCGCTGAGTGTCTCAGTCAACAATCCGGCGTTGCGGCTTTATGAGCGTTTCGGGTTTAAAGTCGTCAGCAAAAGCGCAGAGTCACTCACGCTGCGACGAGATTAACGCAACGTTGGTAGCGTAGCAAAATCAACTTTCTGCGCGGGCTTTGAGTGCTTGATTCATCTTTTCAAAACCACTTTTAGTTTTCGTGTCTAAGCTGTTTGCTAAAAAGGGAACGAGTAACCCTGAGAAAACTTCGCTGTGGATAAATCGAATGCGATCGCGGTCTCGCGACTCAATTTGAAAACAATGTTCGCCATCAAAAATTCCTGGTAAAAGCAACCGCCCTAACCAACGCAATTCTCGTTCAGGTTCAGCAACCAAAACTGTGGGGCGAAATGTCATCGGGTTTCCCCCTGGTGGTTGCAGTTGTACTTCTAGCCGCGCCCCTTTTTTCACCTCACCGCGCACAAAGCGAATAAACGGGTTCCATTGTGGATAACTATCAAAGTCAGTCAAGATTTTCCAAACCTTGCTAGCCGCAGCATTAATTTCAATGTGGGTGTTTAACTGCTTCACAAGCCATCTCCTCAATGAAAACGCGAGCGAATCATGCTGCTAGATTAACAAACTTTAGACGATGCGGAGACTGATTTATTTTCTGACTAAATGTATAGTACGTACATCGCATAAATTTTAGGCATTGACTAAAATAAAGCGACCGCGATAGTACTTATCAAAAACCAGACAGTTAGCCCAATCGACGGGAGAACTAGCGTGTTAGAGCAAGATTTGATACAGAGTGAAGCGCATCGGTCGGAGCGTTACTTGCACGCGATCGCGAAGAATCGCTATAACGAAATATCTTCTGATAATCAAACCGAGCAAAAGCAATCGGAGCGCATTTATCAGCTAGAACGAGCGTTAGAGCAGTCATTGAAGTATTTAGCAGAATTGCGCAGAAAGCTGAAAACTCAAGCTTTACTCGAAGCACAGCTAGCAGCAGTCGAGGAAATTGCCAATTTACAGAAGCAAGTTATTAGCAAATTGCAACAGCAACAATCGCAGGTGCAATTGCAACAAGAGTTACATCAGAATCTTCAGCAAACGGCAATTCTCCAAGAACAAATTATCCAGCAATCGCAACAAGTTGGCGAGTATGTTGCTGCGGTACATTATTGGAAAGAGCAGTATTTAGCAAGTGTGACGCTGGCGCTCGAATTGAAAGAAGTGATAGAAAGATTTTTGCCAGAACGATTACTCGAACTTTCCCCTTTATTGACAATGGTGCAATCAATAACACAAAAAACACGCGAAGTTGCGTCAACTTTACCTGCGCCTGCAAAGCGCGCGTCTAAGGTTGATTTACCACCTTTTTTGAAATAGTACTATTTTTTCATATGTTGGTTGAGAACTAAGCTGTATCCGCGATCGCACTTTTGCAGGTATAATCAAAAGATTTCCCAAAATCGTACAAGCTTTTCAACTTGTGCAATCCTAGAGAAACCCCTATCTCTTCGCACAACAGTAGGACAACGATGCAAGACAAGCTGATGCTGATGATTCCTGGTCCCACTCCGGTACCAGAGGCGGCGCTACTCGCGTTAGCCAAGCACCCCATTGGTCATCGTACCAGTGAATTTAGCAACATTTTGGCAGAGGTGACAGAAAACCTTAAGTGGCTGCACCAAACGCAAAGCGATGTGATGCTGCTGACAACCAGCGGTACAGGTGCAGTCGAAGCTGGAATGATTAATTTTTTGAGTCCTGGCGATCGCATTTTAGTCGGTTGTAACGGTAAGTTTGGCGAACGCTGGGCGGAAGTTGGTGAAGCTTATAGTTTGAATGTCGAAAGAATAACTGCTGAGTGGGGACAACCCCTCGATCCGCAGGCGTTTGCGGAAAAACTTGAAGCTGACAAAGAAAAACAAATCAAAGCTGTCGTCGTTACGCACAGCGAAACATCAACAGGCGTACTCAATGACCTAGAAACAATTAACCGCCATGTTAAAAATCACGGTGAAGCACTGATTATTGTCGATGCTGTGACAAGCTTGGGTGCGGTTAATGTACCAATGGATGCTTGGGGTTTAGATGTCGTTGCTTCTGGCTCGCAAAAAGGTTACATGATTCCTCCAGGATTGGGAATCGTTGCGGTTAGCCCCAAAGCTTGGGACGCGTACAAAACCGCGAAACTACCCCGCTACTACCTCGATTTGGGTAAATATCGCAAAGCAACTGCGAAAAATACAACTCCGTTTACGCCACCGGTCAATATGATCTTTGCTTTACACGCAACGCTGCGGATGATGAAGCAAGAGGGATTAGAAGGAATCTTCGCCCGCCATCAAAGATTAATGAATGCAACCCGCGCTGGAATTAAAGGCTTAAATCTACCTTTGTTTGTCAGCGATGATTGTGGAAGTCCTGCGATTACTGCGGTAGCACCCGAAGGAATTGAAGCGGATCAGGTGCGTGCCATTATGAAAAAGCGTTTTGATATTGCTTTAGCTGGCGGACAAGACCACCTCAGTAATAAAATTTTCCGGATCGGACATCTGGGCTTTGTGAGCGATCGCGATATTCTCAGTGCGATTTCAGCACTTGAAGTTGCCATGCACGAACTCGGTTACGAAAACTTCACTCCTGGTGCGGGTGTGGCTGCTGCAGCAAGGGTTTTTGCTCAATCGTAGGATGAGGGGCTTACTCATTCGCGTACGCAGTTTTGACGTGCAGATCGCGATATCAAAAGAGCGGGTATTACCCGCTCTATGGATTGCCAGTACATTGTTCGTCTCCTTTAGCTACTACCTACGCATAACTTGGGTGTATAGACATAATTGAACTAGCATTTGGCGCTTTTTCAGATTTTTTTAGTATTGCTATACTGCTGCGCTTTCCAACCAATCGTAGATTTGATTGAGTTGATCTAACGTCACTAGACCATATTGCCACAGAATCATGGGTAATGGACCTGGATCTTGCTCGCGATGGCGTAAAGCGACGTCAATTGAAGCAGCAGATATCGATAAATCTTTTTGGAGAAAATCGATGAATTTTGAGTAGTTTGCGGGTGACATAATTTCACCTTCCGTTGTATATAAGTTTAAGTTTGAGTTATTTGTCATATGATGAGCTAGTACTCGCTAGCCAGTTTTTTGTCTGTCTCGATACCACTCGTGAATTGTTAACTCTATATTGACAGTGAAACTAGCTATTGCGTGTTTCCCTAATATAGAAAGAGTACCAATACGATGTGGAATAGAATTTTAGCGCAACTTGCTAATCTTCGTGAGTTTATTCCAGGGAAAGCAAAATATATTAAGATTATTTTTACTTTAATGCAGCAATATTGTTCACCTATAACAAGGAGGATATTAGCTACTGAATTTTACTCTCCCAGAAGACTGATTGGGGTTTAACTTGTGCAAATTTGATTTTTTTGAATTGTAACGCTCTACACAGGAAAAACGAGCGCAGCAATAATTTTGTTTTTTTATCAAATCTATCAAATATTACCTCGATTGGCGTCAAAGCACCACACTTTTGTTGGGGAATTTCCCCCATTTTATAAATAATGTGCTAAGGGAAAATTTCTCGTTGAGGTTTTACGAGTCTAAAAAGCGAATATCTAGACGATCGCCGACGCGAATTCCGAGTTCAGCGGCGCGTCCTCCACGCAGTTCAATTACTTGATTAACAGGTGTTTCGGGACCATACGTCGGACAGGGTTCAGCTTGACAAGGCGGTACAGCAGGTGCGATCGCTTTCACGCGTCCATTTTCTAAAAAAATCATGTCAAGCGGAAATCGGACATTTTTCATCCAAAAACCGACTGGGCGCGCCGGTTCGAAGACAAACAGCATTCCGCGATCGTCGGCTATCGTGTCGCGATGCATTAATCCGATTGCTTGTTCTTGAGGTGTCCGAGCGACTTCCAAGTTAATTTTACGTCCGGCGATCGTTGCTACGGCGGTAATGGGCAGCTTTTGACCAGCATTTACAGATTGTTGCGCCAGAGGTGTCACGGTTGGCGATACTGCGGGCGTTGGTGTGGAACAACCCAGCATCATAGTTCCTAAAATTATGCCGAGGACAGTAGAACCACGACTCACTTTATTAATAACTCCCAGTATTTGCGTTCATAGCTCTTGAGCGGTTCTCCATCATCAGAGTTCCCTAATTACGATTCTCGTAAAACGTAGCCCACACCCCGCACGGTTTGAATAAGACGTCTATGTCCTTCGTCTTCTATCTTGAGGCGTAAATAACGAATATAAACTTCAATGACATTCGATTCTCCCATGAAATCATAACCCCAAACATTTTCGAGAATTTGTTCGCGAGTTAAAACTTCACGCGGATGTTCCATCAAATACTTGAGCAGTTCAAACTCCTTCATTGTCAGATCCAGCGCTTTGCCATGACGAATAGCGCGACGCGTCCCTAAATCTAGAACGAGATCGCCAAAGCGCAGTTGTTCGGTTACGCCTGTATCAGGTTGTAAATAGAGGCGCACCATCTGCAAAAATTCTTCCGAGCGGTAAGGTTTGAGAAAATAGTCATCGGCTCCCGCTTCTAAACAAGCTATGCGATCGTCAACTGTATCTCTTGCCATCAAGACTAATACAGGTACGCGCGCTCCTGCTTTACGCAGATGAGTACATAACTCTAACCCTGATTCGCCAGCGAGCATGCGATCTACAACAATCAAAGCAGGTTGCATTTCTCGCGAGTATTGCATCCCACTATAAGCGTCAGTAGCAATTACTGCTTCGTAGCCTGATTCTTGTAGGTCAAGACTCACTTGCTCTGCTAAAGTCTCATCAGTTTCGACTACTAGAACACATGGACTGCGTTCAGCCTCTGCCGTACTCATAAGCCGCTATCCGCGAATGAAGGATTGCCTCTAGTTATAGCTTAGTTATCACATGGCTAAACTAAGCACGAACACTTAATTATATTCATATCCTTACAGAAATTGCCCACTACTAAGGCAACTCTACCGAAGTCGGCTTGGCGATATGGGGTAGCCCCCAACCTAGCTTTTCGCGTAAAATGCGAAAGAATTCAGGCGATTGCAGGCGGATAAAACGCGCGGAGTATTGCGATCGCGCTAATTTCACCTGATCCTCAGGAAAAACATAGCAGCCAGCATTGCCATCCACCACCATCACCAACCGATCTGTGCTCGCACTCGAAATTGTTACTGTTTCGGTATCAGCGAAAACCAGCGCTCGTGACGCGAGCGAATGCGGACAAATAGGAACTAGCTGCAGTACAGGAACTCCTGGCGTGACTACTGGTCCTCCCGCACTCAACGAATACGCTGTTGAACCAGTGGGAGTCGAGACAATAACGCCATCTGCAGCAATGTCTACGGGCGCGTGATGTCCCACCGCAATTTCAAAATGGCACATACATGTCAAAGGTTCGCGATGTAGTACCATCTCGTTTAAGCACAAGGCTTCCCAAAGAACGGATTCCCCGCGACGCAATACCTTAACGGCTAACATCGCCCGTTCTTCAATCTCGTATTTGCCCGCCATCACTTGTTCCATGACTAGCGGTAATTGATTGACATAAGCTTCGGTTAAAAAGCCCATGTGTCCTGTATTGACCGTTAGGATCGGAACGCCACAAGGAGCTACTAAACGAGAAGCCGCTAAAACTGTGCCATCACCGCCAAGGACAATGGCAAATTTCATTTCCGCATCAAAACCAGGTGGAGTGAGACCTTCAATTGGTGTATGACACACCGGACTTTCTGGGTTCGAGTAACCCAAAATCCCTCCGATACCAGTTGTGACACAAACTTCCCAACCCGCTGCAATGAGCTTGTCTTTCAGTTCGTTAGCAACACGACCGGCAATCGGTTTAACGTCGTTGTAAATAATGCCTGCTTTCGGCACGCTACAAGTCCAGATTTCCGCAATGCTTACTATTAGCTAGATCCTTGCACATTTTTGCTCAAGAGGCGAGGTGTTTCTTTCAGAGAGTCTGAAGTGTCGAGCTCAGAAAATACTTCAATTTAAAACTCACGCACTAGCAACTATTCACTCACTCCTCTTTAACTCTTAAACGGCGTTTTCTTGGGAGTTTGCTTCTTTTTTGTTTTGGTTTTTTCGTAATCGAGTTCTCGCAATTTCTTCAATATTCTGGCAAAGTACTCTTGCATATAACTTTCCAGGGTTGTGGTTTCTGTTGGATCTAACCCAAAGACTTGATAAACTTCCTCCATGGGAGCATCCAAGGGTTTGCCATTTGCTAAGACTTCAGTAAAAGCTAAGCGGTCGGCAACGTTCCATCCCCATTGAAAAAAGCGGAGTACGCGGCGCATTGTCCGTAGTAAATTGATTGGCATTCGCGTAATGCGCGCCTCTTTACCCGATAGCCGTTCGCATAAATCAATAATTTCTTCCGCACTCCAAGCACGAGTTCCGACTACTGGAAAAGTTTGTTTTTCTGTTTCTGGAACTGACAGAGCGCGAACCGCGAATTTAGCAATATCTTGCGTATCCATGTAGGCGATCGGCGAAGACTCCCCTGTAATCCATACGGCTTGTCCTTCCAAAATTGGAATTGCGTACTGTCCAATCAACCCCTGCATAAAGCCACAGAGTCGCAAAATCGTATAGTTTAAACCAGCTTCTGCTAAAAATAGCTCAGTACATCGCTTGATTTCCATAAGCGGGACATCAGGATGCCGATCTGCGTCTAGTAGCGAGAAGAATATATAACGCTCGACACCAGCAGCTTTAGCTGCTTGGATAAGCGCGACTTTCCCCTCCCAATCAACTTGTTTGATGCTCAGGGAATCGGTAGCGCGAGCTGTGGCTGCGTCAATAATTGCAGTTATACCCGCAAGCGCTGGAGGTAAAGTATCTGGATAGCACAAATTACCGGCTACCAGTTCAGCGCCCCATTCTTTTAAAAAAGTGGCTTTCTTAGGATTTCTTACAAGACAGCGTACCTTATACCCCTCATCGAGAGCACGGCGAACTACTTGTCTTCCCAAGGTGCCAGTAGCACCGACAACTAATATAGTCATGAGGGATTAGCAATGAATCTTAAACTTTTATTCATAAAATCCTATCAGAATTCATTGTAGTCACAAAACTTTACAATAGGAGAGAGACGACTTTTAAGCCAGGGAAGCACGAGTTACTAGTTGCTAGTTACCAGTTGTTAGCCACTCCTGACACTAACTACTAGCCACTAACCACTAGCTACTAACCACTGAGTCCTCTACAATTCGCTTCCTTCGCCTCCCTGAATTTTGAGTAAGAGAAAACCCAAAACGATGCCGATAGGGATCAAAGTGAGACACAAAATGGTTGCTGTAAACATCTCGCCCATAATAATTCTCCTTCGCTAAGTCAATTGCAGTAAGCTAGTATGAAAAAGTCCACAACTCAGGAAGAGGCAGTGTCTTCCTAAAAAAATTTAGACTAGTGTAAAGTATTTTAAATCAGTTCGGTGACATAACTCTGCTTATTTGTTAGTTGATACGCAATCATCTAGAGGTGCTAACTCAAACTTTTGTATGTATTTGTTGCAGCAGAATTTGCTTCGTGCAGAAACATGTCCGCGTTTGGCTTTGACATTGGGCGATCCGGCTGGTATAGGACCAGAAGTGATTTTAAAGGCTTTAGCCAAACCAGAGTTTCCGCAAAAATACGATGTCACCGTTGTTGGCAGTAAAACTCAACTCCTCAAAACCTACGAACAGTTACGCCAGCACTGTCGTGACAATTTAGCAAATCCAGAAGATTTAAAAATTATAGATATTAATACTGAAGATTCTATCACTACTGGAATCGGTAATGCAGCTAGTGGAGCTGCAAGTTTTGCTTATTTGCAAGCCGCGATCGCCCGCACGCAAAGCGGTGAATTTGAGGCGATTGTCACAGGTCCCATTGCTAAGTCTGCTTGGAAAGCCGCGGGCTACAATTACCCTGGGCAAACCGAGTTACTCGCGCAAAGTTCGGGCGTGACAAGATACGGAATGTTGTTTGTTGCGCGATCGCCCCACACAAATTGGACGCTGAGAACATTACTCGCGACGACGCACATTCCTTTACGTCAAGTTGCGGATACACTGACCCCTGAATTGCTGGCGAATAAATTAGACTTACTCGTGGAGTGTTTGCAGCAAGATTTTGGGATAGAAAAACCCAGAATTGCGATCGCCGGATTAAATCCGCATAGTGGAGAATCAGGACAACTCGGACGCGAAGAACAAGACTGGCTCATTCCTTGGTTGGAAAAAGAAAGATGCGATCGCCCCGAAATTCAATTAGATGGTCCCATACCGCCAGATACGATGTGGGTAAAACCCAGTCAAGCTTGGTATGGGACTATCGATACAGCAAAAGCTGCAGACGCTTATCTTGCGTTATATCACGACCAAGGTTTAATTCCTGTCAAACAACTTGCGTTTGACCGTGCGGTAAATACTTCAATCGGTCTTTCTTTTGTACGGACTTCACCGGATCACGGTACAGCGTTTGATATTGCAGGTAAAGGAATTGCGGATGCTACTAGCATGAAAGCCGCTATACAGCTTGCTGCTGAACTTGCTTGTCAAAGAAGCTTCTTAAGAAGTATGACGCAAATAGGTTTTTCTGACTCTTGAGCCTCTAATCATTAATCGCTAGCCACTAGCTACTAAGATTTGTTCTTCAACTGTTAGTTCTGTAGGCTGACATTGCTTGACTTGAACGCGAATTTCTTGACAGCCCTCTTGTTCTATGTCCTCGATGTAACCCGGTAAAAACCATTGTGCTTCCTCTCTACTCGCAAATGGTCCAAAGTAATAAATGACATTCGGTTGAGTCGTTATAACTTCTGCCCACCAATCGAGTTCAACGTGGTCGCTATTAAAGTCATCTACTGATTTCATAAATATTTGCTCCCTCATCTTCAGCGAGCATATCTAGCGAACGCTCTTCCTATCGGAGTTTAACAAGGCGGATTGAGCAGTTTGCGGATCGAGTTAAGTTTCTAAAATTTAATATTTTGTCAATGTGAAAATCTTTAGAGAGAAAGCACTCTGGGTTAACCTCTAGAGGCATATAGGGGCTAACCCAGTGCATCATAAAGAAGGGCAATGAGGAGATTTTAGCTTTGATGAACAGCCAATCACCTGACTTAGTTACTTAACCTACAAGTTGCGCGTGAAGAAAAGGGAGAAGAAATCGTGAAGAAATCGGGTATTCTTCAAAAAAGTTCCTCAATCTCACAAAAAATCAATTTAATATAGAAAACTTAATCTTTTGTTGATAAGCTTTGCAATACATAGAATCAACTATTGATGTAGCAAGGGTTGTCTGAGGCGATAGCCGACACCGTGAACAGTTTCAATAAAATCACTCGCAGCTCCTACAGACTTAAGCTTTTGGCGCAAAGTCTTGATATGCGCTTTGACTGTATCTTCTTCGGGCGGATCTTCCAAAGACCAAACATGTTCAATAATGGCACTACGACTAATAACTCGCCTGCCATTACGTAAGAGCACTTCGAGAAGACTATACTCTTTAGGTGTCAAGTACAAAGGTTTTTCTTTGTAGGTGACTTCGTACGTACTCGGATCTAGCTGTAATCCATCCCATTCCAAAATTGGCGACGTTTGCGAGCTTCCTCGTCGCAGTAGCGCGCGAATCCGCGCAAATAATTCTTGTAAATCTACTGGTTTGATGACATAATCATCAGCCCCCGCATCTAGCCCTGTAACTTTATCTGCAATATTATTTAAAGCAGTTAGCATCAGTACTGGAATTCCGTAGCTTTGAGAACGCAGCCGCTTACATAAGCTGATTCCGTCAAGTTTGGGAAGCATCATATCCATAACAATAAGATCGTACGTAACCGTTTTGACTTGTTGCCAAGCGGCTTCCCCATCACTTACTGTATCTACTACATACCGTTGCTCAATCAGTGCTGTTGCTAAAATTTCGGCAAGGCTAAGATCGTCTTCGACTATCAGAATCCTCATGGAGCAAAATTATTTTTGGTATCCATTGTCAACCAGCTTAAAAAGCAATTAATTTATTAAGTTACTACTGTTGAATACTTTGCTGCAAGTAACGCTCGCGCGCTCCATGATTTGTATAGGATGTAACCAGGTTGATACTTTATAACGAGTATTGCGACATTTAACTCATTTAGATTTGGGAATGACGATCGTACAAATATTTTGAAATACTACTAGAATTAACTGAAAGCTAACAACGCAAAAACGCTACAAGTATTGATTGTTTAGCTTTTCAAATTTAGACTGTCAAGTCTAAACGAAATGAAGGTTTGTTAAACTTAAATTTTGAACTTTCATCGGCAAGCTAAATTTATCATAAATATTCAATATCCAGTTTTGCTAAATATTAAAAACATATTTGTTATCTCGCTCTTGAGTTGCATAGATACAATATTTTTCGCACAAACCGACTGCAAGCAATTGCTACTCAAGAATAGTTGAGTTTATTGCACTACTGAATATCATAAAATTAGTCCGGCAGCGTTGCCAAAGCCCCGTATGGGCATCGCATCCTATACATTTAGTTGAGGATGCGATCGCGCGAGTTGTGTCATCGAATTGCTAATTCCTAACAGGTTCAGCTAGTGCTGGTGCTTCAGGTTGCAGTAATCCGCGTAACAATGAGGCTGGAGGCTGCTGACCGTAAGGCCAAGCAAATGCATGACGGAAAGCTGCATTCTGACAAGCTTTCAACTGCTGAAAGTCAATAATGTCTTGCGTCAGTAAATTCTCGTACTCAAAAGGCAAGCGCACATTATGTAACCCAGCGTTGTCAGTACAAATAGCAATATCGACTCCCGCATCAAAACATCGGTCAAACACAATCTTAAGTTGCCGCAGGTCTTCTAGAGTTCCTGTTTTGAGATAAGTTGTTGGGCAAACTTCTAGACATTGATTGCGTTGTGCTAACTCACCGAGTAATTCTGGATAGCGTAGGGGAATTTGAATGCCGTGTCCGATGCGCATTAAATAAGGTAGTAATTCAGGGTAACAACCATCCGTCGTTTCGTAAAGATGTCCGGTTGTGTTGAGATTAAGCGATCGCGCATAGTCGTACAATTCGATAAACTCATCAAGTCGTTCTTTGTAGTGAGCATCACCACCTGCTACATCGATCGCGCAAACATAATCTCGACTTTGAGCCGCTAAATCGACAATTGCTTTGTTGACTTCATAAGGAAGTCGCGAGTGCATGCACAAAATTTGACTTGTGACGATTGGATACTCTGGTACTCGACTTGCTTTCCCAACAACTGCTACAATTTCAGCCATCTGGTCAATGCGTTCTGATTGACTCAAATGATCCGGTGTACGCAAATAAGGCGTATAGCGTAATTCTAAATAAGCAAGGTTCTCAAAAATATAAGCACCACGCATCAAGCGATAAATAAAATACGGCAAAGTTTCCACGCTTTGCACGCTTTCTACCAGCGTATGGAGTTCTAGATACTCATCGAGAGTATTGCGTGGTTTTGTATAAAACTCTTCAAACGCTTGATACTCAGGAAATTTTTCCCCTAAATCAGGTGAATGACGTTGAAAGTAGCGCCACAATACGCGCGGTACTACCGAACCTCCTAAATGCCGATGCAATTCTGCATATAATGCCATGATCTTGATTAAAATTAACAATACAAGGTATTAATTAATCTTAACAATAATCTTTGGATTGGCAATTTGCAGTGAGTTTTTAGTGTCAAGTTACAACGATTTTAAGCTCAATGCAAAAGTGGCGACACTCAGCACGGATAAGCATGTCAAGGATAAATAATTACCTAGGTGTTATGCTAAATCAATATGATTTTGTAGCATCAAGTCATTGACATATTGCAATTATTTTGCTATTAATTAGAGTTTGTGTGAAAACCTTAGCTAACTTACATAAACCTTGGCTAACGTCATAGTGATCGGCGCTCAATGGGGCGACGAAGGAAAAGGAAAAATCACGGATCTGCTCAGCAAATCGGCTGACATTGTTGTACGCTACCAAGGGGGTGTCAATGCCGGACACACACTTGTAGTTCAGGGTCAAACATTCAAGTTGCATCTTATTCCTTCGGGAATTTTATACCCTGATACTGAATGCATTATTGGCTGTGGTACTGTAATTGACCCACAGGTGTTAATTAGAGAACTCGACCAATTAGAAAAGTTCAACATCTCTACCAAAAATTTGCTGATTTCAGAAACAGCTCATGTCACAATGCCGTATCATCGGCTGATCGATCGAGCATCAGAAGAACGCCGAGGCGATCGTAGAATTGGGACAACAGGGCGGGGAATTGGTCCAACGTATGCAGATAAGTCCGAGCGTACAGGGATTCGTGTCATTGATTTGATGAATCCTACGGGCTTGCGCAAACAACTGCATTGGGCAATTAGCTATAAAAATGTCATTTTAGAAAAGCTTTACAACCTACCTCCATTAGATGCAGAAGAAGTCATCGACCAGTATCTAGAATATGCAGAACGCTTACGCCCGCATGTAGTAGATACATCGCTCAAGATCTATGATGCAATTCAGCGACGTCGCAACATTTTGTTTGAAGGCGCGCAAGGGACATTGCTCGATCTCGATCATGGAACTTATCCTTACGTCACTTCCTCAAATCCTGTTGCTGGTGGGGCTTGCGTTGGTACGGGTGTAGGACCTACCATGATTGACCGCGTGATTGGAGTTGCTAAAGCGTACACGACACGCGTCGGCGAAGGACCATTTCCAACAGAACTCAATGGCAAAATTGGCGAATTATTGTGCGATCGCGGTGCAGAATTTGGTACTACCACTGGGCGGCGGCGCCGTTGCGGTTGGTTTGATGCGGTAATCGGACGCTACGCGGTTCGCGTCAACGGTATGGATTGTCTCGCAATTACAAAACTAGATGTTCTAGATGAACTAGACGAAATCAAAGTTTGTGTTGCGTACGAAATTGATGGAGAAAAATGTAAGGATTTTCCTCACAATGCTCATCGATTTGCGCAGTGTCGTCCCATTTATAAAACAATGCCCGGCTGGAAACAGTCAACTGTCAATTGTCGCTCGTTGGAGGACTTACCATCGCAGGCGCTTGACTACTTGAAATTCTTAGCCGAATTGATGGAAGTTCCGATTGCGATCGTTTCCTTAGGAGCGAGTCGCGAACAAACTATCATTGTGGAAGACCCAATTCACGGTCCTAAGCGTGCTTTACTTCACGCAAATGGCACTCCTGTCGTTACAGAAGTGTGAGTTCAAGAAACTTTTTAAGATTCAAAATTTACCGTTTATCGCTCGTCACTTTATAGCAGTATGGAAATCACAGTCGAAGGAAAAAAAAGAGCAGAAGGTAGTAAGCCGAATGCTTTACGCCGTTCAGGTTTAATTCCTGCCAATTTGTATGGTCACAACGGTACAGAATCAATTCATCTCACGCTAGAAGCTAAAACAGTAGAGACACTGTTAAAAAAAGCTTCTGTTAACAACACATTAATTCAGTTAAATATTAGCGATTTGCCTTGGCGCGGTAAAGCGCTCCTGCGGGAAGTTCAACGCCACCCTACGAAAAGATTTCCCTATCACCTCAGCTTCTTCTCGGTCGCAGCCCAAGATACTGTAGAAGTAGAAGTACCGCTCCACTTCGTCGGTGAAGCACCTGGAGTGAAACTCGAAGGTGGTGCGTTAGATACAGTCCTAACTCATATTCAAGTCCGTTGCGCTCCCGATCGCATTCCTGAAACACTTGAAATCGACGTCTCTAACATGAAAATGGGAGACGTGCTGTATCTTCAAGATTTAGTCTTACCCGAAGGTGTTTCTTTAGTAAGCGAAACTAATGATGCTGTCGTTTCTGTTTTAGCGCCACAAATTACACCAGAAATTATTGAAGCCCAAGAAGCCGCAGCTGACCAAGAAATCGCCGCAGCCCAAGCTGCTGAAGCAGAACAGAAAGAACCACAAACCGACGCTGAAACGGGTGGTTAATTCTGACTCAGAGGATTTGCTACTTTGTAAGACCAGAGAAACATTCTGGTCTTTATTTATAATTAGGCTGGCGACTAAAGTCACAGCTTAACGAACAAAGTCCATCTTCGCGGACTAATACAAAAATGAGAGTTTGAGCAACATTGGCTTTAGAGGATGTTTGAAAAAGGGATGTACAGTTGTTCAAACCACCTATCTCTAATTCTAGGGAATTCTAAAATTAAATTTCCCCAAGTCTATGGTATTTAGGGGGCAAATACCACATTACTAACTCTTATCGCCTGTATAGCAGTTCTCATCACTAAGCTTTAAGCAAAAACCTAAAACTTAAAATGGCATCTGATAATTTTCTTCCTCCTTTAATTCAACAAATGCTGCAACCGGAGTTTTATCCGCATCCGGTAAAAGAACCAATCGAACTGATTCAAACGCACGTCTCTTACGTGCTACTCACGGGTGATTACGCCTACAAACTCAAAAAACCTGTGAATTTCGGTTTCTTGAACTACTCAACGTTAGAACTACGACAGCATTTTTGTCAGGAAGAATTGCGGTTGAATCAAAGAGGTGCAGGGGAGATTTATCTAGAAGTTTTACCTATTACTCAAGAAGAGCGATATCATCTTGGTGGTAACGGAGAGCCTGTCGAGTACGTGCTGAAAATGCGACAATTTCCGCAAGAAGCACTTTTTCTCTCGATGTTTGAGCGAGGCGAACTCGATGAGGCTCGAATGGAAGAATTGGGGCGCGTTGTCGCACAATATCACGCGCAAACTGTTACAAATGATTATATTCGCAAGTTTGGGGAAGTTGAGCAGATACGCCAATCAATCGATGAAAATTATGACCAGACTGTAAAGTATATTAGCGGTCCTCAAACGCGATCGCAGTTTGAAGAAACGAAAAAATATACAGATAACTTTTTTGCGCAGCGTCAGCAATTATTTAGCGAGCGAATTGCCAATGACTGGATTCGCGAGTGTCACGGCGATTTGCACTTACGCAATATTTGTTTATGGCATGACAAAATTTTGCTATTCGATTGCATTGAGTTTAACGAACCGTTTCGCTTTGTCGATGTCATGTTTGATATTGCCTATGCAGTGATGGAACTAGAGATGTTGCAGCGTCCCGACTTAGGCAATGCGTATTTAAATACTTATATTGAGCAAACAGGTGATTGGGAAGGTTTGCAGGTATTACCACTGTACCTCAGTCGTCAAGCTTATGTACGTGCTAAAGTCAATTCTTTCTTACTTGACGATCCTGGCGTACCAGAAACAGTCAAACAAGAAGCGGCAAAAACCGCTGCGGCTTACTACAAATTAGCGTGGGAATATACAAAACCACGTCAAGGTAAACTGATTTTGATGTCAGGGTTATCAGGTTCAGGAAAAAGTACTGTCGCACGCCAGTTAGCGCGTAAAACTGGTGCAATTCATATTCGTTCGGATGCTGTGCGCAAGCATCTAGCAGGAATTCCCCTACTAGAACGTGGTGGAGATGAAATTTATACCGCCGAGATGACGCAAAAAACTTATGCGCGATTGTTAGATTTGGGGATTATGTTGGCAAGTCAAGGTTATACCGTAATTTTAGACGCGAAGTACGATCGCACTTCTCTCCGTCATGCAGCGATCGCCGAAGCCCAAGCGCAGCAAATACCACTACAGATTATCCACTGTACAGCACCAGTAGAAGTGTTACGCGATCGCTTGTCTTCGCGCACTGGTGACATTGCAGATGCAACTGTAGATTTATTAGAAGCACAGCAAGCAGCATTTGAGGCTTTCACCACTGAAAAACATTTAGTCCAAGAGGTGAATACAACTCAAGAGTTAGAACCGCAGTTAGCGCTAGAGTAAAACTTCATTGCAGTCTCTTCAATTACGTGGCTGTTTGTAACACTTCTTGCTCCAGTGAAAGGGATTTCTATATTGCTAGTTTGTTAGGTAAGTGTAAACGTCCCTTCAATAAAAGGGATTTCTACTGATCGCAAGCTTTCGCTTACTGCGACTTTTCGTAGTATTTCAATTTAGTCCCTTCAATAAAAGGGATTTCTACATATGGAAATGCGCTTGTTTCGTCATCTACTTGTGTGTTTCAATTTAGTCCCTTCAATAAAAGGGATTTCTACGATTTACGAAGCGATCGCGAATTACGCGATATCGGGGTTTCAATTTAGTCCCTTCAATAAAAGGGATTTCTACTTCCCAAGCTAGCTGAACGCGACTCCCCGGTCTGGTTTCAATTTAGTCCCTTCAATAAAAGGGATTTCTACTTTGTATCACAGACTAAGCCAAGGGAAATCGATAGCAGTTTCAATTTAGTCCCTTCAATAAAAGGGATTTCTACAGGTAAATCATGTATAATAAGGGAAGCGGGAATTGGTTTCAATTTAGTCCCTTCAATAAAAGGGATTTCTACTTTAAGCCCAGGAGAGCCAGGTTGGGAGGGGCATCTGTTTCAATTTAGTCCCTTCAATAAAAGGGATTTCTACCATCTGATTACAATAGCGTATTTGAGCAAATTGCAGCGTTTCAATTTAGTCCCTTCAATAAAAGGGATTTCTACCCCTGGGCTTTTACGATTCACTTATTTATCGGTTGTTTCAATTTAGTCCCTTCAATAAAAGGGATTTCTACTCCAAGTGCTTCGCAAAGGCTTTACTGGCAGAGGAGCGGAAAAAGTTTCAATTTAGTCCCTTCAATAAAAGGGATTTCTACTCGAGAAAACATTATTGGCATTTTCATGTATCAGCGTTTCAATTTAGTCCCTTCAATAAAAGGGATTTCTACTTTTTATTTGCAATCGACTTGGCAAATTGTTGCAGGAATGCGTTTCAATTTAGTCCCTTCAATAAAAGGGATTTCTACCTGAAGGATTTAGTTGTTCGCAAAGCATCTGTTCGGTTTCAATTTAGTCCCTTCAATAAAAGGGATTTCTACAAATCGCTCTATAGGGGATTAGAGATTAAATTGTGGTTTCAATTTAGTCCCTTCAATAAAAGGGATTTCTACAATTTGATTAAAAGCTGCGTTGTTTGTGCCACTTGTTTCAATTTAGTCCCTTCAATAAAAGGGATTTCTACGAGAGGAGGATCTATATCAATTCGGTATCGAAATCTAGTTTCAATTTAGTCCCTTCAATAAAAGGGATTTCTACCCGGAGATAAATCAGGTCTATCCACCCACCAAGAAACCGTTTCAATTTAGTCCCTTCAATAAAAGGGATTTCTACTTCGACTCAAAACTACTAGCATTTTTAATATTGTTCATGGTTTCAATTTAGTCCCTTCAATAAAAGGGATTTCTACCGGAAGTGCAGCTAACTATTGAAGATACGCTGGCTGTTTCAATTTAGTCCCTTCAATAAAAGGGATTTCTACCAGAAAATATCAAATTCATACTAAAAACTTCTGGCGACGAGGTTTCAATTTAGTCCCTTCAATAAAAGGGATTTCTACATAGATCGCATTGCTCTTAATTCAGAGATGATCGGAGGTTTCAATTTAGTCCCTTCAATAAAAGGGATTTCTACCTTCTTTATGGTCTCAGCGAATCCTCTAAGCCCGAGGTTGTTTCAATTTAGTCCCTTCAATAAAAGGGATTTCTACTCAATCTATCAATTTGCTGCTCCAGGGCGTGTGAATCGTTTCAATTTAGTCCCTTCAATAAAAGGGATTTCTACATTGTTTGTCAACTGATGGACGGCATATTTACCTAGAGTTTCAATTTAGTCCCTTCAATAAAAGGGATTTCTACCAATAACGAACTGGCACAAAAATTTACAAAGTCGTTTCAATTTAGTCCCTTCAATAAAAGGGATTTCTACTCCAACGAATTGAGAGAAGCAGTAGAAAAACTGAAGTTTCAATTTAGTCCCTTCAATAAAAGGGATTTCTACCCTGCGTAATTTCTGAGCAATTGGGATACCACCGACAGTTTCAATTTAGTCCCTTCAATAAAAGGGATTTCTACGCTCCTGTCCGCCAGTACACGTAAGCGGGGCTATGTTTCAATTTAGTCCCTTCAATAAAAGGGATTTCTACCCGGAGGAGCTTGAAAAATCAATCGATTCATCTAGTGCGTTTCAATTTAGTCCCTTCAATAAAAGGGATTTCTACTCTTACCTCCCCAGTCCTGGAGTCGGTAACGACGTTTCAATTTAGTCCCTTCAATAAAAGGGATTTCTACGAGACAAATCAGGTTTATCCGCCCACCAAGAAACCGTTTCAAGTTTCAATTTAGTCCCTTCAATAAAAGGGATTTCTACATACAATTCAGTTTCAATATCGACCCCATTTCCTTGTTTCAATTTAGTCCCTTCAATAAAAGGGATTTCTACGGGAGCCAGCAAAAGTAGCGTTCCTTGTTACCTGTTTCAATTTAGTCCCTTCAATAAAAGGGATTTCTACAAAATGATTTGCGAAAACTTATTACTACTACGCGGTGTTTCAATTTAGTCCCTTCAATAAAAGGGATTTCTACAGGGGGTATCCATCTTTTGCTGCGATCGCGTAGGTTTCAATTTAGTCCCTTCAATAAAAGGGATTTCTACTTCTTTGGTGCCTGTGTTGCAGTGAATTGCGGTGTTTCAATTTAGTCCCTTCAATAAAAGGGATTTCTACCGGGTAGTTATACATCAATACCAAATTTTATTTATGTTTCAATTTAGTCCCTTCAATAAAAGGGATTTCTACAAGAATTTTATTGCCCTGCAACTTGCCCAAATCGCATGTTTCAATTTAGTCCCTTCAATAAAAGGGATTTCTACTCTAGTGCCGAAGAAAATTCCTAGCTTTTTAAGCTTAGGTTTCAATTTAGTCCCTTCAATAAAAGGGATTTCTACATTGTCGTAGTGCCTGTCCTGCTTGTTGTTGCGCGTTTCAATTTAGTCCCTTCAATAAAAGGGATTTCTACCTAGGGAGGCTTGCAGGAACATCAAGGCGCTGAAGGTTTCAATTTAGTCCCTTCAATAAAAGGGATTTCTACTTGTGTACATCAAGTGCTTTTCTATTTAATTGGGTCGTTTCAATTTAGTCCCTTCAATAAAAGGGATTTCTACCTTTTTTACTACCTCCCACCCCAGAACCTAAGTGGTTTCAATTTAGTCCCTTCAATAAAAGGGATTTCTACGTGAATATTTTAGAGATATTCGGAAACTTAGTACTGTTTCAATTTAGTCCCTTCAATAAAAGGGATTTCTACACAAACATTATTCCACTTGGCTATTTATCGCCAGTAAATCGTTTCAATTTAGTCCCTTCAATAAAAGGGATTTCTACATATTGGCGAAGTAGTGGGAAATGTCAGCAATCTCAAGTTTCAATTTAGTCCCTTCAATAAAAGGGATTTCTACTATATCCTTCGTTTCTAGCGAGTTCCTACGCCCTGTGTGGTTTCAATTTAGTCCCTTCAATAAAAGGGATTTCTACCCCTGTATTTGTATTATAGGAAGTGAGCTACTATAGCGAAGTTTCAATTTAGTCCCTTCAATAAAAGGGATTTCTACTCCGCGATTATCTTGAGTAAATCCTACTTGAGTTGTTTCAATTTAGTCCCTTCAATAAAAGGGATTTCTACGTAGGCAGGACTGGTTTTGGAAGGTGGCGCACGAGCTGTTTCAATTTAGTCCCTTCAATAAAAGGGATTTCTACCAACTCTCTTCAACAATCCCCTCCTTGGAAAAGGCTTGTTTCAATTTAGTCCCTTCAATAAAAGGGATTTCTACATTCAATCTAGTCTAAGGAATTCCCCTTCACCTGAAGTTTCAATTTAGTCCCTTCAATAAAAGGGATTTCTACCAGCGCCTCGTCGTCCAAAGTTCGTGCATCTTTTGTTTCAATTTAGTCCCTTCAATAAAAGGGATTTCTACCTGCGATCGCACTTTGGCGTCGATCAGATCCAGCAAGTTGTAGTTTCAATTTAGTCCCTTCAATAAAAGGGATTTCTACGGCACGGCGATCGCGGAGGGTTAGGATATGGAAAGTTTCAATTTAGTCCCTTCAATAAAAGGGATTTCTACTGGATCGTTTATTGGCAGTGCATTACCAAAAGAAATTGTTTCAATTTAGTCCCTTCAATAAAAGGGATTTCTACATAGCCATGCAGTTTATAGCACTGCCCTCGGTACGTTTCAATTTAGTCCCTTCAATAAAAGGGATTTCTACAAGAAGCAATTGTACTTCAGCAAGTTCACTATTGGGTGTTTCAATTTAGTCCCTTCAATAAAAGGGATTTCTACGCGCTATGAAAACGATCGCAATGGTTTTCGTTTGGCGTTTCAATTTAGTCCCTTCAATAAAAGGGATTTCTACTTTATACTTTTTGTCGCTCCAGTTTATTTCTTGGTTTCAATTTAGTCCCTTCAATAAAAGGGATTTCTACTCAATGCCTCAAATCAATTCTTAATCAAACTTATCCCGTTTCAATTTAGTCCCTTCAATAAAAGGGATTTCTACAGGAGTACGGAGAATGCTTTTTGCCTTTTACTGACGTTTCAATTTAGTCCCTTCAATAAAAGGGATTTCTACCCTCAACCACTCCGCTCGGTTAGGCAGCGATCGCACGGTTTCAATTTAGTCCCTTCAATAAAAGGGATTTCTACTGTTGTGTTACTTCTTTTTGAATTGTTTTTTGTACTGTTTCAATTTAGTCCCTTCAATAAAAGGGATTTCTACCTGCAAAACTATATAGTTTTGATATACACTAATTGTTTCAATTTAGTCCCTTCAATAAAAGGGATTTCTACTTTCTGGTGCATCTTCTTGATATGCCGGGGGAGCTTGCGGTAAGGAAGGTTTCAATTTAGTCCCTTCAATAAAAGGGATTTCTACAGTGCATAGTGGATCAGTTCTCTCTCCTGGCGTTGAGTTTCAATTTAGTCCCTTCAATAAAAGGGATTTCTACCTACAAAACAGCTAAAAGCGATACGAGCGTCAAACATAATGTTTCAATTTAGTCCCTTCAATAAAAGGGATTTCTACGCGGTCCCCCCAGTAAGGCCGCGAGTTGCCACGGTTTCAATTTAGTCCCTTCAATAAAAGGGATTTCTACCGCGAGAGACGACTGGTAGCTGGTGGAGTCCACGCTGTTTCAATTTAGTCCCTTCAATAAAAGGGATTTCTACCTGCCGCTGTTGTCTCGGATTGCAATTCAGTGCCGTTTCAATTTAGTCCCTTCAATAAAAGGGATTTCTACTGTTTGAAAATTTCATCGAAAGGATTAACTATTTCTGTTTCAATTTAGTCCCTTCAATAAAAGGGATTTCTACAGCTTCAATTGCCCCTGATTTAGCCCAAATTATTCGTTTCAATTTAGTCCCTTCAATAAAAGGGATTTCTACGATTTTGAAGGCAAAGGGGAGGATTGCTGGTTCGTTTCAATTTAGTCCCTTCAATAAAAGGGATTTCTACGTTTGTCAACTGACGGACGGCATATTTACTTAGAGTTTCAATTTAGTCCCTTCAATAAAAGGGATTTCTACCTATCCCTTCAAAATGGTATTTGGTACAAGAAACGTTTCAATTTAGTCCCTTCAATAAAAGGGATTTCTACCACTTTAGCGGCAGCAGGTGGATTTTCTGCTAGCCAGTTTCAATTTAGTCCCTTCAATAAAAGGGATTTCTACCAGTTTGGCGCACTGCCCCGCCCAGCCATAAAGCGCACCTTGATTGTTTCAATTTAGTCCCTTCAATAAAAGGGATTTCTACAATACAAAGATATCTTGTTTCTTCATGGATATACGCGTTTCAATTTAGTCCCTTCAATAAAAGGGATTTCTACCTACGAGCTGTACGAATGCGATGAATACCTTTGTATCGAAAGTTTCAATTTAGTCCCTTCAATAAAAGGGATTTCTACCCATCATTGTCACCAGTTGGTTTCGTCCCGAACCCGTTTCAATTTAGTCCCTTCAATAAAAGGGATTTCTACTTTGCTTGCCAATACAAATACAATCGCTTCACTTGTTTCAATTTAGTCCCTTCAATAAAAGGGATTTCTACGGGTAATAACTCCTACGCCCAGTAGTGGGGAAATGGTTGCCGTTTCAATTTAGTCCCTTCAATAAAAGGGATTTCTACTGTGTTGCGTGTTAGCAGTTCGGTGGCTGTCCGGAGTTTCAATTTAGTCCCTTCAATAAAAGGGATTTCTACCGGAGTTGGGGATAGTGGTATTTACTGGCGCGTCAGTTTCAATTTAGTCCCTTCAATAAAAGGGATTTCTACGCTGGTAGCTGTCACTGGTAGGGTGAAATCCTGGATTGTTTCAATTTAGTCCCTTCAATAAAAGGGATTTCTACGATCGCGGCTGCGTCCCCTTTGCGTAATGCGGCTTTGTTTCAATTTAGTCCCTTCAATAAAAGGGATTTCTACTCGCGATCGCTGGGTTGAGCCTGTCACCGACCAGTGGGGTTTCAATTTAGTCCCTTCAATAAAAGGGATTTCTACCCACTACCCCACTTTTGAGGTTCCTTACCGGGAAGTTTCAATTTAGTCCCTTCAATAAAAGGGATTTCTACGAAAGCAAACGTAGGCTGCATTGTAATCCATCACCTAGTTTCAATTTAGTCCCTTCAATAAAAGGGATTTCTACTTTGAAATAGTGCTATGCAATTATTTCGATGTTCCTTTAGAAGGTTTCAATTTAGTCCCTTCAATAAAAGGGATTTCTACTCCAGCATGTGTTCTAGCCAAAGTCGCTCAGAAAGTTTCAATTTAGTCCCTTCAATAAAAGGGATTTCTACAAACTCCGTCAGGGAGAGCGTTTCAGGTAGTTTGTCGTTTCAATTTAGTCCCTTCAATAAAAGGGATTTCTACCAATTTGTGGGGAGCCACGCAAGGTACTCTCCCCTACGTTTCAATTTAGTCCCTTCAATAAAAGGGATTTCTACATTCTGTGGACAATGATCGCTGCCGAAACTGGATCTGTTTCAATTTAGTCCCTTCAATAAAAGGGATTTCTACTGGGGATGGAATTGCAAAAAGCGATCGCGCTTAAAGTTTCAATTTAGTCCCTTCAATAAAAGGGATTTCTACAATCTTCTACGGATACTTTCGTCCTCCGGGTTTTCGGTTTCAATTTAGTCCCTTCAATAAAAGGGATTTCTACCGCGCATTTTAGACTCACAATCGCGCAGTAGCGTCCACGTTTCAATTTAGTCCCTTCAATAAAAGGGATTTCTACAAATAGAAGGTGCAGGAAGCATTCTGCCATTGACGTTTCAATTTAGTCCCTTCAATAAAAGGGATTTCTACCTTAAAAGGGCATCACCTGGTCTTCTAGGCTCTTCTAGTTTCAATTTAGTCCCTTCAATAAAAGGGATTTCTACTCGCGGAAATCTTTCCTCTAAAAAAAGGAGAAATCTTAGGTTTCAATTTAGTCCCTTCAATAAAAGGGATTTCTACTCCAGGAAATCGTTTTTCTTTTTACTTAGAAAAGTTTCAATTTAGTCCCTTCAATAAAAGGGATTTCTACTGGTAGAAGCTAGGAGAGTTTTGGTCAAGGCGTGTTTCAATTTAGTCCCTTCAATAAAAGGGATTTCTACACAAACCTGATTTATCTCCGGATAGCCACCGAACTGCCGTTTCAATTTAGTCCCTTCAATAAAAGGGATTTCTACCCAAAAGACGACACACTTGCCCGCATTGCGCATTTGTTTCAATTTAGTCCCTTCAATAAAAGGGATTTCTACCGCAGAAACTTCTACAGCAGCGAGAGTTTGAGAATCAGTTTCAATTTAGTCCCTTCAATAAAAGGGATTTCTACTCTGTCGTTGAATTGACTGGGATATTTGGCTGCGGGGTTAGCGGCTAGTTTCAATTTAGTCCCTTCAATAAAAGGGATTTCTACTTTTCCCTCCCTTTGTATATTCCAAGTATACAGTTTCAATTTAGTCCCTTCAATAAAAGGGATTTCTACTACCTAGTAGAGGCAGTAACAGCTGAGGCTGCCAGAGGTTTCAATTTAGTCCCTTCAATAAAAGGGATTTCTACTGCGGCTCTCTCGAAGTTTTTCTGTATGAGGTTTTCAAGGTTCGAGTGCGCGATTGCTTTCGCATTTGTCAAAACAATTATACTAATCACTGGTTCACAAGTACAAGAGGATGTTTGAAATCATTGATATACAACCGTTTCAGCAAATGCGCGAATCTATAGCGAACTAATTGGCTGAAATCATTAACACATCATTATTCTGAATGATTCCTTGATAAACACCCACCCACTCGCGCGTGGGAACCATTGCGCCTAAGCCGTAGTGTGCTGCATACCCTAGGATAATTGGTCCAGTCACCATAGTGGCAAACTTTAACCGCACTTGATAGCCAACTTGCCCCACCTTTTTACCCTGGCGACACTCAGATTCCCATTTCCAAAATCCTGGAAATGGTTTACAGGATGCAACAATAGCAACCTCACCGTCGAGACAGAGCGCTAAATGATCTTTGTACTCTCGGTAAGTAGGAGTTCCCTGAAGGTTTAACCAGGGAAGATATTGCAGATATTGAAGAACTTGATGTTCTGGACCATCCTTTTGGTAACGTGCTGACAGCATCCGAGGTTTACCGCGACGAACAGCAGGAAATCGGGAAAGAAAAAACGGCGTAGATGATATCCAATCCTCGGAAACTTGCTCATTGCTTCCAATATCAGCGATCGCAAGCTTAAGATCGTAACCACGCGCAACTCCAGGTAAATCAGAACAACTGGCGATCGCAGCTAATGCTTCTAAGCTATAGCCACTGTAGCTGTAAAGTCTGACTTGCTCAACGTAACGCCCTGTACGATCGGGAAGACACTGAAAAATCGTATGGTCATGTTTTTTACTTGGTTCACCCATTTCCTGTCCAGTAAAAACGGGTGCAGGACAACGACTAATCAAAGCTTGATGCAACCGATGCGTTAAGAGAAGTGCTAAGTTAAATGGGAGTTTAGGAGAACCTGAAACTGCTAAGGTGACACTATGCGTACGCTGCTGCTCATCTGCTTGCGGTTGTAATTGAAGTTGGTCAATTCGATAAGTTGCCCATCGGATACCTGGAAACACTGCTGAACGATTGACTCCATAGTTTTCATGCGCAGACAAGTTCAATGCATTCCATAGAGTATCTGCATCTAGATCCGGATCGGCGATCGCAACAATTCGTGTTCCTTGAGTGTCTGGCTCAGCGTTTGGTTCTGGTGCTGTGTCTACTAGCTTCATCGTTGCTACCGACTCTTTGCGACCAAAGTACGTTAACCCAGACAAGCATAAGCTCAACACCAATTCTTCTATTTCAGCCAGCGTTACTGACCAATGAATATATAACTCGTTCTGCTGGCTAGACATCAGCAAGCCTGCGGAGTAAAGCGTTTTTCCTGAAGCTACCTTAGCCGTTTTTGAGTTGACCTGCGGGCGGGGACTGCGATGCTGAATATAAGTTGTTGAGGGCAAAGTATAACTCGGCTGTGCTGTAGCTAACTTGTGCAGTAATGCCTTTAATGTTGGCTGGTATGTCTCCGAAAGATTAACATTATAAGCCCCTGCAACGAGCGATCGCAAAATCCGCCAGGGAGCAGGAGGCCAGTCAATAACTCCTTCAGCGTGCAGGTTTCCCCAAGCACAAGCTTGATATTGGTTGGTGTGGAATTGAATTTTAATGTGGATCATGCTTCAACAGCTTCCTCTTCTTCAGCAAATTGCACTTGGTCATCTGGTACGACAACCCGTACTTTTTCAAACAGATCCGCACAATTTTCAATCGCAGCTTTGACTTGCTGCTCTAATTCCTCAAGAGGAGACAATTTCTGCAAACCTGTCTCTGACTGGGGTATCAAATAGCATTCAGTCCGTAACGTCACAGGCTCAGATAGTAAGCGACGCACGAGATATTCACTCAGTACCTGAATCAGATGCTTAGCTCGACTATCTAAGTTAGATTTATCGACCAGACGAGTATCGATCACAAATCGTCCTATATAGCGTTGTGCTTTAAAACTTTCACGCACGTAAACAATATTTCCTAAACCTGCTTCACTTGGTTTTTTCACTGCCTGATCCTTGTCATTTTTGACAGCAAACATATGCTTGAGATTCACTCCTTTACCACGAGCAGAAACCGGATCGTGAACTGCCCCGCCAGTCGGCATGGAAATTGCATTTTCTGCAACAAACTCGCCCGATAGAACTCGGGGAATGCGGTATACTCCAGCAATATGGGCATAAAAGCTGCCTAGAACAATACTCATAGGACACAGCGCAAATGCCGCTTGATAAACTCCGCTGTCTCTAATCCGCTGTCGCAAGCCTTCGCGAAACCGTTGCCCATCGAGTTGGGCGTGTTTGTTCTTGAGTAGATAGCCAGTTCCCAAACGGTGAGGTAGATCTAAAGTGCTAGCGATGTACTGCCCTGATTTTGTATAGATTTCGACAAAAGGTAATCCCGCAAGTTCAGGAATTAG
The DNA here is from genome assembly GCF_002939305.1 of Chroococcidiopsis sp. TS-821. NCBI lineage: Bacteria > Bacillati > Cyanobacteriota > Cyanophyceae > Chroococcidiopsidales > Chroococcidiopsidaceae > Chroococcidiopsis > Chroococcidiopsis sp. TS-821. The sequence continues at coordinate 160,284 of NZ_MVDI01000002.1, read as the reverse complement.
AGTATGATTCACGCTGTCCCAAATGCTATCTTCAATTAAATTAGCTGTTGCTTGCGGTGTGTGTAATACAACATCAAGCCGCTGTTCCCAAGGTAAATAGGCTTGAGAAACACCGACATCTAAAAAGGTAGGAGGTTTAACAGTGGGCAGGGCAGATTCAAATTCGACAGTAATTACGTTAAGCATGAGCTTCTCCTAATTGATGAAAAGGTTGACAGGGAAAAACAAGCGCCAGCGCACAGCGTTTACCAACAGCGATCGCACTCGGCAATACCACTAGCTTTTGCATTGCGGCAAGTTGCCGACTTAGCGGTACAGTAGAGCCAGCCAATAAAGCATTTACAGTCTGAGCGCTCAACGAGGTATTGCGGCACCACTGAAGAGAGGCAGCATATTTGTAAGGCTCTGGTAAAGGCTGAGTATGAGAAAAAGGTGCTAATTTGCTAGGAATTTTACAAAGTGCGAACCCCAAAGCTAGCTCTAGAATTAGCTGATCGTTGGTACGTCCAGCGATGAAAGTGGCGATCGCCGAAGGGCTAGCGCGGTACGTCCAACCGTGGGCAGGATGATATTTATCTCTTTCCCACAGTTCATTCCACAAGTGAAGTAGCGATACGCACAACGCTTCTAAAGAAAACGTCTTCAACTTGTGGTGATGTTCATCCGACCAAAACCAAGTGTCGTTATTGCCATATCTTGCCGATGACAACAGCCGTCGAAACGGGTATGAATGACCAGAATCTACGTGTGTCGGTGCAGTACTCGCCAATGCAGCGGCTAACTCAACTTCAGCCATCGGATATTCTTGATAAACTGCTTCAACCCATTTCTCACTGAGTTGCGGAACTGGAGGCACTTTGGTTTTAATTCGACCGTGCAATACCTCTAGCTGCCCTAAAAGACGAATAGCTGTAGTGACCTCCGCATTACCTTGTTGCAGGCGATAAAGCGTTTTCTGAATCGCTGTGAGTAGGTTGTATTGTGCTTGCGGTTGTTTTTCGCTAGGACGCGCTTGCAGTCGCCATTTTCTTAGTTCAGCGGCAAAATCTGTTTTTCCAGGGGTAGCAAGTCCTACATAAATTAGGTATTTGCCCTGCCCTTTGCGCGTCCAAAGACCAAATCGAGCAAATCGGGATAGTCCTCCGCAATAGTCATTTGCTTGAGTAATGACATCGAGCATATCGATGGTATCGACGACCTGATTTTTGAGCCGAAACGCCAAGTCGGTTGTGACTATATCTTGAAAGTCTTCCCAGTCCATTGGTTGCTCCCACAAAGGTAGCCAAACTTCATACGCCCGCCCAGTGCGATCGCTCGTATCTGCACTCCCAGAGTTCACCTCTAAAAGCAGTGGATAAGCCGCTATGGTGTATTCCTGACCGCCTTCTGCAACTTCATTAAGCGGAATTGCTTTCCCTGTAAATGTTGTGGCTCCTTCAAGATACAGAATCAAGTCAACAGGATTAGCCAGTTGCGATGATCTACCACCGTTATCTAAATAGTCTGCTGGAGACGTACCCGCAGGAGCTAAGTCGTCGAAATAGTCAGCAACTGGATAAGTATGACCCAATAAAGCTTGCGGTAGTAGTGTTTTTGACTGCGACTCGCCCAACACCGAAGCTCGAATAAAGGCTGCTGTCTCAGGTGATGGTTCTCCTGTGTCTAAATCCCACAGTTGCGTGCAAACTTGGAAATAAGCTGTACAAAATTCCGTTGTGCCTATATTACCGCCCGTTCCGAGTAAGTCATTGCAAAGAAACCTCGATCCTGTTTGCGTGTTGGTCATTAGCCCAACTGCATTAATCCATTCCAACCAGTGATGGTTGCCCACTCGCTTAGGGAGATCAGCCATCAGCGTTAGCTTTTTTTGCGCCGCTGATTGTCCTACGGTGTCCAACGATTGCATCGCATTTTGTAGTTCCGCGTATCCCTCGCGCATCAATCTATAGCGCTCAGATTGAGATGCTAAAACTCGCTGAAACTCATTTTTGTTGACAAGGCTGCCGTTATTCCAAGGACTAAGAAAAGGTTTCGGTTGATAGTTGTTGAGGATGTTCTTAACTAAATCTTCTGCTGATATATCTAGTAAATAAAAACAGTCATCCCAGTAACCTCTAGCTCCAGACAATCGCAATAATCCCACGGCTTTTAACCATGCGATCGCGGTTGTGGGTGTTAGATGAGGAAAGGCGACTGCCTTAGTTGCTGTTACCATGTTTTGCTTGCTCCTCACGATATCGAGATGCTTTCACATCCGCATTGCGAATTATGGCTTCGAGGTAAATAAGTCTGAATGGTCCGTACTCGCGCAGTAAATTCCTGACTTGTCGCTCCCAGTTACCTGCATTACCAGAAATCGTCAATTCCACCGCAGGTAGTACCTCAACGCCTGAAATCTCTACGCTAGGTAGGTGCGTCCCCAATTCAACGCCTCTTAAAACTTGTTTGTTAAATCGTTCTTTGGGGTTAGTAGGCCACAAACTATCGCGGACTTTGCCGTGATGCGCGGCAATGAGGTATTGCGACAAAAACGCAGCACCTTGAGTTGCTGCAGCGATCGCACTTGCTAACTCATGGCGATAACCTTTCATTTGCATTGGAGAACCGTACTTTGTAGACTTTGCTAAGAGTTCTCCTCGATCCGCCTGTGCATAAGCTTGCCAAACCTGATGTGCTTTACCCCAATCATGCCACCGCGCACAGCGACAAAGTTCCTCGATCAGCCTTTCAGGAATTTTCAGCATTTGGAGATAGGGAATCACCTCGCGCAATGCTGCTTCGGTATCTTGCAAGTGAATTCCTAACGGCAAAGCATAGGGAAAGGGCGGGTCATTGTACTGTGGTTCTACTTCCAAACTGTATGCTTGGCATTGATCGTCAGGGTTTGCTGTCCATCCTCTTTCGTGTGAATAGCCGCCAGCAGCGAGTGGTAGCCACACAACATCACCGTGTTTTGGTTCTTTGTTCTCCCAAGCATCCTCACCCCAAACTAGCGGGATAACGCTATAAGACTTGCAGAAATCTGTTAGCTCTTTAGTTGGAACTGGGCACGTAAATTTTTGATGTGGTAGGCGTTCTGGTGGCTCAATCGACCACACTACCGACACGGTGAAAGCTGTCGGATCGCGAACATATTGGGAAATTGTGTATGTTGTGTCTCGGTTTTTGTAGTGGGTACAGAAGAACGTTTGGACATCGCGCTTCGTCAACTGGTAGCTTGGTAAATCCAATTTTGGTAAAGGAATTTCAGCAAGGTGATGGAGACTTGCATCTGATAGTTTGAGCAAGCGATCGCGAGTTGCTTCGCATTCTGGAGCATCATAAGGAAGCGGTTTCCATTGCTGCTGGTAGTCAAGCCAATGAATCTGCACTGCATTCTCTGTTCGCTTGCGCCCACACCGCCCACAGCGTTGTACAAACGAGGACCAAGGGCATAGTTCTGTAATCAACAGATCGGCATCTAAATCTACGCCTGCTTCCACAACTTGAGTCGCAACAATGACTCCTTGATAACTTTTGAGCTTCTGCTGTAACTTCTCGCGGTCAATGCCTAAAAACTGACTATGAATGACGAGTGGCGCTAAGTCAAACAGCAATTTGCCAACTTCCCGCGCGCGCTCTACTGTATTAACAACTGCAAGCGATAAGCTTCCTGGCAAGTGATGAGCTTTTACTAAAGCCGCAACATCGGCAACATCCGCAACGGTGGCTCTAAAGACAGGCTTCGGGCGCATGACTTTCGCGGCTAATAACGAATGCGCCATATCTTCTGTACTTAGCTCAAATCGCTCTACCTCTAATCCGTGCAGGGGTCTATCATCGAAGGTTGCAGACATTAAGCACAGTTGAGTTTGTCCATAAGTTCCCAACTCTTGCCAGTGTTTATAAAGTTGCACCAAAGTGCTGTAAGCAACACCTGTCAGCTGAATTTCATCTAAAACCCAACGGCAATCGTTCGTTAGGGCAGCACAGTGCAGCGGGCGTTGTCCCCACGATACGCCAAAGCCACGATTTAAAGCACGTGACAATAGCTGATCTTGCGTGCCAATGAGAATCGCAGGTTGAGTTAAGTCTTGTTCAAAGCCGTGTTCAACTAAGCCACCTTTGAGGCAATACACCTTAATCGGCAAACCTGATTTAGTTACAACTTCAAGCGTATTTTCATAAACCTGTTCTACTAGCGATCGCGTAGGCAATGCGTAAATTAATCGGGCTGTTGTGGGAATACTCATCTTATGGCAGTAAAGCCAAGGAATCTCAACCCCAAATTCTTTACCCGCCCCTGTAGGCGCAGCGACTACCGCGATTGATTTACCGCTCCAAGTCGAGAAACGCTTCTGCCAAGGATAAGGAGAGAATCCTGTGCACTGCCAGAAAAACTCGCAATAGTGCATCTAGCTTAAGTCTTTTTATTATGACGTTAAAAATTGCCACCAGTCTAACTTCCTTGAACTCTTTTGTCCACAGGTTAAATGAGAAATTAAAACTAAAACTTAGTCCCACCTGAGGTGGGATTACTTTTAGATGATTGGTGCGTTAAGACTTCTAATCATTTTTCAATTTAGTCCCATTTCAATTTAGTCCTAGCCAATCTAGCCTAATGACAATGATTTGGTAATGGGAAATAACTGGAAAATAACATTGTATCTTAGCAACAGCTACGTTGCTCCACAATCACTGCTACAAAATCTCTTACTTTCTGCCTTTAACTTTTTGCCTTTTTGCTTCGTACTTATTTTCAAATCCAACCAAAAACTACTTGACCTAATTAAGAATCTATTGCAATAATGAGCTAGACAAAGCGCTCATACCAAGATACCTCCACTTAAAAAAGACAAGGTGACTGGTGGCATTCTCCTGCAAGTAGATTGAATCTTAACTGGAGAGTGTCGCTTTTCTTATAGCTAGTTGCAAATTATTCTTAACTCCACTAATATATTCTGTTCTGAGGAAGAAGATTTTTAAAATTGGTAAGGTAAGCCATCCTGAAAAACCGTGAGTTCTCCAGGAGAAATTTGCGTCCAGACTTCGTTATCAGTGAGAGGAGTAGTTGCAATGACAGCAACGCGATCGCTTGGTGTTGTTAATTTCTGAAAATCGACAGTAATATCTTCATCGATTAAATGTGCTGCGGCAAAAGGTGCTTGCCGGACAATGTAGCATAGCTTTGTCGAGCAGTAGGTAAAAAAGTGTTCGCCATCAGAAAGTAAATAGTTAAAAATCCCTTTAGCTGCTATGGTTGCAGTAATTTCTTGCAGCACAGGATATAGTTTTTCTAACCGAGGTTTACCCGTAGGAAAGCTTTGTCGTAAAGTTTCAAGAATTAAGCAAAATGCGCGTTCGCTATCAGTTTGACCTACAGGCTGATAAAAGTTTGTGTGCGCGTGAAAATCTAAAAGATTGCCATTGTGCGCAAATACCCAATATCTTCCCCAAAGTTCGCGCTGAAAAGGATGACAGTTGACTAACGCAATTCCCCCTTGAGTTGCTTTACGAATATGCGCAATTACGTGCGTTGAGTGAATTGGATAGCGTCGTACTAAATCTGCAACAGGAGAAGCGATCGCCGGTTTAGCATCTAGAAAGATACGACACCCCAAACCCTCAAAAAAGGCAATACCCCAACCGTCTTGATGTTCGTCGGTTCTTCCTCCCCGCGCCGAAAAGCCCTCAAACGAAAAACAAATATCTGTTGGAACATTGCAGTTCATTCCCAGCAGTTGGCACATGAGAGCTTAGCGATTTGGATTCGGTATTGGGTAATCGGTAATGGGAAAGCTGTTAGCACTTAACAATGACCAATGACCAGTTACCAACTTTTAAAGTTCATTTTACTTCTACGTGATTACTCATATTGTACATTGGGCTACGGGTGTTGCGATCGCCGCGTCGCTTGTAGATAAAGGCATAATAAGGAAAGATTAAAGATTGTTAAATTCCTGAGAGGAGTTGAGTATGAGTCGCCAGCAGGCTATTGTAATCGGAGCCGGTATTGGTGGGTTAGCTATGGGAATTCGCCTGCAAAGCTTGGGATTCGACACCACCATTGTAGAAAAACTCGATAGTCCTGGTGGACGGGCGTACGTGCGCCACGTGGATGGATTTACTTTTGATATGGGACCTACCGTAATCACAGTTCCCCATTTTATCGAAGAATTATTTTCCCTCGAACGCGATCGCGCCGATCTCGCCACGCCAGACTTTCCAGAGGAAATTCTAGATGAAAGCAAACGCATTAAAACTGGCGTTTCTGGTGGCTCAAACACGAGTCGTTATGTCAAAATTGTACCGATTTTGCCGTTTTATCGCATCTATTTCGACGATGGTTCTTTCTTCGACTACGATGGCGATCCAGTGCATACCCGCGAACAGATTCAGCGCTTGGGCGAACCTGGCGATTTAGAGGGCTACGAACGATTTCACAAGGATGCGAAAGCAATTTTCGATCGCGGCTTTTTGGAACTAGGTTACACTCACTTTGGCACGGTTGGATCGATGCTCAAAGTTGCTCCGGATCTCATTCGTTTGGATGCGGTGCGCAATCTTTTTAGCTTCAGTAGCAAGTATTTTAAAAGCGACAAGCTGCGCCAAGTCTTTAGTTTTGAAACTTTACTAGTCGGTGGAAATCCTCTATCGGTTCCCGCAATCTACGCGATGATTCACTTTGTCGAGAAAACCTGGGGTATCCATTTTGCGATGGGTGGAACTGGCGCACTTGTTAAGGGCTTTGTGCGTAAGTTTGAAGAACTCGGTGGCAAAATTATTTATAATTCCGAAGTTAGCAAAATTAATGTCACGCGCCAAGGGCGCAAAAAAGTTGCGACAGGTATCACTTTAGCAGATGGTAGCGTATTAAATGCCGATCTAGTAGTATCTAACGGCGATTGGGCGAATACTTACGGCAAATTAATCGACTCGAAGTATCGACGATGGAATAGTGACACCCGTATCAAACTCACTCAGCAGTCGATGTCCTTGTTTGTCATTTATTTTGGATTCAAAGCCGATGGGCGCGAAGCAGAAAAACTGCGCCACCATACGATCATTCTTGGTCCACGCTATGAAGAACTTTTAAGAGATATCTTTGGACGAAAAATTTTAGCGGCAGATTTCTCACAATATTTACACGTTCCCACGTTAACCGATCCTTCCCTCGCGCCTCCTGGTCATCATGCGGCATATACGCTATTACCCGTACCGCATAATGGTTCTAAGTTAAATTGGCAACAATTGGGAGAACCCTTGGCGGATAAAGTTTTGAAGTTTATCGACGAACGCGGCTATTTACCAGGACTGACTGAGCGTATAGTTTACAAAAGCTTTATTACGCCAGATTACTTCGAGCATACACTCAATTCGTATGTTGGTAATGCTTTTGGTCCCGAACCTCGGTTATATCAGTCAGCGTTTTTCCGTCCGCACAATCGTAGCGAAGATATCACGAATCTCTACCTTGTCGGTGCAGGAACGCAACCAGGGGCGGGAACTCCCAGCGTCATGATGTCGGCGAAAATGACGGCACGATTAATCGCGCAAGATTTTAAAGTAGCAGAAGAAATCGTGAAGGGACAACCAGAACCAAAATTGACTTATCGATAGTTAGTAATTTTAAGAAGTGCGATCGCTATTTAATTACACTTAAGAAGAAGCGATCGCACTTTTTCCGGTATTAATCCTAAAATTTGGCGTGATATGAGCGTTACTCTACAACTTCCCCCCGTTCTCAAACTGACGGATGAGCAGTTTGAACAACTCGCCGCTGCTAACCGCGAGTTGCGACTAGAATTAACTACCAGGGGAGAACTAATTATTATGCCACCTACCGGAGGAGAAACAGGAAATAGAAACTTTGAAATTTATATTGATCTTGGTAATTGGAATCGCCAAAATCGCTTAGGAAAAGCTTTTGACTCCTCGACAGGTTTTCGCCTACCAAATGGTGCAACTCGTTCTCCTGATGTTTCTTGGGTAAGAATTGAGCGCTGGAATGCTTTAACTCAAGCGCAAAGAAAAAAGTTTTTACCCTTGTGTCCAGATTTTGTGATTGAACTGCTTTCAGAAACCGAGGAGTTGGCTGACACTCAAGCGAAAATGCGAGAGTACTTAGACAACGGTTTACAGTTAGGTTAGTTAATTAATCCTAGTACTAAACAAGTTGAAATTTATCGCGCTGGGCAAGAAGAAGTTGAAATTTTAGCAGCGCCGACAACATTATCTGGTGAAGGTGTTCTTCCTGGGTTTGTTTTGGATTTACAACCAGTTTTTACCTAGTTACTTACAGATTTAGCGTTTATTCTTGTTACTGAACCTGACGCAATCAGTGAACAAGGATGTTTTTGTATTTATCAAAGTTATTACCATTATTTTTCTATCCGCTAGGATTGGCGTGTATTTTAATCGTATTTGCGCTAGTGACGTTGTGGAAAAAACCGCGTCAAGCCTCCACTGCATTAACTATAGCCCTTGTCGTTTTGTTATTGGCGAGTAACGGCTGGGTTTCGCGCTCTTTAGTGCGATCGCTCGAATTTCAAAATATTCCGCAGGAATTACCTAATGCTGACGCCATCGTCGTTTTGGGCGGTGCTACTAAGCCTGCATTTCCGCCGCGCCCTTCTGTCGACTTATCTGAAGAAAGCGATCGCATGTTTTATGCGGCGCAGTTGTATCATCAAAAAAAAGCGCCTTTTGTGATTCTTAGCGGTGGGCGGATCGATTGGAGTGGTGCTGCTGGTTCATCGGAATCTGCTGATATGGCAATTGTGATGCAGCAGTTGGGCGTACCAGAATCGGCAATTATTCAAGAACCAGACTCGCTCAATACCTACGAAAATGCAGTTAATGTCAAAAAAATTCTGCAAGCGCGTCAGTTTAATCGAGTATTACTTGTTACTTCTGCAATGCATATGCCGCGATCGCTTGCTATCTTTAACAAACTTAAAATTGCAGCTATTCCAGCGCCTACCGATTTTTTGTCAAGTGGCGATATGCAATATGCTGGTAATTCAACTGAAGCTAAACTGTTAAATTTACTACCAGAAGCCGAGCGATTGCATCAGTCTACTCGGGCTTTGAAAGAATATGTTGGTTTACTTATCTATCGTTTACGCGGTTGGTTGTAAGGCGATAGGCAACAGTGCTACTAAATTATGCATTTAGACACAAATTTCTCTATGTCGCGATCGCTATAATTGCAGCAAGACGACTTTTGCTCAACTCATGGCTAACCAGTTTCACTACATTATCCCACTGCCGCCACCAGAAACACAAGAAATCTTTGCGACTTACCAAGCGACACGTCAATTTTATCAGGAAGTGCAAATACGCACAGAGTTGCAACAACACTGTGATTGGTATTTTACCACAGCCGAATGCCATAAACAAGAATTAGAGCAAATGCGGCGCGAACTCAATATTTTTAGTTGGTTTCGTCGGGCAAGGAGCTAGATAACGAATCATCGCCATCGTCCTTAGCCACGAGCCGAACTAGGATAGAACCTCAATTTCAGTTTCGCGTAGATGCGCTTTAAACTTTTTAGTAAACTGGACTTGAATTGGCAAATTAGCACTGATTGGTTTGCCTTGCCATTCGTTAGCAAAGCCTACAATCTCGCCTTCTAAGCCTTTGAGATCGAAAGGTTCACCGCGATGTTCGGGATGATGGTAAACGATGACTGATTCTTTAACGCGGACGCGATCGCCAACTTTCATAGACGTATAATTAGAGTGTTCTCCTCTCAAGAAGCAATGCAAAATTATTCAAGACAATTGCTTATTCCAGACAACCTCTTTATCTTTGCATAAGATTGTCCCTTGTTATACACTTTAAGCCATAAATGAGAAGTCAGAGTCAGAAATTGCAAGTCAAGGAAGCTTGAGAGCGTGTTGAGTATTAAGTTTGAGACATTTTTGAGAAATGCCTCTTTGAGTTTGTTGCGCTTTCCAAAACGCAAAACTAACTACTTGCTACCTCACTCCTAGCTTTGATATTTATACCGCCGCAGACAGCTTAAAAAACCTTTAAATTCAATTAAACTCACTCCTGATTGCGCAAAGCATAGGTTAGATTGGTATTAATGATACAGTTCGAAGTCGCGAGCGGTTCTAGTGCACGAAACCATTGTGGTTTAAAGAGAAGCAGATTGAGTAAGTGCTTAAATCAGTAGATTAGTATGTAGGTAGCTATTTAAACACCACGATGCCGATAAACGTCACGCTGTTATGGTTAATAGCAGGGGCAGTTCTCTGCTTAATGGAACTAGTGCTACCAACGGCGTTTGTCGCTTTTATGATGGGGCTGAGTGCCTTTGTTGTGGCAATAGTGTCATTAGTAATTCCTCAATTGAGCTTACAAGCTTTTTTGTGGTTGGGGCTGTCAGCAGCTTTGATTTTACTCTCGCGCCGTTTATTGATACCCAAACGGAAAAAACTGCAAGATGCATATATTGCTGAAACATTAACTGAAATTCCCGCGGGTAGAGATGGAAGAGTGATTTATGAGGGAAATTCTTGGCGGGCGCGGTGTGAGGATCGACATTTAGCGATCGCGCCTTCCCAAAAAGTTTATGTTGTCCGCCGTGAAGGTACGACTTTGATTGTTGTTCCAGAAGAACTGTTGCACTAGCTCGCAAACGCAAAGTTTATCGTTTTTGCTGTGTTACAACAGAGTCTAAACAAACCTATTGTATTTTTGCACCGAAGTTCTGCGCGGTTTATGAGGATGCGATCGCAAGTTTGCATAGCGTCTTCTAACTTCCTTCTGATTTAGTAACTTGATCGTCAACAGAAAAGAACATGAATGAATTATTTTTGCTTGTCGCCTTAGCGTTGGGTGGTTCTGCTTTAGCAGGTTCGGTGAAAGTTATCAATCAAGGTAACGAAGCGTTGGTAGAAAGACTCGGTAGTTACAATAAAAAACTCGAACCAGGGTTGAACTTTGTTCTTCCCTTTGTCGATAAAGTTGTTTTTCGCGAAACAATTCGTGAAAAAGTTCTTGACATTCCGCCACAAAAGTGCATCACGCGCGACAACGTCTCAATTGAAGTCGATGCGGTTGTGTACTGGCGCATTGTTGATATGGAGAAAGCTTGGTACAAAGTAGAAAATCTGCAATCAGCAATGGTGAATTTGGTATTAACGCAAATTCGCTCGGAAATGGGCAGATTAGAGCTAGATGAAACGTTTACAGCCCGCGCCCAAATCAATGAAATACTACTACGCGATTTAGACATTGCCACAGATCCGTGGGGAGTTAAAGTCACGCGGGTAGAACTACGCGATATTATTCCTTCGCTTGCGGTGCAAGAATCGATGGAATTGCAAATGTCTGCTGAACGACGCAAACGCGCGGCGATTTTGACATCCGAAGGCGATCGCGAATCGGCGGTAAATAGTGCTAGAGGTAGAGCCGAAGCCCAAATCTTGGAAGCCGAGGCACAACAAAAAGCAACAATCCTGCAAGCCGAGGCGCACCAAAAAACAATTGTGCTACAAGCCCAAGCCGAACGCCAGCAGCAAGTTCTCAAAGCCCAAGCCACCGCTGAAGCATTACAAATCATTACAAAAACGCTACAAACGAGTCCGGAAGCGCGAGAAGCACTGCAATTTTTAATCGCGCAGAATTATCTCGACATGGGAACAAAAATCGGTAGTAGCGATAGCAGTAAAGTCATGTTTATGGATCCGCGCAGTATCCCTGCCACAATAGAAGGAATGCGTTCGATTGTGTCAGATGGTGTGCATAACTTACCGCAGGTGAATGGCGATCGCGCTAACTAGGGGTGAGTGCAAGAGTGGTTAGTGGTTAGTAGCTAGTGATGAGTTGAGTTTTGAGTTATTTAAATTCTTCCTCTGCTTCCTCTGCTCCCCTGCTTCCTCTGCTTCCTACTCCGCACCAACACCCGCAGCTTGGGCTATCTGACACTGATTGCATAGTCCAAAAAATTCCAAAGTGTGGTAGAAAATTTTAAACTGATGAGCTTGATGCAATTGAGTTTCTAGCTCGTGTACAGGGCATTGATTGATAGCAATCGATCTGCCACACTGCAAACAAGTTAAATGGTGCTTATCTTGCTGCACAGAACTATAAAGCGATTCGCCAGAAGCTAATGTCCGCACTTGCACTGCGCCTTCAAGTTTTAAGGCTTCTAAGGCGCGATATACAGTCGCAAGCCCCACGCTTTGGTTGCGATTGCGTAATTCTACATAAATATCTTGAGCAGAAATTGCTTTATTGAGGCTTTTGAGCAATTTTAAAATTCGCTCCTGACTGCGAGTGCGTTCGGCTTTCATAGACACTTATACACTTACGGTATTTTCTTATCTAAAAATCAAACTTGGAGATTTTCATAAGCTAGCTCAAACCGATACGCGAGTCATAACTATACTTTACTATGAAGTATAGACGCAGTTAGCAACTCGGCAATTCAGTTATCAATAGCTGAGTTTTTACATCAGAAATAGAACGAAGACGGTAGGATCATCTTTTGTGGCATTGGTTCAAGAAAAACTAAGCGATGCGAAAATATCAAGCTTATATCTATGTTACTCTGCGACCCTCGGTTCTCGATCCTGCTGGCACAGCTGTTGTGTCTGGTTTACAGCATATGGGTTACGATACGGTTGAGCAGGTGCGAATTGGTAAGTATATTGAACTTCGTTTAAGTGCCCAGGATGAGGATAGCGCACGGCGGCAGTTAAATACGATTTGCGATCAGCTACTAGCTAACCCTGTGATTGAAAACTATCGCTTTGATTTAGTTGAACGAGAGGAAGTATCAGTGTGAAATTTGGAATTGTCGTGTTTCCAGGGTCGAATTGCGATCGCGATGTTGCGTATGTCACGCGCGACGTGTTGCAGCAGCCAACGCGGATGGTATGGCACGAAGAAACGGATATTAGCGATCTTGATGTCGTCATTATTCCTGGCGGCTTTAGCTATGGCGATTATCTCCGCTGTGGTGCGATCGCCCGTTTTTCGCCGGTGATGCAACAAGTTGTTAAGCACGCGGAGCAAGGTAAGTTTGTTTTGGGAATTTGCAATGGTTTTCAAGTTTTGACGGAAGCGGGATTATTACCAGGTGCGTTAATCCGCAACCGCGATTTGCACTTTATTTGCGATCGCGTTCCGCTCCGAGTCGAACGCACTGATTTACCATGGACGCAAAACTATACTCAAGGAGAGATTATTACTCTACCAATCGCGCACGGCGAGGGGCAATTCTATGCTAATGAAGACACTATAAAACAACTCGAAGACAACAATCAAGTCATCTTTCGCTATCACGGTGAAAATCCGAATGGCTCAATCAACAACATTGCAGGTATTTGCAACGCTAAGGGTAACGTCATCGGCATGATGCCGCACCCCGAACGCGCCGCCGATCCTGTGCTGGGTAACACTGATGGTTTAGGGCTATTTAAGGGGATAAGAATGAGTGAAAGAGTGGCTATTAGTTAGTGGTGAGTGATGAGTTATATAAAACACTATTCTTCCTCTGCCCCTCTGCGTCCTCTGCCCCTCTGCCCCTCTGCGTCCTCTGCACCTCTGCGTCCTCTGCTTCCTCTACACCTGAAGCTTCTTAAGACGCAGGAGTATCGCCAATCGAACCATAATCTGAACTGCCAAAAACGGCTTCAGAATAGCGGTAATACTTATATTCCATCAAGTTGTAGAACGGGTCTTCTAAAAAGAAGGTGCGATGTTCTAAAGGCGAGTTGGGAAAACGATGTTTAGCTTCTTCGCGAAAGACTAGTTTTTTGGCGCGTGCTCTTTCTAACAAATCTTTCCAGTCAGTTTCTGAGGTGAAGATAATGCCGAAATGCCTTGGATAAATGCCTTTTTGGGGAGACACAGGCTCTTTCGTTAAGTGGGCAACTAACTGATGACCGTATAAATTGAGGATTAAGGCGTGCTTATTTTCACGACCAGGAATACATCCTAAACCATCAACATAGTATGCTTTTGCTTGCGCAATATCGGTGACGGGAAAGGCAAGATGAAATAAAGTTTGATTCATGGCGCGTGTATCAGAGAGTCAAAGTAGATGCTATATACTTATTCGCTTAATCCCTGGCTCGTTGCAGTGGGTTTAAACACACTTTTGCTAGCAATTGCTTGGATTGTACCGAAAAAACTGTTAACGCCTGCGGGGTTATTCCATGCGTGGGTACTCGGTGTTCTCATCTGGGGAACTTTGGGTTGGCAAGGCTACGTTGTAGTGATGTTTTATTTTCTTGTCGGTTCAGCAGCGACGCGCCTCGGTATGGCACAAAAAGAAGCCGCAGGAATTGCCGAAAAGCGATCCGGCGCGCGAGGACCTGAAAATGTTTGGGGTTCCGCTTTAACTGGTACGTTGTGTACCTTAGGAACTCTGGTTGTTTCTGCATTAGGAGGAGATCGCTTTATTGCATCGCTACTGTTACTCGGCTACGTTGCGAGTTTTAGCACTAAACTTTCTGATACTTGTGCAAGTGAAGTCGGGAAAGCATACGGTAAAAGAACATTTTTAATTACGAATCTTCAACCTGTCCCGCGCGGTACAGAAGGCGCAGTATCTTTAGAAGGAACGTTAGCAGGCGTAGTTGCTTCGGGGGCGATCGCGTTTGTTGGTTGGGGTGTGGGTTTAATTGATTTACTCGGAGTTGTTTTTTGTATTGCGGCGGCGTTTGTCGCGACGAACTTGGAAAGCGTAATTGGGGCGACACTACAAAACAAGTTTGACTGGCTAACGAATGAATTAGTCAATGTTTTGAATACGTTGATTGGTGCGATCGCAGCTATTCTACTAGCACTGCTATGGCATCAAGTATGAATACTTTGGACTAGCAGCCATTTACCAGCATAATTTATTCTTCCAGACACCTCGATTGGTGAATTATTCGGGTAAGTTTCTAGCTGATGGTTGACGTGCGATCGCAATGTTACTAATATCCAACTACCGCAAAATTCCGTAGGTGAGTCAATTCTTATAGTATAATTTTGCGTATCATGTTTGTAAAAAGTTCCCGAAAATTTGGTTGTATTATCTGATGGAATATCTTGATATACAGCACATGGGCAATTGCCATCAACTGGGTATTTTTCTGGATTATCTAAGTAATATTTTTGCCAATACAACCAATCAGGATGTTGTGGCGGAAGATTAAACAAAGGAGCGATCGCCGCTTTTTGTGCAAGTAATGCTTCTTGTAAAGTTCTCACCGCTAATTCGCGGGGTTGACACCCCTGTTCCACACACAAAGCAGCAGCCGTACCCGCCGCTTGTCCAATTCCCATAACAACGGGTTGCAAGCGAGTTGCGCCATTGGCAATATGCGATACAGAGATATTCTTCTCACATACTAATAATCCATCAATAGTTGCGGGAATCAAACAACCGTAAGGAATTGTAAACGGCGTTCCTGTCCAACGCCCGCCCCAACGTATTGATTTGGGGGTGAGGGGAAACTCAAAACCAGGATAATGATGATCGTTTGGGTAGTTACCAAAGGCGATCGCATCAGGTTTAAAAGCAGCAACTTGTCCTGTTGGTATTGGTAAGATATCCTGTTCGCGTACGGTATCTAACCCGATGACACGACGACTTTCTCGGTAGTAAGGATGCATCGCCAAACCTGTATCAAAAACATCCGCCAAACCATAACGACAACCGATTTGCGATTGAATAAAGTAAGCGAAATTTTGACTGTGCCAAAAACACTCTTGCAGAAACTCGTTTTGTGCGGTTTTTGATGCAATTAAACGTTCTACTCCTACACCGTAATCATTACCATGGATCGGCCAGTTAATCATAAATCGATTTTCTGGTAAGCGCCCGTAGTTTAAAAATTGCTCTACACCGTAGTTTTCCCACGCACGACTAAACTTTGATGCATCGTAATTGGGTGCGGGTGCAATTTCTGGTGCAATGTCTGTACTATAATCTTGCATGATGACAACCCAAGTCGGTGCTTGAACTGGGTATTGTGCGGTTAAAGCGTTAGGTTTTACTGGCGCACTTGGTTCGTTCCACTCTGACTGCAATTCCCAACCCCAGCGATAAGGAACATCAGCTAAGGCAAGGATATCTCCCAATTCGGTAGCATCAAGAGTGATTTTTGCTGTCACCGCGAACTCGCGAAAGCGAACGCCAGTAATACAACCGCCTTGGTAATAAACTTCTAAAGGCACTTCGCCACGAATCCAATGCAAATTGGGTAATGCTTGCACCCACTCGGCAAAAATCTGCGCTCCTACGCGCGGATCGTAGCTGAAAAAACTGACCCAACTACGATCTAATCCTCCATGTCGTTGCTGTAATTCCTTTAAGAACGCGCCCCAAAGCCCTGTTTGAAACGCTTCTAACTCATTACCGTCCGGCGCAGATACCCCAGCTGATGTAAGCATTCCGCCTAACCAAGGAAATTCACTGACTAAGATTGTTTTTGCACCGCGTCGCGCTGATGCGATCGCCGCAGCGGTTCCACCCGTACCACCCCCCACCACCAACACATCGGCTGTTAATATTTGCATGCTTATTTCGGATATTGCGTTTATGTATTACGATAGGCGAACAGGATTTCACACAAATTATTATGTTAAGCCACAACGTTCCAACAGATGTAGTTGTACATTCTCAGCAGCTAAATCATACACCTACCGCAAAGCTTGTCAGTCCTAAAGGAGAAGAAATTCTTATTTCTGAATCGACTTATCAAGTTTTACGTCAAGTCATCGAAGCGATGAAAGCAGGTCAATCGATTACGATAGTTTCTCAAGAGCAAGAATTGACAACGCAACAAGCCGCAGATCTGCTCAATGTTTCACGCCCATATCTCATCAAGCTACTAGAACAAGGAGAAATTCCGCATATCAAAGTCGGAACGCACCGACGGGTACGTTTTCAAGATTTAATGCAATATAAAGAACAGCGAGACAGTAAGCGAAGTGAACTCTTGCAGCAGCTAATCGAGATTAGCGAAGAGGCTGGCTTGTACGAGGACAACGAGTAAAAACCTGATTATAAACCTTATGCTCAGTGTTGTTCTAACTTTGTTGTCTGTAGCTGAAGCAGGTTTTGTATAAACCCTATTGGTCACAAAATATTCTAGATGAAGCAATAAGTAATCTTGTTGCCAGAAAAATATCAGCTGAAAAAGCTAAAAACCTTGAGCAGGTGATGAAAGCAGCATTTCCAGAAGCAATGGTTGAAGTACCAGCGGAACTCGAAGAGGCTATGAGGAATCATCCCAAAGATCGCCATGTTCTTGCTGCTGCGGTTATGGCGAATGCACAAGTTATCGTAACCCATAATCTTGCAGATTTTCAGACCGATGCCTTAGCTCCTTGGAATATCACAGCACAGTCGCCTGATAATTTTCTTTGTGAACTGTTTGATGCATACCCAGACTACCCAGCTAAAATAGTTCAAATATTACAACAACAATCTCAGAAATATAAAAAACGTTCCTTAAGCGTTGCTGAGCTACTAGAGCTTCTGAGTCAACAGCGTGGTGCAAATTTACCTAACTTTGTTAACAAAATTCACCGTTACACAGCTTGAGTGATACTACTTGTAGGTAGCACTAAGAATGAAAAAATTTGCCACTTTTGGGCGAAAGAAGATTCTTGGTATTAACTCTAAAATCATCGAGTGGTGAAGCGGCATGAAAGCACAAGTGTATCGCGGTGTCAAGCAGCTAAGTTACGAAGATTTGCCAATACCGACTCTCGAAGCTGATGAAGTGTTGGTAAGAGTGCGCGTTGTCGGCTTGTGTCAATCGGATATTAAGAAAATTCTTTACCCCTTATACGAACCGCCGCGCATTTTTGGACATGAAACAGCGGGAGTCATTGCAGCGGTTGGCGAAGATGTCAGAAACTGGCAAGTGGGAACTCGCGTCGTTGTCATGCACCACATTCCTTGTATGCGCTGTGGATACTGTCTTAACGACAATTTTTCAATGTGTGATATGTATAAAAACATTTGCACAACGGCTGGGTTTGTACCGAGTGGCGGGGGTTTTGCTGAATACGTTAAGGTTCCTGGTCATATCGTACGTAATGGTGGGTTAATTCCGATACCAGATGATGTGAGTTTTGAAGTCGCAAGTTTTGTCGAACCGACGAATTGCTGTCTCAAAGCAGTAAAAAAAGCCCAAATCGCGCCAGGACAAACTGTATTAATAACAGGTGCAGGACCAATTGGGTTAATGTTTATTATGTTGGTGAAGTATTTTGGCGCGCGGGCGATCGCCACTGATTTACTTCCTTCTCGAATTACCAAAGCATTGAGTGTTGGCGCCGAAGCGGCGTTTGATGCGCGCGATGCAGATTTAGTCGCAAAAATCCACGCGATGACAGACGGGATGGGTGTTGATACAACACTTCTGGCTGTACCGAGTGAAAAAGCCTTTTTTCAAGCTTTGGACTGTACGCGTAAAGGTGGGAAAATCTTGTTTTTTGCAGAATTTCCTGAGGAAGTTGAAATTCCCTTAAATCCTAATGTTCTTTATCGTCGGGAAATTGACTTGATCGGTAGTTACAGTTCCTCGTTTCGGATGCAAAACTTGGCTGCGGATATTGTCTTCAACTCGCGGATTGATGTTGCTGCGTTGATTAGCGATCGCTTTCCATTACAAGAATTGTCGGCGGCGGTAGAACGCGCGATCGCTCCTACTCAAGAAACTTACAAAATCTTGATTTATCCATAAACCAGTAATTTACGACCACATCAATTTTTTACCCAAAGTTCTTCCATTAGGAGTATATTTGAATTTGTGTAATCTTTGTATCAGATGATATCAACCCACTAAGGGTAGAAAACAGTTTCATCTGATCGACGCTTTCTTCATCTGAATCAACTATGGATTCTTCTACTCCTACGCGTGGGCAAATTGAACGTGCATTGTCACAGCGAATTCAAGCATTGTATCGCAATCAGCTGGAGCATCAACCAAGCCGCATATCTTGCCAAATTTTTGATGAAAAAGTCGCAATTATTTTAGAAGATTCTATCACCCAACCTGAGCAACTTCTCGTCAATACTGGTCAAGAAGAATTAGCCCAAGAAGTTCGTTCCGAGATTGATGAAGCGCTAAAGCCGCAAATTCAATCAATCATTGAAGAGATCGTGGGAGTAGGTGTTGTCGATTTATTAAGCAATGCAAAACTTGACACGGGTCGCACTGCGACTGTAGCGATTTTAGCAGAAACACCAAAACTCCGTAATATGTCCTAAATCCTGTTGTGCTTTATTACCAGTTACCCATTACTTATTACTTTATAAAACAAAATATCTATTAACTAAGACAGCGGCGAATCGTTGCTTCTAGTTCTTCAATAATATAGGGTTTTTTGATGTATTCCTGACATCCTGCACGTAAAAAGCGTTGCTGATCTTCTTCTCTTGCCATTGCAGTCACCGCAACAATGGGAATTTCCATCGTTTCTGGATTTTGTTTTAAGCGCAATACTACCTCAATTCCATCCAAATCGGGCAGCATCATATCTAATAAAATCAAGTTTGGTTGGTAATTTTGTGCCATGAGCACTGCTGATTGACCATCAGTTGCTGTAATGTGAGAACAATCAATCAACATTAGCAACTGCGCCAATAGCTGCAAATTATCTTCATTATCGTCTACAGCCAAGACTAATGGTTGTCTAAGCTGATCTTGCTGAGGACTATGAGAAGAACTTTGCAAATTCATATCCATACTTAACTTAGGAAAAGCCGCAAAAGCGCATGACTAATTTCTGTAACCGCTGCGGCGAGGCATTCCCCAAGTGGTGCGCAAACAGCACTTGCAATGGACTGGCTCGCAGTTGATCCGCCAAGCTGGCAATTGTCTATTGTTGGCGGAGAACATAGCAACCTAGTACAAGGACTATATTTTCTTTGTTGATTTTACTATATTGTTATAAATAAATACATCTTTAGATAGAAAAATTTACTCCTCTAGCTAGATTGACATTGCGTCAAAAACTACCTTACATGATAATATCTGAAATTTCTATCGCTCGACGTAAATTATCTGTCTTGAGGCTGTTTGAGTCGGCGAACAGAATTTGATATTTTGTTGAAGCATTATTTCTATTAATATATCTTTCTTTATTGATAAGTTTATGGAGGAAAAAAAACCAGTCGATTGCCTTCAGATGGAAGCAACTTTAGCGCAACAGATTCAGGCTTTGTATTTCAAACAGCTAGGACATTTACCCGAAAAAGTTGTCTGTAATTTGTCAAACCAAAGTTTAACCGTTGTTGTTGAACATCCAACGACTCCACCAGAACGACTTCTGATCGAAAGTCAGAAAAATGATTTAGCCCGAGAATTTGGTCGGAATTTATATAGAGCTATAGAACCACAACTCAAAAACTTGATCGAAGAAGTTCTAAAAGTCCCTGTAGTCGATCTTTTGGGTAGTTCTAATAGTGACTCCGAGCGAATGAGTATAGTTGCCGTTTTAGCAGATAAGCCGGTTTAACTGCAACTAAGCTGTAACGGCAGTGGGATATAAATAGCGGAAAATTAAGTCTTCCAAGTCATCTAACATGTAAGGCTTAGTGATGTAACCGTCACAACCAGCCGCCATAATACGATCGCAGTCTTCTTCTTTTGCTAACGCTGTGACGGCAATGACAGGAATACATTGAGTTTGCGGATTTTTTCTTAAACGATGTAAAACTTCCACGCCATTCAAATCGGGCAGTAAGATATCCAATAAAATTAAATTCGGTTGATGCACCTGCGCTAACGATAAAGCTGTTTTACCATCCGTGGCAGTAATGCATGATAAGTTACTCCCTTTCACCACCTCACTAACTAAACATAAGCTATCTTCATCATCGTCAACTGCGAGAACCAGTGGCTGATTAACTGCCTGTTTGTTGCTTACTAAGAGTACTTCCAACTTTATTACTCCCTAAACGGAAGGTCTTCAATCTGTGAGGCAGTCCCCAC
Organism: Chroococcidiopsis sp. TS-821; assembly: GCF_002939305.1. NCBI lineage: Bacteria > Bacillati > Cyanobacteriota > Cyanophyceae > Chroococcidiopsidales > Chroococcidiopsidaceae > Chroococcidiopsis > Chroococcidiopsis sp. TS-821. Next base: position 139,341 of record NZ_MVDI01000002.1, on the reverse strand, counting down.
GAAACTTACGATTGAGGCACTCCCTAAGCGGCGAAGGACGGCGCTTACAGTGGACTGGCTCGTAGATAACTAACCCACTCATTTACAGTCTGTGCATGGGGTCGAGGGAAAAGCGGGACAAGCTAACACGATTTGAGTTTGTTTTATCTTCTTTAGTTCAGTTTAAACTGAATTGATCTCTAAAATGAGAATTCCTTAAACTTACGCAACATGCTTGACGGTTGCACTCAAGTCTTTACATACAAACGGATACAGATATTTTTTACCTACATAATTTTCTACCTTTACAACTCGTTACTCTCTTTAATAATTTTTTAATATCTTACCTGCTGCTAAGTCTTTTTGCAACTGCAAAAGCCTCTGTTTGAAATATTTTATATGTAAGCTGCGATCGCCACTTGATAATGGTTACGCTCGATACAGTTAAGTAATTTTACTCATCAATAATCAACGATCCTTTACACAATCTTTTGAGAATTTAGAGTGAAAAAAGCGATAATTTAAATAAGAAGAAATGATTGTGGGAGTAAGATAAAAAATTTTTGTAATGAATTTATCACAGAGGTCAGGTAATGGGTATCGCTACAATTAATCCCGCAACAGGGGAAACGCTGAAAACGTTTCAGCCGCTGACCGATGGCGAAATTGCAGCTAGACTGGAACAAGCACAAACAGCCTTTGAGAAGTATCGTTGGTTGCCAATTGCCGAGCGATCGCAGTTTATGCAAGCAGCGGCAGAGATATTAGAGCAACAAAAAGCAGAATATGCGAAGCTAATGACCCTAGAAATGGGGAAACCGTTACAAAGTGCGATCGCCGAAGTTGAAAAATGCGCGTTAGTATGCCGTTATTATGCAGAACGCGCCGCTGAGTTTTTAGCAGATGTCGCCGTCAAAACAGAAGCCAGTCAAAGTTTCATCCGCTATCAACCGTTAGGAATCATTCTAGCAGTTATGCCGTGGAATTTTCCATTCTGGCAAGTTTTTCGGTTCGCAGCACCGGCATTGATGGCAGGAAACGTAGGCATACTCAAACACGCGTCGAACGTACCGCAGTGCGCGCTAGCAATTGAAGATATTATCCAACGCGCAGGTTTTCCTAAGGGAGTTTTTCAAACGTTGTTAGTCGGCGCGGACAAAGTACCTGCCTTAATTGAAGATGAACGCGTTAAAGCCGCAACGTTAACCGGAAGCGAACCCGCAGGCGCAAGTTTAGCCGCCCATGCTGGCAAACAAATTAAAAAAACGGTACTCGAATTAGGCGGTAGCGATCCGTTTATTGTGTTAGCAAGTGCTGACATTGAAACAGCAGCGGCAACCGCTACGACTGCAAGAATGCTCAATAGCGGTCAATCGTGTATTGCTGCTAAACGGTTTATTGTCGAAGAGGCGATCGCCGATAAATTTGAGAAATTATTGGTAGAACACTTTCAGGCACTCAAAGTCGGCGATCCGATGCATCCTGATACTAATATTGGACCATTGGCAACGCCAGGAATTTTGCGAGATTTAGACCAACAAGTGCAAAATTGCATTGCAAGTGGCGCAAAAGTCCTTGTAGGCGGAAAACCGTTAGCGCAACCAGGAAACTACTATCCCCCAACGATTTTAAGCGAGATTCCTGCGGGGTCTGCGGCGTACAACGAAGAATTTTTTGGTCCAGTCGCACTTTTATTTCGCGTTCCCGATATCGACGCAGCGATTCAACTTGCCAATAGTACGCCATTTGGGTTGGGTGCTAGCGCCTGGACGAACGACGAACAGCAACGCGATCGCTTAATTTCCGAATTAGAAGCAGGTGCGGTGTTTATCAACGGTTTGGTAAAATCCGATCCGCGTATGCCCTTTGGTGGAATCAAACGTTCCGGCTATGGTAGAGAATTAGGCATTCAAGGCATCCATGAGTTTGTCAATGTTAAAACAGTGTGGGTAACGTAGGGGCGACAAGTGAGGGATGAACCCTGACTCCAGACCCCTTTCTAGGGAGAAAATGTATGAATACAGCAGAATTATTAGTGCAATGCCTAGAAAATGAAGGCGTGCGCTACGTTTTTGGCTTGCCAGGAGAAGAGAATTTACACGTCCTCGAAGCGCTGAAAAATTCTTCGATTCAATTTATCACGACGCGGCACGAACAAGGTGCAGCGTTCATGGCAGACGTCTACGGACGCTTAACCGGAAAAGCGGGCGTGTGTCTTTCGACATTAGGTCCTGGCGCAACGAATCTAATGACAGGAGTCGCTGACGCGAATTTGGACGGCGCACCCTTAGTAGCAATTACCGGACAAGTGGGAACAGATCAAATGCACATCGAAGCCCACCAGTATTTAGATTTAGTGGCAATGTTTGCCCCTGTAACGAAGTGGAATACGCAAATTGTTCGTCCTAGTAATACGCCGGAAATTGTCCGAAAAGCATTTAAGCGATCGCAAAGTGAAAAACCTGGTGCGGTTCATATCGATTTACCCGAAAATATTGCTGCAATGCCTGCGACTGGTACGCCTTTGAAGACTGATAAATTAGAAAGAACCTACGCAGCGTTTCATAGTATTACTGAAGCAGCAACAGCGATTTCCAACGCGCATAACCCGATTATTCTTGTTGGTAATGGCGCGATTCGTGCCGATGCGAGTGAAGCGGTTACTGAGTTTGCCACGCAACTAAATATTCCGGTTGCTAATACTTTTATGGGGAAAGGCGTGATTCCTTATAAGCATCCACTAGCATTGTGGTCAGTGGGATTGCAACAACGCGATTATATTAATTGTGGTTTTGATAATACTGATTTAGTTATTGCAATTGGCTATGATTTAATCGAGTATTCCCCGAAAAAATGGAATCCTGATGGCGAAATTCCGATCGTTCATATTGGGGAAACTCCCGCAGAAATTGATAGTAGTTATATTCCTCTTGTCGAAGTTGTTGGCGATATTTCGGATTCGTTATACGAAATCTTAAAACGCGCAGACCGCAGCGATAAACCCGATCCTTATGCGTTGGAATTACGCGAAGATATCCGTGCCGATTATGAGCAATATGCTAACGATGATGGATTTCCTATTAAACCACAAAAACTCATCTATGACTTGCGTCAGGTCATGGGACCAGAAGATATTGTGATTTCGGATGTCGGGGCGCACAAAATGTGGATTGCGCGACATTATCATTGCGATCGCCCAAATACGTGTTTGATTTCTAATGGCTTTGCGGCGATGGGAATTGCGATTCCTGGCGCGGTAGCGGCGAAACTTGTTTACCCTAATCGTAAAATTGTGGCAGCGACGGGTGATGGTGGTTTTATGATGAACTGCCAAGAATTAGAAACAGCGTTACGAGTTGGGACGCCATTTGTCACTTTGATTTTTAATGATGGCGGTTATGGATTAATTGAATGGAAGCAGCATAATCAATTTGGCAGGTCGTCTTTTGTCCATTTTGGCAATCCTGATTTTGTGAAATTAGCAGAAAGTATGGGACTGAAAGGCTATCGCGTTGAAGCGACAACCGATTTTATTCCTATTTTGAAAACAGCATTAGCGCAGGATGTTCCGGCGGTGATTGATTGTCCGGTTGACTATCAAGAAAATTATCGGTTTACGCAACGGTCTGGGGATTTGAATTGTATTGTGTAAATTGAATTTTATTTAATCAGCAAAAAGTTAAATTTGTTACTGATTGTTGAACTCAGCGAGTGCCTTAATCAGAAAACGTACAAGTTACACTCTGACAAAGGAGACTCCATTGAAGTTACTGAGTAAAAAAGTGACAGCTGTCGTAACAAGTACATTTTTCTCAGCTGTTTTTACTCCAACAGTAGCAAGTATATCAATCTCGATTACCTCTGTAGCGAATGCGGCTAGACCAACAACCATGTCTACCAATGGCATGGTTACAACTCCCCACTATCATGCTTCGCAAGCAGCACTCGACGTTCTTAAAGGTGGTGGTAATGCTGTAGATGCAGCGATCGCCGCAGCTTCTACTCTAGCCGTTGTTTATCCGCATATGAATAGTATTGGCGGCGACAATTTCTGGCTAATTTATAACGCCAAAACTAATGAACTAAGAGCACTCAACGCGAGTGGTCGTGCTGGAGAAAAGGTTACAATCGAATTTTATCAAAAACAGGGTTACGAAAAGATACCTGCTAGAGGCTACTTAGCAGCAAATACTGTACCTGGAGTCGTTTCAGGGTGGCAAGAAGCCTACAACTATGCGCAAAAAACAATGGGCAATTCTCTCCCTTGGAATCAACTATTCACTGCTGCTATTGGTTACGCGGAAGCCGGTGTTCCAGTCACGCCAAGTCAAGAAATTTGGACGAAGAGAAATATTGATGAAAAAGACCAAGAATTTCGGGCATTACAACGTTTTCCTGCTTTTCGCCAAACGTATTTAAAAGAGAATGGAGAAGCCTACAAAGCTGGGGAAATTTTTAGACAACCACAACTTGCGCAAACACTAAAACTTATTGCTACTCAAGGGGCGGATGTTTTTTATCGAGGTGAAATTGCTCAACGAATTGTAGCAGATGTGCAAAAGAATGGCGGGCTTTTAACGTTGCAAGATTTTGCGCAACATACTTCTGATTGGGTGCAACCAATTTCTACAAATTATCGCGGTTACCAAGCTTACAATTTCCCACCAAATACACAAGGAATCGCGTCACTATCAATTCTCAACATTCTCAACAACTTTGACCTGCGAAAAATAGGCGAAGGAACAGCAGACTACTACCACTTAATTGTTGAAGCTACTAAACAAGCGTTTGCCGATCGCGATAAATATGTTACTGACCCTGAATTTGTAAAAATTCCTGTTGATTCGCTGTTGTCCGTAAATCACGGTAGACAATTAGCAGCTCGAATTAGCATGAATCAAACGCGAAAAGAAGCAAAGCCACTCGATCCTAAAGGCGATACCGTATGGTTAGGAGTCGTAGATAAAGACGGAAATGCTGTTTCTTTAATTCAAAGTATTTATCATGATTTTGGCTCAGGAATTGTTGCCGGAAATACCGGAGTATTATTGCAAAATCGTGGTAGTTTCTTTTCGTTAGATAAAAATCACATTAATCGTTTAGAACCAAGAAAGCGGACTTTTCATACCTTAAATCCAGCCATGCTCTTTAGAGATGGAAAACCCTATTTAGTCTATGGCACGATGGGCGGTGAAGGTCAACCACAAACCCAAGCAGCAATAGTAACTCGGATTGTTGATTACGGATTTAGCGTTCAAGAAGCGATTGATGCACCGCGATGGCTACACGGGCGTACTTGGGGTGCATCTTCTAATGACTTAAAAATTGAAGGGCGAGTACCAGAAAGCGTCACGGCGGAATTAGCTAAACGCGGTCATCCCGTGAATGTTGTTGACGATTACACTGACACAATGGGACACGCAGGTGCTATTTTGATTGACCCTACAACGAATGTACTTCATGGCGGGGCTGATTCTAGAGGCGATGGTTCAGCAGTAGGGTACTAATACAATTTAGCTTCAAGAAGATTAGGTGTAAATTTTGAGTAGGGTGAGTATTGTTCGCTCTACTTTTTTCTATGAAATAAAATTAGGAGAAGACAAGTGTCCGATAACAAAGAACTAGATATTGTCGATGCGGCTTCATCTGTAAGCGACACTCCTAAAGAAGTGTTAGTCGAAATTTTACTCAGCGGCGGGTTTCGGTATCAAATTAAGGTCAAATCGGATAATCCTCTACTGCGTAGCTTGATTGCGGCTTTTTTGGCACGCACTCAGGGAAAACAAGATAGCTATTTATTTCAAATTCCCATTGACGAAAATAAATCAAGCCTCTGCTTCACCAGCGATCGTCTCGTGGGGTTAGTGACACAACCACCAATCTTATTACGTAAAAAGCAGGAGTTAGACACAGAGTAATTTTGCTGTGTGGACGATCGCAAAAGTACGAAAACAACTGCAATCAAGTTCCGCTGGTGTGGCAGACTAATAAGCTAAAGGTAGCTCGTGCTGATTGCCCATTACTTGATGCAAATTGCCACTTGGAACGTTAATTCGATTCGGACTCGCCAAGAACACGTTGTTGCTTGGTTGCAGCAAAATCCTGTTGATGTATTGTGTTTGCAGGAAACCAAAGTTGTCGATGCAGATTTTCCGCGATCGCCTTTTGAGCAACTTGGCTATTATATTTATGCTTCTGGACAAAAGTCATACAACGGAGTGGCGATCCTCAGTCGTTCGCCGTTAACGGATGTTAGTACAGGATTTACACCCGTTTTGGGCGATGCGATTCCCGACGCATTTGAACTTGACGCGCAAAAACGCTTGATTACAGGAGTAACGGCAAATATTCGCATTGTGAATCTTTACGTACCGAACGGTGCAGCGGTTGGTAGTGACAAGTACGAGTATAAACTGCGGTGGTTGCAAGTTTTACGCGAATACTTGCGATCGCTTTTAGTTTTATCCGCTAACATTTGTATCTGTGGTGACTTCAATATTGCACTCGAAGACCGCGATCTGCACGATCCCGCTACTCTTACAGGACATATCATGGCATCAGAACTTGAGCGACAAGCACTGCGTGAAATCCTTGAATTAGGTTTTAGCGATGCTTTTCGTAAATTTACTTCTGAAGCAGGGCATTATAGCTGGTGGGACTACCGTAGTGGCGCTTTTCGCCGTAACTTAGGTTGGAGGATCGACCATCATTACCTAACTGCGGATCTGTACAAACAAGCAAAAAGCTGCTTTATTGATATCACTCCACGAAAATTGCCGAAACCAAGCGATCACGCTCCCGTTGTTGTTGAGTTGTAGATATATTTAGGACGTTGTAGAGGCGTAGAATTCCTACTGGAACTATCTTTTAATCTCTGAGCTCTGACCTCGAACCTCAAACCTCTACTATAGACTTGAGATGAGGAATTGTTGGCGACTATCTATTATCAAACTTCAGGGACAATGCTGCTATGTTTCTAGTCACAGGCGCAACAGGACAAATTGGGCGGAGAGTAGTCAGATTGCTGCGACAGCAGGAATTACCCGTACGCGCTTTTGTTCGCCTTAGTTCTCGCTATGGGGAGTTAGAACACCGAGGAGCAGAAATTTTTATTGGTGACTTGCGCGAAGAAAAAGATATTCAAAAAGCTTGTCAAGGAGTGCAATATATCATTAGTACGCATGGTTCGGATGGCGATCCTCTAGCACTAGATTATCGTGCCAATATCGAATTAATTGACTGCGCGCAAGCACAACAGGTACGACACTTTGTCTTTATTTCGGTACTAGGTGCAGATCGCGGCTATGAAGATGCACCAACATTTAAAGCCAAACGTGCTGTTGAACAATATCTCCAAGCGAGTGGTTTGAACTATACAATTTTTCGTCCTGCCGGACTATCATCAAATCTACTATCACTTGCTGAACGCTTTCGCCAAACGCGAATGTATTTATTGATAGGCGATCCGAAAAATCGTACTTCTATTGTCAGTACAGACGATTTAGCGCAAATGGTAGTGAATTCGGTTTCGGTTGGCGGCGCAAAAAACCAAATTTTACCCGTGGGAGGACCAGAAATTTTACACCGCGAAGATATTCCCCACATTTTTGGTCGCGTGTTTAATCAAGAACCGATTATTATTAATCCACCTTTATTTGTTGTCGATGGTTTTCGTACCGTATTAGGCTTATTAAATCCTCCAGTTCAGAAGACTTTAGGAACTTTTCGCACGTTGCTTGCTAACGAGTTTTTCTGTACGCATGATGAAATTGCGCGCCTAGAGTCAATATTTAATTTGAAGTTAGAGTCTTTAGAGAGTTTTCTCCGTCGCTATTTGGCAGTTTAGGTTAATTAGTTGTAGGCGTAAATGAAAGAGCGTACTTGTAAAGGTCGGGTAATAGGAAGCTCGATATTCTTATCAATTAGCAGTTACCAATGACCAATTTCTGAGCATTCAATATGTACTCGCTGAGTGCCATAGTTTTAGCTGGTGGAAAAAGTTCGCGAATGGGCAAAGATAAAGCTTTGCTAGCAATTCAGGGCGTTCCGCTGTTAAAACGCGTGTGTGATGTCGCCAGCAGCTTGTGCGATGCAGTTTATGTTGTTACGCCTACACCAGAAAAATATCAGCATTTGGCACTGAAAAATAGTCAATTTGTTCGGGAAGTTCCACTGTCGCAGGAAACTCTGAGCATACCATCTTCAACTAAGGTAACTTTACCACTTCCCCACGGTCCATTAGTTGGTTTTGCACAAGGACTCGCTGTAGTGAAAACTGATTGGGTACTATTACTTGCTTGCGATTTACCTAAACTGCAAGTAGAGGTACTACAAGACTGGGCAGAAGAGTTAGAAAATGTTCCTCAAGAGGCGATCGCTGCTTTACCGCGTCAGGAAAAAGGTTGGGAACCTTTGTGTGGCTTTTATCGCCATGGTTGTTTACCTGTATTGAACGCTTTTATTGCCCAAGGCGGGCGATCGTTTCAAACTTGGCTGGTACAACACCCCGTACACGTTTTATCTTTACCTAATGCAGAAATACTTTTTAACTGCAATACGCCAGAGGATTTGGCTTTTGTCGATGATACTCGCTGACAGATAATTGGTAATGGGTAATAAATGTTCTTCTCAATTACCAGGTTTTATATCATCTTCAGTTAGATAACCTTTCTTTGTGGTTAGTCACTATTTACTATAATCAACTAAATTTAATATTAGAAGTTAAACTAATGGTTTTGGTTTAGAAATTCCATATCCTTGAGCGTAATCTACGGGCAAATTTCGCAGCTTTTCTTGAATGGCGTCGTTTTCAACAAACTCTGCAATTGTTTGTAGTTCCATCACGGTCGCAACGCGGCTGATTGCTTCGACCATACTGTAAGCGATCGCATCTTGAACAATATCTTTGACTAAAGAGCCATCAATTTTGAGGTAATCGACTGGTAAACTTTTTAAATAGGCAAACGAAGACATGCCGCTACCAAAATCATCTAAGGCAAAATAACAACCGAGATTTTTAAGTTTTTGAATAAATACCACTGCTTGACTTAAATTAGCGATCGCCAGTGTTTCAGTAATCTCAAAACAAATACTTGAGGGTGGAATTTGATAATGTGCAAATTGTACTTGCACAAAATCAATAAAACTGTCATCGTTGATACTTGCTGCCGAAACATTGACGGCGTAAATTGTGTCATCAATAGTTGACGATTGTGCTAAATGTGCGAACAATGTAGAAATTACCCAGCGATCGATTAGATGCATCAAGTTATAACGCTCAGCAGCTGGAATGAAAGCCATTGGTGGTACAATTTGACCATTCTCATCTTTTAAACGCAACAGAATTTCGTAGTGTTGTTGATGATTTCCCCCAATTAAGGGGGCAATTTCTTGATAAAATAAACAAAAACGGTTTTCTTCTAAAGCTTTAGGAATTTGCGATACCCATTGCATTTCGCCGCGTTGTTGAGCTATTTCGCGATCGTTGGGTTGATAAACATTGACTCGATTGCGTCCTTTATTTTTCGCGGCATAACAAGCTGCATCCGCAGCGCTTAAAACACTTGCTAAATCAGGGGTATCTGCATTAATAGCCACAACCCCGATACTCGCACTCACGGAAAAAACTTTTTCTTTCCATATGAACGGAAATTCGTTCAGTTGTTGTCGTAGAGCTTCTGTAATTTGAGTAGCTTCTTCTAAAGAACACTCATAAAAAATGATCCCAAACTCATCGCCACCTAAACGGGCTAACACATCCGTTTTACGTAATCTATTTTGAAATAAATTACTGACTTTGCGTAATAAATGATCTCCCGCTGCATGACCGCAGGTATCATTAATAATCTTGAATTGATCGACATCTACGTAACAAACAGCATGGTTTATACCTTCATTTTTTGCACTGTTTAAAGCACTGACCAAACATTGCTCAAATTCACGACGGTTAACCAGCCCAGTTAGCGAATCATGACTTGCTTGCCAAGATAAACGTTGTTCGCTTTCACGCAACGCCATCTCAACTTTCTTTCGATCGGTAATATCTCTGACTACTATACAAAAAGCAGCTTTTTCGTTGTACAAAATCTGAATCGCACTTGCTTCAACATCAATTAATGAGCCATCCTGACGTTGATATTTGTATTCGCGTGTAAAATTAGAGTCTTTGGCTGAAATCTGCTGAAGGTCGGTATCAATTTGCTGGCGATCGCCAACAATAATATCGTACAGTGTGAGTTGTAAGATTTCCGTTGCGGTATAACCTAATAAACTTTGTAATGCTGTATTAGCTTCTAGTAGAACTTTACTTTGAGCATCAATCAAAAAAATACCTTCAGAAGCTTGGGTCACAACTGCATGATAGCGCTCTTCGCGTTCTTGTCGATCAAATCGCAATAAAATTAATCTTTCTAATAAAGGTAATGTTACCCCAGCAAAAGCCAATCCAATTAATACTAATAGCAAAAAGAGATAACGAAGACTATTAATACCTTGCAAGTATATAGTTCGCGGTTGTTCTGTGCGTAAAATTGCTATAGGCTGATTGTCTATATCTGTCAGTAAAATGTAACCAGCAATCAGGCTATCATTGATGGGGCGAATAAAAATTGTTTGCGTTTGTGAGAGTGATGCTAAAGCTGTTTGAAAGTCTGGAGGTAATACCTGATTTAACCCATATAATGTAAGGTTTAAGCGGCTTTTTTTAGCTAAAATATCAATTTTGGTTTTATCGAGATAGCGCCCAAAAATTAGTGTCCCGCGAATTGGTCCTTCAGCTTTACTATCAATAATTGGTCGTGAAGCGATCAGCATTAGACCTTGAGGTAAGGCAATTACTCCTGATATACTACTATCAAAACTAGAGTGTTGCAATAATTGTTTGTGAGTAGCAATATATTGATTTAATGACTTTGGTATACCTACTTTTTGGTTTGTTGTTAAATCAAATTCTGCACTATAAACAATATGATTTTTAGTATTGAGAAAGACTGCGGCATTAATTTGAATGTTTTGGATTGATTCTGGAGTTATATTAATTTCGATGTATTCTTTATTACTATCTTGTACAAATTGATACGTATCATCCCACATTGCCCAGTCAGCGACGCGCAAGCTAAAATCTGCCTGTGTTTGCGCAAACGCATCTAAAAACCCTTCAACGTTTTGGTAGGTATCTTCGATTTCAACCTTTTCCAAACTTTTCAGCAAAGTAGTAGCAGTAGTAGCATACAATACGGACACTAAGGTCGCGATCGCACTACAAAATACTAGTCTTGCTTGCCATCGCAAACTACGAGATTTCCTTTGAGCAGGTTTATTTAGCGAACTCTTGCTATTATCTGCCCATTTCGCTTGCTTCCCGAATTGATTGAAACATTTTTTCGATTGAGGCTTTGAATTTGCTCGAGTTGTCGAGGAATGCCAGCGAGAAGAGGACATGATAAAATTCAGTTTCTCTATTTTGTAGTTAAAAGCAATAAATTCGCCTATTCTTACTGTTCCCGTTAAATGACTAGCACGCACTTAAAATAAGTATTTCTTATGCAAAATACAGAGGTAATAAAGCTAGCTAGTATTTTTTATTACTTAACTGTAAATTCACCGAATAAATTCCTTAACAAAGCTAATGTTCCAGCAGAAATATCTATATTATTACAAAAAATATAACTAATGAGAGATGCAGATTTTCAGTAAATTCTTTAAATTATCAATTGAATTAATTATGGCAAAATTAAGGAGATCTTTATGAGCATTGAAAACCGTGCTGAAGCTGTTGCTAAGAACGTAGAAGGTAAACTGCAAGAAGCTGTCAGTGAAATTACGGGTAACACAAAAGATAAAGCTGAAGGTCAAGCGAAACAAGAAGAAGCCGCAGCAATGCACGCGATTGAAGACGCTAAGGATGCAGTCAAGGATACTATTGATAAAGTGTAATTTCATCACAAATAGAAAATTGTATTCAGCAAACATTCCGTTTGCTGGATATTGTCATTGTTGCAAGCGATCGCCAATCGCAACTGTACCGCTAGCAATGACTTTGGCAAGAACTCCTATTTGCTGATGCTCAAAGTGCTGTTTTAGTAAAGAAAGTAGTGGTAAATCTTGCTTACCTGTTTGAGGATTGACATTAATATTTAAACAGCGATTAATTGGAGCAGTAATTTCGATTTGTGCAGAACCAACTTGAAAGTGTTGTCCTATCCAATCAAACTCCGTCCATGCTGGTATACCTGCAAAAACAATATTGGGGCGAAAGCGTCGTACATCTACACGTTCTCCCACAATATTACTTAATTGGTCTAATGTGGCTTGATTGATAAGAGATATGTGTACTGTGTTGCGATCGGGGTAACGCGTTTTGCCATCGTTTTCACCAACTAACCGTAGCGGCGATTTCACATCCGTTGCAAGATAGCCTGTAAAAAATGAACTGATTAAGTTGCGTTCCTGAGAATCGTTTGTTTTCGCTGCGAGTAATTCGCGTTCTTTGTGCTTAATCGTTAATAATGTAGTTTGAAAATCGTAGTGACAATCCAAAGCTGCTAATGCAGGAAAATCGCATTGCATCGCAAAATGACGTTTGTGCATCCACGGAACAACATCATCGGAGGATCTAGAAGTATCGTATACCAATGCAAACGCGCGATCGCCTATAACTCCATGTCCCGCTTGCAACTTTACTTGAGTTGCGGCTTGAGGTGTTAGCCCTTTGACTGGATGAACGAACAACTCTGTAATAATACTTGACATTTGACTTTTACAAATCTTTGTAATTGCTATTTTGTCGAAATCTCTATCTGACTGCTCTTAACAGAGTACTGCTAAACCGTGTAAGCTTAATTTCGACTTCAAGAACTATAGTGGAGGGTCTCAATGAAGCGATCGTGGTTGCAAAGAATCAAATTGCGGCAGATTGTTACTGTTTTTCTCGTTGCATTGGTGTTTATAGTGAGTACAGCGATGCAAGTACAGGCTGAACCTGTGACACCAGAAGCGACTTCGTATCAAGTTGACCGCGTAGATAGTCAGGGACGTCCAAAAGCTGAAAAACTCAGAGAAGAAACTGAAAAAGCCGAAAAACTTTTAGAAGAGGAAGGCTACAAACCAGCGACTAAAACTGCGGCGGAAAAAGCCCAAGCCAATAACAAAGGTTTCTTTGAGAACGTCAAAGAGAAACTTAACCTAGACGAACCAATCGATCCTGGGACAAAGCAAGCTGCTGAACAACTTAAAGAAGCTGTTACAGGAGAGTAACGACCTTATTTGTAGCTAGATTGTACGTTTTTATCTGTTTTATATTGGTAGTAGTCAACTGATACTTCGATCAGGGCTACTACCTTATTTTTTAAGTTGCTAATTTGCATGAAAATTGATTTAAATAACTTAATTAATCAACTCACCGAACCAACGTCAATTGAACTTGCAAAAAGTATTCAATTTCAGGCGATCGCAACTCCGTTTGCCAAAGCCATTACTACAGCTTATATTCAAAAAGGTAACGGCGGTCAACCCATTTTACTTTTACATGGTTTTGATAGTTCTGTTTTAGAATTTCGTCGCTTGCTACCGATATTAGCAGCTCAAAATAAAACTTGGGCTGTTGATTTATTAGGGTTTGGCTTTACCGAAAGAATTGCCAATTTAGCTTTAAGCCCAAGCACAATTAAAACACATTTGTATTGTTTCTGGAAAACGTTAATTCATCAACCTGTAATTTTAGTTGGTGCATCGATGGGAGGTGCAGCTGCGATTGATTTTACGCTAAATTATCCAGAAGTTGTCAAAAAACTAGTATTAATAGATAGTGCCGGATTTACTGCAGGTTCGGCGATGGGAAAGTTGATGTTTCCACCGTTCGATCGACTGGCAACAGAGTTTTTACGCAATCCTAGAGTACGTAATAGTATTAGTCGGGCAGCGTATAAAAATAAAAGTTTAGCTTCAGTTGATGCGCAATTATGTGCAGCATTACATTTAAATATGCCTGGATGGAATCAAGCTTTAATTGCTTTTACAAAAAGTGGGGGTTATACTTCTTTTAAAGAAAAGCTAGCGCAAATCGAGCAACCAACGCTGATTTTGTGGGGAGAAGACGATCGCATTTTAGGAACTAAAGATGCTGAGAAGTTTCAACAAGCGATCCCCCAGAGTAAACTTGCTTGGATTAAAGACTGCGGTCACGTACCGCATCTCGAACAACCGCAGATCGCAGCCGAACACATTTTAAACTTTATTACTGAGTGATGGAAGAGTTATTTACGCTTAAAGAATTACTCTTACAAGGCGATATCAAAGGCGCATTAGCCATTGTTGAAGAACTCGAAGTAAATGAGTCGCGATGATAAAATTAGTGCGATTAGCAGTTATGCAGTCATCCTTTTGATTTATCTTATCAAACAATACGTCGAAAACCGTTCTACGCGAGCGTGGGAAGTATCAATTCGTAATTCCGTTCGGATGATTCAAGAAAAGAACAAACGTCGCCAGGCTGGTGGTTATTACTTACCACCAGAAGATTTACGGATTGCTTTAGAAGAGGCTTATCCAGAAGCAATTGATCGCGCTTCGTTAGAGGTTGAAGAAGGACGCTATCAACCGGATGAACTAGCAAAAAAGGTTAATCAAGAAGAGATTCTACAGCAAGCAATGACACTTATCTTAACTCAAGATTTATGATTTTTTGTTTAATAAATTAACAATGGTTGCTAACAATTTAGCAGGTTCGACGGGTTTTGCTACGTGTCGATTAAACCCAGCGGCGATCGCAGCTTGTTGATCGGTTTCACTCGCATAAGCTGTAAGCGCGATCGCCGGTATCGATCCGCCTTGTTCAGGTGGTAAAGTTCTAATTTGCCGCATTAATGTATAGCCATCAACATTAGGCATTCCAATATCGCTAATTAAAATCTGATACTGTTGTGGTAGCTTTTCTAAAACTTCGCTGGCTGATGCAGCAGCAGTGACTTGCGCGCCATATTGTTCTAAAGTCACAACGAGTAATTCGCGCATATCTGCTTCGTCATCAACGATTAAGGCGCAAATTCCCAATAGTGGTAGATCGGAGTCATTGTAATGAATGCAATCGCCCGACGTTTCATCCGCGATTTCGGATGCGGGAAGTGGTAATGTAACGCTAAACGTTGCGCCTTTACCTTCGCCTTGACTATCAGCTTTCACTGTACCGCCGTGTAATTCGACTAAATGACGGACAATGGCAAGTCCTAACCCTAATCCACCAAATTTGCGCGTAGTGCTACTATCAGCTTGGCGGAAGTAATCAAACACGTGAGGAAGAAATTCTGCTGCAATTCCTTTACCAGTGTCGCTGACTTGAATTTGTACGGAAGATGCTAATTTCTCTAACTTGACCTCTACGCGCCCGCCATTAGGAGTAAACTTGACTGCATTTGAGAGGAGATTCCACACAATTTGCTGCAACCGCGCTGCATCTCCCGCAATCAGAAATTCAGAAGAATGCACTGAATCTGCAACAATTAGTTGTAAGTGAATCGCTTTTTCCTCCGCTGCGAGTCGTACCGTTTCTAGGGCAGCTTCGGCGATTGTCACTAAATTAACTTGGGTAATATTTAAACTCAGCTTACCGCGTAAAATGCGCGAGATATCGAGTAAGTCTTCAATGAGGCGTGTTTGTAATTGGGCGTTGCGCTCGATTGTTTGTAAAGCCTTGCGTGTTGTATCTTGGTCAAATTGACGAGTCAAAAGAAGTTTTGCCCAACCCAAAATCGGATTAAGGGGCGATCGCAATTCGTGCGAGAGTACTGCGAGAAATTCATCTTTGATGCGATTTGCGGCTTCTGCTTGGGATCTTGCAGATCTTTCGCGTTCAACAGCGCGATCGCGTTCTTCTAAGGCAATTTTTTGATCGTGAATATCAGTACACGAACCGAACCAGCGAATGATTTGTCCATTTTCATCGCGCAACGGAAACGCCCTACCTAAGAACCAGCGATATTCGCCATCAAAGCGACGAAAGCGATATTCAATTTCATAATCCTTTCCCGTTCGCAAAGACTCGTGCCAAACTTCCCAACTGCGTTGTCGATCGTCAGGATGCAAGACATGATTCCAACCAGTACCTTTCGTTTCTTCCAACGTCAAGCCGGTGTAGTCGTACCAGCGTTGGTTGTAGTATTCGTGATAGCCATCGGGTAGCGTTGTCCAAAATAACTGTGGCATTGTATCTGCCAGCATTCGATAATTCAGTTCGCTTTCGCGTAGCGCTTCTTCTGTATGTTTGCGATCGCTGATATCCAGATTCACGCCAATCATGCGGATTGCTTGCCCAGAATCATCGTAAAAGAAGCGACTTTTCGCTGCAATCCAGCGGATTTCCCCTGTTTGAGCGTGAAAGATCCGAAAATCATCTTGCCATTCTTCGCTGCGAGTTTGGATTTTCTCTTGCAAACTTTGCTCAATTCGTACAATGTCTTCTGGGTGAACTTGTTGTCGCCAAGATTCGTAATTACCGCTAAAGCTACCAGGAGTTAACCCATAGAGAATTTCTAGTTGTTGCGTCCAAACAATATCTCCTGTAATCATGTCCCAAACAAACGCGCCAATTTGCCCTGCTTGTTGTGACAGTTGCAACCAATCTTGACTGTTTGCTAAAGATTCTTCCGCTTGACGGCGTTCGGTAACATCGCGGCTGACAACAAGTACTGATTCTACTGCACCGTCAGGTGCCAACTCTGGAATGAATATCGAGTAGAAATACCGCGTTTTTCCCGCAAAGGAAAAGTCGAACTCTAAAGTTTGTTGATGCCCCGTTGTCAAAACTTCAGCGATCGCATTTTCCCATGCTTTAGTATAGGTTTCTGGTATCCCGATTTCGGCATTGGTTTTGCCGATGAATTGTTGCGTAGGAATACCTGTAATTCGTTCAGCAGCTGGACTAATATAAAGGTAGCGAAAGTCTTTGCTGTAACGGCAAATCACGTCAGGAGTATTCGCCAAAATTGTTGTTAATTGTCTTTCTCTTTCTGCAAGTTCAGCAGCTTGTTGCTTGCGCTGTGTGATTTCCTGGACGACAATATTAATTCCCACAACGCGGTTATCGCAATTATGTAGTGGGTAATAACTTACTAGCCAGTCGCGTTCGATTTTTGGTTGCGCAGGGGTAGTACCCCGTATTTCCACATCTAAAATTGGTTCTCCTGTTTGAATTACTCGTGCAAATAACGGTGCTTGCGTAGCCGCTAGTTCCGGAATAATCTCTGCAAGCGATTTACCGATGTGTTCTGCTGCTGGAATACCATTAATTTCTGCTAAGCGATCGTTGACACGCACATAGCGCAAGTCGGTATCTAAAAAGCACAATCCAATCGGTGCGGAGGCGTAAATAGCTTCAATTTCTTCGATCTGTCGTCGGACTGTTTCCTCGCTTTGCTTGCGTTCGTCAATATTTTGAAGTAGTGCCATCCCTGCAATAATTTCCTGCTGTTCGTTACGCACAGGTACAATTTGCACAGCGTAATGATGACCGCAACAAACCATTTCTGTTACGATTTCTTGTCCTGCCAGCGCTGCGCGATATAGTGGCTCAATTTCTGGACAAATATCTAGTGGTAAAGCTTCCCAAATTGTTTTACCTTCCAAGACATCTTGGGTCAAGCCCATACTAGCTATTTCTTGCCCTTCACATAGCTCATAGCGCAGATCGCGATTAAATACGAAGACAGCAGTTTGAGGCAGATTGCGTGCTAAGGTGCGATAAAGGGTTGTCTCTGGCGTGGGTGTAATTGTCGTCAGTTCGCGGGCGATTCCATAAACTAATTTTGTTTTGACATCAAAACAGATCGTCCATCCGAAGTGTTTATACAAACCGTCACAGCAGCGGTAGCGATTTTCACAGTATCCTGTATGTCGATCGCTTGTTTGAATTTGGGCGATCGCCGTTGTTGTCACAGCGCGATCGTCAGGATGTACCAAATCAATAAATTTTTGCTCTAACAGTTCTCCATCTGCATATCCTAAAGTCTTGCGAAAAGCTGGATTTACCTGCTTAAAAATCCCATCTTCACTAACGACACACAGTAAATCTGGAGATAGTTCAAAGAAAACTGCTGTATTTACAGTTACAGAACTTTCCTGTTGATTGATTTGATTTTGCCGTGTTGATGGAACAGGCTGCATTCTGCCGAGATAACCTTTAAAATCAAATAATACTTAGTATAGCGCTCTTGAATCATTCTCTCTTTTTAGGTGTTTTCCGAGTTACTTCCACCAAGTCTAAAACTTAATTAAGTTTTCCACATAATTCCCTACTAGAAAAAATGCCATATCAAAGGGTAACGATACGGCTTATTTACATTTTTAACAGCATAAATAGTCGCAATCAATGGCATAATAAAGCTGACAATAGCGAGGAGAAAGAGTAAGAAAACACCAATACCTTCCACTAAAATGAGCATAGTGCTAATGACAGCACAAATAATGATATTAATTGTAAAATTAATTGCTTCTTTAGCATTACCACGCACAATTGGGTCATTGGTTGCTAGCAAGATAACAATTGGTACAAGAACTGGAATGACAACAGCGTTAAGCATTAAAGCCGCGTGACTTAATCCAGAAAGAAGTTTTCTTGTATCCGAGTCATTCATAATACTTTTGAGTTGCTCATTTTGAAGAGATTTGTTCAAACAAATCTTGCTCTAGTCGTTCTAATAAAGTATTAACATCAGTTGCTAATTGTGCGTAACAGATAGGTGGTGCAGGATCGGGTTCATAATGTATGAGCTTAATTTGTTCGCTACCAATGCCAATAATTAAAACTTCTTTTTCAGGTTGATGATTATCAATAATTCCTAGAATCTCTTGAATTTGATTTTCTACATTATCATTCAAGGTTTCAATTGCTGATTTGGGACAATAAACAAAATGCGGTTGGGGTTTTAAATTAATTCCCAATGTTCCTTGACTGTCGCCATTTTCTAGCCATAATCCCCAAGATAAAGCTGCGAGTTCTTGCTGATTGACCTTGGCAAATTGATCTAATTGACGTCGCCAGGTATCTTGAGAATGAGGTTGAGGGCTACCAAAAAACATAAGCAATTCAAAATTGAAAGACTCTAAGGTGGTGACTAGTGACTAGCAACGGTTAAACCTGATTGTACCCGCCAAAGGCTCGCATAGATTCCTTGTTGGGCAACAAGTTGTTCGTGAGTACCTTTCTCAACTAACTTACCGTATTCCATAACGTAGATACAATCGGCATTACGTACAGTAGACAGCCGATGCGCGATCGCAATCGTAGTGCGATTGACCGTAATTTTCTCAAGCGATCGTTGAATAGCAGCTTCAGTTTCATTATCCACTGCCGAAGTCGCTTCATCTAAAATCAGAATCGGAGGATTTTTCAAAACCGCGCGGGCGATCGCAATTCTTTGCCTTTGTCCTCCCGATAACTTCTGTCCGCGTTCGCCAACAATGGTATCGTAATCTTGAGGAAGTTGCATAATAAACTCGTGTGCTTCCGCTATTGTAGCTGCGCGGACAATTTCGGCAGGTGTCGCGTCAAAACTTCCATAAGCAATATTTTCGGCGACTGTACCGTGAAATAAAAAGACATCTTGACTAACTAACCCAATCGCGCGACGCAGGTCGTCAAATCTCAAATCGCGTAACTCGATACCGTCAAGCGTAATGCGCCCCGATTGCACTTCATACAACCGCAATAATAGTTTGACCAATGTACTTTTACCCGATCCGGTAGAACCGACAATTGCGATCGTTTTTCCCGCCGGAACCGACAGCGACAAATTTTCAATAACCGGATCGCGTTTATTGTAAGCAAAAGTGACATTGTGCAATTCAATTTCGCCCTGTACCTTCTCCACAGGAAGCGCCACATCCCCCGTATGAATCGCCACTGGAGTATCGAGTAAATTCATGACGCGATTGGTTGAAGCCATTGCGCGTTGATACTGATCGAACGTTTCGCCTAATCGCGTTAAAGGCCATAATAACCGCTGAATCAAAAACACCAACACGCTGTAAGTTCCGACAGTGATTGTACCCTGCACCGCTGCTAAACCACCGTAGAGTAACAATGCGGTAAAGCCTGCTAGAATAATCATGCGAATCAGTGGCACAAACGCCGCAGAAAGTGCGATCGCTTTTCTATTACTTTGACGATAAGCTTCACTTTCCTCCTGTACCCGTTGGGCTTCGTAATCTTCAGCAACAAAGCTTTTAATTGTTAACATTCCTGACAAATTATTTGCCAAACGCGAATTCAGAAAACCCACCTTCTCGCGCACATCTGCATAACGCGGTGCTAACAATCGTTGAAACGCCACCGAACCCCAAAGAATAAAAGGCATAGGAAGCATTGCCATCCAAGCCACACTCGGAGCCATAATAAAAAAAGCACCCGCAATCACAACTACCGTTGTTGTGACTTGAATTAAATCATTCGCACCAATATCTAAAAATCGTTCTAACTGGTTGATATCATCACTCAAGATTGACATCAAACCGCCCGTACTTCGTTCCTCAAAGTAAGCTAATTCTAATTCTTGTAGATGTTGATAAGTATCCAAACGTAAATCGTGTTGAATATTTTGTGCTAAATTCCGCCACTGTCGGGAATGAGCGTATTCAAAAACTGACTCAAAAACCCAAAGAATAACAGTTAGAATAGAAAGGATAACAAATTGTGCATAAACATCGTGTATACCCCAACGAGCGATGATTGAATCTTGCTGATTGACAACGACATCAACGGCAATACCAATTAAAGCAGGTGGGGCTAAATCAAATACTTTATTTAACACTGAATACAGCGACGCCATCCAAATTTGACCGCGATATTGATGAATGTATTCAAGTAAGCGCTGGAGAGAATGTTGTTTGCGGCGACGTTTTTTACTATAATTTTGTTTCGACACTAAAATCACCTTACTAGCACACAGATTGGTTAATTATTTTGATAACTTATCTCTCAAATTAATAACTACAAAAAACAATTCTCATTCTCTTTATCCAGAAAAACTCTATGATTCATTAATTTATCTTTCTTTATTCCTCTGCGTGCTTTGTGGTTCGTTTCCGCAAGCACTTTCTTCTAAAATAGAATTATAATTTCATTTCTTTTTATAAAATCAGCGAATTAAATAGCAACAATAAAAAATCATACTAACGGTTGATTTTTATTAGCATCAAACACCTCTACAGTTGTATTGCCTCTAGAAGAGCATCTCCTTTGCATAAATGTCATCATTTTTGCTATACGGTGCTAACGGTTACACAGGAGAACTTATCGCGCGATTAGCAGTACAAAAAGCGCTAACGCCAATTCTTGCAGGGCGTAATTCTCAAAAAATAGCACCATTAGCGACAGAACTAGGACTAGAGTATCGCACATTCACCCTCGAAGACACCGCCGCTGTTGACGAAGCGTTAGCCGATGTACCAGTTGTTTTAAACTGTGCAGGTCCTTTTTCACAAACAGCAGAATCACTTGTTGCTGGATGCTTGCGCGCGAAGACGCATTATTTAGATATTACTGGAGAAGTTGCTGTATTTGAAGCGATCGCTTCTCAAACTTCCCCAGCCCAAACCGCAGGAATTATGCTACTTCCTGGTGTAGGTTTTGATGTTGTTCCTTCAGATTGTCTCGCTGCGCATCTCAAAGCCCGACTTCCCACTGCAACACAACTCACCCTTGCATTTCAAGCATTAGGCAGAATTTCACGCGGAACAGCAAAGACAATGGTCGAAGCGCAAGGTAAAGGCGGTTTAGTACGTCGTAATGGAGTTCTCACTTCAGTTCCCGCCGCTTGGAAAACGCGCACAATTGATTTTGGTAGAGGCGCAGTTACCGCAGTAACAATTCCCTGGGGAGATGTGTCTACCGCTTTTTACAGTACAGGTATTCCTAACATTGAAGTTTACGCCGCCTTTCCCACACCAGTGCGCCTAGGAATGATAGCAACGCGCTATCTTGGTGGATTATTAAGCTTACCACCCGTGCAAAACCTACAAAAACGTTTGATTCAAAATCAATTACCAGGACCTAGTGAGATAGAACGCACTCAAGGAACAAGTTTACTCTGGGGAGAAGTCGCAGATGATTCTGGTAAAATGGCAACATCGCGCTTGCAATGTCCCGAAGGTTATACATTAACCACAATGACAGCCGTAGAAATTGTTTCACGAGTGCTTGCAGGACAATTTGAGCCTGGATTTCAAACACCCTCACGAGTTTATGGTGCAGATTTCATCTTAAATTTTGATGGAGTGGTACGCGAAGATTTAAATTAATGGGTAATGGGTAATTGGTAATTGGGGGTATAATAATTAACTCAAAAGTCAAAGCTTATTCTTCAGCTTATTTAATACTCGCTGGATTCTTAGTTGTAATACACGTGTATTTGTTAAATTTTGAATATTACCAGATAAGTTTTTCTTACAATCAAAAAAAGTGTTGATATCCTCTAAAATGATTTGCAAGCGTTTAAGAATATTTTGAGCTCTATATTCTGTAAACAATGGATTAGGTGGCATAATTACTTTTGATCTTTCTATTACTTTTAAAATTCGTTTAACATCATAATCTTGTGCATAACCAGCAATCTTATAGCAGTTGAAACCTGGGTCTAAGTAATCAGAAAGTCCTCCGTTAACACTAGAAAAAACTTGACAACCGCACGCCATAGCTTCCATTGGTTGCAGTCCAAAGCCTTCGCTAACGCCTTGTGTTGCCCAATATTCAGCCGAGTCGTAGAGATAAACTTTAGCCCGATTAAATAACCCTGCTAAATCTTCTACATAAGAATCAACAACAACGACATTGCAGCGCTGTTTTAACGCGGGAATTAATTGCTGTAGTAAATAATGCGAAGACTTTCGGGCTTGCACTAAGACATCAATATCGCGTTCGAGATGTAAATTTTGAAATTCGTCAGATATTTGATTGGGTAAATAGTAAATTAATGAATTGGGTGCATGTTGTCCCCAATATCCCATTGTATTCCGGCTGACAGTAACAATTGGAATGCTTGCAGGTAATTTGAATCCGTAACCTGTACTATGTGCATGATAAACAACGTTATAAGCCGCGAGTTTACGCGCAAGTTGTGGAATATCAAACCCCCAACTGATGACAAAAATCGCATCGTCTAAATTTTGATTGTGCAATAGATCGTCGAGAAACAGCGTATCTTTCTCTTTTTGGCGGTACGTGACAACTTCTGCACAACACACTTGCTTTGCTAAGTGTAAGGTTTTTAACTCTGCCCAAAGTCCACCACAAGCAAATTTACCGCCTGTTCCTGGAACTAAAAAATAAAGCGTTCTCATATCTTTCCCTCACTCCTTACCCCTCACCCCTCAATTAGAGATAATTGGCAGTAAGCTATTCTACGGTATTCAAGGCGATTCTACATGGCAACGATTAACGATAACTATCTCAAACTAAAAGCAGGCTACCTATTTCCAGAAATTGCCCGACGGGTAAATGCTTTTGCTGACGCGAATCCAGAAGCTGATATTATCCGCTTGGGAATTGGAGATGTTACCGAACCATTACCGCAAGCATGTCGTACCGCAATGATCAAAGCTGTGGAAGAAATGGGCGATCGCGCGACGTTTAAAGGCTATGGTCCTGAACAAGGTTATGCTTGGTTAAGGGAAAAAATTGCTAAGCATGACTTTCAAGCACGCGGATGCGACATCGATGCTTCCGAAATCTTTATCTCAGATGGTTCCAAGTGCGATACAGGGAATATTCTGGATATTTTTGGTAACGATAATGCGATCGCTGTCACCGACCCTGTTTATCCTGTGTATGTAGATACCAACGTTATGGCAGGGCATACGGGTGAGATTAATGATAAAGGCGAATATGCAGGTTTAGTTTATTTGCCAATTACCGCCGAAAATAACTTTACTGCTGAAATCCCTACACAAAAAGTTGATTTAATTTATCTGTGCTTTCCGAATAATCCTACAGGTGCAACCGCGACGAAAGAACACCTCCAAGCCTGGGTAAACTACGCCAAAGCGCATAACTCAATTATCTTTTTTGATGCAGCTTACGAAGCGTTTATTACCGATCCCGAATTACCGCATTCGATTTATGAAATTGATGGGGCGCGAGATTGTGCGATCGAATTTCGTTCTTTTTCCAAAAATGCAGGTTTTACGGGAACTCGTTGCGCATTAACCGTCGTACCCAAAACACTCACCGCCAAAGCTGCGGATGGTTCGGATGTGGAATTGTGGAAACTGTGGAACCGCCGCCAATCAACAAAGTTCAATGGAGTATCCTATATAGTGCAACGCGGTGCAGAAGCTGTCTATTCTGATGAAGGACAAGCGCAAATAAAGGCGCTAGTAAGCTTTTATCTCGAAAATGCTAAAATCATCCGCGAACAACTGACCGCTGCTGGAATCGCCGTCTATGGTGGTGTCAATGCACCATATGTTTGGGTGAAAACACCGAATAATCTTTCGAGTTGGGATTTCTTCGATAAATTGCTGCATACTTGCAACGTTGTTGGAACTCCTGGTTCGGGTTTCGGCGCAGCTGGCGAAGGTTATTTCCGCATCTCTGCATTCAATAGCCGCGAAAATGTCGAAGAAGCAATGAAGCGGATTACTGAGAAGTTCAAAGTGTAAAGCTATGGTGGGCATTTTGTCCCACCTGTATGTTTAAAAACAGCATTCGCACACTTGGCGACAAGTAGAAAAGATATGTCTACTTCAACTTCTGTTGTTAAACCTGTCAGTCAACTCAAGCTTGCACCTGGTAGTAAGGTTGCCATTCCAAATGTGAGTTGGGAAGAATTTGAAACAATTTTAGTGGAACTTGGCGAGCAGCGCTCTGCAAGAGTAGCCTACAGTAATCGTACTTTAGAAATTATGGTTCCCTTACCTGAGCATGAGATTTCTAAAGATCTGATTTCTGACGTTGTAAAAATGTTACTCAGGCTGACAGCAAGAAAGTACCAACCCTTTGCCTCAACGACATTTAAGCACCAAGGTAAAGCTGGTGTAGAACCTGATGCGTGTTTTTATATTCAAAACTATCAACGGATGATTGGTCGTCGCCTACAACCTGACGATCTGCCTCCTGATTTAGCTATTGAAACAGATGTTACGTCTAAAACTACGCTTGATGCCTATAAAATTATCGGCGTCCCAGAATTGTGGATTTATGATAGTAGCAAACTCACAATTTATATACTTCAAGAGGGAAAGTATGTAGAATCTCCAACAAGTCCAATTTTTGAAGAGATAGAAATTACTCAAATCATTCCTAGTGTTGTTGAACGTGCTTGGCAAGTAGGAAGCGTTCAAGCATTAGAAGAACTTGAGGCACTGCTTAAAGCCAGTCATTGACCCCTTTACCCGTGATTCGTAATTCTATAGTGCATTAATTGACATAAGAATTGTCTCCAAGTAAGTTCTCAGTACACTGTCTTAGCCAGTGAGCAGTGAATTAACGCGATCGCCAAGTTTGAGTTTGTTGCTGCACGCCGCGAGTTAAAAACCAGTAAAGAACTCTGATGCTAGTAAAGACGATTAGCGTTGTCATATCGCCACTTTATCTTGCACTGCTTGTTAGATGTGCGAAACATTCGTATCGTCGTTGTCTTTCAAAATAATTGG
Organism: Chroococcidiopsis sp. TS-821; assembly: GCF_002939305.1. Taxonomy (NCBI): domain Bacteria; kingdom Bacillati; phylum Cyanobacteriota; class Cyanophyceae; order Chroococcidiopsidales; family Chroococcidiopsidaceae; genus Chroococcidiopsis; species Chroococcidiopsis sp. TS-821. The sequence continues at coordinate 113,724 of NZ_MVDI01000002.1, read as the reverse complement.
AATGCAATATAAAGAGTTAGTTAAAGGGTGACTTTCTCTATAAATCATCCTGACTTTCCGCTAAAGTTAATGCTTTGGGATTAGGTGTAATGATACTGATTTGTCGTAAGCTTATCTGCGCTCTAGTTGCAGAGAAGTTAACTGGCGGCAATTTAATCCAGATTGCATAGCTGTGTGAATATCAGCTACTGATGCTTCTTTCAAGCGAAAAAGGCTTTAATTGTGCAGTTAAAGTGAAAACTCCTCTAAAAGTTGGCTAGATAGGAGACCTCACTCTAAAGATATAAAAGCCCCATGCTTCAATTTGGATAATGGTATTTAGTAAGACGATGATGAATGATGGTCGATGAGTAAGCGAATCATTGTAGTTGGGGCTGGATTAGCAGGACTGACAGCTGCGTATGAACTTACTCGCGCTGGGTTTGACGTGCAATTATTTGAAGCTCGCGATCGCGTCGGCGGACGAGTCCAAACAGCCTATCTTGGGTCAGAACAATACGGTGAATTGGGTGCAGAGTTTGTTGACGATACCCACACCGCATTAATCTCTTATGCTACTCAATTCAATCTCCAACTCGATGTTGCCTTTAGGTTGCCAAACGAGCTTTGCTATTACATTGATGGCAACTTCTATACTCAAGAAAAACTAACTCCTCAACAGCAAGCAGAATTAAATGACTTGTATCAGCGGTTGAATCAACTGTTAGAACAGTCTGCCGATCCTCCTGAAACTCTAGCTCAATGGCTCACCGCACAATCCATTGCTTCCTTTGCTAATAAAGTTGCCCGACAGCAATCTTATGGGCTGTATGCTGCCGATCCGGAGGCAATTGGAGTTGGCTTTTTTGCTCATAGTAGCACTTCTAGCAATCGCAGTCGGCGAATCCGTGGGGGCAGTACGCAACTGGTAACTGCATTAGCTCATCGTTTGGGCGATCGCATTCATCTAAATGCGCCAGTGCGTCGGATTCAGCAACACGAACAAACCATTATTGTGAGTTTAGAAACATCGCAGGGACAGGTTGAGGCAGTTGCCGATTGGATTGTAATTGCTCTGCCTTGGAGCGTTTTGCGCTATTTGTCGATTGAAGCTCCACTTTTAGAGATACAGCGCGAGGCGATCGCCCGCCTGTCCTATGGTACGTCGGTGAAGACTTTACTTCAATACTCCCACCGTTTCTGGCAACAGTGCAATTGGGGGTTAATTGTGGGAGACACACCATTACAAACAGTTTGGGAATCTACCACAACTCAGACGGGCGAAGCAGGAATTCTTGCCTGTACGAGTAGCGGAACATTTAGCCGAAGTGCGGCTGCACAACCTGTTGAATTAGCACAACAAACAGTTGCTGCGCTTTACCTTGATGCGTCTAATGCATCACTTCCGGTACGCGATCGCGTAAGTGCGACCGCAACTCACGATTGGGGGGACGATCCTTGGTCGCGGGGAGCATACTGCTACTTTGCTCCTGGAGATTTGAAAGCCTGGCGCTCTGACTTACCGTACTCTGCTGGAAGAATCGTTTTCGCAGGAGAACATACTGCTCCCGTTGAATTTTGTGGCTACATGGAAGGAGCCATTCGCAGCGGACAACAAGCGGCAGCACAAATTTCAGCTCATGCGATCGCCTTTTAATTGAGACGCAAGTAATTACAATGTTCCTGCAACGGACACTTGCCACAGTGGGGTTTTCTTGCTGTGCAGACTGTTGCTCCAAAATCAAGCAGCGTTAGATTCCACTTTCCTACTTCCTCGTGGGGCGCGACTTGCTCAGCGGCTTTCCACAAAATCTTGCAACGCGACTTGACTCTTCCTCCCTGCAACCCAAAGAAGCGCTCTAAGATACGAGCGACATTGGTATCGAGAATTACCTGCTGCTGTCCGAAAGCGTGAGCGCAAATAGATCTAGCCGTGTACTTACCAACTCCTGGCAAGGCAAGTAATTGCGCTTCTGCATCAGGAATTTTACCATCGTAAAATGCATTAATCTTCTGCACTGATTCGCACAACCGTTTGGCGCGAAAGTGAAGACCTAAAGGCTGCAACAGAGTTACTACTTCGGTAACTGAAGCTAATGACAAGCTTTCAATAGTAGGATATCGAGCTAGGAAGGTCTCGTAGATAGGAACGACCTTAGCAGCGTCAGTCTTCTGCAATAGAAATTCAGCCACAAAGATTGCATATGGGTCAGTTGTGCGCCGCCACGGAAAATCTCGCAGATTGTCATCTGCCCAAATAGTAAGTTGTTGGCGAAACCAGTGAAGCTTCTCTGTTTCCAACCAATCTGCGTCTTTAGATATCTTAGATATCACTATAAGGAGGTGAAACGGCAATGGAGCTTCGCTCGCACAGCCAACTTTTAATGACTAACTAAGTGCATTGAATTTAAACTATTATAAAGACTTCTGTTTTCAGTCTTGTAATCATATATTTACTATAACTCTAATATTATTTTCTGATGCAAAATACGGCTGAATATACTTGTGCATACTGTGGTGAAACTAACTTGACCTTTGTTGACTTAAGTGCAGGAATGCAGCAATCTTACGTTGAAGACTGTCAAGTATGCTGCCAACCAAATGTACTTTTTTTTGTCATTGACGAACAAACTTTGGATATTAAGATCGACAGCGAGCCAGAAAACTAACTTTTGTTTGGGTTGCGATCGATTCCTTCTAACGTCTGCAACTAGGCACTTAGCTTGCAACTTCCACCTCCACATTTTAGCACCTAAAGGCGATCGCTAATATTCGTTCCAAACGGTGGAGTCGCTTTGTGCATGGGAAGGCAAGACGACTTGCCCCCATCAATTACATCTCAATTAAGGCACAGCCTGATTTGCTCGGCTTGGTGTCAATTTGTCCATACAGTACGTCCATCCAGTCATCATTAGAGTGGGGATGCTTAGTATCTGTGAATATAATCCAGTGCTGGTCTACTCCTAAGTCAGTGCGTATCATTTGGAACTTTCTCGACTCTATGACTGCCAGAGTTTTTACTGCCATGCGCCAGTTATTTGTCAGGTTGATAGCTACCCTTTGCTGCTTACCTTGGACGTTTTCAATTTTGATCGCCCCATCAATGAACAGAAGTTCCCACCAATAAGTCGGGTCTTCCAAATCTAAACCCTTTGACTCCATCTCTTTAACGAGTATTGGTAGGCGATCGCTAACTATTGCTCGAACACTTTCAAAGCTTAAACTCTGCTCCAATAATTGCAGTTGGCTAGCAGCGCTTCTAAACCACATTGATTGATATGACATACAACCTTCCTAACTCAACACAGATACAAGAACCCCTTGGATTCCGGTAGCTCTTGATTTGTGTCATCGGCAAGTTAGTAGGTAGTCATTCGATTACCACGTGTATAAAATATCTCTTACTAAGAGAGCATTATTGGCAAACTTGTCAACCTGTACGGAATAGTAAGTGTAAATAAGATAACGCTACATTGAAGTATCCATACTCTTCTGGCTATGGAGTAGCGAGCAACTTTCAATTTACTGGTTTCTACTTGTGGTAATGGTCTCCACCTCTCGCCCAGTGGCTCTGTAAATTTGTTGCTTTACCAATGTAAAGTAAGCGATTGTGTTCGTCAGTGACAAAATAGATACCAAAAGCCCTAAGCAGCAAAGTTCGTTTTGAAGTAAGAGTATCTTCAGATGTAAAAGTATTAATTAACTTATCCTACCTACCGTTGTCCATACTAGCTAGTTCGCAGGGCTTCACTTTGTTGACTGCTTGATGTTCGTACATACTTTTTATAGTAAGAAGTTACACAGTGAAGAGACTACTTGAGATATTGTAGTAACCCATAGGGGATCTGTATTTGTTCGCTCTCTAGTTCTGTAGAATATCCCAATCGAGTTGCTCGTGACTCCAAATCATAATCCCAAGGTTGCCAAAGATTGTGACATACAGCCCAGTATATCCAGTGAGAGCCAGAGTTATAACCGTATGGGCTTCCACCAGGGTTAATGACATCAATAACTGCTATCTGTTGCTCAAAGTCAGATTTAAAGGCAACAAAAGGTTTGGAAGTTGAACACTGAACTAAATTAGTTTGTCGCGTTATGCCATCGTAGCTACTGTTTACTTCTAAATCGATTAAATATAATCGCCTATTTTCTCCACCCAATTCTAGTTTTTTAACTAACCTTTTATTAACCAGATACACCTTCCACTCTATTCCTTGGCGCGAGCTTTCATAAATCAGCTTTTTACCTTCTGCTTGAACTGAAGTACTTATAGATAAGATTCCTACTAAAGTTATAAATACGCTCAAGAATACTTTAGTTTTCACAAGTCGATTAACCATGAAAAAATAACTGAAAATACACTATTAAATAAATTGCTATCAATTTTAAATCAATAATTCACAAAAATTTGAAAATGACAAAAATATCTAATTTTTGATAATAAATTTTATTGCTTGTTCTAGATACTGTTAACGTTACCCATTCACCAGTACCGCAAGTCATCTTTTCTTCAAGAAAAACTTGATATGTATATCGATTGTTTTTTTGCCTGATAGGTCAATCCTCCATATTTTCTTTTAAAAATAAGTATTTCTCCTAATTCTGAGTCGTATTGAAAAATTAGTGGCAGAACAATACTAGAACTATCTCTTTTGCTTTGTCCAATGTCGTACAAATGCTGACATTGTAGATATTTGTAGATAAAGCTACTACAGCGTGTAAATTACGTTTTTGCATTAGAGGAGCTTAAAAGCAGTAAAATTAGTGTAGCTAAAGTCATACATAACAGATATTTCAGCGTATTCTGTTAACAATAAGCTAGCTTTCTTATTTTGAGGTTAGATAAGAAATAGCTAAAATATACTTCCTAAAATCTTTAACTTAGTTTGCCAATCTTCATCATGCCGTAAGGTTAAGACAGTGTAAACTGTGTTGTACCTGAGATTATCTCTTTCAATTTTGTCTTGTTTGCGCTTATCAGAACTATCGTGGATCGAACCATCGCAAAAAATAGCGATCGCATCTTCTTTATATAGAAAGTCAGGTTTGCAGTTAGCGTCATTAATGAATTCTTGCGCTGCCTCTGGTAATTTGTATCCTCGTTGATAGATCTCTTTTAAAACTATGCGCTCAAATTCAGAATTAGGGTCTGTTTGTTGCAATAATTGCTGATATTGTTCCTCGCGAGAAATGCCTTCACGGATAACATGACTTGCTAGCAGTTGGTCGAGTAAAGGTTTAATTAAGTGGCGATTGATTAATGGATGGTCGAACTGATTGCGGTAGGATAGCAAGCAATCATAGCAAGCTTGAACGCAGCTTTCTTTCGGTTGGTTGAAATGACAAATATCTAAAGCTGCATCGGCAATTTTTTGAAAGGCTTCTGGTTGTCCTAATTGTGAAAGAACGCCTGCTCCTCCTTCGGCTGCTTCCCACAAAAGTAAATACTTGCTTTCTCCTAGCCTTTCGGAATCAAGTTCGTCAGCTTCTAGTTTGTATACTGCTTGAATAGCTGTTTTCAAAGTATGTTGCAGCGTAGCAACAAAAGCTTCTTTATTTTCAGCCGGAACACATAAAGGCTCGACAACTAAAATATTGCAAGTATCGTTAACCATTAAATTGATTCCTTCATGCAAGCTTTCAGTTGCTTGTTCAGTTCTGGAATCGCCCCAGAGCCCTGTTTTGGTATTGAGTTTGAATCCACGTTCGTCGGTATTCTTCTTCAGTCCGCGATTAATCCACCAAATTTCGGCTGTTGCTCCGTAAGTTAAGCGTAAAAGTGGCGTACCTTCAGCAGTTTGAACAGTTGCTGATTGTTTATTAGCGTAGCGGAAGTGAGTCGTAATGTTGTAACCGTACTTGAGCCGTTCTTCTTCATCGCAGGTAATGCGTTCTCGTCGGCGGGCGATCGCAGTTTCCATTGGCAGTACGCAATTTAGTTTAGCCTCATTCTGGTAGCGATCGTTTTTAATTTCTGCACCGCAATTTTCACAGGTATCGCGAAAATCGCCTTCGTGGAAATAACCGCAGTTAAAGCAGACGCTTGTTCTTTTGCACTGGCTGTCGATCCCGCCAACAGGAACTTTAGTCTTTGCTACCATAAACTTACTACCCTCGTAGTAAACAATATTGCCAGGCGCAAATTCACGTAAAGCAACAGTGCGGGGGCGGGAGATGAATTCGCCGCCATCTCCTGTAGGAATGTACGCTCTTACTGGTAGGCGAGGAAAGTTGAATCCTGGCAAAAATCCTTCGGCAGCAAAGTAGCGGTAGGGATAAAATTCAAACTCGCTATTATTTTTACCTTCATGCAATCCCACTAATAAGCTTCTTTGCCGTAATGCTTCTTTTTCCTGAGCTTTGGCAATGTCGTAGTCTTCCTGATTTGCATAGCCTCTAGCATAACGGTCAATCGTTTCGCGGGCTTTTGCTAATTGAATGACGGCATCACTATACAGTTTGCGCCAGCGATCGCACGCTCGTTCAAATGCCTCTAGCGCATTTTCTACTGCGTACTGCAACCAATCTACAGAATACCAGGAAGCTTTTTGCAGGTCTTGTTGACAGAAAATATCAGCGAGAATAGATTGAGTTGCTTGCAGGCATTTTGTTAATTTATTCTGGCTTAAAGTTAACCCTTGACGCACGTTCTCTTTAAGAGGATATCCATCGAGATCGAGTTCCAGAATTTTGTTCATCGAATCATCGAGATAAACCCCAGTGTGTGCTAGCCAAATCGAATGAACGTGAGATCGCACCAAATCTTGGTTAGCAAGTTCCAACTTGGGCGGAGCCACAACTCCAGCAACCATTTGATTTTGGCGTTTGAAGAAGTATTGGTCGTGACCGCTACCAATTGCGGCATAAGTAATGACAAGGGCTTCCTGTCCGCTTCTACCGGCTCTACCACTGCGTTGCGCGTAGTTGGCAGGACTAGGGGGAACGTTACGCAAATGCACGACGCTGAGATCGGAAATGTCAATTCCCAATTCCATAGTTGGAGAGCAGAACAAAGCCGCTAATGCACCGTTGCGGAATTTCTCTTCTCGTTCTTGGCGATCTTTATTGTTCACTTGTCCGGTATGTTCGCGCCCTTCCATTGTTTGAATTTGGAAAGCATTTGTTTGATAAAACTTTTGAAAGAAACTGTTTACAGGAATTTTTGTGCCTTCATTTCCCTGCAAGCGCCGTGCTGTTAAAGGATCGGCAGGAATTTCGTTTAAGAGTTTAGCTTGCCACAACAAACAATCGACCCGTAGCTGAATCTCGGTTTTCTCTTTCACTAAATAACCAGCATCGCATAGAGCGTTGACGAAAGCAGCGATTAAACTGGCGTACTCTTGATCTGTTAAGGGTTGACTTTGCAGCGACCAAGCTTTGGGCGATCGCAAAAATCGACCAATTTTACTTTTAGGTGTGAGCTTGACTTTAGCTTTTTCATTATTACCGCTGCTCGTACTTGCCCAAGTTGCTTTATGCAATTGTTCGTTCTCGTCAAACACCCAAGGTTCTTTAATGGCTTGAACAATCTCGCTTTTGAGTTGTTCGTGTTGTTCTGGTTGCAAAAGCTTGGCATCAATTGCTAATTCTCGCCGCAACTGGTTGAGCAAGGCAACAGAGGCGATGAACCGCTCTTGAGGGGTAGCTTGCAACAAGACACGATGGTGGTGTTTTTGCCACAGTGCCTCATTCGCACATTCTGCTTGCAAACCGTCATACTCAATTGCTAGCAATCCACACTGTTCGAGGTTAGGTTGAACGATGCGCCATCCCCGCCGCAAATCTTCATAAAGGCGGTACTCAATCAGTTTGCGAAACGCTTCTTCGTTACGCTGCTTACCTCTACCAAACTCGGCTGGTTGCTTAGCGTAGTCTGTTTGAGACAGCCCCATACATTTGACAACTTCGCTGACTAACTCGCTGTGGGTGAGTTGTTTTTTTGCCTGAAGTGCCTTCCATAGTGCTGCCCGTAAGAAACTAGTTTGCACAAAATCGTTGAAATGTCCCGCCTGCAACGAAGCATCTTGACGGTTATCTGTAAAACTGAGAATTTTAGCGGCTTTAGCTTTCTCGCCCGTAAAGACTTGCTTTAAGCGACTGGTAGTAGAAAGACATAGCAGGGTGGTTGCGGTACTGCGTCCTTCGCTGCCCAGACGCGATAGTTTGCTAAATTCATTTTTGCGCCCGTCGTGTACTACGCCGCAGTTGAGACAAACGAGAAATGGTTTGCGAATAAACCAACAGGTAGTTCCCTGTAACAAAGAAGTTGTGACTTTACCGTTGGGTAATACTTGCAGTTGCTGGGGAATAAATTTGGCGTAATCCTTTTTAGGAATTCGTCCTTTCTTTTTAGTTTCGGTAAACCAAGAATCGGGGAGCTTTTCTTCATCGCTAGCATCCCACAGTCCTGGATCGTCTAAAGTTAGGTAGCCTTCGCTGATCTCGGCATCGTCGGCACTGATATCTAAGGCAGTAGGTAGTTGGGGTAAGACACTCTGTTCATCGGCATCGTAGCGCACCACGTAATAATCCTGTCCGCATTCTCGGCAAAAGACGAGAGGATAAAGTAGGCGGTTTTCGGTAGTCGTATATTGACCTTCGAGCGTCAGAATGCGTTTTTCTCGACTTTCAATCGTAGAGTAAACGCTACCTCCTTGGGAGATAAACTGATGCAGGCGAAAGGCAAGTCCCTTGGTTTTGCTTCCCCAAAGAAACATTTGCTTGAGGATGGTTAGGCAGGTTTCTGGTGGAAGTTGGGTTTGTGCTGCTAGGGTTGCTGCTCCCGATTCTAGAGTAATAGGCGTGCGGCGCACCAAATGCCCTTCTTGTGCTAAACCGAAGTTCATCTCAATCCAATAGCTGAGGGGATGCGTTTTGAATGCATCTAAAGTTTGTTCTGACTCTGGTGGTAAGCCTGCTAAGATACTGTCTCGCAGTTCGTCAGTGGTGGGTGCAGCACGTTGAATAGAACGCTCTAGAGTTTCATCGATGACATTGCTGGGTTGGATTTCCACGCCGAATAATTTGCTGGCAACATTCGCTACAACTTGGCGGCGTTGTTCGCGGGAGCCTTCTGTAGACATGGTGGCGCTGGTACCAATGCACAGAAGATTTCTACCGCAGCGTTGGCGGAGTTTGCGGATCAAGATGGCGACGTCTGCACCTTGTCTTCCTCGATATGTATGCAATTCATCGAGTACTAGGAATTTTAAATTGGGAGATTCTACCAGTTTATCTTCGTGAGTGCGGGAGAGCATTAGCTCTAACATCACGTAGTTGGTAAGTAGAATTTGGGGCGGGTTTTCTTGAATTTCGGTTTTCTTAGCTAAGCTTTCTTGTCCGGTGTATTGTTCGACGCGAATATGAGTGTTGGGGACTTGACGCAGAAACTTGTCAAGTTCTTCTTTTTGGGAGTTAATTAAGGCGTTCATGGGATAGACCAAAATTGCCCTGACTCCTTTAATTTCAGGATGGCGCAGCAGATCGTCGAAAATAGGCACAATATAAGTCAAGCTTTTACCGGAACCTGTACCTGTGGTGAGAACATAAGGTTCTTGACGCTGTGCTGTGAGAAATGCTTGCTGCTGGTGGTAGTGAAACTGAAAGGGTTTACCGTCTTTGGAAAAGTAGCGATCGCACTCCGGATGAAGAACTTTTTGTTGTACTAATTCGGTAACGGTTGCACCTTTTTTGTAGGTAAGATTTAGTTGTACTAAAGGATCGCTCCAAAGTTGTCCTCGTTCTAATTCTCGATCGACAAATTCTTTAACTTTAGAGTCGCGAATTCTCAAAAAACTTTCGATGTAGCGGCGATAGTCGTCAATAACTCGATCGCGAAAGTTGAAAATATCGAGATCATTTGTAGTTTGCCGTAGGCTTAAGTCTACGGATTCGTAATTTGTAGTTGATGGTTGTGGAGGGTTAGTGGTGTGTCCGAAGTTTTGGTTAATCCACTCTAGAAGTTGGCTTGCAAAGGTTTCGCTGAGGGTGGAGGAGTTGAAGATTTCTCCAAGTTCGACAAAGTCCCAGGTTTTGGGTATGGCTGAAAATAACTGAGTGAGTTGTTCGGGGGTAAGAGATGCTACGCCTGTACAGTCGAGATTGACTAGTTTTTGACCGAGAAGAATGCTTGTCGCGGCGATCGCACTTTCACTTTGTTGTAGTAAGTCTTGAAGTTTCAGTGTCGTCATGCTTGTTGCCAATAAGGAGGAACTAAAGAGTTGAGAAACGAAGAAGGATGCGATCGCGAACCGCAAACGACTAAAGATCGCATCGCGCGGGTGCAACCGACATAAAATAGCCGCCGCTGTTCGTCTATCACTGCTGGAATTTCTTCTGGAGGAACGTCAGGTGGAATATGGGGTAAGCTGTCTTGTTGTAATCCGACAATGACGACGAAGGGAAACTCTAAACCCTTGGCAGAATGCAATGTCAGAACTTTAACGCATGGGGCGTTGATGTCTATTTGCTTACTTGTGAAAAACTGGGCTTTGAGTCCTTGCTGAGTGAGTTGCTGGGCGATCGCTTTACCCATTTGGCTCGTAGGACACAGTACCGCACTGCTGTTGACTGATAATCTATACTGACGGGCGGCACAAATTAAGGCATCGTGAATAGCTGTAATTTCTTGTGTTGGTTCGTCTACTAACACAACTTTTGGGCAATCTCCGATATGGGGAGATGGTAGCTGATCGATACACTCTGAGTCGCCTGCGGTTGTTCCGGCTAAGATTTGGGCGCAAGCAGCGGTAATTTGTTGTGTATTGCGATAATTGCGTCGCAGCAGCAGCGTTCGTCCGCTAAACTTAAGGTCGGTATGGACTTGTTTCCAACTAAACCCTTTTTGATACAAAGATTGCGAGGCATCGGCAGTGAGATAAACTTGTTGCAGTGATGGCACGATCGCGAGGAGGAAGCGCAACGCTACAGGTGAAAGATCTTGAGCTTCGTCTATAACAACGGCTTGATAAGGTGGTGTAGAATTGCTGACGATTTCTAAAGCTTTGCAGCGTAGCTGTTCCCAAGTGATGTAGCCGTTTTGATGCAGCAGACTTAACCAAGTTTGATAAACTGCCCACAGTGCTTCGCGTGTATTTGCTTTGAGGGGGACGCCGCGTCCGTACCGTGCAAATGTTTGGTATTCTTCTAGTGTGGAGATGCCCCAACTTTCAATTACATCGCGGATTTCTTGTCGTAAGTAGGCGACTCCTAACCGTTCTAATGTTTGTTGCCGAACGCGCAATTCAAATACATTATTTGCAGGAATGGTTGCTGAAGAAAGTGCAGTTTCGAGATACGCAAGACTTGTTTCTTCGTTGATAAACTTGGGTTTACCATAAGTGCGGACGTAGTATTGATAGGCGATCGCATCGACAGTACTTACTTTGACTCCTACAGATTGCGGCGATCGCATCAACAGTTGTTCGAGAAGTTGCTCGGAGTAGGTGACTAAAGCTTTAGTATAAGTTGTGAATAGAATCGGTTGAATGCCTTGTTCTAGCAGCTTTTGCACGCGATACAGTGCCAAAGTAGATTTACCTGTTCCTGGTCCACCTTTTACTAGAACAGGACCAACTTTACCAAAATTGCACAACTTCTCTTGTTCGGGGTCAAGTTTGAGTAAAAAAGCACTCAAATCGCCTTCGACAAAGCGGTCTAAATCTTCAGGCTGTTGCAGTTGATACTCTCTTTGGCGATCGAGTTCTGCAATTGAACGCGGGTAGCAGTTATCGAGAATGCGACTTAAGTAGCGATCTGGTATGGCAAGATCGAGTAAGGCTTCAGCATTTTCAACTTGTAAGATATCAGCCCAGTATTCTTGCGGAATCTGCCATTGCTTCAGTAGCGTTTCGGTGAATTCAATTGGCAAGGAACTTGATATCGGCTGTTGTTGCGTATTGATGGCAACTTGAGGAGTTAATAAGTCTTCTACTGGGGGTGGAGTCGGAGTCTCAAAGTTTGGTAGTTCGATTTCGTAAGTGCGATCGTCTCGCTTGCGGATGCTTAAGAGTTTTACCCAACCTTGACCAAAGCTATAAATTAGGCGGTAATCGCCAATCCGAACGCGGTAAATATTATTAGTGTATCCTTTCAGCTTTTTGGCATTTCCTTGCGCAGAAATTGGATCTTCTTCTAAGATTTTAACAACTTTGCTAACTTTTTTACTTACACTTTGGGGTAAGTTTAATAGTTCGTTTAAAAAGGTATCAACAAGAGAAACAGCCCAAGTTGCCATAGTTAAGGCATTTGAGAAACTATGAATTATAATTTAATATCAATCGGCTAAAATTGGCTTCAGAATTTATACGGATTTTGTGGTTTATGCGGTAGGAAAATTATGATTTTTATAGCAAAGAGATTACGATTTGTATAGCCAGGAAAATAACAATTTGTACAGTTAGGAAAATACGATTTTTACGGCAAAAAAAAAGACAATTTGTACAGCCAGGAAAATACGATTTTTACAGCCAGGAGAATACGTTGTTACAGCCAGGAAATTAATTTCCTGGCTTATAGAATATGTCCTCTGAAGAGGAATGGGTTATTTATTGTTGATAAGATGTGGATGAAAAAGTATTTGGGGATATAATTAGTGGTGATATTGGTTGTGAGTTAATTGGGTTTATCAGTTTCTAAAGATGCGATCGCTGTTCCTTGGAGATGATGTGTCTTTTGATTTTTAGCATAATCAACAGCTTGCTGAAGTTGCTTGCTTCCTAACGAGAATACGCCATATCCTTCTTGCCAGACAAATTTATTGGTGGAAGATGAATGTTGGTTTAAAAAATGAGCACTACTGCCTTTAATATTTTTAACAAAATCGGCGATCGCGAGTTTTGGCGGGATAGAAACGACTACATGAATATGATCTTCAATTCCACCAATGGCATGAATAATACACCCCAACGAGTCAGCTTTGGCAATAATATAAGGATAAAGCTTAGCTTCTCTTTCAGAGGTAATTAAAGGTAAACGCTCTTTTGTCGCCCAAACTAAATGATAATATAATCGCCAATAAGACATAGATATATTTTTAGTTTTTAGTTATGATACGCCTGGAAATTAATTTCCAGGCTGATAGCAAAAGTCTTCTGAAGAAGACTAATTGGGTAATTTGCAATTTAGTCCATTTGAATGGACTTATTGTTTCAGCCGGAAAATTAATTTTCCGGCGGGATGACAACACATATCCGTGAAATTGTGATACTTCATTGCTGCATTTATTTAAGATAGATAATAAACCGAAATCTCATTATGATTCTTCCCAAAATTTGGATTGATATCACACCAGATATCACGCCAGGAAATCAATTTCCAGGCTGATAGCAAAAGTCTTCTGAAGAAGACTAATTGGGTAATTTGCAATTTAGTCCATTTGAATGGACTTATTGTTTCAGCCGGAAAATTAATTTTCCGGCGGGATGACAACACATATCCGTGAAATTGTGATACTTCATTGCTGCATTTATTTAAGATAGATAATAAACCGAAATCTCATTATGATTCTTCCCAAAATTTGGATTGATATCACACCAGATATCACGCCAGGAAATCAATTTCCAGGCTGATAGCAAAAGTCTTCTGAAGAAGACTAATTGGGTAATTTGCAATTTAGTCCATTTGAATGGACTTATTGTTTCAGCCGGAAAATTAATTTTCCGGCGAGATTGCGGCAAAATCCCGTGAAATGGCAATACCTCATTGATGCATTTATTCCATGAGATTGCGGTACAAGCTTAATATCTTAATCTCGTGAATTGCGGCACCTGTAGATAACTTTGCTGGATATAAATAATATTAATTGAAATCTCATTATGATTCTTCCCAAAATTTGGATTGATATCACGCCAAATATCACGCCAGATATCACACCAGATATCACGCCAGGAAATTAATTTCCAGGCTGATAGCAAAAGTCTTCTGAAGAAGACTAATTGGGTAATTTACAATTTAGTCCATTTAAATGGACTTATTATGTCAGCCGGAAAATTAATTTTCCGGCGATATGGCTTTTATTCAAGCATGATAGCGTTTAACATCCGCTCCATCTTTACCAGAAATTTTCATGCCAACGTAAATTGTCGATTATTCATCGCTACTATTTAAACATCCTATCCCACGCCTCTAGCACTAACCTTTGAGTGCAGTATTCGCCAAATTGTTTAATTTCATTATTTTTCAAAACGCGGAATGTTTCGCTAGGAAAATCTGCGCCATAGACATCAGCAGGATCGAGAATATAACGAAGTTCATCGCGGGTAAGTCCGTAGAGTTTGGCATAATATGCGTCTAATTCTGCTCTTAATAAGGCGCGTCTGTTAGGATTCCACATGAAGGGTTCGCCGTCGTATCCCATGTCTTGCGCGAAGGGTTGCATATCCCAGGTGGTGTAGACGAGTTCAAGTACGCGGCTGCTGATAAATTCAATGTCTGCTGTTGTGTATGCTTCTGGGGGAATGACGGGGAGTTGTTTGAGGATGAAAAAGCTGAAGTTAGTTCCCCCCATTTTTTGGCGAGTTATAAAGTCAAAAACTAAACTACTTAAGTTAGCTTGCAGGCAAGAAACTTGTGATGCTTTATTTATTTCAAGTAATACTACAGGCGCACTATGTCCTATACCAATTTTAGGGAGTAAGCTGAAAATAGCAGTACGTTCATTAGTTGAATTAGTTATACCTCTAAAAGCCAGCAACCATTCTTTATTCCACTTACCAGCTAACTTGTTTTCCACCTCACTACGACTAACCCAGTAGCGTGGTTGTACTTGAAAATTGGCATCAGATTTCTCACCCAAGGTGACATCTCTAGTTTCTCCTGCTTCGTACGTCGCCCACCGATGATCGAACTGGTGAAACATCTTAGCTTCGTAAAGCGGAACTAGCCGTGGGTTTGAGCCTGCGGATAAGAATAAATGGCTGTCATTTGCCATATGAAACATACTCATAAATGAAATACCCCAAGGATTGCTACCAGTGCATTCATTTTCTAAAACAGGGACGCGCTGATAGATCTTTTTGGTAATTTCTGCATCAGTGCGAGTGCGAAAAACTGGACAAGTGAGTGTATTAGGATTGAGTAAGGCAATGTCTTGCGGCGAAAGCTGAAACTGACGCGCTGCTTCTATTTGTTTCGGTTGAGTGAGGAAAAAGGCAAAGTTACCTCGTTCTACTGGTTTACCACTAATAGAAAGTAGAGAGAATTTATAGCTACGATGTACAGCAGAAAAAATTGCTTCTCGGTTTTCAAAATCATACAAATTTGCTAAAGCTTGTTTTTGCGTTAAATCTCCAAAGAATTTTTTACAAGTATCATCAGTTGCAATTCCTGTAGGCACAATTATGCCAACTCTTCCCTGAGATGAAATTAACTTTCTACTTGTTTCTGCAAATACTGCATAAGTGTTGATATCTCCTATAGCAGTTAACGGAAATCTCGCTGACTCGCGAATAAATTTACTTTGGGCGTCAGCATCGTGTTTTGCTTCTTCCCAAGCTTGTGCCAATGTTGGATTTTTCTGCGATAGTTCCTTAATTAACTTCTCCCGCACTGCTTTATTTGCAGCATTAGCAATTTCAAGATCGCGAGAAGCAAAAAACTCTTTTTCTTGTAACTTAATTCGTTCCCAAGGCGGATTACTTAATACACAATCAAACCCACCTATCTCAAACACTTCAGGAAACTCTAAACACCAGTGGAAAAAGCGCTTCTCTTGTGCTAATTTATTTGCTGCTTCCACGATTTCTTGTGTAGACGGATTCTCTCGTAATAGCTGAGTTAACGCTGCTGTTGTTGGTAACAATTGCATATTCTGTTTAGTCAGCGGCATAAAAAATGCAGCCGTCCACAAATTACAAGCAGAATAGTCTTGCCACCACCGCTGATTTTTACGAGTTTCTTGATATCGTTTCTCTTTGTCTTTCACTTCCTGCGGTGTCGTTTCAGGAATTTCCCCCAACTCTCGCCAACTTTGTGCATACTGGGTGCGATCGGGTTCTGAATCTCCTATTGAAAATTGGTCTTTACCATTCCGTTCTTGCTTATTTCGCTTCTTTAGCTGTGAAGATAACTGCTTATCATCCCCAGTGACTGCTTTATAAGCTTCATCAGGTATCCCCTCATCCAAACAACTTAAGTCCAACACTCCCACTAAGGAATTTCCACACTTAATTCTGTGATCTAAAAAGTTGAGTGGTTTACCGCGCGAAAAACCTTCAATCCATAATGCTACTTTGCACAAATCTACTGCTAAGGGGTTTAAATCTACTCCATAAATGCAATTTTGAATAACGTCTCTAATTGCTGCGCGTAATGGTTCTTGTCCTGGTTCTGCTTCTTTAGTGCGAATGCGTGCCAATTCCTTCCCGATACGACGCGCAGCGGCTAAGAGAAAATGTCCCGAACCGCAGGCAGGATCGACTTTTTTAGACTTAATAATGCTTTTTCTTGAGAAGTTGGGAATTCTTCTTTTACCTCTTGCAACTTGGCTTCAATGACAGGTTCTAGTGCAGTTTTGATTAGTTGTTGTACGAGTTGGGGTGGAGTATAGTAAGAACCTGTGGTTTTGCGTTCGCTACCAAACACCAATGCAAATTCATACTTTCCTTGCCGTTGAATAACTTGAGGATGAAAGTCTAGTAAGCTTTCGTAAACACTGCCTAATTCTTCAACATCTAAAGCGGCATAGTTTACTCGCCGTAATTGTCCTTCTTGATACAATGACAAGTGGCGAATTGCTACTAATAAATCATGATTGTCAAGCGCACAATTACTTAAATCTGGTAGCGTATTGGAACCAAAGAGATCGCCATTTAAAGGCGATAATCCTAATAATTTTCCCCGCCAATTCTCGTCAAACAACAGAAAAGTTACCCACAATCCCCGCCACAAATCTTGAAAACCTTCCCGCCGCCAACTCGGACGTTCGGCTAACTCTCGCAGTCGCTCAATGCTGTAATATTCGCGGTAGATTCGTTGTTTCTCTGTGTCTTGTTCGATTAATAACAAGTTCCGCGATTCTGCCACCATTAAAAATAGCAGGCGGTAGATGAGCCGTAATAATTGACGATAGTATCCGACATCCGTTAGACCATCAGCAAGTTTCTGTCGTAGGTGTTCGTTATTTGGATGTTGTAGGAAGCCTGTACCTAACTGAATTAAAGCTTTTTCTACACCATCTCGCAGGCGATCGCGTACTCGTCCTCCTTGTTGCAATGCTTCTTGATGGTAATATTCCAACAGGCACTTATCCGCATCGTCCATCCCTTGGGGCAAGCGGGAACGGTGAAACAGGCGATAAAACAGCCCAAACTCAGCAAAGTTCTCGCCGTTGAGGATTTGTTCTAAGTCAAATTCGATATAGGTAAGACGAGTCATTAAGGAAGAATCGCGCAGTAACCGCCAGCGCAAACCATTCGTTGCGATCGCCCACAAATGTTCTGTTTTGTTGAGATATTCTTGCACCAGCGCATGGGCTGATAATCTCGGCGTACCGCTAGGAGGACGTTCGTCTACTTTAACTCGACAACCAATAATGTGGATGGGTGGCTTGTTTTCCCCTGGTTCAGCACGATGAGAAATTGCATAAGTTTGTCCGTCTACTACTTCCGCTTTGGCAGTGTATACAGGGTCATAGCCAAGACTGCGTAACAGCGGAACTGCCCATTCGCGGGTGATTGTTGTTGCTGGATCGTCCTCCTTTAACCGCCTTAACGCTCGTTGAAACGCTGTCCAATAAGCTTTGGCATCTCCCCAAGCAGTCGCAATTTCATCTGCTAGCTTATCAGTTTTGGCAAAACCAAAATCCTCCGGCGCTTGTCCTTTGATACCGCCTGTCAGTACCAGAGAAGTCATATCTGGTGGAATTAAGTTACCTTCAATTTGGACGGCTGTAATTGTCGCTACTGATTTCATAAGAGTTAAAAGTAAAAATTTATACGTTAAATTGAACCCGCCTGTGAATTAATTGAGTGGCAATTGCCAAGCCTGCGTGTGAATTAATTGAGTGGCGAGAGTCCGCCTGTGAATTAATTCACAGTCTCATAGCCCAAGTCCTCTGGAACAGGACTATTGAGAAATGGCAGTCAACTTCAGTAGACTTTAAGTGTCAGCCAAGAAATTCATTTCCTGGCGGGATATTGTGCTCAATTGAGATGTGGCGATAATTACCACGCTGTGAATCAATTGAGATGTGGCGAGAGTTGCCACGCTGTGAATCAATTGAGATGTGGCGAGAGTCCGCCTGTGAATCAATTCACAGTCTCATAGCCCAAGTCCTCTGGAACAGGACTATTGAGATGCAGTCAACTTCAGTAGACTTTGAGTGTCAGCCAGGAAATTGATTTCTTGGCGGGGTATTGTGCTCAATTGAGATGTGGCGAGAGTTGCCACGCTGTGAATCAATTGAGATGTGACGTTAGTTAACCAAGTCCGCCTGTGAATCAATTCACAGTCTCATAGCCCAAGTCCTCTGGAACAGGACTATTGAGATGCAGTCAACTTCAGTAGACTTTGAGTGTGAGCTAGGAAATTCATTTCCTGGCGGGATATTGTGCTCAATTGAGATGTGGCGACAATTACCACGCTGTGAATCAATTGAGTGGCGTTAGTTGCCAAGTCCGCCTGTGAATCAATTCACAGTCTCATAGCCCAAGTCCTCTGGAACAGGACTGTTGAGATGCAGTCAACTTCAGTAGACTTTGAGTGTCAGCCAGGAAATTGATTTCTTGGCGGGATATTGTGCTCAATTGAGATGTGGCGATAATTACCACGCTGTGAATCAATTGAGATGTGGCGTTAGTTAACCAAGTCCGCCTGTGAATTAATTCACAGTCTCATAGCCCAAGTCCTCTGGAACAGGACTGTTGAGATGCAGTCAACTTCAGTAGACTTTGAGTGTCAGCCTGGAAATTCATTTCCTGGCAGGATATTGCATCAAACACGTTCTCCCCTACTTGCTTTGCACCTCTGCTACCAAAATGAAACAGTAAAATTTTCATCGTCGCCCTGGTTGGAGAATGTAAACGCCTAGAATATCCATTGGTAGCTGTGGTTTAACCTGGATTTGTCCTTCTTTAGTAATGGCTCTAACGCGTCGATGCGATTGGGCAAGTTCGCGCGATCGCACTTTGGCAAACTCTTCCAAATCTGCTTCTAGTTCAGTCATTCTGCCGAGTAACTCTTGTAATTCCATCTGCTTGATAGCTTGAGGAACATCACTTACCGGATTAGCTTGTTGCAGCAAGGATGTTGCTTCTTGAGGCGACAGCCAAAGTGGATGAGATGGAGAACCGGTAAATCCAACTACAGCACACTCTTCGGCTAGTAATGTTTGATTAGAGCTTTCTAGCAAGTGTCGCAGCCGTAATAACAACAAAGTCGTGCGTTTTTGTACGGCATCTGTTGTGGTGAAGCCGCATCGCGCTGCTATGGGGTTTTTGGCATTTTCTAATGCATCTTCGAGAATGTAACGTGCTAAACCTTCAACTAGGGGGTGATTTCGTCCTACATATTCCACTCCTTCTGGTGCGGGGGTTGTAAATGTCAGCAACCGCGATTTATTTCCTACTAATGGTTGAAGAAATGCTGGCGGCGTTGGCAACAGCCATCCCTGTTTTTTCTGAATTAGCCCAAAGTTCAAACGCGAACAAGCAGATTGCACAAATCGTTCTACATCTTGCTCGTTACCCAAAATCTCGTCAGAATCCATCAATTCCCGTTCTACTTCCTCTGGCTTGATGGCGCGTTGAGCAAAGCGGGTGCGGCTGATTTTTTCTCGTTCTACTGCTCGATCCCAACTTTTATGAAGCTCGACAGTAGAATCTTCATCATCCAACAAATCGAGTAGCGATAACTGCACAGCATCGGTAGCGCGATCGAATAAAGATTTAAATACGGCTTCGGCGACACTAGCACTGTCCATTGGTACGGGAACTGCGATTCCTAGCGTTTTGTGAATTTGAACTGCTTTACGAATTAAGACATCAAGTACTGCACCATCAACTGGATTATCTTGTCCGTAGAGAAGATAAGTCTTGACAACGGGTACAGTTTGTCCATAGCGGTCAACTCGTCCTTCTCTCTGTTCCAAACGGTTAGGGTTCCACGGCAAGTCGTAGTGAATCACAGCACTAAAATGCTCTTGCAAGTTGACACCTTCACTCAAGCAGTCGGTTGCAACCATGACTCGCTGTGACGCAGATTGCAAATCGGCTAAATAACTTTCTCGTTCGTCTTCTGATTGTTCGCCCGTAATCGCGAGGACGCGAACATGACCGCTTTTCTCTAACTTCTTCAGTGCAGTGGCAACATAATTAGCTGTAGCAATGTAGCGACACCAGATAATAGGATTGAACCCGTCTTTGAGCAGCGATTCAACTGTGGCGATCGCTGTGTGTAGTTTGTTATCCTTTCCTTGCAGTTTCGCCGCTTCTTGCACGAAAGCTTTTAACTTCCGCCGTTCTGGATCGCCGTAGGATTGCTGCCCTTGTTCCACTACTACTGTTGGTGCAGCATCAACAGCTTGTTCTTGTTCGGTAGGATCGTAGACGTAAGCACTTAGTAATTCTTCGTCTAAATCGCTGACTAACTCGTTGGTATGACCTGCTTTACTCGCCTGTCGCGTGAGGGTGGCGATCGCTGCTGCGGGAGATGACATGACGCAACGAATCAAAGCTAGTGCTGACCAGTATCTTCCCCGCCGTTGAGCATAACTGAGGCTGTCATCCGCTGTTTTAACTAACCCCCGTGCTAAGTTATAAACGTTTTCAAATAAACTGCGATATTCCTTAGTCAGGCGATAGGGAAGTTCTAATGCTTCTCTTACAGGAAATGGCGTTTCATTTCCCAGCCATAGTTTGACATCAGCGCGTCGGCGTTGCACGAAATGATTTGCTAGGTGCGATCGCGCTTGTTCAGTCAGGGAATCGAGATTAAGTTGCGCAAATTCTGGTTTAAGTAAGCCCAAAAGAGATAAGAACGAAGCTTCAATTCCACTATGAGGAGTCGCTGTCAGTAATACTAAGTGCCTGTCTGGTTTTTCGGCAATTTTCTGGATTAACTGGTGACGCTGTTGTACGGCAGTACCTTGAGAATGAACGCGGGCGCAGGTGTGTGCTTCATCAACAATGACTAGATCGGGACAGTGGGCTATGAGGCTAGCCCGTCGCCGTTCTGATTTGGCATAGTCGAGGCTAACAATAATGTGGCGATAATATTCAAAGATATGAGCAGCATCGGGCTTTGCCCGTTCTAGTTTTGACGCAGTTCCCGAACGAATGACAACAGCATCAATCTGAAACTTTTCTTGTAATTCTCGTTGCCACTGATCGCACAACTGAGGCGGACACAAAACAGCTAATCGCTTAACTTCGCCTCGATCTAAAAGTTCGCGGGCAATCAATCCAGCTTCAATGGTTTTCCCAATACCAACATCATCAGCAATGAGTAGCCGGACAGTAGATAAACGCAATGCCATTAAAAGTGGTACGAGTTGATAAGGACGCGGACGAACTGATAATCTTCCTAAACAACGAAATGGTCCTGCCCCACTCCGCAAACTCAGCCGCGCAGCATCCATTAAAAGTTGCATCGCGGTACGATCTTGAATTGTTTCTGGTTGCGGTAGCGGAAATTGGGCTGAGGCGATCGCTTCGAGTGCTAAAGGTCGGTAAATTCCGCAAATTTGGTCTTCGTTGCCGCTGAGAGGACGCAGGCGCACAACGTCTGAATTTTCCGCAGGTAAGACTATCCAAGTGCGATCGCGACACGTCACAATAGAACCCACTGCTAAGTTCGCACTATCGTTTATGGAGGCATGCAGATTCTCCTTGGTAAAAGCCATAAGCGTACCAACCCCAATGTATTAATAAGTTTTTGTTGATGAAATGCCGATTGCTGCTGTGCCATGTCTGCGCGGCACAGGTTATCTATTTATTAATGGTTTGAATACTTCGCTAGTAACTCCTGACCGCGTTCGCCCATTTGTTCCAACATTGTCAGAATCTTTTCCATCGCTAGCGGTAACGGCTTACCCCGACCATTTTCCCAACGATTAACTGAAGAACAAGTCACGCCCACTTCAGCTGCAAACTGCTCTTGTGTGAGTCCAATTTCTTGCCGAACTTCGCGAATAAATTTACCTATAAAAGGCTGATCTATGACTAAACGTTTTTTAATCATCTAAGTTATAAAATTTTATTTATACCTGACTTAGCACAACATGTAGTGTGTTACGTAATGCATTATCTTCCCCATTACGTCAAACTGTAATCAGAAAAAACTCGGAAAAAATAAAAAAGTTTATAGGTCTTATAAAGCTTATGTAAAATTACTGGTAGTCTTACGAAAATATACGTATATGCTAAACTTTATGAAAAACAAAATTATTTGAAAAAATACTAGTATGCCTTCAAAAATGGCAACAATAGAATAGGTTTTATATAACGAGAGTTCCACCAATATTCATTGCTTGACTGCAATCTCTTACCTATTCTGTAAAATAAGCATTCAAGGCAAGCTTTGACAAGCCTTGAGTGGCACGGATATTCTGGTTATATTGTTCTTTCTCAATCTGGCTACAGTGCAACTTTGATGGTGCAAATGCCTAGCGACGAACAGGTTCTTACTATGGCTGTTGGATGCGATTGTGAAGTAGAGTTGGAGGATGTGATATCTCTTAGTGAGAGCGTTAAACCGATCGCTCGATGATTTGCGCGATCGCTGTCGTTCATTAAACTTAAAAAACCTCAAATTAAGTCTGTATTTTGTGCTGGAGTAGAAATAACTAGCAAAACGGTTTTGAAGCATAGTGTTGCGAGAATGGGCGATCGCAGCCCTTAAATTTCGCCAAAAAGTTCGCCAGTAAAATCAAATTCTTTACAATTCTCAACTTCCCCATCTGTCAGAAAGCATCAGTATCGATTACCCTAAGTGTATATGCTTACCTCATCTGAGGTGTAACAATGCCCCAACCACAACCAAAGAAACAAACTGAAGAAATCGATGTAGATGCAGGAACGCTGTTGTTAGTTGTGTCTGCACTGATCTTTGTTCCCCTGTTGCTTGTCGGCTTTCTCTCTCAGTAATTTACTCTTGCGCAAAATTACGCATGCTAGATTTGGAAGATATAGTATGCCTTTGGTTTCACTCATCATAGAAGAGAACCAGCATGAGTTTCTGAAAAAATAGCTCCAGAAACTGTTTGTTTGTCAATTGCTCCTAGAATAGGTAACGCTAAATGATGTTGTGCTGATTTTTCATTGCAACAGAATGTATCGATCCAAGTGCTTTTACTTTCAGGTTTTGTAGTGCTGACCTTGTCTTGTGGTATTTGTATTAGGATGTGTAATCCAATGCCTTCAGCGTGTCACCTTAGCCAAGATAATAGGTGTTTCACTCCAGGTATCTGATTATACCTTTACTTGATTCTCTCGATGAACCGTTGAAGGTATAAATGCCCAAACCAATAATGCCCCAATAAGTAAAGCAATACCAGCAACAACGACTGTAGCGTGCAAACCTGAAACGAAAGCATTGTGAATTGCGTGCTGCAACTTTGATGGATTGATGTTAGCTGGGAGATTAGCAGGAAGTTTCGCGCCATTACGTAGAACCTCAGTAATGAGTTGATTTTGCAAGTTTGAAGGTAGATTCCAAGCAGAAAGCGATCGCACTAGTTCCGCAGCTTGTCTTTGCATCAGAATTGTTCCTTGCAGTGCAACTCCTAAAATCCCACCGAGACGATTTGTTGTATTGAGTACTGCTGAGGCGATTCCTGCTTGTGATGGCGGTGCAACACTCATCGCAACTGCGGCTAAAGGGGGTAGTGTCAAGCCACCACCAAAGCCAGAAACCACGAGCATCCATACCATTGTTCCATATTCAGTATCAGCACGCAGACCAACAAACGATAATGTCGCCAAGCCTGCTAAAGTTAACCCTACCGTCATCGTCAAGCGCCATCCTACCCGCGCTGCTAACCAACCTGAAATCAGCAACGCCACAACAAAAGCCCCATTTAACGGGAGAAAACGTACACCTGCGGCGATAGCTGAGTAACCTTGCACTTGTTGCAAAAATAAGCTGAAAATGAACAGCGAGCTAATGAACGTGAACATCACTAAGACATGAACGCCATTAACGACGCTGAAACTGGGATTTTTAAATAAATTGATTGGCAATAAAGGATGAGTGCTGCGAAATTCAACAATTAAAAATGTCACAAAACTGACTCCTGCGATCGCAAATAAACCGAGAATCAGCGGCGATCGCCATGTCTGCGTATTTCCTTCAATTAAGGCGTAAGTGAGTGCTGCCAAAACAACGACACTTAAGATCAAACCTGGTAGATCGATATACCGCCGACGTTTATGCTGTGCTTCGTTGACAAAGCGCGTCGTAATCCAAAACGCGATCGCACCAAAGGGTATATTCATAAAAAATGTACTTTGCCAGCCAAAAACATCCACAAGTAATCCCCCAATCACCGGACCTGCAATGAGTGCTAATGCTGATACCGCAGACCAAATTGCGATCGCTTGCGTTTGTTCTTGGGGTTTAGGAAAAGTATGCGTGAGGATCGACAAAGAAGTTGGAATTAAAGCAACCGCACCAATACCTTGCAATACTCGACCAGTAATTAAAATTCCCATATGAGTAGCACAGCCACAAATCACTGAAGCGACCATAAAAATGGCGACTCCTGCAAGAAATAGTCGCTTGCGTCCGTAAGTATCTCCAAAGGTACCGCTTGTGAGTGCCAAACTTGCAGCAGGTAACGTGTAAGCGTTGAGAATCCACTGCAATCCTGAAACATCAGAACCTAAACTCGTTTGAATCTGCGGTAGTGCTACGTTCAAAACTGTGTCATCGGTGTTTGTCATAAATAATGCAGAACACATTGCAGCTAAAGTCAAAACTTTGACGCGACTTTGATTCATGACTTTGATGACCTCAATTTAAGGGAATTCAGCGCAACACTCAACCACGGATACCAATTTGCCATTATTTTTTCTTTTGCAAGGTAAGTTTTCGTTGCTGTACAGCTTCTACTTGTGCTTGATAATCAGGAAATTCTGTTTTCATCAGCTTGTCCCACCACGTGAAAATCAAACCATAGTTACCATGTACTTTTGCATGATGCATATTGTGGTGGGTACTAGGAGTTTTCCAATTTGTCAATCGCGATTTAGTAAACCATCGAGGATAAATTTCATAACCAAGATGAATAATAATTGCATTTAATAACGTTAGGAGTAACCAAAGACTAATAGCTAAATTGTGTACAGGAATAATAGATGGCGTTAGCCGATAACCAAAAAACAAAATAGCTGCTTCTAATGGATGAAAAGAATAAGTTGAAAAAGGCGTAGGATCGATGCTGTAATGATGTACTTTATGAACGCGGCGAAATAGTTGTGGATGATGCAGTAAACGATGCGCCCAGTAGAAGTATGTGTCATCAATGACGAGTAACAAAAATATACTTAAGCAAAAATAACTCCAACCGTAAGTACTAATATCACTGTATACATTGTCATAAAATAAACCATAACGCTCCTGTAAAACTATATTTAAAAACCAATTTATCGTGCCAATAACTACAAAAGTTGATAAACTAAAACCAATTTCTCTGAGGATGACTTTGTTTTTTGTTTTTGGTCGAGGTTGGATGCGAAAATGTGCTAATCTATCTTTAAATAATACCCAAAAAACGAGAAAACTGAGAATTGTAAATCGAAAATAATTGGCACTAGCATAAACAAATATCTCGTAAATACTTTGGATTAAGTCTTGAGCTAACTTGCTTGCTATCTCTAACAATGTTGCAGTCGTTTGCCCCATCGCTATCACGACCTCTGTTTAAGAATTTCAGGTGAATTTAACTTATAACTATTTGCAAGAATTTTCTGTAAAATACCTGGCATTTCAAATACAGCACAATTATCTACAGTTGCAATCTTTGCCTGATAACGCGCCAAACTTTCTGCATCAATAAACTGTGCAACTGCCTTATCGATATCTCGAATACTGCGGATCGCCACACCTACTTGTTGTTGTTGAATCCAATCAGCATTAAGTCGCTCATTTTTGAGTATGGTATTATTGCTTTCAACGATAATTGGTAACTTCATTGCCAGTGCCTCGCTGATACTACTACCACCTGCTTTACCAATAAAAAAGTCAGCAAGATGCATATAGTAAGGAATGTCCTGAGTAAATCCCACAACAAACTTCTTTTGATTACCTTGAAGTTGATTTAATTCGGTAGCGAGTTCTTCGTTACGTCCGCAAATAAAAATAAGTTGTAAGCTTTGATGAAACTTCTCCAAGCGCTTGGCAATTTCCAACATCACTTTAGAACCATAGCCGCCGAACATGACAATTCCAGTCAAACAATGAGGATCTAAACCTAAACGTTCTCTTTCCGAGGCGCGATCGCACAGAATAGGTTGATAAAAACGAGGATGAATCATCAATCCTGAAGTTGGCACAATCAGTTCTTCTTTGACTCCTAAAGCGCGGGCTTGTTGTGCCATTTTTTCACTCGCGCAAGCTATGTAGCTTCCTGTTTCTGGTTCGATATAAAATCCAGGTGGGACATCGCCAAAATCTACAGGAATAACGATCGCAGGAGTACCTGGTTTTCCTTGCTGTAAACTATTCCAAAGAACTTTGTTATACAAAGGTAATGTTGAAATAACTAAATCTGGTTGGCGATCGCGCCAGAATTCAGTAAAAATTTGTACGCCTTTTGAGTAATTAAGTTTAACAAGAAGTTGATTCATAAACAGTAGCACTGGGTGAAGCCATGTTTGCCCATTTTTCAGCATCTGAGTATACAATTCACCACCCCTCTTTCCAGTAAGTGCTTTGTAGAGATCTACCATTTGATTTTGTTGTGCCATGAAGCGTTCTACGATGTCGTCTACATCAATAGCATTCAGTTGCCAAGGAAGTTGTTGCTGTTCCACGATCGCGCATAGTGCCTGATAGCTAGCGTAGTGTGCGCCACCATAGCGGGCGACAAGAACATCAATTGATTTAGGAGTTGATAGCATTGGTCTAGCGAATAAGTGAGTGGATGTAATTAAGATTGGGTAATAGTAAGTAGCTCAATGTTTTTACCAATTACCAGTTACCGATGACTAACTTTAATTATTTGTCCGGTACAAACAGTGAAAAGTCTAAATTTCTAAATGAATTTCTGCTAAAAGTTTCTCTAAATAATCCAGCGATTGCTGCTACTTGAGAGACGAACAACAACAGTGTTAATAAAATTGCTGGGTGCTCAAACTTTTGCAGATTTTGCCAAAAAGGATAAGTTAGTAAATTAAAGAGAAACTTCAGTGGATTGACTTTAGTTTTTTCGCGAGTTCGAGAAGACCTACAAACTTGAAAGTTAAAAGCTCCGCGACCATAATTGAATTGCTGACGCCAGAAACTTGCAAGTGTTAATTGATGTGCGTGATAAATCTGCACCTCAGGAGCGTAAATCATTTCATAACCGTAATGTAACCAGCGATCGCACAATTCCCGATCTTCTGCGGCAGCCAGCGTAAAGGTAGTATCAAAACCACCAAGGTTGCGAAACATTTCTGTTGGCAAGGACATATTATTAGAGGTAAAAAAATGCAACTGCGGCAGGCTAGTTTGATGAAAAATATAAAGGTAATCTACTAATAGTTGACTCGCAGTAGAGTAGGGGTTTTGCCGAAGTGCATTCAAGGTTTGACCGCCAATCATACAGTTTGGTGCAGTGGCAAAACGATCTGCTAAGGTTGTTAACCAATCAGGTGCAGGCGTACAGTCATCATCGGTGAAAGCTAAGTACTTGCCCTTTGCGCGTTTTACACCAGTGTTTCTTGCAGCCGCAGGTCCAGAGTTAGCTTGATGAATCAGCGTTAAGTTCAGCTTGTAACGAGTAACAATAGGTTCTAGTGGTGTTGTACTGCCATCGTCTACAACAATTACCTCAAAGTCTTGACGCGGGTAGTCTAAGCGCGTCAACGATTCTAAACAACGTGCCAGTTGTTCTGGACGGTTGTAAGTCGGAATCACAATCGAGAAATAAGGTTGTTGGTGCTTCATAAATCAAGCTCATCGTGCTTTACAAATTTCTAGAGCTCTTGAATAGTTGCATTCCTCCCAAAAGTATCCATAACAGCAGATAAAACACGCTAAAAACGATCGTCTTGAGTAGTAAACTCAAAACACCCTGGTTGAGTGGTAAAGCAAATTGAGTTGCATAAAGAATGATGGCGGCGATAATCGAAGCAAATGCTGGTCGCCAAACAACACCAAAAAAATCCGATGTTGATAGCGGCGAAGTTTTTAAACAAAAAGCAACTGAAGGATAAGTTAGTAAACAAATTCCCGCTGCATAACCAACAGCAACCCCAAACGCTCCCCACATAGCACCAATGGCGACAGCGCCAATCATCACAGGAGTATGAATTAAACCCCAACGTAACTGTCGATCGGTTTGACTTGTTGATACATAGAGCCATTTGGTAACGCGATACATACTACCGACGAATACAGCGATCGCCAAAACTTGAAGCAAAGGAACGGCTGGTAACCATTGGTTTCCTAGGAGTAAGAGAACAATATCGCGTGCGACAACAAAACCAAACGCCAGTATGGGCATAGAAAAGGCAAAAATTGGCATCAACCCCCGCCGACAGTAAGCGCGGTACAGTTGGGGATCGTGCTGAGTCCGACTAAAACTCGACACCGCAACATCGAACAGAGGATGATAAATCTGCTCAAAAGGAAAATACGCCCACTGGTAAGCAACCGCATAAAACCCGAGTGCGCCCGCACCACTCAAGTAGCCTATGAGAATGCGGTCAAGTGACATTCCAATACGTGTCAGAAAGCGAAACCCAGTTAAGTGTGCTCCATAAGCAACCATTGCCCGCAAATTGAAATCTAAAGCATTTGATTTGACATATCTTGCTGGTCGCCAACCACACACAAACCAACTTGCAATGCTTTGAGTAAGTTGCATCACGACAATCTGTAAAACTAACGCCCAGTACCCCAAACCCAACCAAGCCGCCGCGATCGCACTAATTGCACCTGCAAGTAGCGAACCGATTTCAATTGCAGTGATTGCTTCAAAGCGCATTTGTCGCTTGAGAAGTGATTTGTGCTGAAACGTGAGACACAAACTCAAAACACCAACTGCCAGCGCGATTGTTATTTCTGTTAGCTCGTTTTGTTGGTAGAATCGCGCCAGGACAGGAGCCATTAAAACCATCAAACCGAGGACGACTGCGTTAATTTTCAAAGATAACCAGAAGACAGCACTTGCTTGTTGATGATCTAATTTTTCGCGTTGGACTGTGGCAGTTTCTAAACCAAGGTTTGCTAAACTATCAACGAGTTTCAACAGGGGAGCAACCATTGCCAGTAAGCCAAAGTCTGCTGGTGTAAGCAGTCTTGCCAAGATAGCCGTTGAGCCAATTCCTAAAGCGACCTTAATTGGTTGAGCCGCCACTGTCACCAAGCCAGACTTGCGCGATCGCTTTTGCAACTGCGCATTGAGTGCGTCAGTTTGAATGTATTGATTAGAATCAACACGCACAGGGTCTGGAGTCATGAGGCGGTTTCTCTAAAGGGTGCTATCCTGGAAGTTTGACGAACGCGATGAGTGCTGTAAGATGCAATTAATCGCTGGTAGATTTCTAGAAATTTTTCAGTACATTTATCTTCACTAAAGTTCTTCAAGGCGCGATCGCGACCAGCCCTCCCCATTTTTTCAGCGCGATCGCGATTTTGTAATAAACTCAGCAATGCAGTAGTTAAAGCATCAACGTCATTCGGCGGTACTAAAAAACCAGTCTCGCCATCGCGGACAATCTCAGGTTGCGCGCCAACACGGCTAGCAATGACCGCTGTACCTCGCATCATCGCTTCTGTCGTCACATTACCAAACGGTTCTGCCCATAGTGAAGGCACAACTTGCACCCAAGCTGTGTCGAAGTGTTGTTCCATAGCTTGGCGAGGTAAATGACCCAACCACACAATGCGATCGCCAAGGTTTAATTCGGCGGCTAAGGCTTGGAGATTTTCTGCTTCTGCACCTTGACCTGCAATCACTAACTGCGCTTGAGGAATCTGCGTTTGAACGCGGGCAAAGGCTTGCAACAAAACTCCCACGCCTTTTTCAGCAACCAATCGACCTGCATAAGCTACAGTTGGCGGCTCGCTAAGACACGACGAACGTATTGGTCTAACCGGAACTCCGTTATGCACGACTTCAATCGGTTCAATTCCTGCGGTTGCAAAAATTGCTTTCATGGCATGACTTAGCGTTACGACTAAGTCGATAGCATTGCGCCACTTTTGCCAAAGCTGCTGTTGTAGCATAAACACTGGCCATGTTGCTGGTACTTCCAAACAGCCATGACGCAAACAAGCTTTTCCAGGAGGTTCGTGACACGGACTTTTGTCGGGCAATAGTTTTGTCCCTACTGGGCAAATTGCTTTGTAGACGGCAGTTTGATACAAACACGGTATGTCTTTCAGCAGTGGCAGAATTAACGGCGAAAGTTGCCACAAAAACATCCGGATATGCACGACATCCGGTTGAAATTCTTGCAGAGCGCGACGCAAGTTAAAATAAGCCGAGGGATTAATAGTATTTGAGAGAAATTGCAGCGATATTGATGTCGTGCCAAAGCAAGTGTAATCTGCTAAAACGGGACTGCCAGGAACTAACGTGCCACGACTAGCAAATAGCCGCGCATCATGACCGCGATCGCGCAAATTTTTCCGCAAAGCTAGTATTTGCAGTTCGGCTCCTCCGGTTGCTGTACCATAGTCGTGAAGTAGAAGAATCTTCATTGTGCTATGCCTTCAACTACCAGGCATGAATGTGACTGAGGTCGGATGTGTTGGCGATGGAGACTGTGGTTTGAGGTGGTGCTTGGCGTATTGACTTGTGAGGTAGCGATTGAATAACTTTTCTATAGGTGCTAACCCATAGATGAGAGCGTTTTCCAGCCATTGATTTTCGACACCTAAAGTCAACTTCCGAATGAGCGGAAGATAAATTGCATGGACGCGTCTCCATCCCAAAATTTTGTATTTATGCTGAAAGTACCCGTCTTCGGCTAAGCCCCACTTTTCTCGCAAGTGTTTTAAGCTAGCTAACTCCCAAGCATCACTCCACCGCAGCATATAAAAGTGTAAATCTGTCCACTTTAGAGGTGGTGGCGCTACATAAGTAACGATGCTATCAGCCTCAAAGTAGACTGTACCTCCTGCTTTGACTACGTCCATACAAAAGTCTAAGTGCTCCTTTGTATTGAACATCGATTCATTAAAGCCGCCAATTTTGTGAAATATCGCCGTCCGCACTAGCACGCAATGGAACTCTGATAACTCTGTGAGAGTGCGTTGCAACTTATGACGTACCTCTGCTACCATTTGACCTTGTCTGTACATCTTCTCGCGCAGGCGACGTCTTCCTTTGGCATCGAGAACAATGTGACATTCGCCGCCAGCAAAGTGAATAATTTCATGTACGGGTTGCTCTTGACAGACCAATGGTCCAACAACGGTTGCTTCTGTTTCTTCAGCACAGTTGATAAGAGCATCCAACCAATTTGGCGAAAAAATGACGTCGTTATCAACAAACACGACATATTTTGTGTCAACCGCAGCTAAACCAAGATTTCGAGCGCGATTAGGACAGAGGTAGTAATCGGTACGAATCAGTTGAAAATGTTTTTCTTGGGCTTGTGCTGCGAGATATTGCTGTACATCTGGCGGCGAGTTGCCATCGACATAAACTAACTTAAAGGGAATGTTTGTGTGTGCATAAAGACTTTCTAAAGATTCGCGAGTGTAGCTAAAACGCTCGCGCGGGGAAACAACGATTGTGACTTGTGGATTCATCATTGTGGACTAATTTGCGCTCTAACTGCTTTTGCGGAACATCACAGACATCCGCGAGTAAAAACTAAGCCAATAGCCGAAAGTAGCGTAGAAAATAAATTTAGGTGAGGTAAACGCTTTTCCTAGTTTGAGTGGTTCAAAAACAACATCGACAGAACCATCCATTAAACTCACGTAGGCGTTCCAAGTGCGAACGTTGAAACCAAACCAAGGTGTATCGTCGTATCCGCGATTGAAGAAATCTACAACTTCCCATCCTTGATGACGCCCTAAAGATTCGAGCGATTCACGTGTATAAATATGTAGGTGGTAGGGAACGTGAACTAAATTGTAGTCATCAGGTGAGTTTGGTCGGTTAAGATGGAGACGAGCAGCGTCAGGCGTGCCGATGAGAATATAACCTCCAGGAGCAAGCAAGCTATCTAACTCACTCAATAACTCATGAGGATCTTCAACGTGTTCGATAACATCTTGAAGTGAAATGTAATCGAAAGGTCCGTTTTGGAGGATGGCGCGATCGCCGAAGCCATCTTTTGGTCCGTAGGGGTCATATCCATAAGTATTCTGAAAGCCGCGTTCTTGCAGGTATTGCACAAACAACCCATTAGCACCACAGCCATAATCTAGCAACAAGTGATTCTGGGAAAACCCATGCTTTGTGAATCGACTGCAAAGCTTGCGATAGATAAATCGATAAGACCACGTTAACTCAGCTTGAAAAATCGGGAACTTTGCATAATAGCGGTCAAGATCGACAACGTCTAGACAGTGAATCGTCTGACAATCAGGACATCGCCAAACCTTGAACTCTTCGTCCATATAGGCTCGGACATTGCAACGGAACGTATAAAATGCAGATTCATCAAGCGGATTGACACGATAGTGACACATCAAGCACTCTAAGCGTTGCTTGCTTGTTGTCTGATTTTGTGTTAAAGGTTCCATAAAAAATTTTCCGCGCGAACGTCATAGTCTCAAACAGCAGCGATTTCCTTTTCAAACACGCCAAGCGCCCTGACCACGACTTGATCCATGTCGTAATATTTATAATCTGCTAATCGTCCGGCAAATATTACCGAACCATTGAGTTTCTCGATTTCTTTGAGGTAAAGATTGAGGCGATCGCGGTTTTCCTCGCGCGGAATTGGATAATAAGGATCGTTTTTCCCTGGGACATAAGCTTGAGGATATTCCAGCATCACAGTAGTTTTATCTGAGGTTTGCCCTGTCAAATATTTTTGCTCAGTGATGCGAGTAATATCGTAGTCATTCGGGTAGTTAACAGTACCGGCTTCTTGATACCATTCTTGCTCCAAAGTCTGAAACTCAAAGTTTAAACTCCGATAGGGTAACTCCCCATACATATAGTCAAAGAAAGTATCAATTGGTCCAGTATTGATTATGCGGTTAAACTTAACGTCATTGATAATCTCGCGATAATCTGTATTCAACATGATTTTAATGTTAGGATGCGCCAGCATGCGGCGGAACATCTCGGTGTAGCCGTGCTTAGGCATTGCTTGATACGGATCTTGGAAATACCGATTATCTCGACTAATGTATACTGGAACTCGCCCTGTCACTCCGCGATCTAGTTCTTCTGGTTTTAACTCCCACTGCTTCATCGTATAGCGCAGGAAGACGTTTTCATAAATGTAGTCAGCTAAGAAAGTTAAGTCTCCACTTGCACTTTCACGCAATTTGAGAATAGGAACTTTTACCCCAAAACCAAAGTGTTCTAGAAGTAAATTTTCTAGCTTTTCTGCGTATTTAGGCGGAAAAAGTGCGTACAACGAATTAAGATTAAAGGGAATAGGAACTTTTTTCCCTTCTATGACTCCTAGCGCGTGATGGTGGTAATGTCTCCATTCTGTAAATTGCGACAAATAATTCCACACTTTCTTAGACTTTGTGTGAAAAATATGCGGTCCATATTTGTGAACTAAAATGCCATGTTCGTTATAGTAATCGTACGCATTTCCGCCAATGTGATCTCGCCGCTCAACAATCAAAACTCTCTGCCCAAGCTGCGTTACAATGCGCTCAGCTAGTACGCAAGCTGAGTATCCTGCCCCGATAATTAACCAATCAAATTTCATTAATTTACTCCTTATTAAATCAAGGATTTCTTGAGGCTGAAATGAGGTGTTTCGCACTCACCTCACTCAAACGCGAACTATTTGTGTAGCTTCTAAGAAGGAGTTTTCTAAAACTCTTTCTAAAATCTCAACAACTTCAAATACTGCGCGGTTATCCATAGCTGCTGCATTAGCACGGTAACGCCTTAAATTTTCCGGCTGAATTAACTTAGCGACAGCTTGATTAATATCGCGAAAATCTTTAACGACAATTCCAATTTCATTTTCAGCAATCCATGCAGCAGAAGGACGTTCTTGAAACATACTCAAGGCATTACAATCAGTAATGACTGGTAAGTTCATCGCTACTGCTTCACTCACACCTACTGAGCCAGATTTACCGATGAAGAAATCTGACAAATGCATATAGTAAGGAATTTCACTTGTGAATGTTTCGATGAATCTTGGCAAACGACTTTGTTGACGACGCAGAATATTTGCAATTTCTTCGTTGCGTCCGCAAATAAAAATAAGTTGTAGATTCAGTAACGATTTTTCTAAACTATCGGCAATCTCTAGCATCACTTTTGAGCCTTGACTGCCAAAAGTAATTAAGCCTGTAGGTAAATCAGGATCTAGTCCGAGTCGCTGTCTTTCATTGCGACGATCTACTTTGATCGGTTCAGCAAATCGAGGATGAATAACAACTCCTGATGTGCAGAAGATTTTGTCTTGCGGAAAACCCAGATGTTTGGCTTGAGTAACTGCTGTCGGTGTAGGACAAATTAAAAATTGTTCTTGTGGTTCAATCCAAAAGTGGGGCGGACAATCGGCGTGATCTGTAATGACCGTAACGAAAGGAACACTAGGACATACTGCCTGCAAGCTTTCGTAAATTAGTCGATTGGTATAAGGTAATAGTGCGACGACTAGATCGGGTTGATGCTGCTGCCAAAACTTTTTAAAACGCCCTAACCAAGCAAAATGACTCAGTTGTATTTGTAACTTAAACGAGGGAACTAATAAAG
Source organism: Chroococcidiopsis sp. TS-821 (assembly GCF_002939305.1). Lineage (NCBI taxonomy): Bacteria > Bacillati > Cyanobacteriota > Cyanophyceae > Chroococcidiopsidales > Chroococcidiopsidaceae > Chroococcidiopsis > Chroococcidiopsis sp. TS-821. Next base: position 78,734 of record NZ_MVDI01000002.1, on the reverse strand, counting down.
GGTCATTAATAATTTTTGCCCAAGTTTTTTTGAGAATCAAATTATTATAAACGTAGTGAGGAGCCGTCGTTCCAATAATTTCTTTAAATGCATCAACTATATGAATTTTCCAAGGTAGTTTTCGTTGTTCAATAACTGTTTTTAAAGCGTTGGCAGTACTACGATGACCTGCGCCTAAGTCATACATCATTAAATAGACTTTTTTCATCACAGTACTCCTATTTCTACTACTGATTCGATTAGGCTTAATTTTTACGGCATAGCAGAGGAAACGTCCGCACGCTTCTTCAACTGCTACCATTGCTAACTTTTAACTCCAACCTCTGAACTTTGATTTTTTATCCGCTTTTGGTTTAGCTCTGTTACTCGAATTAACCGATAAAAAGCATCTCCAAATCGCGGAAAAAACTGTCCGATGGCAAATACTATTTTTGAAAAAGTTTCTGTTACAACGTCTTGGTTAACAACAACTTCAGCCTTATTTTGCTCGATTGCTTTGACAAGTGCGATCGCAACATCGTTGGCTGTCGATGCACCAGCTAACTTTGGTATTGGCACGCCGCTATCAGCAATCATTCCTTGCCCAGAAACATATCCTGGACAAATTGCAGAAACTTCGACACCAGTACCCGCTAGTTCTTGTCGAAGTGCATCAGTCCACATCAATAAGCCAGCTTTACTTGCCGAATAAACACTGTTGTAAGGAGCACCTTTTTTACCTGCTAAAGAGGCAATATTGACAATATGACCTTTACGTCGATATAACATACTAGGCAAGAAAGCACGAGTTAATTCCATTGCAGCCAGTAAATTAACTGTCAATATGGACTGAATTTCTGCTAGGGAATAATCTGCAAAAGAGCGATAGATTTCTATACCAGCATTGTTGATTAAAATGTCAATTGAATCTGTAATTTGCTCAATTTTTTTAATTAAGTTTGGTAGTTCTTCTAACTGACTTATATCAAAGGGAATACCTATCCATTTACCACCCAAAGCTTCAACGTCAGCTGCAACTTTATTTAACTCATTTGGCGATCGCGCAACACCAATAATAGTTGCCTTCTTTTTCGCCAAATGATGAGCAATCGACTTTCCAATACCACGCGAAGCACCCGTTAATAGTACTGTCTGACCTGCAATAATTGTCATGGTTAATATCCTGATTCATTGCTAGCAATTCAGCTAACAGCAATGTTTTCTTTAAGCGAAGGAAAATGTTTACCGCCTAACTCAATTTGTTGTTGTTCAACACCAGATTTAATTTTGGCAACTAAATACTCCCAGTTAGAGGTGATGATATTTGTGCCGTGATCTGGTTCAATTAAACAGGCTAAGGTAATATTGCTACCGTATTTGTTGACTAAATTGTATATACCTAAAAAATTGAAAACTCCCGATTCATAGGTTCCACAAGGAACTGAAGGATTGTCTACACCAGTGCAATATTGATGAGTTTCAAACCACTGAATTGATGGATATCCATGAAAATGAACGATGGGCGCACCGTCTTCGATTAGTTTTGGTGCATACAAAGCAGTCGCTAGGGCGATCGCTACCATGACGTAGATATCGTAAGAAGGCTTGATATCTGCTACTGCTGGATCGACACCCTCTGGTAATTGCAGATATAATTTGTCTTTTAAACCAACTCTAAGAATGTCACGCTCTAAACTTAAATCTGTTTTCTTGGAACCTGAACGAGAAGTAAGTAGCCAAATATCAGGAACTTGCTGATAAACGTATTTATCTGCTATTTTTGTTTTTACGTATCGCCTACCAGCTTGATTTTGCCGTACTTCAGCGCTACTATATCCTTCTATTGGCAACAAATTGAGCCATTCATCTTCAGATATTTCTCTTGCTCCTATATATTGTGGCGGTTCGGCATAAGCAACAAATCCATAAGAAACACCTGTCCTACCATCCATCATCCAGTCAACGATATCTCGGTGTGACTTCCTTTTAATGACGTTATTGATTTTGAAGCCAGCAGGTAAGAGATTTGTTGAAGCTAACTCTTGACCCATTTTTACCAACTTAGCAGCAAAGCCCGATTGAGTTGAGTCATAAGTTCCTACTTGAAATTGCCGCATTGACAATGGCATTATCGGTACATAAATTTTAGGAATTAATGATTTGAGAACGAATCGGTCTATCTCATTTACAGGAAATATTGAATCAGAAAGATTCATATTTAAAATAGAAATGTGAGTCGGCGAGACTCCAATCGCAATCTCAGAAAACGTTCTGACTAATGTATTAATTCCAATTGGAATCTTTTGTTGATAAGGAACTTGCGAGTCAGTGATTTTTTTATCGAGTTCTGTTAAAACGATAACTTGAGTATTTGTTGGGTCTTCAATAGAGCGAACATTTTCTTCAGCCCAACTGATAAACTGAGCTATTTTTGAAACAGATATTCTTTGATTTTTCAAAATAAATCGAGTGTAGCCATTGTAGAGATTCTCTACAACACATATCTTTAGCTTACCTGCCAAAGACGGTTTTCTTTCTACATCAATAACTGCACTAATTCCAGCTTTTACTGCTCTGGTTTTGATGCTTTTCTTCCAATTGATAAATGGTATATTGAGTTCATATGTAAACTCTTTTGTTGCTTGTTCCCAAGGTTTGATCTGAACACCACACGCTGCGAGTTTAGTTTCTAAGTTTTTTCTAAATTCCACGATCGCGTTATTGTTGTAACCTGGTGGTAAAGGACGAAAAGTTACGACTAAACTTTTTGCCATGATTGTTGAATCGATCGCAGGTGGTTTAACACCCATGCGATCGCAATATCCGCCAATCAGACGACCTATAGTTGGTAAACTCAGATGTTCTTCACGTACATCCGAATCACTAACACCGTTACTTTCATCCAAATATGCTAAAATTTCCGGCTTGCGCTGCGCGATTTCTTGGCGCATCTCGGATGTTAAAATCCCTTTGGGAGAATGAATTTTAAGTTTGCCATTATCAGCCCAGAGTTGAACGCCTTGCTGATGAAGATTTTCTACAAGTTCGGATACTTTCAGCACAGATACATTCATATACAATCTCTCTTATTTTGTAATTGTTCAAATTAGTTTTGAAATTAAATTTCAAAAATTTCGGATTCTGAAGCTTCAATTTCTTTAGCTAATTGCTGTGAAAGCGACTCAATTGTGGGATAATGCACCAACATAAGTGGGGAAACTTCAATTCCTAGAACTTGCTTGCCCGCACTAGCAATGCTAAGTGCTAGCACTGAATCTAGACCGTAGCTATCAAAAGCAGCACGAACGTTGATATCTTTTGGTTTAACTCCCAATTCTTTAGCAATGCGGTCTACAAGCCAAGCTTGAATATCAGGCGCTGTTAGAGAATGAATATTAAACTGTGGCACGGTTTTTCGTTCAGTTTCTTGCGTACTAACTGCTTCGGGGTAATGTTTTAAAACCTCAAAAATTCTGGGAATTAAATTCAATTCCTCCTGTGAAAGTTTGCCAGTTTTTTCAAGTTGCTTAACTAGCTGTTCGGGTGCTACTTGATTAAACAAATTAACAGTCGACAATTGAGTTTTTTGATGCCCATTATGAGTTTCATTTTGAGTTTCGAACCAGTAGCGCTGGCGCTGCCAAGGATAGGTTGGTAGTTGTACGCGCTGACCCGAGTAGTCTTTTGCAAAACCAAACCAGTTGACTTTTGCACCGCGCGCGTATAAGGTGCCTAAACTCTCAAGAAGTTGTTGCCAATCATTCTTCTGTGGATGCAGACTAGGAAGCAAAATTTGCTCAGATAACTCTTCAGGGTTTGCTCCAACTGCCACGCATATCTCGTATCCTTGTTGCGTTAAGGTATCTAAACTGGTAGTCGTAATCGATTGTCGTTTTCGATGACACCAATATTCAGGGCTAGCTATCTGAGTAGTAACTACCTGTCCAGTATTAGACACCAGGGGAATTTTGGGCTGCGAGTAAGTTATTTGCTGAGCTATCTGCTCGAATTCTGGAGACGATTTGGCAACTAACTTTAAGCCATCTTCTAAGCTAAATACTCCAGCTACACAAGCAGCTACATATTCTCCGACACCTTGACCTGTGACGATGCTAGGTTCTATGCCCCAAGCTTTCCATAATTGGTATAAGGCATACTCCAAGGCAAATAAAGCCACTTCACTGTCAGCACTTGCATTCAGAGCAGAACTTGCTTCTGGTTCAGGATACAGAATATCTAACAAAGACTTATTTAAATAGGAACGCGCAATATCATTACAGTGGTCGAAAACTCGCTTGAATTCTGGTTGAGTTTCGTAGAGTTGGCGTCCTAGTCCCAGGGATTCAAAACCTGGGGGAAATAAAAAAGCAATCTTGAGATCTGCAACTTTTCCTTTGCATAGCCCTGCGACTTCTTTTCCAGCACGAAAAGCAGCGAGTTTCTCACAAAGTTCGCTGGATGAGCAAGCTACGATACTCAATCGATGTTGAAAATGCGATCGCCCGCAGCTAGCACTAAAACAAACGTCTTCTAAAACTAAGTCTGGATGAGCAGCCAAGTGCTTTTCGTACCGCTCAGCCAACTCGACTAATGCCTTCTCTGTCTTAGCTGAGAGTACTAACAAATGCCAAGGACGTTTGAGCGAACTTTGCTTTGACTTTGCAACCGGCGCTTCTTCGACAATTAAATGAGCGTTAGTACCGCAAAAACCAAAACCACTAACTCCTGCCAAGCGTTTCTTTTCGTTGGTAAGCCAAGGTAGCCGAGAAGTAGGAACCTTGATTGATTTATCCCAGTTGATGTAAGGATTAGGTTGCTGCAAATGAAGGTGAGGTGGAATTTCCCCATTTTGGAGGGCAAGTACGACCTTAATCAAACCTGCCACTCCTGAAGCTGGTTCTAAGTGACCGATGTTAGTTTTTACTGAACCAATGACCAAAGGTTGACTGGGAGAGCGATTTTGTCCATAAACTGCCTGCAAAGCTGCTACCTCAATCGGTTCTCCAACAGATGTTCCTGTGCCCTGAACTTCTACATAGTCAATTTGGTCTGAAGTTACGCCACTATTTTCCAAAGCTTGGCGAATCACAGCTTGTTGAGATATTCCATTAGGAGCAATCAAACTGCTACTACGACCATTGTGATTAACCGCAGAGCCGCGAATCAAGGCGAGAATATTGTCGTTATTCGCTAAAGCATCGCTAAGGCGCTTGAGGACGACGACACCACAGCCTTCTCCTTTGACAAATCCATTAGCCGCAGCATCGAAAGTTTGGCAGCGACCGTTAGGATTGAGCATCCGCGACTTAGAAAGCGCAATGCTCGTATCTGGCATGAGGTTCAAACCAACTCCGCCAGCCAAAGCGCGATCGCACTCTCTGAGGCGCAAACTTTGGCAAGCCAAATGTATTGCAACTAAAGAAGAAGAGCAGGACGTATCAATAGCCATACTCGGACCTTTCAGTCCTAAGACGTAAGATAAGCGTCCAGCAGCTACGCTCAAAGAGTTACCGATCGCGCTAAACGCATCGATTTGAGACTGATCCGCTTGCGACCACATCACTTTGCTGTAGTCGTTTAGGTAAATCGCGACAAACACTCCTGTAGAACTATTAGACAAGTGTTCTGGTGCTTGTGCTGCGTTTTCTAGCGCCTCCCAACTGACTTCTAGTAACAGCCGTTGTTGAGGGTCCATGCTTGCTGCTTCTCGCGCTGATATCCCAAAAAACTCAGGGTTAAAGGCATCCACCTGAGATAAAAACCCACCTTTGCGGGTACACATTTTCCCCAGCGCATCAGGGTCAGGATCGTAGTATTTTTCAACGTCCCATCGGTCAGCAGGAACGTCAGTAATGGCATCTACCCCGTCGCGTAGTAGTTGCCAAAATGCTTCTGGATTATCTGCTTTCGGAAATCGGCAACCCATACCAACGATCGCTATTGGTTCCTTCTGCGCGTATTCAATAGCGTCTAGTTTGGCTTGCATATTCTCCAGCGCCAGAAGGGCGCGCTTGATTGGAGATACAGATTCTTGTTCTTTCAAATTCATCTTCAGTACCTCATGCTGTCCAATTTACTCAGCAACAGCGCTTCAGCTTCGTCATCGGATAAATGCTCTAAGCAATCTCTATTTGACTCAGCAACAAGCTGTTCGTGGTTGCTTTGGTGTTCTCCAGCAGATTCGCGACTAAACTCTATTTGCATGACTTCTTGCACTAGATAATCCACAAGCGCTGCCACAGTAGGATAGTCAAAAGGTAAAGTTGTCGGTAAAGAAGTGCCAAGAGTGTTTTCCAAACGGTTTTTCAACTCGACAAGCATCAGAGAATCCATACCCAGATCGAAGAAACCTTGTTGCGGATCTGGCAATTGAGACGCGTCAAGTCGCATCACGCGAGCTACTTCAGTTTGAACGTGAGCGATTAAAAGATTGCGGCGATCGCTGAGGGGAGTTGTCTCTAGTTGCTGTAGAAATGAGTTTGTTGGCGGTGGTGCAGAAGGTTCTGCAATTGCTGCTGCGAACGACTCTAGAAATGGCGCAGCTACGTGAGGGAACTGCTTGAGGAATTGAGACCAGTTAACGGGTAATACTCCTACCTGAGTTTTATTCTGTTGAGCGAGCCATCCTAATACTTGCATTCCTTGTTGTGTTGGTATCGGTTCCACTCCTTGGGCAGTGAATCTCGCTTGGTCGCGATTATTCAGGTTAGCTGCCATTCCTGCATCGCTCCACGGTCCCCAGTTAATACTCAACCCTGGCAACCCCATGGCTCGCCGATGATGAGCTAAAGCATCCATAAAGGCATTAGCTGCTGCATAATTTCCTTGTCCTGGCGAACCCAACAATGCGGAAACTGAGGAGAACGTGACGAATAAATCAAGCGGTAACTGCTTCGTCAAGCTGTGTAGAATCCAGGTTCCTTTAACTTTTGCCGCCATCACTTGCTCAAAGGCTTGCCAATTTTGCTGTAGCAAAATACCGTCATGGAGAACGCCAGCCGCATGGACGATTCCGCGTAGGGGCGGCATTGCCGTTTCGATGTGTTCAAACACGCGCACCATATCCTGCCACTCGGCGACATCAGCTTGCGCGACGACAATCTCGGCTCCTTGCGTTTCCATCTGTGCGATCGCTTGTTGTACCTCCATAGAAGGTTCTCGACGCCCAGTCAGGAGTAAACATCGCGCTCCTTGCGCTACCATCCACTGCGCTACTTTGATTCCTAATGCCCCTAGCCCGCCTGTAATTAGATAGGTGCTGTTTGCATCGAAAGATGCAATCTTGTTCGGTGGTACTTCGCTACGGACTAAGCGAGCTACATAGCGCTGTCCTTCACGAAACGCCACCTGCTCTTCTCCTTGAGAATCAACAATTTCTGTCAATAAATGAATGGCTTCATCTTGCGGTGCATCGCCAGCTAAATCGAGTAATCCTCCCCACAGTTTTGGATGCTCTAGTGCAATGACTTTGCCCAATCCCCACAAAGAAGCTTGAGCGACTCCTGGCTGTGATGACGAAAGTTGTACTGCCTTGCGCGTCACCAACCATAAATGAGGTGAGGCTTGTTGATAACGCTTAGCAAGAGTTTGTACCAAATGCAGCGTACTGCCACAACCGAGAACTTGAATTTCTTCTAGCGACGGAACAGTCAATACCAATAATTCTGCGTCTAGACTCCACAGGTGGACAATTTTCTTTAATGGCGGGTTTGTTGTTGCTACGACTTCTTGAAAGAGACGCTCGAAATCAGCTGGGTTAGAGGGGTTGAGACTCCAAGTACCTGGTTCCTTGGCTTGATATGTATCTCCCGCGTAGACTAAAAGACAGTTCTGACCTCGTTCTTCTAAAAGATTGGCTAGGGCTTGTCCTACACCCATTCTGTCAGCGAAAATTAACCAACTACTCGGTTCTTGCAAGCGGATGTCTGTCCCCTGACGTGGTTTGGGTTGCCAAGTAACTTCGTAAAGCCAGTCTTGGAGGAATGTTGCTGTTAGCTGCTGTTGGTGTTGCTTGACTAATACAGATAGCAGCTTAGGCAGTAATTTGACATCTTCTGGCGAAAGTTCTGCTGCTGTTTCTATGTATTGCGCCAACTGTTGAGTATCCCCCTGATGCAAAAGGTCGATGATGGTCGTTGTTTGCACGTTAGGGGATAAAGGCGCTGTTTTTGCCTGCCCATTCTGCTGCGATCGCAACCAATAGCGCTGGCGCTGAAACGGATAAGTTGGGAGTGCTACTTGACGACGTCGCGGATAGTCGCGGTCAAAACTCTGCCAATCTACTGGTATGCCAGATACGTATAATGTCGCTAAACTGTCAAGAATTTGTTGCCAATCTTCATGTCCGCTGCGCAGGCTAGGAAGCCAAGCTATCTCGTTTTCTGTTAAGCAGTAACGACCCATGCCTACTAAGATGGGCTTAGGACCTATCTCGACAAACAGCTTGTAGCCCTGCTGACCAAGCGCTTGCATACTAGCAGCAAATTTTACCGGTTGTCGTACGTGATGACACCAGTACTCAGGAGTCGCAATATCGGTTGTAATCGCTTGACCTGTGAGGTTAGAAATGAGGGGAATTTTAGGTGGCGAGTAGCTAATACTTTGCGCAACTTGCTCAAACTCTCCGAGCATTGGCTCCATTAAGGGAGAATGAAAAGCATGCGAAACTTGTAACTTTTTAGTTTTAATTCCATCTGCGTGTAAGTTGTTGATTACTGCTTCTACCGCTTGGCAATCGCCAGAAATAACGATGTTTTGCGGACCATTAATAGCAGCGATCGCAACTCGCTCGTAAGGCTGAATTGCTGAGGCGACGCGGGCTTCATCGGTTAAGACCGCAACCATCGCACCATTTTCAGGCAAGGCTTGCATCAAACGGGCGCGTTCGGCGATCAGTCGCAGACCGTCTTCTAAACTAAATACTCCTGCTGCACAAGCTGCCGCATATTCACCGACGCTATGACCCATGACTGCATCAGGCTTAACGCCCCAAGATTCCCACAACCGAAACAAAGCGTATTCCAGCGCAAATAAAGCTGGTTGGGTGTAGGCAGTATTATCTAAGGGTGAAGTGCCGCATGTGGGATAAAGAACCTCTAGTAGCGGTTGTTGAAGATAAGGACGCAAAATTTCAGCACAGTGGTCGAGAGTTTGCCGAAAGAGCGGTTGGGTGTCGTAGAGTTGGCGACCCATACCTATATATTGCGAACCTTGACCTGTAAATAAAAATGCCAGTTTTGGCGGTTTACGACGAGTGACGTGCTGGCTTTTGAGACCATCTGTCTCTTGGGCGGTGGTAAAAGCAGTTAACTGCTGGCACAACTGTGCAGAAGACGCCGTGACAACAGCAAGGCGATGCTCAAAATGCGATCGCTTGGTATTAGCTGTAAAACAAACGTCGGCAAGCGAGACTTCTGGATGCGAGACCAAAAAGTCTTTATATTTTTGCGCCAAGTCAACGAGGGCTGGAGCACTTTTTGCCGATAAAGTGAGAACGTGTTGCGGGCGGTCGAGCGATTGAAAATTGCGATCGGTATTTCTTAAATTGGATGGAGCTTCTTCGAGAATGACATGGCAATTCGTTCCCCCAAAGCTAAAAGAACTGACTCCAGCTAACCGACTGCCAGCGCACGACCAAGGTTGATAAGACTGAGGAATAGCTAGCGGTGTCCCTTCTAGAGAAATATAAGGGTTGAGTTGCTTGAGATGAAGGTGCGGGGCAAGATGCCCGTGTTGCATTTGTAACACTACCTTAATCAAACCTGCAATTCCCGCCGCACCTTCGGTATGACCAATGTTTGTTTTGACTGAGCCAATCCAGCACGGTCGATCTGGGGAACGGTCTTCTGTCAGCACAGCTTTGAGCGATTTAACCTCGATTGGGTCTCCTAAGGAAGTTCCGGTACCGTGAGCTTCCACATAGCTAATTTGCGCTGGAGCCACGTTTGCCTGTTTTAAAGCTTGGCGAATAACTGCCTGTTGCGAAGGTCCATTCGGCGCTGTTAGTCCATTACTGGTGCCATCTTGGTTAACTGCTGAGCCTCTAATCAGTGCGAGAATATTATCGCCATCTTGCAGGGCATCTTCTAAGCGCTTAAGTACGATAATGCCGCAGCCTTCTCCGCGAACGAAGCCATCCGCACTGGCATCAAACGTCTTACAGCGTCCATCCGCCGACATCATTTGCGATTGAGAGCAGGTAATCGTCGGTTCCGGAGACAGCATTAAGTTGACTCCTCCAGTAATGCACAGATCCGACTCTCGATTGCGTAAACTTTGGCTTGCTAAATGAACGGCGACTAATGACGAAGAACAAGCTGTATCAATCGCCATGCTTGGACCGCGCAAATTTAGCAAGTAAGATAGACGATTGGCGGTAATGCAGGGAGTCGTACCTGTTGCACTGTAGGCAGTTAAGGCAGCAGAATCTTTGTAGAGAATTTTATGATAATCGGCGTTGGTCAGACCGATAAATACTCCAGTCTGACTGTTTGCTAAAGTTTCTGGGACAATTCCAGCATTTTCCAAAGCTTCCCAGGCGACCTCCAACACCAGTCTTTGTTGGGGGTCCATATGTTCGGTTTCGCGGGGAGAAATTCCAAAGAAGCCAGGGTCAAACCCGTCAACTTGGTCTTGGTCTAAAAAACCGCCCCAACGAGTATTCATTTTTCCTGGTGTCGCAGGCTGGGGGTCATAAAAGGTATTGATGTCCCATCGTTGCGGTGGTACTTCGGCGATCGCATCTATACCATTGCGCAACAGTTGCCAAAACGATTCTGGGTCTTTAGCTTTCGGAAAACGGCAACCAATACCAATAATTGCTATGGGTTCCATACTGTAGTTTGCCCCACTGATTTCATAACTACTGACAAGTGGTAACTGGTAGTGGGTAACTGGTAATTGCCTAGAGTTAAAAGCTTTTCCCTTACCGATTACCCATTACCCGATCTCAACAAGTGCGAGCTTTCATGACGTCTATACTTATGCTTCTTGCGCCAGAATGGACTGCGAAAATTGCTCAAAAGTTTGACTATTTTTTTGTAGGGCTTTGCTAATCGAGCCGCCAGCAGCCATAACTCCCATCTCGCGGTTGACGCGCCATTGGTAATCGAGTTGACCAAACAATCTCCGCATTAAATCGAGCAGGCTTTGATGATATTTCAGCCCAATCTGATACCCTTCATGTTCTTGACAGAAGCACTTTTGCATCCAATCCAAGGCTTCTTTAGTTTCCATGCCAAACAGGGGGGATTTTAACAGTTTGTAGTAAAACACCATGAGCATTGGGTCATCGTATACGCAACGTCCTGGTAGCACTCCAGAAAGTCCACTGAGCAGGTTACATTGCATTTTGTAGACGATTAGACCAGCGATAAATTTCTCGTACGCTGTTGGCTTGGGAAAATCTTTATACACATCTTTGGCGAGTGTTTGCGAAATTGTAGTATGAAACGCTTCGTCTAACAAGTGGTAAAACGAAACCGCAGTTGGTGTCGGAATATACTCGCCTTTGCGCTCTAACTCGCGATAGTAGCGCACATACGGATATTCTTGGTTTTTCAGAATGGCGTTTGCGGTGTAGCGCAAGGAATAATATTGGCACGCCATAAACGGCGACATTCCCCAATGCAGTGTGAAAAAGCGCAACCAATAGCGCGGTGCGATTCGTCCGCCCAAACCATCCGAAGGTGCAGGAATTGGTTCGCCTTTTGCTTCTAATCCTTGCAAATACTGCGAATAATATTGCTTGTTCTCGCGCAGCATAGTTTTGGCGATCGCATTTAGAGCCTTGTCGCGATGCAGTGAAAATGGCGAACTTCCTTGACTCGAATCAAAGTAATTGCGTATTGGTTGAGGCATCACAAACCCTAACCAATTTTTACTTTCTTTTTCTGATTTACCGTAAAGCGAATTTCCTAGAGTCGCTTTACCCACAATCGCCATTTTTGATTTGTAACCAATTCTTTGGAAGGTGCGAATGTGGTAGCTTTCCTGTTCGGTTTCAAAATCTAGTTCGTCACAAAGTTTCTCGTAACCGCCAACTGCGCGAAACACGCCTGCGGTCACCATGTTGTAAATACTGGTTGTCGCTTCGCTCACCGCAGTGTGGTTATAGTTACCCACCCAATAAAGATGATTGAGGGCTAGCTTTTGCGTAGGAGACGCAGCATCATACAGTGGAGTGCCATACAACAGCGAAAGTTCGGGAATACCCCAATAATGGTCGCGGTTATTTTCGTAATCAAAGTTCTTACCCAACTCGGTCAGTTTTTCTGTGTAATCAGACTCGATGTTGTTCTGGTAAGTTCTTTGAATCACCTGAGCGTGTCTTGTTTGCTCCGCCGCTGAGCGAATTAACTCTTTACTTTTGGGAGTCAATTTTTTACTGATAGTTATCATGGTTTTCTCCTGACAACAATGACTACTTAGTTTTGAGTTGAGAACTTAAATGCTGAACTAAAGCTTCGATTGTTGGGTAGTCGTACAGTAGAGTTGGATCTATGTCAGTTTCTAACCAGTCTTCTAAATCACCTGTCATACCAACTGCTGCGGAGGAATCTAATCCATAACGATCGAAAGGGATCGTTACGTCAATTTCGTCAGGGTCTACTTCTAGCAAGTCAGCTAAATAAGCAACCATCCAGGCTTGGATTTCTGTTGCAGTTGGTAACTGCTTAGTGGTAATTTGTGCCGTATTTGTTTCAAGATTCTGCATTGTGGTTTTAGTCTTTAGTAAATTGTTTGTCTTAAACGCTTAGGCTCGCGCCTTTGAGAAGCTTTTTTTCATCTCAAGGCATTCATAAATTGATTTAGATTTATCTGTCAGCTACGTCGTTCTTTTCTGGAGCTTCTCTTTCGTTGGGCAATTCACATCCCAAACTAAGCCAAAGACTTCTAGCAATCGGATGACCCAAGTACTCGGGTCAATTTGCCACCATTGCAACCCAGCAACTGCTGAATTTGGAAAAGCATGATGGTTATTGTGCCAAGACTGTCCGCAGCTAAGGAAGGCTAGCCAGATGTTATTTGTACTGCGATCTTTGAGTTCAAAGGGGCGATCGCCGTACATGTGACAAATTGAGTTAGTACTTGAAATGATTTGCTGTGCCAAACACAGACGCACAAATCCTCCCCAGAGTAATCCTTGCAAAGCTCCTATCCATGTGTGCGTTACTATTCCTCCTACGATGGTAGGAATGGCTAAGCCCAACAACACCCAAACATGATGTAGTTGATTGATTTTGCCAATCACAGGATCGCGAAGTAAGTCTTTGGCAAAGAGCATAGTATTTGTTATCTGTCCCTCAAACAACCAACCTATGTGTGCGTGCCAAAATCCACGCAGATATGGAGAGTGAGGGTCTCCAGGCTCATCTGTATACTGGTGATGACGGCGATGATGCGCTACCCAGTAAATGACACCTCCTTGCGCAGCCATTGAGCCAAGAACAGCTAGGATCGCTCGTACAGGAGTACTTGTTTGAAATGCTCGGTGCGAAAAATAACGGTGAAAGCCAATCTCAATTCCTAAGGTTGTTAAAGCATACATGCTTAATAGCAAGCGCGCTTCTAACCAACCAATGCCTAACCACCAAATTGATACAACTGCTGCTATTGTTCCTAATAGAGGAATGAGGAACGTCGCTAAAGCTAGTCTTTTGTAGACAAGTTGGAGAGCATCGTTCGCGATTACGATCTTCTGCTTGTAAGGTGATTGCATTAGCTTCTCTCTACTTTGTCTTTGCTAATGTTACTTAGGGGACATTTTTATCCCTGTCACTTACAGTCAACCTAAGCCAGCAATACCGAGCAACTATTCAAAACTCAGCAAGTATCATTTCTGAACTTGCACTTGTTCTGAATTAGAAAGCTAGTTGCAATCAAACTAAATTTTTAAAACTTTTATTTGTAATAAGTAAAAAATTGGTAAGAATACCATTCTATTGGGCTGTTGCCATATCCAACGTTTTTTAGCGCTTGCTAAACGTTGCAAAATTTCAAGCTTTTGCCGTAGTTGTGATTTGTGTGCCATAATTTTCATTGGGAAACATCATGTATGAAGCTTTGGTGAAGCCTTTCGCGTTTCTGTTGTCATACCCGTCGCAAAGGTGCAACAGTTACGTGCTTAATTAGCTGTGGGAAGCTAGTTGAGATATGTGATGTTAACCACCTGGGAAGTCCTCTTAAGGTTTCAGCAACTGAAGCCTGGGAGGTATTCCTGGGTTAGCTATCTCAATCAACATGCTCTTGTAAGTCTTGGGGAGACACACAGAGCAAGGTTTTTTTGCCGTTTTTGCAAGCAATAGAATCATTGCAATATTAATAATGGTTTTATGACTTAACTGAAGTTTCAAAGGGTTCCGTTATCCTGGGGATCTGCTGTATGTGAGGATAACTTTCTAGAATTTGAAACTTCCTAGTAGTTTATGTCGAAGGTTATGAGCATGTCTATAATTCTTGAGAAATATTTTACCCTGGTAGTAAAAGGCACTAGTTAGTTTGAATATACCTCCTACATTTATAAATATTACACGAATAGTTTAAAAAAAAATGTATTTTGTGACTCCAATCACCAAAAATATGTGAAAATCATCCAAGATGATTGCGATCGCTATACTTGTTTGCCCGAAGTGAGCTGCTGTAATATCAACTCAACCTCAGCTTGCAAGTCTCTATATTTAGCTTTGTTCTGAGGGTTTTCGCTCCAATCTTCTACAATATCTAAGCTTCCTGCTAAAAAGGCAGTTCGACAAGCGCGGCGGCGAATCTTACCACTAGAAGTTTTGGGAATGCTACCAGTTTTAACAAGGGCTGTTGCAAAAACGTCTAACCCGTGTTGTGCTGCGACAGCTTGTCTAATACTCCCGACAACTTCGGCTACATTGAGCTTCCGTAAATAACTGCGTTCTACTTCATGGACAATGACTAGCCGTTCAGAACCTTTAAAGTCTATCGCGAACGCCGCCCCACAACCAATTCTCAGCGCTGGGTGACTGTTTTCTACCGTTAGTTCGATGTCTTGCGGGTAGTGATTTTGCCCGCGAATGATAATGACATCTTTAATGCGCCCTGTAATAAATAGCTCTCCATCTTGCAAAAAGCCCAAGTCGCCTGTGCGAAGGAATGTACCTTCATGAATATTTGCTAGTTTGGCGCGAAAATTTTTCTCCGTCTCTTCGGGTTGATTCCAGTAACCTTGAGCAACACTCGGTCCTGATACCCAGATCTCACCGACTTCTTCTGAAGTGCAAGGAATTAGCGTGTCAGGATTAACGATCGCCACTGTTTGCGAACTTGGGCTGCGACCGCAACCTACAATAGTCTGACTACTTCCGCGATCGCCTTTGCTAACGCGATTCTGCTCTAGTGCCACTTTGTCTACATCATAAGTTACTGGCAAAGCTGTTTTCTCACCCCCAGATACGATGAGTGTTGTTTCTGCCATTCCATAGCAGGGGTAGAAAGCTTCCTTACGAAATCCACACTCAGCAAAAGTAGCAGCAAATTTGTCGATGGTTTCCGCTCTTACAGGTTCAGCCCCAGTAAAGGCAACTTCCCAACTACTGAGATCGAGAGTGGCTAAGTGTTCTGGTGTCACTTTACGCAAACACAAATCATAAGCGAAATTAGGTCCGCCGCTTGTTGTTGCCTTATAACGAGAAATCGCCTGCAACCAACGCATCGGTTTTTGGAGAAAGTCTACAGAAGCCATCAAGACAACAGGAAAGCCGCCGTACAGTGGTTGCAAGATGCCACCAATGAGTCCCATATCGTGATAGGGTGGTAGCCAAATCATGCCTTGACTTTGTGGTGAATGCCCAAACATCTGATAAATTGTGCTTGAGTTAGCCAGCAGATTGCCATGACTCACCATCACTCCTTTGGGATTGCCTGTCGAGCCGGAAGTATATTGCAAAAAAGCTAAAGTGCGATCGCTAATTTGTGGAGGTTGCCATGTCAGCGCCAAATCTGTACTCAAGCTATCAGTCGCTAACCAATGCAATCCAGATATACCTAACCCTTCCTGTGTTGAGCTAGCTTGCAGACTCTCTATCAGTGATGTAGAAGTAAGAATAGCTTTAGCTTGAGCATCTTGGGCGATCGCCTGCAATCGCGATAGGTTTTGATTTTTTCTAGGTGGATACGCTGGAACTGCCACAACTCCAGCATATAAACACCCAAAGAAAGCCGCAACGAAATCTAAACCTGGCTGATAAAGTAGCAAGGCTCGCTCGCCGAACATATCTAGAGCTTGCAGTGCTGCTGCAATTGTTTGTGCTTGCATCTGTAGCTCTTTGTAAGTTAGTTTTTCAGTCTCTGTCTCGCCACTTTTCAAAAACGTGTATAATTGTTGCTCCGCCTGACTTTCTGCCCTGTAATTAAGTAACTCAACAAACGTTGAGAAACAATAATCGCTAGCTGGCATCTCCTGATTTTGACAATTCATGACATGCAACCCTGTTACTATTGTGATTTGATGTTCTATACCAACTTGAAATCCTTCAGTTTCACTCTGTTAGCCTGAGTTAAGTTGAGACAATTATTTACTAGCTAAAATATCTCAATCTGCTTTGTCTGCTTGCCTAGAACGGATAATTCTCTAAGCTATTTCTATTTCTCCCTGTTCAAAATTTCTTAAAATTAATTTGCTCTCATCTTATAGACACCTGCAGTTTTAGCTGTGCCTTATTTTACATTTCTAGTAAAAGTAATTATACGTTTTTGACTATTACTAAAACTATAAAAGGATTATTAGGTACAGCGTGTTTGCACTTCTAGAACTTTGTACGACGTATCTTCTATTCAATTCTTTAATACTTAACACTAACAATTATTTTAAACAGCAGCTAATATTTGCCCAATTGCCCTTTGTCGCGACCTAATTGCAAATTTTCTTGCAACCTACTAGAGGTTTTAATTTGCGAGCTGCTTAGAACAGCAACTTCGATACAGATGATACTACACTTTTCTTCATTTAATCACTCTATTTTGATAAAAAAAACTTATTTGATATTTCCAATAAGGTAATTGATCTAAATAGTACTACTTTTGTTGATTTGGCAAAAGCATATATCATAAATGCATAAAATTTTGGTAAAAATAAAAAAATCTTGCGAGCGCAAACCCCTAATGTATCAAAGTTCTATTGCAGACTAAACTAATATTGTAGGCAATTTCAAGATGTAGTCTGTCACCAATTATTAGGGGAAAATTGCTAGGTTTCTAATAGATCTAGCTTAGTATGACTGTAACGCATCTTACAAAACTGCCAACTAGCAAACAGGACAAAAGCATTTTTCACAACTACGGTAAGTTAAAGATTTAACCTCCAAAAACAATAATTATTTCTAATGTAGCTAAAACTACAAAATTGTGTTTTTTCATCAAGTTTGAAGCTGATTTAGCGATAAAGGTATGATTTTATGGGCTTTTAGCCTAACTTAGGTCTTTAAATTTCTAGCTAGAATAAGTTATAAGTATAATAAATGTATAATATATTTCTAGAGCAATTTTTATTGAAATATCAAGCTCGATATTGATTGCAGCGTAGTCCCAGAGACGATTTAGTGGTAATTGAAGTTGAAGGTTAATTGAAAAGAGCAGCCTGCCAATAAAGTATTTACTTCCAATTCAAAGTGTGAGAATATACTGCTGGTTAGCAACAGAGGCTGCGTAACTTAAAAACGAACAGTGTATGAGTTAGCAGTCGTAGGCTGCCTGTCAAAAATCTTAAGTGTCTACCAGCAAGATTGCCTTATAAATGAGTATTTCTTGTTGGATGCAAAATGTTTTCGAATCTATCTTTACACCGCAAAAGATTGCTCAATCTTAAAGACACAAAGGGAGATTTTTCAAAAAAATCAATACTGTACGATTGCTATTGGCTGTTATTCTTACTAGCTAAAGCTCGCCCTTATACCTATCACATCAAGGTATATTGCTATACAAGTTAGGGAATAATATCATGTTGGATTGTAACGACCAAACATCTGGTTAAGCTATTGTTTTTGTTTTCTCGCACTAAACCTATTGAGATGAGTAGAAGCATAGCAGCGTCACCTTCTACAACATCTAGAAAAATTTGACATTAGGGGCAATAAGAGTAATGAATCGAGGTCGTGTTCGAGTTATGGCACTGGCTGCTATAGCGTGTGCTTTATTCATGACTAATTTTGACAATACAGTCATGATGGCACTTCCTAAAGTTCAAGCGAGTTTAGGTTGGAATGTATTGCGATCGCAGTGGGTACTCAATGCGTATACTTTGACTGCCGCCAGTTTGGTATTAACAGGCGGGACGATCGCAAATTTGTATGGACGCAAGCGAGTATTGCTAACAGGGCTATTCCTGTTTGCGATCGCGTCCTTAATATGTGGATTCGCACCAAACTGGGAAATTTTGCTCGCTGGACGAATATTACAAGGAATTGGCGCTGCTGGCTTTATCCCAACGTCAATTTTTATCGTTAATCATTGTGCTAGAGGGCGTCAAAAAGTTCTTTTCCTCGCACTTTGGCTAGGAGTCTCAGTCTTTGGGTTATGGGCTGGTTATAACTGGAGTGGAAACATCGCCAGTATTTTGGGATGGCGGAGTTTATTTTTACTCAATGTCGCGATCGGGGCGATCGCATTTTGGGTAATTGCCAAGACAGTATCGCCAGATATCCCTCAGCGGCGACAAAAACGCAATTGGGCAGGTATTGTTCTTAGTATTATTGTTTTAGGTACGCTTGCTTATGCACTAAGTCACGGAATCGATGGTGTCTGGCGATCGCCTTTTAGGCTTTGGCTACTGAGTGTCAACGGACTTAGCTTCATAGCATTTTTGGCAGTTGAGTACCGTAACAATTATGTGATGCGGCAACTGCGCTTTGTGCGAACAAAGGTGCTTGCAACCGTTAATTTTGTCTCAGCTTTGTCTGCTTGTACTGTATTTAGTTTACTGATCGTTCTTAATGTCTGGTTACCACAGGTACAAGCACAAACTCAAAGCGATGCTGAATCGTTTCCTGTTTACCTATTTACACCAGCAAGCGATTTAGTTCAAGCAGGCTATTCTAATTTTGAACTCGTGTTTGGGCGTGCTGGAAGTGATACGATTTACAGCGACGATCCTCCGGTCACCCGCCGACAAAACGTAGATGTTGATTTTCTGTTCGGTGACATCTTCGATAACACCCCGCAAGAGTACGAAATTATTCTGAACATTCAGAATAATCAGCAAGGAGGTAATCCGTTACTAATTCTAGAAAGAAATATTCCCTCAGTCGGGAAAGATCGGTTCGTTTTAGGAGATTCCGATCGACCATATTATGCTAGTGCTGACCCAGCCACTCTACTGACAACTAATTTCCTAGGTTTAAACGAGTACGCAATTATCTATGACTTCGATCCTGCTCAAGATTCCATCCAACTCAACGGTCGTCCCCAAGACTATCGCTTGATCGATGTTAACAACTTGAGAGTTGAAGGAATTCAACAACCTTTCTTTGGTAAAGCCATTATCTCACTTCAACAAGGCGCACCCGACGTACTCGGTTACATCATTGCAAGACCAGAAGTCACTTTAGATTTAAACGCGAGTTACTTTAAGTACGTAGGAACTAGACCCCAAGGAAGACCAGGGCGTCGGAGAAAGATTAGCCAACTAGGAACAACAGGTAGAGATTTAAGTCTTGATGCTGCAACCGATTCTGCTGGAAATGTTTACATAACCGGAACGACAACAGGACCGCTATTTGGCACAAATCAAGGTTCTATTGATGCATGGCTAGCGAAATATAACAGCAGTGGAACTCAAGTATGGGCTAGGCAATTTGGTGGTTCTAGCGGTGACAGTGCCCATGCGATTGCCACAGATAGTCAAGGTAATATCTACGTAGTCGGAGAAACAGGTGGCAGCTTATTTTCACCCAAACAATCACAACAGTTAGATGCGTGGGTAGCTAAATACGATACCAATGGCAATCGCTTGTGGGGTAGGCAATTTAATGCTGGTGGTTTTGTCAGTACTGCTTGGGGTGTCGATGTCGATCCAGCAGGTAATGTTTATGTCTCAGGACTAGCAGTTAAGGATAACCCAAATCGAGAAATCTTCGATTTCAGCGTTGAAGACGATTCCTGGATAAGAAAGTTTGATAGCAATGGCAATCAACTCTGGTCTACTGAGATTAATACTCCCTTTTTCCACGAATGCTATGACGTCACCGTCGATCAACAAGGCAATGCTTACATTACAGGATGGACGCAAGGTTTAGTCAGAGAATCAGATCCAATCCGACCTCTGCCAAAATACGATGTTTGGGTTGTGAAGGTCAATTCAGCTGGTCAAGTGCAGTGGCTGCAACAAATAGGTAGCACAGACTTTGGACTAGAGTTTGCTTGGGCAATTGATACTGACAGTCAAGGCTTTGTGTACCTCACAGGATGGACAACAGGTGACATTGGTCCAAGACTTAACCAACGCAGGAGACGATTAGGAGGAGGAGCCCGCGATATCTGGCTATTCAAGTTAAACCCAACTGACGGAAGTCAAGTATGGGCTAAGCAATTCGGCGGTCCAGGTGATGATGGCATGATCTTATCTGACATGGAAATTGATGCTCAGGATAATATCTTTCTCATCGGGCATACAGATATTAGAGCGCTCAGACGACAAGCGGCAAATTATTCTTTCAACACCTGGGTAGCACGTTTTGATACCAATGGTAACATTGGGTGGTTCCGACAGTTTGGTAGCGATAATAATATTGACTACCCAGCTGGAGTAGCAGTTGGTAACAACAATATGTTGTATGTCACGGGATTTACAGATGGTTTACTCGGAAACCTCAATGGAGCGACGACTTCTGCTGTCGATGCTTGGCTAACGCAGTTAGACAAAAACACGGGACGACTACTTCGGTTTATGGGTGGTAGACCGGGTCTCCAATTTAATAGTGTTGCTCAGCAGGCTCCCCCTGTACGTGATATTAGTAGTGAATTGGTGACAGCTGAGCGATTACCCGCGGGTGACTTTGTTATCCAAACTACTGAGGGAATTCCGATTGCAAATGTATTCAGCTATGGAAGACTTGCTACTAGCCTTGCAAGAATTTTTAACCCGAATGTACAAAACTCGTTTCCTCGCGCTTTGGCTGAGCAAGTGAGAAATGGTAACATTCAACTCTAAGCTTTCTCAGGCTGTTAGAAGTTAATACTAACAAATCCCGCTAGATTGTTCGTTTAGCGGGATTTCTACTAGATTTGCGTGTAGTCTACTTTCGCAACTCTTTTCATGCAGGAGGTTTATTGATCGTCCTTGCTGCCATTGAGATAATTTACGGTACTGCGTAATTTGTAACAGAAATCAGGTTAATACTTGCCGCAGCGCTGCTAAAAGTCGATCGACACTTTCTTTACGGCTATTTATACCCATCAATCCTACACGCCAAACTTTACCAGCTAATTCGCCCAAACCACCGCCAATCTCAATATTGTGGTCATTTAATAATTGTCGAGCTACTGCCTTACCATCAACTCCTTCAGGAATACATACAGTTGTGAGAGTGGGTAGGCGATACTCGCGTTCGACGTGTAGCTTTAATCCCAAATCTTCTAATCCTTCCCAGAGGTACTCAACATTTTTTTGATGGCGCTGCCAACAGTTTGCCAATCCTTCTTCGGCAACTATACGTAAAGCTTCCCGCAAGGCATAGTATAAATTTATCGGCGCTGTGTGGTGATAAACGCGTTCTTGACCCCAATACTTACCCAACAAGGTCATATCGAGATACCAGTTTGCTACCTTGTTTTGGCGTTGCTGTAACTTCTCCATTGCCCGCGCACTCATTGTAAAAGGCGAAGCCCCTGGGGGACATCCTAAACCTTTCTGGCTACAACTATAGGCGAGGTCAACACCCCAAGCATCTAAGAAAATTGGCACGCCACCAAGACTTGTGACAGTATCTACGAGTAATAAACAATCGAACTCGCGACACAACTCGCCAACGCCTTCTAAAGGTTGCCTTGCACCTGTAGATGTTTCGGCATGCACGAGTGCTAAAATTGCTGGACGATGGGTTTCTACAGCAGTTCGCAATTCTTCTAAGGAGAAAACTTGTCCCCAGGGTTTGGTTATCGTACGGACATCACCGCCGTAGCGCCCTGCCATATCGACCAAGCGATTGCCAAAATAACCACTGACACCAATTAAAACAACATCTCCAGGTGCTACGGAATTTGCGATTGTGGCTTCCATCGCCGCAGTTCCTGTTCCACTGACTGCGATCGTCAAGGGATTTTCTGTTTGCCACACATAGCGTAGCAGCGACTGAATTTCGTCCATCAGCGCCAAAAATGCAGGGTCGAGATGTCCTACAGGCTTTTTATTCATCGCTTGCAACACATCAGGATGCGCATTTGATGGTCCAGGTCCTAATAGCAGGCGATTAGGCATCTCTAAGGGAGCAAGTTGCAGACGCTGCTTGTCGTTGATTGAAATCGTTTGTGTCATTATTTGGTATCAGGCTATACTGCAATTAATTTAAGCAATAAATAAAAGTCTAAACTGAGCAGGAAGCAAAACTTTATCTAATCAGCTGCTTATCTCATCTTAGTGTCAGTGGTTAGTGAATGAGACAATACTTATGTAAAAGCAGTAGGCTCGTTAAAAATACCAATTACCAGTTACCAATCGCCTTTCTCTGACCAACTTTTTCACGATTGTGTGGTTCTAAAAGATTCACTTCAGGTCCACAAGGAATAATACCACCTGGATTGAGTGGAAATAAGTTACCGTAGTAGTCTTGCTTAACTGCTTCTAAATTACACGTCTCAGCCACGCCTGGTAACTGATATAAATCCCGCAAGTAAGGTCCTAGATGGAGATAATCTTGAATGCGGCGACGGTTACACTTAAATAGACCGTAATAAACAACATCAAAGCGAAACAAGGTTGTAAATAGACGTACGTCTGCAAGGGTGACGCGATCGCCACATAGATATCGATTTGATGCTAACGCGATATCAATTTCATCTAAAGTAGTAAATAACTCGTTGCAAGCTTGTTCGTAAGCTTCCTGCGTTTGGGCAAAACCACAACGGTATACGCCATTATTCACTGCATGATAAATCTTCTCGTTCCACCAATCAATTTTTTCGCGCAGTTGTTCGGGGTAAAGATCGCGTGTGGGATGCTTGGCGAATTGATTGAATTCGGAGTTCAACATCACTATAATTTCAGAACTCTCGTTATTTACAATTGTCTTCGTCCGTTTATCCCACAAGACAGGTACGGTAGAACGTCCGCGATATCCTGGTTGTGCTAGCTGATACACTTGCGCTAGGGTGCGACAGCCGTTTTCTTCTTTATCAAGTACCCAACCGCCTTCAAGCGGTGAGGGAGACACAGTGGATACTGAAATTGCATCTTCCAATCCTTTCAACGCCCGTACAACCAGCGTTCGATGCGCCCAAGGACATCCTAACCCAACATAAAGTTGATAGCGTCCTGAGACAGGTGGGTACGAACTTCCCTCTGCTGCACTGATAAAGTTACGAAACTCGCTATTAGGACGAATGTACGCGCCTGAACGATCGCGTGGTGCTAGCTTTGACATCATTATATGCCAAAGATTTGTCCAGACAAACTTGCCTAACCAAACGATCCACTTCGATGGTAATTTACTCCGCTTTGTCGCGATCGGCTTTTTTTCATCTTCTGTAGAGGACATAACACGCACTCCTACGAACGTAGGAAGAATTAATTCAACAGTGCAGCAGCATGATGACGAATGTGGTCTTCTATAAAAGTAGCAATAAAGTAATAGCTGTGGTCATAGCCAGGTTGCATCCGTAAGTTTACCGGTTGATTAACTTTGGCACACGCGCTGGCAAATAATTCTGGCTTGAGTTGCTCGACTAAAAACTGATCCGCAGTTCCTTGATCGATCAGTATCGGACGTTGATAGTTGGCATTTAGTACTAATTCCGTTGCATCGTAGCTACGCCAACTTGCGCGATTCCCTAAATAACGCGACAAAGCTTTTTCACCCCAAGGACACTGCATCGGTGCAACAATTGGTGCAAACGCAGAAACAGACTGGTATCGATCGGGGTTACGCAACGCACATACTAACGCCCCATGTCCGCCCATAGAATGACCGAAAATTCCTTGCTTTTCTGGTTGTATTGAGAAATTCTCCGCAATCAGTGCAGGTAATTCGCGCACAACGTAACTGTACATTTGATAATGCGATCGCCACGGAACCTCTGTCGCATCAACATAAAAACCTGCACCCGTCCCAAAGTCCCAATCGTCATCTTCGCCTGCAATTCCTGTATTTCTAGGGCTAGTATCGGGGACAACTAACATTAATCCACATTCCGCTGCGTAACGCTGCGCCCCTGCTTTGACGATGAAGTTTTCTTCGGTGCAAGTTAACCCTGAAAGAAAATACAACACTGGAACTCGTTGCGACTTTGCTTGCGGCGGTTGGTACACAGCAAAACGCATTTCAATGTTACAAGTTTCCGACTGATGGCGATAAAAGCCGACAGTACCATCAAAACAGCGATATTCACTTGTCAGTTTGAGCGATGCAGCCATGTCGAACAGATTGAGATAAGCGTCGATCTGATTTTAGACTAAGCGGCGATCGCGCTTTAGCGGCGCTTCCCATGTTTGCGTTGCTTGTGCTTGGTAAGTTCTTTGCGCTTGCGTTTTTCAATTGGTGTCTCAAAGTGACGGTTTTTCCGCATATCTGGGAAAATCCCTGCTTTCGATACTTGTCGTTTAAAACGACGCAAGGCTGAGTCAATGCCTTCGTTTTCACCTAGAATTATCTGGGTCATTCTCGCTTCCAATGGATAACAAAAAAGGCAGACTCTTTATCTGCCCCAAAGACTTTAGAGTAAAGTTTGTTTAGCGCAAAGCTTAGTAGCGGCGCGAGTATCCACCACCACCATTTCCTCGTCTTCCACCACCAGAAGATCTATCCTCTCTAGGTTTAGCTTTATTTACTTTCAGGTTGCGCCCCATCCACTCAGCACCATCGAGGGCTTCGATCGCCGCAGCTTCTTCGGCTTCTGTTCCCATTTCAACAAAAGCAAAGCCTCTTACGCGACCTGTTTCGCGGTCTGTAGGTAGTTGTACGCTCTTAACGTCTCCATATTCGAGAAATACTTGCTTGAGATCCTCTTGTTCTACCTGGTAAGATAGATTACCAACATAAATCGACATAAAAGTCTCCAGAATCATAGATGTAGAGAATTAGATTCGGAGAGAGTTCTGTGATATGAAAACAACAAACTGCACAACCGAATGTAATCTGTAATTGACACTTTAACACAAGTCCCAAGGTTGTGTTAATCAAGAACAGCAAACAATACAATTAACTCAAGTTAACTTTTTCAGGTTCGACACACACGCGTCTTACAATTGAGTTGAGACTAAATAATTTAATAGCGATCGGTAACGGGTCACTGGCAAGAATTATGTATTGCCCATCACCCTTTACTCAACAAATGCTGCGCGCGATCGTATGTGAACCACGCATACAACATACCTGGCTACCTTACCACCATTAAAAAATTAACAATTTAGGAGGAATAACAAACACTCCTCCTAATTCTTTAGCTTCTAAAACGTGACGACACTGCGGATCGATTCACCTTTGTGCATTAAATCAAACGCGTCGTTAATCCGTTCTAATGGCATGGTGTGCGTAATCAGATCGTCAATATTGATTTTGCCTTCCATATACCAATCGACAATTTTAGGAACATCGGTACGTCCTCTAGCACCACCAAATGCCGAACCTTTCCAAACACGTCCCGTGACTAATTGAAAAGGACGAGTGCAAATTTCTTGCCCAGCAGCAGCAACGCCAATAATCACGCTGACACCCCAGCCTTTGTGACAGCATTCTAATGCTTGACGCATGACATTCACGTTGCCAATGCATTCAAAAGTATAATCAGCACCACCTTTCGTGAGATCGACCAAATAGGGTACTAAATCACCTTCAACTTCTTTCGGATTAACAAAGTGCGTCATCCCAAATTTTTCAGCTAACGCTCGCTTATTGGGATTAATATCCACGCCGACAATCATTTCGGCTCCTACCATACGAGCGCCTTGAATCACATTTAAACCAATGCCGCCTAATCCAAAGACGATGACTTTTGCCCCTGGCTCAACTTTGGCAGTGTAAATCACCGCCCCAATACCAGTTGTAACCCCACAACCGATGTAACATACTTTATCAAAGGGAGCATCTTCGCGAATTTTAGCTACCGCAATTTCTGGTAAAACTGTATAATTAGCGAAAGTGGAGGTTCCCATGTAGTGGTGGAGCATCGTGCCATCAAGCGAAAAGCGGCTTGTTCCATCTGGCATTACGCCACGCCCTTGCGTTGAGCGGATAGCTTGACAAAGATTTGTTTTGCGACTGAGACAATATTCGCACTGGCGACATTCTGGAGTATAAAGCGGAATAACGCGATCGCCTGGCTTGAGACTGGTTACTCCTGCACCCACCTCAACAACAACACCCGCGCCTTCATGCCCCAAAATTGCTGGGAATAATCCTTCTGGGTCGGCACCAGAAAGCGTAAAAGCATCTGTATGACACACTCCAGTCGCTTTAATTTCGACTAAAACTTCGCCGGCTTTGGGTCCTTCGAGTTGTACTGTTTCAATCGACAATGGTTTATCAGCTTCAAAAGCAACTGCTGCTTTAACATCCATGTTGTAGTATTCTCCGTGTTGTGCTGCTCAAAAATCTGTAATCTATGTTGATAAAGCTGTTTATCGTTACTAGAATTCTTGCATAAGTACTTGAACTGTCTGTTGAGCGTTGCAAAACATCTCGCGAGATTCTGCGCTACATTACATTTCGCTGGGAATGACGTTCGCAATTTTTCGACTTTTGCTAGAGGTCTACTGAATTAACTTGTTATTTGTAATACTCTTGGTCTATCAAAAGAGTGAATTTACTTAACAACCTATCATAAGAAAACCTCTATCTAGAGCGCGATTTAGGCGATGAGCCAAATGAAGTAAAACTTAGGATGCCAAATTTAATGGAATTGTATTCTATGAAACTAAGTCACTTCACAAAACGGCTTGCCGCAGTCGGACGCACAATCGTAACAGTGGTATTTCTCGCTGCGATCGCCTTTGTTTGGCAGGGTGTCTTAAATACTGATGCGATCGCGGCTCCTCATGCAACCTTAATCGCAGCCGATCTCGGAGATCGAGCACAAAATAAAGTGCAAGAAGACGCTGGAAGTGCTAAGGGCTTCATTCGCGATACAGCAAACCGCGTTGAGGAAACAGCAAAGAAAAATGCTAAGCGTGTCGAAGAAGCAACCGATGGCGATGGTAATTTCGTTGAACGCAAAGCTAAGCGCGACGCGGCTCGTATTGAGAAAAGAGCAGAAGAAGACGCAGCACGGACTCAAAAAGCAGTAGACAACACCAAAAATGCAGTTGAGCGCACTATTGATAGTATCAAAGATGCTTTTGGCGATTAAAGATCGATCGTCCGACTCAAGTTGCAAAATGAATTCATTGCTAGACAAATAAAGCCTATCTACGTGTAATTACGTAAATAGCATTATATTTGGGTGCATAAGAATACATATTAAAAGGTAATGGGCGGAAAACCTCCGCCCTTTATCAGTATTGCGTAGCTCTAACTTTTAAAAAGCTGTTCAGGAATCTCACATTAAGATGCAGAACCAGGCTCGGTTAGTTGGCGGTGCTGCTCAGCCCCGATAGTATCCGGTAAGATCTTACTGACATTGCCTTGAATCTTAGTCATTAGCGAACCTGCAATAACAGAATCTTTGCCAGCCATCAGTGCTTCAAATCCTTGCTTGGCAACTTCAGCCGGATCGTCCTTTTTGCTCGCACCTGCTTTAGTGTCGTCCATGCCAGCGCGATGGAAAAAGTTAGTATCAGTTGGTCCTGGCATAAGAGAAGTTACGGTAACGCCCGTGTCTTTTAGCTCGTTGCGCAATCCCTCAGCAAACGAATGTACAAACGCTTTTGATGCCGCATAAACTGCCTCAAATGGTCCAGGCATCAGCGCTGCGATTGATGAGGTGAACAAAATTCTTCCTTTGCCACGCTCTACCATATCTTTCACTACGCGTTTAGCAAGATGAACAGATGATACAACATTGAGGTTAATCAAATTAAGTTCGTCTTGCAAATCAGTTTCGCGGGCAAAATCACCACCAACACCAACACCTGCGTTAATTGCGATCGCTTCCACAGGTCGTCCCGTTGCCTGAATTTGGCTGTAAAGCGTCTCAACACCCTCATAGGTAGCAAGATCGGCTTGAACTGTCTCGACTTTAGCACCCAGCTTTTCAAAGGCTTGCGCCGCTTCATTGATACTTTCTCCTGTAGCTGTGACAAGCAGATCGAAACCATTTTGGGCAAACTGCTTGGCAAGCTCATAACCAATGCCATTAGAAGCACCAGTGACAACAGCCAAAGGTCGAGTCAATGAACTCATTAATGCACTCCTATGATAGATAACGCAAATTGTGTACGAATCTCCATCATCCTAAGCAAGTAACAGTGTGTCTGCGTCTTTCTCACGACAGATCGCAAGAACGCTCACTTCATGCAGTATAGGCAACGACATGGTATGATGATAGATTGTGTCGAATTAACAAAAACTCATGCCAAAACTTAAAACCAGAAAAGCAGCGGCAAAAAGGTTTCGTGCAACTGGTAGTGGAAAAATTGTTCGCCGCAAAGCGTTCAAAAACCACCTACTACAGCACAAATCTTCTGCAAGAAAGCGTCGCCTCTCCCAAATGGAAGTCGTCAACGAACGCGACGAGCAAAACGTCCGGTTTATGCTGCCATACTTGTAATTTAACTTTTAGGAAAAAACGATGACACGAGTCAAACGCGGTAACGTTGCGCGCAAGCGCCGTAAAAAAATTCTCAAACTAGCCAAAGGTTTTCGCGGTTCGCACTCAACTCTATTTCGCACTGCAAATCAGCAAGTGATGAAAGCACTGCGAAGCGCCTATCGCGATCGCAAAAAACGCAAGCGCGATTTCCGTCGGTTGTGGATTACCCGTATCAATGCTGCAGCGCGACAGCACGATATGAGCTACAGCCAACTAATCGGAAATCTGAAAAAAGCCAACGTTCAACTTAATCGTAAAATGTTGGCACAAATGGCAGTCCTCGATCCAGCAGGTTTTGCTAAAGTTGCAGAAATGGCAAACCAAGCGCGGGGATGAAGGTAAAACGTCAGCTTCTGCTGATTCTTGTTTGTTCCTTTGTGATAGCTAGCATGAATATTAGGGCAGGCACAGCGATTGCACGCTGGGGAATTCCATTTGCGATCGCTACCCATGCTGCTAATTTGCCAGAAATTCAGCAACGCGGTTATTTTCTCGTTGCGGTGAAAGACAATTTACGTCCACTCAGTTACCTCGATGCGCAAGGAAACCTGCAAGGGCTAGAAATTGACATAGCACAGCGTTTAGCCCAAGATTTGCTAGGAGATGCTAACGCGGTTCGATTTCAACCTGTCGCCAACCGCGATCGCTTAGCAGCAGTGATAGACCGTCAAGTCGATTTTGCGATCGCCAACATAACGGTGACAGAATCGCGCGCGCGATTGGTGGATTTCAGTCTTCCTTACTACTTTGATGGAACAGCGATCGTAACAAAAGTTCCGTCCGTACAGAACTTGAGTGATTTTGCAGCAAGAAGAATAGCCGTCTTAAATGGTTC
The DNA here is from genome assembly GCF_002939305.1 of Chroococcidiopsis sp. TS-821. Lineage (NCBI taxonomy): Bacteria > Bacillati > Cyanobacteriota > Cyanophyceae > Chroococcidiopsidales > Chroococcidiopsidaceae > Chroococcidiopsis > Chroococcidiopsis sp. TS-821. The sequence goes on along the minus strand of NZ_MVDI01000002.1, from coordinate 49,000 downwards.
AAGTACGATTCCTACGATTCGTTATTTCATGCCATCAGTGCAATTAGTTGGTGTTGACTCTTACACGCAAGCTTACTCACTTTTAGAGTCTAATAATGCTGATGGGTTCGCCGCTGATGCTAGTGTTTTGAGCGGCTGGGTACAAGAATATCCACAATATCGCCTTTTACCAACATTACTGTCCGCAGAGCCAATAGCGATCGCAATGCCCAAAGGCTTGCAATATAATGCCTTGCGACAACAGGTAAACGCTGCGATCGCGCGTTACTTCACACAAGGGTGGCTGCAACAACGTGCTAGCTATTGGGGATTGCCAATTAACCAGAAAGCTAGATTTTCAGATAACTAAATGCAAAGTGCGAGCAAAAATTATAACTCACCTCTAGCCCCCAGTCCCCCATCTCTTTAATAATAAAGACAGCACAAACTTGTTTAATATCTGTATTTACAAACAATGGATAACTCTTTAGCTGTTGTTTACCTTTCTATTTTGCTAGTGTTACTATCAGTGGCGGGCTTCACCATCTTCCGTCAAGTTTTCAAAACCCGTAGAATAGAAAATGCACTCTCGCGGCTGCAAAAGAAGCTCAACAAGGAAAAGGGAACAACGCAAGAATATTATGAGTTGGCAAGTATTTATTTAGATAAAAAAGTTTACGCGCAAGCGATCTCGCTATTTCAAAAAGCACTCAAAGCAGCCGAACAAGAAGCAGAAGAAAATATTGCTCCTATTTATAACGGGTTAGGCTATGCTTACTTTGCCCAAGAGCAGTATGACTTAGCAATTCGCAACTACAAAGAAGCTCTTAAACATCGACCTCAATACATCACTGCACTCAACAACTTAGGTCATGCTTACGAGCGAAAAAACCTAACAGCTCAAGCACTACAAACCTACGAGCAAACGCTAGAGTTTGAACCCAATAATTCTACTGCTAAGCGTAGAGCAGAAAAGCTGCGCAGGAGAATCGGCGTATCAGCATAAGCTATCTGAGAAAAATAGTTAGTATGATGCGCTTTCTTTGTCAAGATTAATTCAACTCTTTTGCCTTACTCAAACTTCAACTATTTATTAAAACTTTAATTACTCATAACCAAATAGCGCTAGTTTCATTTATTAGATACAGCAAATAATGAGGTTTTGGAAAGCGTACTGCTATCATTACCTGCTTGCTGTTGCTCAAACAAGTTCGTGTTTTAATTCCTAAATTTATATAGCTGAGATAATATATGGAGATGTTGTATGGCGATTATCAAGGGTACGCCAGGAAACGATACTCTCACTGGCACTAACTCGGCTGATTCTATATTTGGTTTTGCTGGTAATGATATTTTACGCGGTCTAGGAGGTAACGATCGCCTATTCGGGGGCACAGGCAACGATACACTCAATGGTGGAACTGGTATAGATACCCTGAACGGAGGAGCAGGTAACGATATTTATATTGTTGACAGTATAACAGACACGATTATTGATAATTCAGGTACAGATACCGTCCGGTCATCGGTCAGCTATACGTTAGGAAATAAGCTAGAGAATCTCACCCTAACAGGGACTCGCGCGATTAATGGTACAGGCAACAACCTCAACAACATCATCGTTGGTAACGCTGCCAATAATTATCTAGTGGGCGGACAACGTTACAGCTATAATGACAATGATACGCTGTATGGTGGTGACGGCAACGACACTCTACTAGGTGATGACAGGTATACTTCTGGGAACGACGTCCTCTATGGTGGCGATGGCAATGATGATTTAAGAGGGGGCTACTACTCGCTAATCAATCAGGATTTCAGAGACACTTTGTACGGTGGCAATGGAGACGATACATTGAGAGGAAGTGACTCTCGATTTGGCAATGCCAACTCGTACGGTGATGTCTTGCATGGTGGTAAAGGAAACGATACTTATATCCTTACTAGCACGGGTGACACGCTTATAGAAGCTGCCAACTCAGGAATAGATACGGTTATAGCTAACTTCAGCTATACGCTAGGCAGTAATCTGGAAAATTTGACGCTAAACTCGAGAGCCACTAGTGGCACAGGTAATAACCTCAATAACATCATTATTGGCAATGATCTTAACAATGTCCTTAAGGGATTAGCAGGTAGCGATCGCCTTTCTGGAGGTGCAGGTAAAGATAAACTTTGGGGAAGTTCCGGAGGAGTTAGAGAAAAGGATACTTTAACTGGCGGTACGGCGTCAGATCGATTCGTTCTTGGAAATGCCACTCAAGTTTTCTATGACGATCGCAACCCTGCCACCGATGGTAGAAGTAGTTACGCACTCATCACTGACTTTAACCCCAACGCTGATGTCATTCAACTCCAGGGAACTCGCAGCAAATATGTTTTGGCTGCATCGCCGAGTGGTTTACCAAAGGGGACAGCGATCTACATCAATAAGCCTGGTAGCGAACCGAATGAACTCATTGCAATTATCCAAGGCGTTACAGGTTTAAGCCTTGCGAACGATTACTTCAGGTTTACAGCAGGATTCCAATTTACAGAAGAACTCAACCTTGCTGACCTCAATGGCAAGAATGGCTTTAAGATTCGCGGCATTAATGCTTATGACTATTCAGGCACTTCGGTCAGTTCAGCAGGGGATGTCAACAGCGATGGCTTTGCTGACATTATTATTGGTGCTCCTCTTGCCAATTCTGCTGGTGAAAGCTATGTCGTGTTCGGCGCAGAGGGGTTTGATACCAACTTGAACTTGTCTACCCTTGATGGCACCAATGGCTTTAGGATTAATAGCCTTAGTACTTCCGACAGTTTGGGGACTTCCGTGAGTGGTGCAGGGGACGTCAACGGCGATGGCATCCACGACCTCATAATTGGTGCTCCTAATGCCAATTCCGCTGGTGAAAGCTATGTCGTGTTCGGCAAGCAGGGGGGCTTTAGTGCTAACTTGAACTTGTCTACCCTTGATGGCACCAATGGCTTTAGGATTCGCGGTATTAATAGTGGTGACAGTTTGGGGACTTCCGTGAGTGGTGCAGGGGATATTAACGGCGACGGCTTGAGCGACATCGTTATTGGTGCTCCTCGTGCCAATTCTGCTGGTGAAAGCTATGTCGTGTTCGGCGCAGAGGGGTTTGATACCAACTTTAACTTGTCTACCCTCGATGGCACCAATGGCTTTAAGATTAGGGGATTTGCCGACAACAATTACTCCCCTAGTAGTATTTCAGAGGCAGGGGATATTAATGGTGACGGCTTTGGCGACCTAATTATTGGGGCATCCACTTTTAATGGGGGTTACAGCTACGTAGTCTTTGGTAAACCAGGGAAGTTTAGTGCTAGCTTAGATCTTTCTACCCTCAATGGAACTAATGGTTTCAAAATTAGCGGGTTTAGTACCTATTTTTCTTCAAACATTTCGGTAAGTGGGGCAGGAGATGTCAACGGCGATGGCTTCGATGACTTGATCGTTGGTTCTCCTAGCGACGGTGACGCTGGGTTTTACCGAGGTGCTACGGGTAAGAGTTATTTGGTGTTCGGCAAAGCAGCAGGCTTTACTCCCAGCCTCGACACTTCTGACTTCAATGGCAGCAATGGTATTGTCATTAATGGTATTGTGCCAAGTGACAACTCAGGTAATTCGGTAAGTGGGGCAGGAGATGTTAACGGTGATGGCTTTGATGATTTGATAATCGGAGCTTCTAATGCCGATGCCAATTGGCAACAAAATGCTGGCGAAAGTTATGTAGTATTTGGTCGCAACTTCACTGGTAAAGTTACGCATCTAGGTACAGCAAACAGCGATCGCCTAACTGGCACGCCTAGCAATGACGTCATCATCGGTGGGTTAGGCAATGATACTTTAATTGGCGGTTTAGGCGCAGACGTTCTTTATGGTGGTGCAGGAAATGACACTATCGCGTTCGATGCAAGCGATCGCCGCGTCAAAGGCGGTAGCGGCAATGATACGTTAAGAGTCGATGGTACTGGTATCAATCTAGACTTGATTAATCTTAGTAACAACAAGATGAGTGAATTTGAGCTAATCGACCTGACGGGGACAGGCGACAATACCTTAAAGCTCAATCGCTTGGAGTTACTCAACCTCTCTGACACCAGCAATGAGTTAATTGTGAAAGGGAACGTCGGCGATACAGTAACTGTGCTCGATCGAGGATGGCGCTTCGACCGCACTCTAGACATCGAGGGTAACCGCTATAACCAGTATCTTTCTGGTATCGCCACTTTAATCGTAGATACAGATATTACCCAGACATTCACCTAAGTCTGTCATCTTTAGAAGGAGAAGAGCAAGACATTCTCGGTCACCTTGTCTTGCTATCTCCTCTATTTCAGCTTGATTTAACTTTCGTTACCTAAGCTTCCTTGTTGAGAAAAGCTTGAATTTGCTTGATAGCAGCAGGTGCAATGTTGAACACTGCCCAACTTGCTGCGGCAATGACAGGAAGTAACACAAAAGCAACCCGCATATCGATGTCCATATCTTTACCTCTTGAAAGTAGAAATTAAAGATTTTTGAATTTTCTCATCTTTTATTGTTAGCCGAAATTGGTAAAATTTCTAGATCCCCGCATTGTTATCTTAGTGAATAAGTTCTTTATGTAAAGATTATTATATTTTGCCTTGCGGGCATTGCTTTTTCATGTACTAAAGCACCACCTACGGCAAGAATCCTAAGTCTGTACCTTTACCTGCATGAACGAGCGCTAGCTTTTGATAGTGACGTGCGTGAGTAATTAATTCAGCGGCTTCTGATTCAGAAACCTCACGAATGCATTTTCCAGGTACTCCAACAACAAGCGATCGCGGCGGAACATCTTTCGTCACAACAGCCCCAGCCCCAACGATACTTCCAGTTCCTACCCTAACTCCATCTAAAATGACTGCGCCGATTCCGATCAAGCTACCGCGTTCAATATACGCTGAATGCACAACGGCTCGATGCCCTACAGTCACGTAATCTTCTAAAATCGTGGGCTTACCAGGATCGCCATGCAAAATCGCACCATCCTGAATATTTGTATACTCGCCAATTTCAATTCGCTCAACATCACCGCGAATGACAGCACCATACCAGACGCTTACCCCTGTTGCCAGCGTGACTTTACCCACAACAGTAGCATTGGCAGCAACAAAAGCCGCCGCAGAAAGGTCAGGATCGCTCCAGTAGGATATAACAGACACAGTAGAATAGATATTATTCTCAGAGTTCAACCAAAATTTATCTGCGAATGTGGATAAAAGAATTAAAACTTGGTTGTTCTATGAGCATATCATGGTGTAAAAACTGATAGAAAGACAGTGCAAGCAAAAAAGTATGACAGCTTTTTAGAGCAATGTCAAAATAAAACTACTGGCGCTGGTGTACAGAGACCTATGCTGCTTTGCTCTACATGATTAACCCAGGCTTACAATACCCAATTTTTGGTCCCGAAATTCAGTGTCCTCACTGTCGCCAGACGATTCCGGCACTGACTTTGACTGATACGTATTTGTGTCCGCGTCACGGCGCTTTTGAAGCCGATCCCAAAACTGGCGAACTGATTCATCTTCAGTCAGGGCGTCACTGGCGACGTTGGAATAGCGAGTGGTATCGACAGCACACGCATCCTGATGGCATTCGCTTTGAAATTCACGAGGCACTCGATCGCCTGTATACGCAAGGATATCGCGCAACTCGCGTGATCATCGCCCGTCGCTATCAAGAACTGATTAGTGGTTATTTAGAGCGAAGTACACCCTGGCGAGGACAGTCGGAAGCCTCAAAACCAAGGCTTTACGGTTTACCTGTAGAATTTAGTCCCGATCCTCAAGAGGAACCATGTTGGGAAGTGATTAACTTTGACTTGGAAAAAGAGCCTGGTGTCCCTGTACGCTACCCTTATTTCCGATTGTTTGAATAGCACGTAGGTATTTTACCTGCGCTACTTCCATGCATCACGCTTCGATTCGCACTGCTGATATTCATCGCGCGATCGCCTTTTACGAACTTCTGGGGTTTACCGTGTGCGAGCGCTTTACTACAGGCTACACCTTGGCTTGCTGGATGGAAGGACTCAATGGCAGAATTGAACTCATTCAAATTCCTCAACCCCGCCCCGCACCAGACGCTTTCAACGACGAACATTATGTCGGATACTACCACTTATCGTTTGACCTGAGTCATGTCACTAGCGATCTTCCTAGTTGGTTAACGGCATTACAACAACGCTTTATCCAAGCCCAGCAGTCGCAACCCGAACGATATCAGGCTTTAAAAGTTCTTCTCGAACCGACTCAACAACAAATTGGCGATCGCTGTTATGAAGTCGCCTTTATTGCCGATCCGGATGGATTACCCTTAGAATTCATTCGCGTTCTGGGCTAGGCTTACTGACGTTCAGCACTATAAGTGTAAAAATTATTAAAAACTCCTAAAGTTTCAAATTGATAAGATGGCAGTAAAGGATTCACCGATAGATTCGTTCGATAAATACTAAATAGAATAAAATTTTGCTGCTGTGTTGCTTGAGTAACGATCAATCGCATTTGCTCTTGGCTCGAATCCACAATCTTAGCGCAATTACGCTGCAAGAAATCGCCAAAAGCCTCTGGAACTTGCGAACAAACGTCGCTTTTTAAGTATTCTGTCAACCGTTGTACCGCATAGGCTTCGTAGGCTGACAAGCTTGGGTTAGTCGCAGCCATTGTGATTCCTATTCCTGCTAAGGCTGCAACTCCAAGGTAGGTAATAATATGAGGATTTTTCATATTTTGTGTTAAAGCAATCAAGCTGCGAATAAAAGTGGTATACTGAGTAATGCAACGGCGAGCGTAGCCAAGTGGTTAAGGCAGAGGATTGTGGTTCCTCCATTCGTGGGTTCGAATCCCATCGTTCGCCCTATTGATGTTTTTCAGGATATAGTAATCTTCCTGAAAATTCCGGAATGCAGTTAGACTTGATAAAAATGGTAATTAGTAACACAAGCTTGTAGAAGTCTTGTATTTGCGAGTTAGAGGAATTGGCAAGAGGTCCGATCGCCGTGCTAAGTCCTGAGATCAATCTAACAGCGAACAGTAAAAGTTTGTTTAAATCTATGCTTGATTCATCACCTGCAAAATAGTTGGTAGCTGGACAAGGCAAATGAATCACCGATGACCAATTACCTACTAACTTACGAATAATTTTTTTTGACGACGGCAAATATCCTATCTGCCCATATTTCGCTTTAACTGTTCTAATTCCTCTTGAGTTTCCCAGCGCTGAAAAGTTGCTTCGAGGTCATCTGCTTCTTGCGATCGCTCGCGACGATTCCAACCCTCTGTTTCCCAGAGTTGTTGCGTTTGGTAATTGGCGCGATTTACTTGTGCTTCTGTCGCTTTTCTTTGAACTTCTTGGCGTCGTTGTTGAATTTGGTGTAGTAGTTCTTTTGCTTGGCTAATACGTTCTTTTAAACCCTGCATGTGACCCCAACGCTGATTACCTTCCCGCAACAATGCGGCTTCGCGTTCTTGTGCTGGTTGTGCGAGGTCGAGTCGATTTGCTGCTTTTGCTTTTTCTACACGAACGTGCCAACGCTGGATTTCTTGCGCAGTCGCTAAAATTTCATCTTGCGCGCGCTTCTCTTGTAGTTGCAAATCCGCAATCAATTTTAAAGTATCTTCTTCTTGCTCGCGGAGTTGTTCTAAAAGCGCTTCAAACTCCAAATGCGGGTTGTTGCGCAAAAATTCTTCTAAGCGGTTTTCTAAAAAGCGGTTGAAATCGTCGAATAAGCCCACTATGAGAACTCCATTGATGAGGGATCGGGGTTTTTTAGAGCAGGAAAGCAGAGGGAGTAGAGGTACAGAGGAGATCTGAGGAGAATTTTTTCGATTCAAAATTGATTGCTAGTCAATAGCCACTCAACACTCATAACTCATCGCTCAAAACTTCTCAATTGCCCTTCTTTCCTACGATACTAAAACGGAAGGTTGTGCGATCGCGCCGCCACGAGAACGTACTTCCAGATAGACGAGCAACGCATTGACATCCGCAGGGTTGACGCCACCAATTCGCGCGGCTTGACCGATTGTCAGCGGTTTGACTTTGGCAAGTTTCTCGCGGGCTTCTTTCGATAGCGTTTCGATCGCTGCATAATCTAGATCTGGCGGTAATGGGCGGTGTGCTTGTCGCGAGATTTGGTCAATCTGGTTTTGCTGGCGTTGCAGATAGCCTGAGTATTTAATTTCAATTTCAGCACCTTCTTTTTCCACAACATCAAGAGCCGAGTTACCCAAACCATGATGTTCTAGATCTTTGTAATGAAAGCCAGGACGCCGCAGTAAATCAGCAAGCGTGATCGAGCCTTTAATGGCTTGCTGCGTAGAGGCTGCGATTGCTTGTCCTACTGGTTCGTGTTCTTTCACGCGTGTGGTATGAAGTCGTTCTTTTTCCGCTGCAATGTTTGCTTGTTTGCGGGTAAACAGCTCCCACCTGCGGTCATCAATTAACCCAATCTCGCGTCCTAGTGGTGTTAATCGCTGATCGGCATTATCGGAGCGCAGTAACAACCGATACTCAGAACGGCTAGTTAGCATTCGATAAGGTTCGCGCAAGTCTTTCGTACACAAATCGTCTATCAGCGTCCCGATATAACTTTGTTCGCGAGGAAAGACAATCATTTCTTGATGCCGTACATAACGCGCCGCGTTAATACCAGCAACAATTCCCTGCGCTGCGGCTTCTTCATACCCTGTTGTTCCGTTAATTTGTCCAGCACAGAATAAACCCGCAACTTTCTTGGTCATCAACGTTGGGTAACATTGCGTTGCAGGTAGATAGTCGTATTCCACCGCATACGCTGGACGCAGCATCACGCAGTTTTCTAGCCCTGGAAGCGTACGGAGCATTTGCAGTTGCAGCGCTTCGGGTAAACCGGTAGAAAATCCTTGGATGTAGAGTTCAGGAATATCGCGTCCTTCTGGTTCAATAAAGATTTGATGGCTTTCTTTATCGGCAAAGCGGACAATTTTATCTTCAATACTGGGACAGTAGCGCGGTCCTTTAGCATCTACCCAGCCGCCATAAACTGGAGATAAATGAAGATTATCGCGAATTAGCTGATGTGTTTGGGCGGTGGTGCGCGTCAGGTAACAAGGCATTTGCTCGCGTTCTACCCATACCTGCGGGTCAAAGCTGAACCAACGTACTTCCGAGTCGCCTGGTTGCGGCTCTAACTGACTGTAATCGAGCGATCGCTTATCGACTCGTGCTGGCGTTCCTGTTTTCAATCGTCCAGTTTCAAATCCCAGCTGATTGAGTGTTTCTGTAAGTCCTTCGGCGGCAAATTCTCCGGCGCGTCCTGCGGGCATTGATTTATTGCCAACCCAAATGCGACCACCGAGAAATGTGCCCGTCGTTAAAATCACCGTGGGAGATTGGAAGCCGACCCCAAAGTAAGTTTCGACTCCAATGACTTCATCGTTGGCGCCCAACACCAAATCTGTCACCATCGCTTCGCGAATTGTCAAATTTTCTTGGTTCTCGACAATTCCTTTCATGACGGCTGCGTATTCGCGTTTATCTGTTTGCGCGCGTAATGCCCACACTGCAGGTCCTCTTGATGAGTTGAGTATCCGTTTTTGCAGGTAGGTACGGTCTGCCATCTTGCCGATTTCCCCACCTAAGGCATCAACTTCGTGCGTCAACTGCGATTTAGCTGGACCTCCGACCGCCGGGTTACACGGTTGCCAAGCAATTTTATCCAAGTTCAGTGTCAGCAGCAGCGTCCGACAGCCCAAGCGTGCGGTAGCAAGAGCAGCTTCACAACCAGCATGACCTGCTCCGACAACGATGACATCAAACGCGTCGATAAATTCTACAGTGGTGGGCGATCGCATAAGCTATAGCTTCAAGCAGCAGCAATGACTCAGTACTGTAATAATTCTAATTGTTATACGGCATAAGAGGTTACAAGCTGATTGCCAAGGCGAATGATTCTCATTTTGCAACAATTACAGATTACAGAAGCTCGTGATACTATTTCACAAAAAGCGCGATCGACAGGACGGCTCTCTTTATTCTTTATTCTTTTTGTTGCCCGTACTCCCTAATTCGGAGCAGCCTTACGGTAAAACGGTATGAAATACTTCTTTCTCACTGATGGCTGGACAGTCTGCCGAGTCTGGGCATCGGATGGATTGTGGAACGAAACTGCGTGGCGACGTCAACCAGATATTAACCGCTTAAATATTTGCCTTGTAGAAGCTAACGAAAAGTTGTGGTTGTATGCTGTAGAAGACATTGTATTAACTGTAGAGGTCAAACCCATCGCAAGTCTTCAAAACAACTCCGCAGCCAAAGGAATTGGTCAAGTCGTTCTCAAACGCTTAATTAGTGCTGAACAAGTCATTGAGCGCTTAGGTGCAGCCGAAGCGATGTGTCAGTTGAAAAATATTCAATCAGTTGTGCAATAACCCAACGGGATCGCTCTTGCAATCGGCACAGGACATAGTTACACTTTTTTAATAATTCTCATTTTTGTTTGTCCTTCCATTGCTTAGCTGTGAAGACAATTTGTTACTTCAACACAGTTGTGTTTCTCGGCAAGCACCTGGTAATAACAAAAAGTTGAAAAATTGCGTTGTAGACATAATTCACCCTTGGAGGATCGTAGTCGATGGGACTACCCTGGTACCGAGTACATACAGTCGTCTTGAATGATCCAGGGCGACTGATTTCTGTACACCTAATGCATACTGCGCTTGTCGCAGGTTGGGCTGGTTCTATGGCCCTGTATGAATTAGCAATTTTTGACTCCAGCGATCCGGTTCTCAACCCCATGTGGCGGCAAGGAATGTACGTACTGCCCTTCATGGCACGCTTAGGCGTTACTGGTTCCTGGGGGGGCTGGAACATCACAGGAAGTGCTGTCACTGACCCTGGTATTTGGTCGTTTGAAGGCGTCGCTGCTGCCCATATTATTCTTTCTGGGCTACTATTCTTAGCGGCTGTTTGGCACTGGGTTTATTGGGATTTAGAACTTTTCAGAGACCCCCGTACTGGCGAACCCGCGCTTGACTTGCCAAAAATGTTTGGCATCCACTTATTTTTATCTGGTCTGTTGTGCTTTGGTTTTGGTGCGTTCCACCTTACCGGACTATTTGGTCCAGGAATGTGGGTGTCCGATCCTTATGGTTTAACAGGTAGCGTTCAACCTGTCGCACCTGAGTGGGGACCTGCTGGGTTTAACCCCTTCAATCCTGGAGGCGTTGTTGCCCACCATATCGCGGCTGGTATTGTTGGTATTATTGCTGGTTTATTCCACCTGTCAGTACGACCACCCGAACGGCTGTACAAAGCTCTACGGATGGGTAACATCGAAACGGTACTTTCTAGCAGTATTGCCGCCGTCTTCTTTGCTGCGTTTGTTGTTGCTGGCACAATGTGGTACGGCAGCGCGACCACGCCAATCGAATTATTTGGTCCAACCCGCTATCAATGGGATGATGGCTATTTCAAACAAGAAATTGAACGTCGCGTACAAGCAAGTCTAGCAGAAGGGGCTTCCCTATCAGAGGCTTGGTCGGCAATTCCTGAAAAGCTCGCCTTCTACGACTACATTGGTAATAACCCTGCCAAAGGCGGTTTATTCCGTGTAGGTCCGATGAATAAAACGAACGGCGTTGCCTTAGCTTGGCTGGGTCATCCCGTGTTCAAAGATGCCGAAGGACGTGAATTGTTTGTCCGCCGAATGCCTGCGTTCTTTGAAACGTTCCCAGTCATTCTGACCGATGCTGATGGTGTTGTCCGCGCTGATATTCCTTTCCGTCGGGCAGAATCCAAGTACAGCTTCGAGCAAGTAGGTGTCACTGTTAGCTTCTATGGCGGTGAGTTAGATGGACAAACCTTCACCGACCCAGCCGACGTGAAAAAGTACGCACGTCAAGCTCAATTAGGCGAACCCTTCTTGTTTGATGGCGACCAAAGTACGCGTTTTGGCGACCTGGCGATCGCGAAACCGGACGGAGTCTTCCGCACCTCACCGCGCGGTTGGTTTACTTTCGCGCACGCTACATTTGCTTTGTTATTCTTCTTCGGTCATCTCTGGCATGGTTCGCGAACAATCTTCCGCGACGTATTTGCTGGAATTGAAGCAGATTTAGAAGAACAAGTCGAGTTTGGTCTGTTCCAGAAAGTCGGCGACAAGACTACCAGGAAGAAAGAAGCTGTTTAGCACTTCTTTAGTAATTGTAAAGAACGGTAACAAATTGCTGCGGCAACTATAGCCTTAGTAGTTTTTTAAACCGTTCTTTTCTTTTGCTTGGTAAACTATCAATATTAGCTCAGCTTGTAATTAGAACATTGTCTTATGGAAAGCGTTGCTTACATCTTAATTCTTGCCTTGGCAATTGGAACTCTATTCTTTGCAGTCGCCTTTCGCGAACCTCCCCGCATCCAAAAGAAATAGCAATTTCTCAAGCTAGTTTTAGCAAGGAAGGCAATTTGACAACCGCTGCTGCCGAGCGTGGAAGTAGCGGGTTGTTTGCATCTTTCCCTGCTTTAAGGTAAGTAGAGTTTTAGGGCAAGGTTAATATGGTTAGGATACTATCGAGGCTAGGCATGATGACTTTCACTAACCTTGAGTTCTGACCTCTGACCTTGACCGCGATTGCAAGTAAATCCTTTTTCAAGATGCGTTTTTTATGCGTTGTCCTTTCTGCCAACATCCTAATCATCGGGTGTTGGAATCACGAGTAACAGAAGCAGGGCAAAGTATCCGCAGGCGACGCGATTGCCTCAACTGTCAGCGTCGCTTTACGACCTATGAGCGTATTGAGTTTCTACCAATTACCGTTTTAAAGCAAAACGGCGATCGCGAGTGTTTCGATCGCTCCAAATTACTTCGCGGTATTGTCCAAGCCTGCCATAAAACAGGTATTTCTACAGTCAGGCTCGAAGCATTAGTAGACGAGATTGAATCTGAACTTCAACAACGCACCTCGCGCGAAGTCACGAGTTTAGAAATTGGCGAATTAGTTTTACATCACCTCAAGTCACTTAGCGAGGTAGCTTATGTGCGTTTTGCTTCAGTATATCGCCAATTCCAGAGCATCCGTGATTTTGTAGATACTCTAGAAGATCTCGCTCGCCGCAGCAGTCCCCCAACATCCGATATTGCCACCGAAACTATCAACGATTATGAATTTACTCATTCATGATAATCAGGTATAATGGAGGGTCTGAATACTTGTGCGTATAGATTTGGCTATCCTACGCTAGAATTAACTTAGAGATGTAGGTGTAAAGCGCTGTTAAGAAGTAGCGAACATATACATCGATAGGAGGCAAAAACTTACGGAGACTAAATACCAGGAAAACATTAGCATGGTCAATCAGAAACAAACTGTCGCAGAAATTGGTTTTACTCACGAGGATTTCGCTGCTCTACTCGATAAGTACGATTATCACTTTAGTCCTGGAGATACGGTAGCTGGGACAGTATTCAGTATCGAGCCTAGAGGCGCTCTGATTGACATTGGTGCGAAAACAGCGGCGTACATCCCCATTCAGGAGATGTCCATTAACCGCGTGGATTCCCCAGAAGAAGTTTTACAATCGAACGAAACACGGGAATTCTTCATTCTTACCGATGAAAATGAAGATGGTCAGCTAACGCTGTCGATTCGTCGAATCGAGTATATGCGGGCGTGGGAACGAGTACGACAATTGCAAACCGAAGATGCCACAGTGCGCTCTAATGTCTTTGCAACCAACCGTGGTGGCGCATTAGTCCGCATTGAGGGTCTACGGGGCTTCATTCCAGGATCGCATATCAGTACTCGTAAACCCAAAGAAGACTTAGTCGGCGAAGAACTACCGCTAAAATTTCTAGAAGTAGATGAAGACCGCAACCGCTTAGTTCTATCGCACCGCCGAGCTTTAGTTGAGCGCAAGATGAACCGTCTAGAAGTCGGTGAAGTTGTGGTCGGTACTGTACGCGGAATTAAACCTTACGGCGCATTCATTGATATTGGTGGCGTGAGTGGTCTACTACATATCTCTGAAATTTCGCACGATCATATAGATACACCTCACAGCGTGTTTAACGTCAATGACGAAGTAAAAGTCATGATCATTGATTTGGACGCGGAACGCGGTCGGATCTCGTTGTCTACCAAGCAGCTAGAACCCGAACCAGGAGATATGATTAAGAATCGCGACCTGGTGTACGAAAAAGCTGAAGAAATGGCAGCTAAGTACCGCGAGCAACTGCTAGCAAAACAACAAGGAATTACCTTGGAAGATACTGAAACAGTAGCTGAAGAAATTCCAGCGGCGACGGAGGAGCTTGAAGAAATTCCAGCAGCAACCGACGAAGAGTAAGCTTTTTTCTTTTCTGGGTAGAAAGTAAATACATCGCATAGTGACTAACAAGAGGGAAAAACCCTCTTTTTTTATCGCTGAAATCTACAGCTTTGCCTCCCCAAATTTCCCACACGATCGTAACCATCTCACAAGGAGGTATCTTGTTTGGTCTCAATTCAGTGTAAAAACAAAATATTCCCAAATATTCAAGCAATTATCTTTGATAAAGACGGTACCCTAGAAGATTCTGAAGAGTATTTGCGTTCCTTAGGACAAAAGCGATCGCGCCTAATTGATGCGCAGATTCCTGGAATTGGAGAACCGTTGTTAATGGCATTTGGTATTCAAGGCGATCGCCTCGATCCAACAGGATTACTGGCGGTTGGTAGTCGTTACGAAACCGAAATTGCTGCAGCGGCTTATATTGCTGAAACAGGGCGGGGGTGGTTAGAGTCACGGGCGATCGCGCACAATGCCTTTATGGAAGCCGATCGAGTAATTGGAACGACACCTTCACCGTTATTTGTTGGTTCCTTAGAAGTCCTACAGTATCTATCGCAAGCGGGTTTAAAACTAGGAATTCTTTCAGCAGCTTCAACACAACGAGTCAAAGCCTTTGTCGAACGCCATCGGTTGCAAGACTACGTGCAATTGCAAATGGGAGTTGAGGAATTTGGACCTAGTAAACCCGATCCAGCATTGTTTATTCAAGCTTGCCAAAAGCTAGAAGTCGTTCCCCAAAATACCTTGATGGTAGGAGATTCTGTAGGTGATATTGAAATGGCACGCAATGCGGGTGCAGCAGGATGTATAGGTATTGCCTGGAGAAGTTCAGCAGCACATTTACATTCAGCCGATGTCGCGATCGCGCAACTGAATGAAATTCAGATTTGGCAATCTGACTAAATGTTCGCCTACTCCTGCGATCGTACCTTATTCTTAACTTATCCGTATATTGGAAATGTTGCTATGATGGCAGACTAACATCATACAACCATCAACACTAATACATCATGAGTTAAGGAGAATTGCCCTTGTCTCGTCGTTATTTCTTTACTTCTGAATCAGTCACAGAAGGACATCCAGACAAAATTTGCGACCAAATTTCTGACACGATTTTAGATACGCTACTAGCACAAGATCCTACTAGTCGCGTTGCCGCAGAAGTTGTCGTCAATACTGGATTAGTCCTGATTACCGGAGAAATCAGCACCAAAGCCCATGTCAACTACGTTGATATTGCGCGCAAGAAAATTGCTGATATCGGCTATACTGATGCGAATAATGGCTTTTCTGACAATAGTTGTGCGGTTTTGGTTGCTTTAGACGAACAATCGCCTGATATTGCCCAAGGTGTGAATACAGCGCACGAAAGTCGCGAACAAGATAGCGATGAACAATTTGATGCGATCGGTGCAGGCGACCAAGGTATTATGTTTGGTTTTGCTTGCAATGAAACACCCGAATTGATGCCATTACCAATCAGTTTGGCACATCGAATTTCCCGTCGCCTTGCTGCTGTACGCAAAACAGGAGATTTACCTTACCTGCGTCCTGATGGTAAAACACAAGTCACTGTGGTTTACGAAGATGGACGTCCGGTTGGAATTGACACCATTCTCATTTCTACGCAGCATACAGCAACGATTGGCGATATCACCGACACCGACGCTGTACAAGCCAAAATCAAAGCTGATTTATGGACAGCAGTAGTTGAACCTGTGTTTGCGGATATTGCGATTAAACCAGATGACAGTACGCGCTTTTTAGTGAATCCGACTGGTAAGTTTGTGATCGGCGGTCCCCAAGGCGACTCAGGACTTACTGGACGTAAGATTATTGTGGATACCTACGGGGGTTATTCGCGACATGGTGGTGGGGCTTTTTCTGGCAAAGATCCCACAAAGGTAGACCGCAGTGCGGCTTATGCGTGTCGTTATGTCGCTAAAAATATTGTTGCTGCTGGGTTGGCAGATAAGTGTGAAGTACAACTAAGTTATGCGATTGGTGTTGCACGACCTGTCAGTATCATGGTGGAAACCTTTGGTACAGGCAAAGTTGCAGAAGACCGCTTGCTAGAGTTAGTCAAACAGCACTTTGAACTTCGTCCGGCGGGCATTATCCACACTTTCAATTTGCAAAAGCTACCATCTGAACGAGGCGGACGTTTTTATCAGGACGTCGCAGCTTACGGTCATTTTGGTCGCACCGATTTGGATTTGCCGTGGGAACGTACCGATAAAGTCGATGCGTTGAAAGCAGCAACTCAACCGCTTTCAGCAACTGTTGGATAAGTAAAAATGATGAGTGGCTGGTGTGTCGTGACTAGAACGAAGCCAGCCACTGATTATCTAGTAACAGGTAATGGGTAAGCGGAAAGCACTTAGTAATTTACTTTCAATGACCAGTTACCAACTTTTATTACATTCATTTATACCTGCCTATTGATACTGTAGAAAGTATCTCGGATACTTGTTGCGGTGTCACTAGAGTATTTGCACACAAAATGCCCGAAGCTGCAACTGCAGGAACGCCAATGCCAGGCATCGTGCTATCACCAACGCGGTATAATCCTGGTATCGGCGTGGTAGCTCCAGGAAACATCCCCTGACCGGCGGCGATCGCTGGTCCATACGTACCTTGATACCGTCGTAAATAATAGGCATGAGTTAATGGCGTACCAATAAGTTCTATAACAACTCGTTGCCTAATATCAGGAATTATGCATTCTAAGGCTTTGTATAAAGATTGCGATCGCATTTTTTTCTTCTCTTCATAACCATCATCGCGCTGCCAAGAGTGATAAGGTTCTAACGTATAGGCGTGGATAACATGATGACCTGATGGTGCAAGCGTTGCATCCCACACCGAGGGAATCGAAATCATGCACGTGTTACCAGGTTCAGTAATATCGCGTTGCGGATCGCGAACGACGACATGATGACCTGTCAAATGCTCTAAACCCTCAGCTTTGATACCCAGATGAAGATGCATAAAACTATCTACCGTTGGTGTCTTTAAAGAAGCTTGACGATAGGAACTCGGTAAGTCATGCGGTTGCAATAAAGTGTTGTAAGTATCCCAAATTGAAGCATTGGAAATCACTACGGGGGCTTTCAAAATTTCACCATTACGTAAGCGTACCCCAGTAACTTTATTAGATACTAAGATTTGCTCGACATGAGTTCCCAAGCGCAACTCACCACCCCAACGTTGCAACCCGCGTACTAAAGCATCAACGATCGCCCCGCTACCACCGATGGGATAATCGACTCCGACGCGCGATCGCTCTCCCAACATAAATGCAACTTCAGGAGCGATCGTGCCATGCGCTTTTAAACCAGAAAGTAAAAAGCATTCCAAGTCAATCAAGCGTCGTACCCAAGGATCTTGTACTTCGCGATCCATCACTTGCCCTACGGAACTTTGAATTGTTCCGAGATGCGGTAGCATTTTGAGTACAGATGGCAAGTATTTTAGTAAAGTCGGAATCAGTTGCCAATCTGCTCTTAAAGCAAGAGTAGGAATACCTTGTAAAGCTTCGTATAGTGGGAGCAAGCGTTGCGTAAATCGCTGTAGTTCCCTTGCACCTTGGGGAGTGATTTGAGCTACTGTTTCAAGATACTGCTCAATTACGCTATGAACTGCAAAAGTCCCTTCAGGAAAGTGGTAATGTCCTAGTGGGTCATACGGGATAGACTGTATTGATTCTCCTAATACGTCTAGAACTTGTCGTAAGGGATTGTAACTGTTTGGGTTACTCAAACCGCAGTAAAATGAAGGACCAGAGTCAAAGGTAAATCCTCGGCGGGTGAAACTGTGTGCTGCACCACCAGGGATATTGTGACTTTCACAAACAATGACTCGTTTACCATAACGCGACAATAAAGCCCCAGCGGTTAAACCACCGATACCGCTACCAATGACGATGACATCGCTATCTTGCATGAAAACACTTAAATATAACTTGAGCCTGGCGACCGAAGTCGCGGCTGAATAAACATAGACGCATAGCGGCTTCCCGCAGGGTATTCCACGCAAGTGGACTAATGCAAATATTTATTGTCGTGCAAACATATTTAGTATAACCAGCTATGATACTCTGCGTTGGTGTCTTTCATGTCTTCGTACAGCCAAACCATGCGGTCTATAAACCACAGCTTACCAAGATAAACAACGACGTTTCCTAGAAGTGTAGACCAGTAGAAACAATCTTAAGGAGAACTTTGGCAAGAAGCCAATCCAACACTACAACACGCCGACGCATTAGATCCTTTTGATGTTATTCGGAGGTATCCATCTAAGTTAGGACAAGGTTTTCGACGCAACATTGAGTATCAAGAAGGAATCGAGATTAGAATTGATGACTATCAACTACACGGTAATGTAATTGAAAAAGTTGATGTACGCGAACATCCTATCCAGTGCGGATTTCTCCTTTCAGGAAACTACAACAATAATGACGAACAGGTTTGTTCTAGGTTGTATTGCTTTTGCGGAAGTGGATGTGCAACAGGTGGATTGTGCGAAGAATTGATGCAGCAAAGGATGTTAGCTGTTGATGTCCATATTGCACCAAAATTAGTTCAGTCGTATCTTGCCAAATCAACCGAACAAACTCCCCCAGAGTTACTTCATCTATTTAAGCAACCGCATCAACACTATTTTTATCGTTACGGGAAAGTGACACCACAAATACAGATAGCGTTACAGCAAATTCTGCAATGTCTGTATGCGGGAATTACCAAACGCCTGTATGGGGTATCGCGATCGCAGTGCATTTACGAAAGCCTTTTGCCGTAAATTTAGTATGAGTCCGAACAACTATCGCCAAGCAAAACACAGATAAAATATGCTAGTTTGACCAACTTAGCTGCGTTTAGCTAATGGCGATTCTTTTACATTTTGTTCCGAGAAACCAGTTACAGGAATTACGGAGATTAATGACGCGATATTCGTGACAAGTTGTTTCTCAGTGGAAGGAAGTTTCAGAATGGTAATTTAACTAAGAAACTGAATAAGAAAAATTTGAACAATCAACCAACGATGCGCTTAAATATGTTCGCGAAGTATGTGCGAAGCATAGAATAGACAAAAAACGATCGCCTTTAATACGCGTTTGGTGCTATAGAAGGCGATCGCGCGTAACTTTAAAGTCAATCTTTATGTTTGTTGATGAAAAGGACAGCCATTGGCGATCGCCTTTCCACCCGATGTCAATTTTCCTAAGAAAGAATTCGTATCAAAATAATGTTCTAATGATTCAATTTTCAAATCATCAGTTACTCGCGCCACACTAATTCCAACAACTTCGACGACTTCTCCTGTGGGTTCATATCCTTTGTAAGAACCGCTAAAAGTTCCCCAGTGACGCCACTTGAAAGTCACATTAGGCGGTCCGGCTAAAACCTCAATAACTTCCCATAAAAAGCCATTAGGAAAGGCTTCGTGAAAAATTTTTCCTGATGATTCAAAATCCTCAGCTTTTGCACTGTAGTGCTCAGACTCTCCTAAAAATAAATTATAAGTTCCAGCCGCAACGATATCCTCAGCAGTGTACTCTGGTTGTGTATTCGTCCGCATCCGAAACTTATCAGCAACAATCGATAACCACTGTTGAGGATTCGTCTTAAATGAGGCTTCCATCTCAAAAGTTCGGACAAGGTTTTGTACGATCGCCTCTAAAGAACCTTCAATATGATTGTATTGACTTTGCTCTTTGAGTGCTGCATTGTTACGCGAGTAGTCTGGTGGTTCTCCATAACGCCACTCAACATTACTTCCTTCTGCAATGACTGTATCTCTGTCTTGAACCCACAAAGGCGTATCTGATGTTCCCATATTTGTTATTCTTTATACAAGATGAAACGGTTGAATGCGATCAAGGCTATCAAACAGTAGATGACATACAAATGCGAAATCTACCGAAAAACAGACGTAAATATTTTATATCAAAGAATAATAACAGTGATACTACTGAAGTTAAGTAAGCTTAATGTTTGCTAAAGATCGATAATTCAGAATTAACTCGCAGAGATTTTAGTAGTATATAATACAGTCTGTCGTCGGTAGATTGTTATAACGCGGCAACGTTTCAAGTAAGAAGCTATCAAGATATCATAAGTTTTGTACTATAGGTCAGACAGGATATATCTTTTGCAGCCCTAAGCGCGATCGCACTTCTGACACCCATGACGACAACCATTGATTTTTTCAGCCACCTTAATCCGAGTCAACGCCAAGCTGTAGAACATTTCTGCGGTCCAATGTTGGTAGTTGCTGGCGCAGGTTCTGGTAAAACACGAGCACTGACTTACCGAATTGCCAATCTGATCCTGAAACACCGCGTCGCTCCTGAAAACATCTTGGCTGTCACCTTTACCAACAAAGCCGCGCGGGAGATGAAAGAACGCATCCAGAAGCTGTTTGCCCAACAAATTGCGATGCGCGACTATGGAAAGCCCCTAGAAGCGCTAGCACCGCACGAACAGACAAGTTTGCGATCGCGCGTGTACAAAACTATCATTAAAGATTTGTGGATTGGTACTTTTCACAGCTTATTTTCCCGCGTGCTGCGATTCGATATTGAAAAATATCAAGATGAAAAAGGAAGACGTTGGAATCGCAATTTTTCAATTTTTGATGAATCTGACGCGCAAAGCCTTGTCAAACAAATAGTCACAAAACAACTCAATTTAGACGATAAAAAGTTTGAACCGCGTTCGGTACGCTATGCAATTAGTAATGCGAAAAATCAAGGATTAACTCCACAAGAGTTTGAGTACCAGCAACCGAACTATCGCGGTCGAGTCATTGCTGAAGTTTATAGTCAATACCAAAACGCTTTAGCAGAAAACAACGCTTTAGATTTCGACGATCTCATTCTCGTTCCTGTCCAACTCTTTCAACAAAACGAACAAGTATTAAGCTATTGGCACCGCAAATTTCAACATATTTTAGTCGATGAGTATCAAGATACCAATCGCACGCAATACGATTTAATTCGGTTACTTGTTACCAATGGCGAAACTAATAAACACAATTGGAATTGGCAAAACCGCTCGATATTTGTTGTTGGTGATGCCGATCAGTCAATTTATAGTTTCCGCATGGCAGATTTTACAATTTTACTAGAATTTCAATCTGATTTTGGCGATGGATTACCTGATGCTGATACCCGCACCATGGTAAAACTGGAAGAAAACTATCGTTCTAGAGAAAATATTCTTCAAGCAGCAAACCAACTAATCGAAAATAATACTCAACGCATCGATAAAGTTCTCAAACCTACGCGCGGGGCTGGCGAACAAATTTATTTATACAAAGCCGACGATGAAATTGCTGAAGCGCAGTTTGTTATTAATCAAATTCAGAATTTAGAACGCCGTTATGCTGATTTTCACTGGGGTAGCTTCGCCATTCTTTACCGAACGAATGCGCAATCACGACCATTTGAAGATACTTTAGTACGATGGGGTATTCCCTATACAATCGTTGGTGGATTGAAGTTTTACGATCGCAAAGAGATTAAAGATATTCTTGCCTATCTGCGAGTCATTGTTAATCCTTCAGATACCGTAAGTTTGCTGCGCGTGATTAATACACCGCGTCGCGGTATTGGAAAAGCAACAATTGATGCTTTGGTCAGCGCGGCGCAAGAGTTAAGCATCCCTGTCTGGGAAATTATCAGCGATGAGACATCGGCGGGTACTCTAGCAGGGCGATCGGTAAAAGGCGTGACGAGTTTTGCGCAATTGATCGGTCGTTGGCAACAACAAGTAGATATCACGCCGGCGTCAGTCATCGTGCAAGCAATTATGGAAGAATCAGGTTATATTCAAGACTTGAAAAACCAAGGTACTGATGAAAGTTTAGAACGATTGCAAAACTTACAAGAACTTTATAATGCTGTTGTTCAATTTGAAGAAGAAAGTGAAGATACTTCTTTAGAAGCTTTTTTAGCTAGCACCGCATTAAATTCTGATTTAGATAATTTAAAAGAAGGACAAAAAGCTGTTTCATTACTAACATTACATGCAGCTAAAGGGTTAGAGTTTCCTGTAGTTTTCTTAGTAGGAATGGAACAAGGTTTATTACCCAACTTTCGCTCTTTAGACGATCCTGATGCCTTAGAAGAAGAACGGCGTTTATGTTATGTTGGCATTACTCGCGCGCAAGAACTATTGTATCTTTCACACGCACGAGAACGTCGGCTTTATGGTTCGCGCGAACCGGCGATTCGTTCGCAGTTTTTGACAGAGTTACCTGAAGAATTACTCGCAGAGCGACAACCTGTGAGTCGCAGTTATACGAAACCACCGAGTATTGCTTCGCGAAGTAAACAAGTAGCAGCAACTCCTGTGAATACAAGCTCGCAAAATTGGCAAGTCGGCGATCGCGTGTTACATAAAACGTTTGGTGTTGGTGAAATCACCCATGTTTTCGGTTCTGGAAATAAAGTATCCGTCGCGATTAAATTTCCCACTTTAGGTCAAAAAATTATCGATCCTCGCATTGCACAATTACAAAAATTTAACTAGCGTTTAAGTACTTTACTTTTAGGTAAACAACTTATAGAAATCTCTGAAAGTAAATTTTATACATAAGAAGTAAAGTTACCCCTAATTCGATCGTGAAATTGCAAGTTCGAAATGTAAAAACTTAACTCAGGTTCAAGCGCGTTATATGATTTAAAAATAATTCTTAATAACTTACGTTGCTTACTTATGTTATAGATACACATTCTTGGGCAAAAGACTGAATCAGCCTTGCAGCCCACTTTGAGTGGGCTTGAGCTATGAGCGTGGTAATTAATTCCCGGGCGGGTTGTTGGGTTAACTGAGAATGCTGCAAGATCTCAGAATGCCTTAATAGTAAAAGCTTGCTGACATTCACTGCATGGATCTAAATTCCCAAAATGTTAGTAACGAAGCACTAAAAATCATATGACTTTAGTACCAAACTCACAAAAAAATGCAACAAAAGTCTCTGGTGAAGAAACGCGATCGCGTAGATTATGAATAATACCATTTCTCGCGGATTCTGACGACAGTTCCACGCTCCAAATGCCATACACTGTCCAGCTTTTGTCATTACCTTCGCGCAGCGTGCCAAAGGCAAATACTATACATCACAAATTACGAATTAGTATAAGAACCTATTGTTCAACTCTTAATACTGTGAGCTACTATTTATAAATTAATGTGTTACGCTTAATTGCTCGTGGTGCTAGCAATTGTGAAATTGCCCAAGCACTTTATGTCTCAAAAACAACCGTGAAAAATCACGTTACGAGTATTTTAAATTACACTTACGCGATCGCGCCCAAGCTGTCTTGTTCGCTAGTTCATTTCTTCCTGTTTTAGATAAATCACGAATATAGTTCTACGATTTGTAATTAATTGTGCTAGGGTTTCTGAATTTAGATAAACCTGCTGGGTTGACTTCTCACGACTGTGTAGCGCAAGTACGGCGATTACTACAGATGAAGCGGGTAGGACATGGGGGAACATTAGATCCTGCTGCTACAGGTGTTTTACCTATTGCTTTAGGAAAAGCAACTCGATTATTACAGTTTCTACAAACCAAAAAAGCTTACCAAGCATCAATTCGGCTAGGAATAACAACAACAACTGACGATCTCGAAGGCGACATTATTAGTTCACAGCCAGTGTCTGATTTAAGCTTGGAACAAGTCACAACCGCGCTCAAACAATTTCAAGGCAAAATTGAGCAAATACCACCGCGTTATAGTGCTATCCAAGTTCAAGGAAAACGCTTGTACGATCTTGCCCGCGCAGGGGAAGATGTTGAAATTCCTGTACGCAGTGTAGAAATATTTCACATTGAAATTTTAGACTGGCGACCAGGAGACTTTCCAGAGATTGATGTTGCGATCGCCTGTGGTACAGGAACCTATATTCGCGCGATCGCCCGCGACTTAGGTATAGTCTTACAAACTGGAGGAACTTTAGCTAAACTCATCCGCACGCACAGCAGTGGTTTTGAAATTGCAGATAGCTTAACATTTGAGCAATTAGAAGCTCAAATTCAACAAGGAAGCTTTCAACCAATTCCACCAACACAAGCATTACAGCATCTTCCTGCTGTCACCTTACCCTTTGCGATCGCCCAAAAATGGTGTCAAGGGCAAAAAATTGCTTGCGATATCACCAGTCTTCCATCAAACTCACCGTTGCGGATTTATCAGGAAGGCGGCGACTTTTTAGGGATTGGATATTTAACGATGATAAATACACAAACCAAACTAGTTCCACAAATTGTTCTCTAAACGGAGAGGGAGGGATTCGAACCCTCGTTGAAGTTACCCCCAAACAGCATTTCCAGTGCTGCGCCTTCAACCACTCGGCCACCTCTCCAGGTGTCACAAATTCTAATTATACAATGAAGTCATGTACGTTCAGCAAGAATAGATAATTCTTAAGCTTCATGACTCGTTATTTTAAAATTAAAATTCGCGATCGCGCGCGTGACAAGAACTACACGCTCGAAGTTCCTGAAGATAGCTACATCCTCCAAAGCGCCGAAAATCAGGGCGTAGAACTGCCATTTTCGTGTCGTAATGGGGCTTGTACGACGTGTGCAGTACGCGTGCGATCGGGAGAAATCTACCAACCCGAAGCGATGGGCTTATCTCCCGAATTACGTGCCAAAGGCTATGCGTTGTTGTGTGTCAGCTACCCACTTTCCGATTTAGAAGTCGAAACCCAAGACGAAGACGAAGTCTATGAACTACAATTTGGACGTTATTTTGGTAAAGGAAAAGTGCGGGCGGGTTTACCGTTAGATGAAGATTAGTAGTTAGTCATGAGTGGCCAGTGGCTAAAAGTTATGATGTGTTACCGACCTTGGTTGAATAGACTTGTTATCCTGCTGTTATTGGTGCTAACACAAAGTTGTCAACCGGAGACTACACCGCAAGGCAAAATTGTCAAAGTAACGCGGGTAGTTAGTGGTAATACACTTGAAGTCATTGGCTTAGAGGCGCAACGTAATTTTAATGCACGAGTCCGCCTCATCGGCATAGACGCACCCGATTTGCAACAACAACCATGGGGACAAACGGCAAAACAACAATTAGAAAAAATTGTTCAAGGCAGCGATGTTCTGCTAGAGTTTGACGTGCAACAAAAAGACCGCTTTGGACGCTATCAAGCGTATGTTTGGCATGACAAACGATTGTTAAACGAATGGCTTGTCGCACAGGGATATGTTCTAGCTGTTGCTAGAAACCCTAATGACAAATACACTCAGCAACTCAATCGCGCGCAAGAATCAGCTAGACTCATGGGGCGGGGAATTTGGAATCCCGCTCAACCAATGCGTTTTACTCCAGCCGAATTTCGCCGTCAATCATGAATCCTTCAACTTCCCAACTGCAAACTTATCTAGATATTGCAACAGAAGCCGCGCTAGCTGCTGGTGCGGTTATTCAAAGTTACTATGGTGCATTAGATGGTGTTATTGAAAAAGGACGCCCTGGAGATTTAGTAACCCAAGCTGATAAAGCTTCCGAAACCGTGATATTAGACGTGCTACAGCGTCACTTACCGCAACATGGAATCTTAGCCGAAGAATCGGGGAATGTCGGAAATTCAAATAGCGATTATTTATGGGCGATCGATCCTTTAGATGGTACAACTAATTTCGCGCACCAATACCCAAGTTTTGCCGTGTCGATTGGGTTACTTGTGGGGGGAGTTCCTCAAGTAGGCGTAATTTTTGATCCTTTTCATCAAGAGTTATTTCGGGCTGCAAGAGGATTAGGCGCGACGCGCGATCGCCGCCCAATTTCTGTTTCCCAAACGCAGGAACTAAGTAAAAGCCTTTTAGTCACAGGTTTTGCCTACGATCGCCGCGAAACACTAGACAACAACTATGCCGAGTTTTGTCATCTGACGCATCTGACGCAAGGCGTCCGCCGTAGTGGTTCCGCTGCGCTTGATTTAGCTTATGTTGCGTGTGGGCGCTTAGATGGCTATTGGGAACGCGGACTGTCACCGTGGGATATCACGGCGGGAATTGTCTTACTCGAAGAAGCAGGAGGAAAAGTCACTGCTTACGATCAAAGTGCGTTTGACATGGCATCAGGGCGCATTCTAGCAACAAATGGCTATCTGCACGCAGCCTTGAGCAATGAATTATTGCACGTTCGTTCTTTAACCTTGGTAGGGAATAATAGTAACAAAAGCGATTGCGCTTTTAGCTATGAATCCCCAACTTAGGAAATATGGCGCAGTACACTAGAAACAAATTATAGGCTTTGCCGGTGGCACAAGGTTCTATGTCATTTAAAATCGAACGTGGCTTATTTCAGTATGATGTAACTGACCACCATGCA
Source organism: Chroococcidiopsis sp. TS-821 (assembly GCF_002939305.1). Lineage (NCBI taxonomy): Bacteria > Bacillati > Cyanobacteriota > Cyanophyceae > Chroococcidiopsidales > Chroococcidiopsidaceae > Chroococcidiopsis > Chroococcidiopsis sp. TS-821. The sequence goes on along the minus strand of NZ_MVDI01000002.1, from coordinate 22,319 downwards.
GTACTAGGCGTTCCTGTCGATGCTGATTTCAATCAAATCCGCAAGCGTTATCTGCAAATAGCCCGTCGTTTACACCCCGATAGTTGTGCAGCAGTTACACCAGAAGCGAAACAACTCGCCAATCAACTTCTCTCAAAAATTGTCAATCCTGCCTACGAACAATTTTCAAAAGATCGTAACCGTGCTGAGCATCTTGTCGTGCTGCGAGAGATGAGCAAGCGTCTCGCACAAGAACAAAGTACCGTTGAATTGAAATCTAAATTAGCACAAAAGTTAGCGCAAGCAAGCGATATTGAATACTCTTATCAAACTTCACTTCAGCAGTTAGCCGTAAAGCAGTATGAAAATTTTGAGCAAGTTTTCGATATTATTGGCACTCTTAGCGAACTCAATTTAGTATACTTGATGCGCAAAGGTGCTATTAGCGTTCAGCAACCCAAACCCGTAACTCGTATTAATCCTAATCCCCATAAAACACCACAGCCAACGCCTACACCCCAACCCACAAGCGCTGTGGAACAATATTATCGCCGCGCGCAAGCTTTTATGGAAAATAATAACTTTACACAAGCGCGAATTGAGTTACAAGATGCACTGAAGTTAGAACCCAACAATAGTAGTTGCCATAGCTTAATGGGAGTCTTGTATTTGAAGCAAAATCAAGTCACTATGGCTAAGGTTCATATTAATAAGGCATTGCAGTTGAACCCTCAAGAACCAATGGCACTCAAAGCAAAGAAATTACTCAATCAAGCAACACAAACTGCGAGTACAAAATCAACGTCGGTCTCGCAGCCAAGTTCAGGCAAAGCCAATAATGGGGGTAGTGGTTTGTTTGGTGGTTTATTCGGCGGGAAGAAAAAATAATGGTCTATCAATCGCCAGCAGGGGCGCGGGATTTATTACCTCTAGATGTCGCACAAAAACGTTGGATCGAAGAACGACTACAGCAAGTCTTTCACCGTTGGGGCTATCACCGCATTATTACATCAACTTTAGAACACCTCGATACCTTAATGGCAGGTGGTGCAGTCGAGCGATCGCAACTGATTCAACTACAATCTGACGAAGGCGAAATCGGACTGCGCCCCGAACTTACCGCATCTATCGCCCGCGCTGCCGTCACGCGCATGGCAGGATCGATGTATCCGCAACGCTTGTACTACAATGCTAATGTGTTTCGCCGCGCATCGAGCAGCAACCACAATCAGCAACAAGAATTTTATCAAGCAGGCGTCGAATTACTCGGTGCTAAAGGTTGGCTAGCAGATGCTGAAATTTTGCTGTTACTTGCTGAGTGTCTGCAAGAACTTAGTTTAAATAACTGGTGTCTGATTTTAGGCGAAGCCGGTATCGCGCGATCGCTATTATCAACATTTCCAGCAAATTTGCGCGAACAAGTTCGCTATGCGATCGCCAACCTCGACCGCATTACACTAGAAACTTTACCCCTTAGTCACGAACTACGCGATCGCGCGCTGGTGATGCTTGACTTACGCGGACGTCCTGCTGATATCTTACAAAAACTCGCCTCGCTTGATTTAGAAATACCTCAAACAGAAGCACTCAACTACTTGAAGTCATTACTTGCTTTATTAGATGAATGCTTTCCCATATCATCACAAGCAATTATCCTCGACTTAAGTTTGATCCAAACGTTTGACTACTATACCGGAATTGTTTTCAAAGTCGTCAGCAATACTCATCCAGCAAGAATTATTGGACAAGGCGGACGTTACGATCAACTTCTAGGACTCTACCACCCGCAAGCTGAAATGATTCCAGGAATTGGATTTTCGCTCAATATCGAAGATTTACATCAAGTTCTACTGCCCTCGCAACAACTTCCCCATGCAACTCCTGCAAGTCATTGGTTAGTAGTTCCCGAAACGCCCCAAGCATATACCGCAGCCTTTGCCTATGCAGCTAAACTACGCACTTCGCAACATCTTGTACGCGTTGAAATGAATTTAAGCGATGCCGATCCTGATACAATTCGCGAGTATGCCCGTCAGCGCCGCATTCAACAAATTGCTTGGATTAAACCCGAAGGTCTACCGACAATAGAGGCGATCGCTTTTGCACAAAGGCTTCACTAATTTCTCTTGATGATGTTTTAGGGTCTTAAAACAAACAGCTACTCGCTCTAGTCTAACTGAAGGCATTGTCACGTGTAGAAGAAAGCTGTCCTTTGTTGATTTAGGAGGTTAATTCAGCGTCTTTAACACTTCCTATACCATTTCTCGCGCATTCTGACGATAGTTGCACGCTCCAAATTCCATACACTGTCCGGCTTTTGTCATTACGTTCGCGTAGCGTGCCGGAAGCAACTACTATAAATTTCGAATTACGAATTAGTATTATGCATCCTCTTAAACAAGACTATAATAAAGTTTAGGTTGTAAATCAAGATACAAGTTAATTTATTTTTAAAAGTGCTGCTTAGTAAGCATATCTATAGTTTTAAAAAATACTAGTTCATCCTACTAAAAAACACTGCCTTCTTTTCAAGCTCTGGTTCAGCGTTAAATTGTGCAGGTAAAAAGTAGTAAATAACTATCGATAATTATCACAACCTACTTAAGGAATAAACTATTGATTTAGGCTTATTAGCTATTTATATAATGAAAATGGAATAAGAAAATATTTATACATCGGTAATTTTTAAGTAACAAACATAGGCGCAAGAAAACTTAAATTAAAAGTTTTTTGCTAGAATCAAAAAATATTCTAAGCAACCTAGTTTAAAGAAGCAGAAGAGAGAAATCATGCCGCATACAATTGTTACAGAAACTTGTGAAGGAGTTGCTGACTGCGTTGATGCTTGTCCTGTAGCTTGTATTCACCCTGGACCAGGAAAAAATATGAAGGGTACTGATTGGTACTGGATCGATTTTGCTACCTGCATTGACTGCGGTATTTGTATTCAGGTTTGTCCTGTAGAAAATGCAATTGTTCCAGAAGAAAGACCAGATTTGCAAAAAACTCCCTAAATAAGTAATAAATAACGAGATTTGTCAAAGAAAGTAGTAAACACCATCTTGATACCTCATGCATTGTACTTAGGTTAAATGTAGTAATTATGTTATGCAGCTAAAAGCTGAAGGTTGCAGGATAATATTCATACTTCACCTTTTTTGGCTGTACGCGTATGATACAGACGACTCCTTTATTAGAAGTTGAGGATGTCTGGGCGGGTTATGTTAAAGACCTAGACATCTTGCAAGGAATTAATTTTCATATCTTTCCTGGAGAATTAGTTGCAGTTATTGGTCCTAACGGTGCAGGAAAATCAACTTTAGCAAAAACGATATTTGGGCTATTGACTCCCCGGCGTGGGAAAATCACTTTTAACAAGGAAAATATCGCTGGACTTAAATCAAACCAAATTGTCAAGCGCGGCATGTGTTATGTACCGCAAATTGCCAACGTTTTTCCTTCTTTGAGTGTAGAAGAAAATTTAGAAATGGGGGCGTTTATTCGCAACACGCCATTAAGTGAATTAAAAGAGAAAATCTACACAACCTTCCCAGTCTTGGCAAATCGCCGCCGCCAAAAAGCAGGAACGCTTTCAGGAGGAGAACGCCAAATGTTGGCAATGGGGAGAGCATTGATGCTAGAACCGAGTTTGCTGTTGTTGGATGAACCTAGCGCCGCACTTTCACCGTTACTCGTCAATAATGTATTCGAGCAAATACAACAAATTAACAAGGCAGGAACCGCAATTGTGCTTGTAGAACAAAACGCGCGTAAAGCACTAACAATGGCGCATCGGGGTTATGTACTCGATGCAGGACGCGATCGCTTTACCGGTTCAGGGAGGGAATTACTCAACGATCCGAAAGTCGGCGAACTTTATCTTGGCGCACATGAAGGTAAAAGGCAGAAGGTAGAAGAAACGCAGGATTGGAAAACAAGAGATTGAAACAAAGACACTTTGTATTTCTGGAGCGTGCATCAAGTTTTGTACCCACAACAGGTATTTTTTATGAATATCTTCAGCTTTTCGTCTAGTGCCCTTTCTTTCCTGCCTTTGTTTGTAAACGAAAGACAGATATGGTAGTAAAGATTTCTCCACAGCAGCTACAAGCAATTCGCACGCACGCCGAAAGCACGTACCCAGAAGAATGCTGTGGTTTATTATTGGGTAAAGCGGTTGACAACCAAAAATTAGTCACCGAAGTTGTCCCAACCGAAAATGCTTGGCACGCCGCAGCACTTGAATGGGAAGATGATACGAGCAATCATGGCAAAAGCGATCGATACGCGATCGCCCCACAAGAAATGTTAAAAATCCAAAAAGCTGCGCGCGATCGCTCTTTAGATATAATTGGTATTTATCACTCACACCCGAATCATCCGGCAATTCCTTCCGAATGCGATCGCATCTATGCTTGGCAACAATACTCGTATATCATAGTTTCGGTGGTCAATGGCGAATGTGATGATGTGCAAAACTGGAGCCTGGACGACCGTCATCAATTCCAGTCCGAAAACCTGATCGTTACAGAACGCGTTGAGTCGTTATTTTAAAAACTACAAAAATCCAAACATCCAAAGGTTATCTTTGGACTAGGATCAAAAATCCGTTCTTTCACACACTGCTATGCTCAATCCCAATCTGGACGAAATCCAGCTAACAAAAGAAGAATACGAACGATATTCGCGCCACCTAATCTTACCCGAAGTTGGACTTGATGGGCAAAAGCGCCTCAAAGCAGCAAGCGTACTTTGTATTGGTACAGGTGGACTAGGTTCGCCGTTACTTTTATACCTTGCAGCTGCGGGTATTGGACGTCTTGGAATTGTCGATTTTGATGTTGTCGATAATTCAAACTTACAACGGCAAGTGATTCATGGCACATCGTGGGTTGGTAAACCCAAGATTGAATCAGCGAAAAACCGCATTTTGGAAATCAATCCAAATTGTCAAGTTGATTTGTACGAAACGCGCCTCAGTTCAGAGAATGCTTTAGACATCATCGCACCCTACGATATTGTGGTCGATGGTACAGACAACTTCCCGACACGGTATCTTGTCAATGATGCGTGCGTGTTGTCTAATAAACCCAATGTCTACGGTTCAATCTTCCGGTTTGAAGGACAAGCAACTGTATTTAACTATGAAGGCGGACCCAACTACCGCGACTTATATCCCGAACCGCCACCTCCAGGGATGGTTCCTTCGTGTGCTGAAGGTGGTGTTTTAGGAATTTTACCTGGTATTATCGGGGTCATTCAAGCGACTGAGACTATCAAAATTATTTTAGGACAAGGGACAACCTTAAGCGGACGCTTGTTGCTATTTAACGCCCTCGATATGAAGTTTCGCGAGTTGAAACTGCGCCCTAACCCCGAACGTCCTGTTATTGATAAACTCATCGACTACGAATTTTTCTGTGGTATTCCCCAAGCAAAAGCCGAAGAGGAAAAACGACAGATGGAAATGCAAGAAATGACCGTACAGGAATTAAAGCAATTACTCGATAGCGGCGCAGATGATTTTGTACTGCTTGATGTACGCAATCCTAATGAATACGAAATTGCCAAAATTCCAGGTTCTGTCCTCGTTCCTTTATCTGAGATTGAAAGCGGTGAAGGCGTCAAGAAAGTAAAAGAACTATTTAATGGTCATCGTTTAATTGCGCATTGTAAGATGGGCGGACGATCTGCAAAAGCGCTGGGTATTCTCAAAGAAGCAGGAATTGAGGGAATAAATGTCAAAGGTGGTATTACCGCTTGGAGTCGCGAAGTCGATCCTTCAGTACCTGAGTATTAAGCGATTGGGTGGGTATGTCCCACCCTTTGTTGAGTTAAAAGGGCTTTTGCCTTGTATCCAATTGTCTTTAGTAGCGCTGGATACGCGGATGTAGTTAAAAGATAGACTGTGCTACTTGTTCGCGAGTAGGAACATCAGCAGGGAGGAAACTTATTAAATCCTCCTTTGTTGGGTTAGCTAGTGCTGCTAAACGGTTACACTGATTAGCTATACAACGATCGAAAATATTTCTCACAAATCTACCATTTCCAAGTTCTCCAATTTGATGTTCAAATTGATTGACTAAATGACGCACTGATTCTAGTGTCTGAGCAGAGATTAGATAGCCATGCTGTTCGCATCTAACTTTGAAAATCTCGGCTAACTCAGATGGAGAATAATCCTCAAAGTGAACTGATCTGGAAAATCTCGACTTGAGACCAGGATTAGAATCAATGAATCTGGACATTTCTGCTTTATATCCTGCAACCACTACTACCAAATCCTCTCGATGATCTTCCATCATCTTCAAGAGGGTGTTGATGGCCTCTTGTCCAAATGTATCTCCACGATCGTCTGGAACTAGCGAGTAAGCTTCATCAATAAAAAGTACACCTCCTAAAGCAGATTCAACTACTTTGACTGTTTTGGGTGCTGTTTGTCCTACATATTCTGCAACTAGATGACTTCGGTCTACTTCAACAAAGTGACCTTTTGACAAAACACCAAGATTTTTGTAAATTGCACCAAGAATCCTAGCCACTGTAGTTTTGCCAGTTCCAGGATTGCCTGTAAATACAAGGTGTCTAGTAATTGAAGGCGCTTTAATACCTACCTGGGTTTGCATCTGAGCTATTTTTGCAATATTGACCAACTCTTGAACTGTAGATTTAACGGCACTTAATCCAGTCAACAAATGAAGTTGATCTAGAGATTTCTGAAGTTCATCAGTGACTACTTCACGTTCAACAGTATCAATACGAGGTTTCTTGCTAACTGCTTTACGTTCAACAGTATCAGTACGAGGTTTCTTGCCAACTGCTTTGCAGACTTCTATAGCCCATTCATTACCTATTTGTTTAATGTGATTACCTAGTAGCTTACGCGCTGTTTTAATAGCAATTTCCTCAGAGGGTGCTTCCGCATAGATTAAGCAATCCAAAGCTAAATCTTTTTTAGGTTTTTTTAGAAAAGTATCAGCATCCTGTGGACTGTTCCATGCAGCCCATAACCAAGAACTATCTAATGCACACACACTAAATACAGGTAATAACCACGACATAATTCTGCACTAACCTATGAAAATGACACACAGCTCAGTCATATGTTACCCAGCAGATCATTAAGGCTATACAAATCTGCGAACCGTAGTATTCCTGACTTCGATTACTCGCCGTATTATCTTAGGTTAAAAGCTTTTCAACAGACACTGTAACGTCTGCAAATGCTAGTGGTGTAATCATTTCTTTTTGAATCGTATATTCTTCGGTATACTTAACCGCTTGAGGATTTCTAAATACAATTATCTCCTTCACAGATAAGTCCAAAACCCAATACTCTTGAATTGCAGCAGTTGCGTAAATTGCAGCCTTGATTTCCACGTCTTTCTTTATTCTTGTTTTATCTACTTCTACAATTCAGAAGATATCTTGAAAAGCAGGATGGCGATCGCTGTACGCTGACTCTAAGCAGTATCAGGTTCAGGCTCTGAATCTGATAAAGTAATAGAACCAGTAAACCGAACATCAGCTTTACCCAATAGCAATTCTTCTAAGTATTTTGCTCCTCATCTTGCTGTGGTGTAATGAATTGGGATAACTGGACCTATCTCAACAATTTCGTCGGCTATTAATTTCACACGGCGATCGCGCCGAATACCCGCTTCAACCATTCGATGATAGTCATCTACAGACCATTTAGCGAGTGTTTTCATAGTCAAGTATCGTTACCAGCGCCACCTGTAAGAGAGTCAACGCCCGCGCCCCCATTAAGTGTATCGTTACCCAACCCACCGTTGAGCGTATCATTACCGCCTAAACCTCGTAGCAAATCGTTACCGGCAAAACCAAAGATAGTATCAGCAAATAAGGTTCCGGTTAATGTATCGTTGCCAGGAGTACCGTTGATGGTTGCCATATTTTTGTACCAATACCAGTATTTACGTCTACGTCAATCGACGTAGCACAAGTTATTGAGTTAAAAAATCAGGTTTCACCCCGATAGTATGAGATTAAACCGATTAAGTTTTGGAAAGAATAATTTTTTGATAAAGCTAGCGATCAAAAATGATTTTATTTAAAGCTACGGTAAAGTTGAGTTCACAAATATGTTATTGAATTGCGTGTAAATGTCTAAATATCAACTAAATTTCAGTATATTTAAATACTTTGTTTTTTGTAACTATCGAAATAAAGTATCAGCAACGCGGCAGACATCGTGCATTTCTCGAACATCATGAACTCGGAGAATATCTGCACCGTTGGCGATCGCTGCACAACACGCGGCGGCGGTTCCCCAAACTCGTGCTTTAGGTTCGGGTTGATTGAGAATATGTCCGATAAAACTTTTTCGCGATGGTCCTACTAAAATGGGACAATTAAGCGAGCGAAACGCAGATAAGTTACGAATAATTTCGATACTTTGGTTGTATTTTTTAGCAAAGCCAATTCCAGGATCGATAATAATGCAATTTTGCGGAATTCCGGCGGCGATCGCCGCACTAATTCTATTGGCTAAAAACGCATAAATCTCCCCAATTAAATCTTCATATTCAGTATGTTGTTGCATGGTTTGTGGTGTACCGCGAATATGCATTAATACAATAGGTACGCCAAGCTCAGCCACGGTAGGCAACATATCTGTATCAAAAGTCCCGCCAGAAATGTCATTAACGATATCTGCACCAGCCTTCACCGCAGCTTTGGCAACTGTTGCTCGCGTTGTATCCACAGAAATGGGAACAGAAATTTCTGGACGTAGGACTTGTAATACAGACAAGACGCGCTCTCGTTCTTCTTCGAGCGAGACTTCAACTGCACCAGGACGCGTTGATTGTCCGCCAACATCAAGAATATCCGCGCCAGCGGCGACTAAGCGGCGTGCTTGAGCTAACGCAGAAGGTGGGGTATTGAATTCACCACCATCACTAAAGCTGTCTGGCGTGACATTCAACACTCCCATCAGGTAGGTACGCTTACCCCACTCAAACGAGTTTAAGGTTGCCATCGAGTTAAGTCTAAGTCACTACTACTGATAATTGACAATTCGGGCAAAACTACCTGGTTCTAAGCTTGCCCCTCCGACCAAAGCACCGTCAATCTCTGGTTGTGCCATAATTTCATCAATATTGTTTGGTTTCACTGAACCACCGTATTGAATCGGCGTATCAGGATAACTTAGCTGAGTGCGAATTAACCCAATCACGCGGTTTGCTTCTGATGCTTCGCAAGTATCACCCGTTCCAATTGCCCAAATTGGTTCGTAGGCGATGACAAGATTTTGCTGATCGACTTCCACCAGATCTTTTTCCAACTGCATCGAAATGAGTGCTTCAGTTTCACCCGCATCGCGTTGTTCCTTTGTTTCCCCGACACACAAAATTGGAGTTAAACCATGCGCTTGGGCTGCTCTTAATCTTTTGTTAACTGTCTTGTCAGTTTCACCAAAATATTGCCGTCGTTCGCTATGACCAACAATGACGTAACGTACGCCAATTTCTGCAAGCATAGGAGCCGCGATTTCACCTGTATAAGCTCCTTGATCTTCCCAGTGAACATTTTGCGCGCCTAACTGCACGCGGCTTCCGTGAAGATTTTTAGAAATTAACGACAGTGCAGTAAACGGAGGGCATAGCACGACTTCGCGCGCTTCTGGTGTTTGCTCCAAACTCGGCATAAATCCTTGCAAGAACTCCAGGGATTCTGCCTGGGTTTTATACATTTTCCAATTACCGGCAATAATTATTTTTCGCACAAGTGACTCAATCAATCCAAATTTAGAACACAATCAAATGTAAAACATAGTTTAAAGCTTTCAGGGATCAATGTCACATTTAGCTTGCTGATTCTATAGCAGACGACGGTAGAGGTCAGGGTTAAAACAGGATAGATGTAAACCAAGTTGCAAATTAACAAAGCGATTAGCTATTAGCCATTCGTCTTTAGCTAATTGCCAACCGCTCACTGCTAATTGCTGTGAATAGATTATTGATTCATTGATGCAGCTTCGCGTGCTGCAGCGGCTTGATCGGGATGAATTCCCAAACGTGTCAGGTTGATTCGACCTTTACTATCTAACTCTCTAACTTTGACAATTACTTCATCACCCACAGCGACTTCATCTTCGACTCTACCTACGCGATAATCGGCGAGTTGAGAAATATGAATCATCCCTTCTTTGCCTGGTAAAAATTCGACAAAAGCGCCTATCGGAATAATACGAGTGACTCTCCCAGCATAAACATCACCTTCGTTCAGCTTGCGGGTCATAGCTTGAACGATATTTCTTGCCCGTTTAGCTTTGCTTTCGTCAACAGCAGAGATGGTTACTGTACCGTCGTCTTCAATATCGATTTTGGCTCCTGTTTCTTCGGTAATGCCTTTAATTGTTTTGCCCCCAGGTCCAATTAACATGCCGATCATTTCTGGATCGATCTTAATTGTGAGTAGCCGCGGGGCAAAAGGCGACATTGTAGAGCGCGGCTTGTCGATCGCTTGCAGCATTTTTTCTAAAATATGCAATCGCGCTGGTAAGGCTTGCTGAATTGCTTGCTCGATGATGTCTAATGATAGACCAGGAATTTTCATATCCATTTGCAAGGCTGTAATTCCGCTATCTGTACCTGCAACTTTAAAGTCCATGTCGCCCAAAAAGTCTTCTATACCTTGGATATCGGTAAGAACGCGGACTTCATCGCCTTCTTTGATTAAACCCATCGCTGCGCCACTGACAGGTTTAATAATGGGCACGCCTGCATCCATTAACGCCAGCGTCGAACCGCAAACCGAACCCATTGAGGTAGAACCGTTAGACGAGAGAACTTCGGAGACGACACGAATGACGTAGGGAAACTCATTTTTAGGTGGTAATACTGGTACGAGAGCGCGTTCGGCGAGCGCACCGTGACCGATTTCCCGGCGTCCTGGGGCACGCAGTGGCTTAGTTTCTCCTACGGAAAAGGGTGGGAAGTTGTAGTGATGGATATAGCGCTTTTCTAAGTCTTGTTGCAGATCGTCAGATAAGGCTTGGGCGTCTCCTGGCGTACCTAGCGTACACGCAGATAGCACTTGGGTGAGTCCGCGATTAAACAAGCCACTGCCATGAACTCGCTTCGGCAGAACACCTACACGACAGGACACTGGGCGAACTTCATCAAGCTTACGACCATCAACGCGGACGCCGTCTTCCACAATTTGACGGCGCATGAGTTTTTTGGTTAAGTCTTTGAATATGTTGCCTACAGCTTTGCTGTTTGTCGTGGCAGCAACTTGAATCGGGTCTTCTTCGGGAAGTTCGGCGATCGCTGCAACGATTTCTTCTTTAATGGCATCTAGTGCAGCATCGCGGCTATTTTTGTCGAGGTCAAATTGCGACAAAATTTGTTTCACTGGCGCTTCGGCGCGATCGCGAATAAACTCGACTAATACCGGTTCGACTTCAGGGGGTGGTTCCTCGTATGCCGTCTCTATTCCCAAATCCGCTATCAAGTCTCTTTGCGCCTGAATTAAGTCTTGTACAGCTTCATAACCGAAATCAATTGCCTCAATGATGTCTTGCTCGGGCAACTGATTGGCTCCCGCTTCCACCATAATTACGCCCGCTGGCGATCCGGCGACAACTAAATCTAAATCTCCAGCCTCTATTTCTGCATACGTGGGATTAATGATAAAGTCGTCTCCGACTAAACCAACGCGCACTGCTGCCATCGGACCATCAAACGGTATTTTGGCTAACAATACCGCTAGTGATGCACCCGTCACAGCTAATACATCGGGTGGCACTAGTTCGTCCATTGATAAAGTTGTTGCTACAATCTGTAGGTCATCGCGCAACCACTGAGGAAATAAAGGGCGGAGTGGACGGTCAATTAAACGGCTGGTGAGAATTGCTTTTTCTGGTGGGCGACCCTCGCGCCGGAGAAAACCACCAGGAATCCGACCAACGGAATATAGTCTTTCTTCATAATCTACCGTTAGCGGCAAAAAATCAATGCCTTCCCTTGCGGCAGAGCGGGTAGCTGTGACTAACACAGCAGTATCCCCAGATTGCATTAAAACTGACCCACCAGCTTGGGGTGCTAGTAGACCTACGGTCAATCTAATATCCCTTCCATCAAAGGATATTGACCTATCAATCTCTACCATTAAGTTTTTTGTCCTTCTTTATCACTTTCTTTTTCTGTGGCAATCCTAGCATTTCTAGCCCTGTAACTGCCTTACAGCGCAGGACAAAATAAGTACTAATGTTACGAGGATTAAGACGTAAGATTTCAAGTTTATATGTGTATTTAGTCAAACGAAGGTTGCCCTAGTTAAATGAAGTAAGTTTTTTTACTCAAACTTGCAGAGGGTACTTACGGTATTTTACATAAATCGTCAATACATCGGATAAACGTCCATTAGCTGAAGCCATGGCTGAGAATTGGTTAATACTTCCACGTTTTCAGAATTTTTGCCTCAAAAAAAACAAAGCGAATGTTGCGGTGCTCTAAATTCCTGGATTTTAACGCTTATACTATAACTCGCAGCAATCTAGTTTTTGCTTAAAAATGCTATTCTGGTTATAGAATAAATCTAGCGTATCTAACTCACGAGTATTGTAGTTAGAAGACTGGTTTAATAATGTAGGTAATTGCTAAGGTTTTATTCAAAATAAATATTTTATAGCTCTATTATTTTAGGCGCAAATATTTTTAAATTTGGAAAGCGATAAATTATATATAATACATTAAGTTGCTGTATTTATTTTTTAGGGTAAAAGTTTTAGCTTGTCGATAATTTGATATTTTTAGCCAAAACTTTAATAAGTACAGAAAGTAAGAGTATTTATCATTAAACTTGCTGTTAGCTTTAATAAAACATATCCTGATAAAACTAAAAATAGAAAAATTTATAGTAAATCTTATGCTAACTGAATTAGCATATTGATTAACTTAAATAAACAGAAGTATTTGTGTCAGATTGAGTAGTTGGTAAATGGCAATTTTACATGGAAGTTGGCTAATTGAAAACCACAGTTTATTCATTTGGGGAGAAACGTGGCGCGCTTTGAGTAGGATAGCACCCTCGTCAACAGAGAACTTAGACCATCCGTTGGCAATGACTCCAGTGGAATTAAACGAATGGCTGCACAAAACTGATTTTTTGCCACAAGTATCGCGCGACATCTTAAAATCGGCGTTGCCAGTGACGGAAACGGCTACTACTGAACGCACTCGTAAAGGAAAATCGAGACAAGCGACTGGCGTGGTAGAAATCGCGCGATCGCCCACTGCTATATTTGCCTTACCAACCGATCCTGATACAGGCTATCCCGTCCATTCAGCCGCATCTCAAGACGCTGACTATACGCTCAAACCTTGGCGCGTGCAAGGCTTACTTTTAGAACCTTTAGCTGCCTTTCAATTTCTCAGTTCGTTACCATTGGGTAGTGCTAGCCAAGTGGACGAGTACCTAGGAGGCGATTTACGCTTTTGGTCGCACGTTGCGCGTTGGAGTTTGGCTCTTCTCAGTCGCTGCAAGTTCTTACCTGCCTTAGAGAAATTTGATGATTCATTCAAGGCTAGCTGGCGATCGCTTTTAGATAGCGCCATCGATACTTCACGACTCGAAAAATTTGCGAAAGTCATACCTGGTGTTTGTCTTGCTTATCGCACTGGTGCAGCAGACAATGACGATGCAACCCAACCGTCGCCGCAAGAAGTGATATTAAGCTTTTTAGATAGCACCATAGACGTGCAAATAAGAACCATACTCAATGGCACTATACCGCCAAACGCACCCTCTCCAATACCAGAATGGTTGCAAGCATTAACAACACCAGACAAAATTGTCAAAGCCGCACCCAACCAACTTGAAAGATTAGTCGCCGTACTGAACGCATGGACAGCACCGCTCCAGTATCAAATTAACCAAGCTCAAATTCGGACTTGTTTTATCTTGCATCCACCCGCAACAGGTAACGAGTGGACGTTAGCATACGGTTTGCAAGCAGCTAGCGATCCCGAATTTGTTGTCGATGCAGCAAGCGTTTGGCGTCATCCGGTTGCTGAGTGGGTAATTGGCGATCGCACAATTCATCAACCACAAGAAACGTTGTTAAGAGGATTAGGGCTAGCTTCGCGTTTATTTGCTCCCATAGCAGCAAGTTTAGACGAGCAATATCCGACGTCGTGTTGTTTAACGCCCCTGGAAGCCTACGAATTTATCAAATCAATCGCAGCAAAATTTACAGATAGCGGATTAGGAGTGATTTTACCGCCGAGTTTAGCAAATCGTGAAGGTTGGGCAAATCGCTTAGGGTTGAAAATCCGCGCTGTGACACCGCGTCAAAAACAAGGAGTGGGGTTGCAGAGTTTATTAAATTTCGAGTGGGAATTAGCCATTGGCGGACAAACTTTATCGAAAGCTGAATTTGACCGCTTAGTCGCATTGAATAGCCCCTTAGTGGAAATCAACGGCGAGTGGGTAGAACTGCGACCGCAAGATATCAAAACGGCTCAAAGCTTTTTTGCAAGTCGCAAAGATAAGTTATCGCTGTCACTCGAAGATGCTTTACGTTTGAGTACTGGCGACAGCTTAGTCATTGAAAAACTACCCGTTGTCGATTTTGAAGCAACGGGAGCGCTACAAGAATTGATGTCCGCATTGACAAATAATCAGGCGATCGCTTTATTACCCCCACCAAAAAGTTTTCAAGGCGAACTTCGTCCGTATCAAATCCGCGGCTTTAGCTGGCTTGCCTTTCTCGAACGCTGGAATTTAGGCGCGTGTCTCGCCGACGATATGGGACTTGGTAAAACCATTCAGTTTATTGCCTTTATGCTGCATCAGAAAGAGCAAGGGGCACTGGAAAATCCTACACTACTGGTTTGTCCAACTTCAGTATTAGGCAACTGGGAGCGCGAAGTCAAAAAATTTGCTCCGCAGTTGAAAGTGATGCTGCACCACGGCGATAAGCGTCCCAAAGGTAAAACATTTGTCACCGCCGCACGCAAGCACGATCTTGTAATTACAAGTTATGCGTTGATTCACCGCGATCTCAAAGATTTACAAAGTGTTTCGTGGCAAGGAATTGTGCTAGATGAGGCACAAAATATTAAAAATCCTGAAGCAAAGCAGTCGCAATCAATTCGCCAACTCGAATCGTCGTTTCGCATTGCCCTGACAGGAACCCCAGTGGAAAACCGCCTGCAGGAATTGTGGTCAATTTTAGATTTTCTCAATCCTGGTTATTTAGGCACGCGACAATTTTTTCAACGGCGCTTTGCAATGCCGATCGAAAAATACGGTGATGTTGATTCTCTAACACAGTTGCGATCGCTTGTTCAGCCTTTTATTCTGCGACGCGTCAAAACAGATCGCGATATCATTCAAGATTTGCCTGAAAAGCAGGAAATGACAGAGTTTTGTGGTATCAGCCCCGAACAAGCCGCCTTGTATCAACAAGTCGTCGAGGAATCACTAGCAGAAATCGAATCCGCAGAAGGACTGCAACGACGAGGCATGATTTTAGCACTACTCGTCAAACTCAAACAAATTTGCAATCACCCTGTACTGTATTTCAAGCAAGATAAAATTACACAACCGCGTCAGTCAGGAAAGTTACTGCGCCTTGGAGAGATGTTGGAAGAAGCTTTAGCCGAAGGCGATCGCGCGTTAATTTTCACGCAATTTGCTGAGTGGGGTAAACTGCTACAACCTTATCTACAACAGCATTTACAGCGTGAAATTCTCTTTCTTTATGGCAGTACTTCCAAAAAACAACGCGAAGAAATAATCGATCGCTTTCAGCACGATCCGCAAGGTCCGCCGATTATGATTCTTTCTTTAAAAGCTGGCGGTGTCGGGTTGAATTTAACGCGGGCGAATCACGTCTTCCACTTCGATCGCTGGTGGAACCCTGCGGTAGAAAACCAAGCAACCGATCGCGTATTTCGTATCGGTCAAACACGGAACGTTTTAGTCCACAAGTTTGTCTGTACGGGAACATTAGAAGAAAAAATTCACGAAATGATTGAAAGCAAAAAAGCCTTAGCCGAACAAGTTGTCGGTGCAGGCGAACAGTGGTTGACAGAGTTAGATACCGATCAATTGCGCAATCTACTCGTGCTTGACCGTAATGCTGTAATTGATGAGGATGCAGAATGACCAATTTTAGTTTTCAAGCAAGCCGCGAATGGTGGTCGCAACGCTGGCTCGATCTCCTCGATTCTTACCGCTTCAAAAAGCGTCTGGAACGGGCGCGTAACTACGCGCGTCAAGGTAATGTTTTGAGTATAGAGTTTGAAGGCGCAAAAGTATCAGCACGGGTACAAGGCACAGAACCTGAGCCATATCAAGTTTCGCTATTTCTGGAACCTTTTACCGATGAACAGTGGGGTTACGTCATTGAAACAATGTCGCAACGCGCGATTTTTGCGGCAAAACTCCTAGCAGGTGAAATGCCACCTAATATCGAAGAAGTCTTTACTGCCAATGGACTATCGTTATTTCCGTTTACACTTTCCGAAGTGCGGAGCAAATGCTCGTGCCCTGATAAAGCTAATCCGTGTAAGCATATTGGTGCAGTGTACTATCAGCTAGGCGATCGCTTTAGCGAAGATCCTTTTGTCTTATTTCAGCTGCGCGGACGAACCAAAAACCAGATTATCGATGCTTTGCGCGAGTTTCGCAGCGCGCACCAAAAAGAAGTTGTGAGTACTGAACCAGCGCCAATTTCATCTACACTGGAGACGACATCAACCAACACGAGTGCATCGTTTTGGCAGTATCAAGAACCACTCGATCCTAACTTAGTCGTGATCGCTCCATCAACCAGCAGTGATGTCCTAGAAACGTTAGGCGCAATTCCACTGTCCCACGATCTAGCTGACGATTCTGATGCTAATTCATCCGATGTATTGATGAACTATCTAGATACGGCTTACAAGCAAGTGGCTCAACAAGCTTTCCTCGCGGCGATGAACGCTACGGCTAATTAAAACCTGGCGTTAACGATGACTAGAGTTGCGTAATTTGTAACTTAATGTTACGTTATGCCTGGAAAAATACTTAAGTTATCCAACCCTGCTATCCGACCAGCACCCTAAATTGATGAAATTAAACGAACTATTACGCAGATTATCTGAGTCTAAATTTATACAATTGCATTTTAATTTAAATTTTTGTTATATGTAACTTCGTAATCTTGCTTGCATTGAGGAAACTTCCCTCAAAACACTTAGTCTAAAACTCTAAGTGGTCTGTGCTTATCAAAAGTTATGATAGATGTTCTTTAATCTATAGAGTATACAAATGTAAGACAGCCAACTTGAAAAATAGCATCTTAATTCAAATAGATAAGAAGGCTACTAAACAAAGCTCTCTAATTTGCTTCACGTTTAATGTTCAAGATAACTTCAAGAAAATGTATGCCTAGCTGATAGTTTAAAATTGCAGAAGATTGAAGAATATTGCAGATATTTTAATGAGTTTGTATAAAAGCTACTTAAAAGTGTAGATAAAAATTGCTTAGCACATTATCTAAAATTAGGCAACCTCCGGTATGACAGCCAAAATTTAATTAAGTAGAGTAGTTTTTTGTTATCTCTGTTAAGATAATCAATTAATTTTAAGAAACTCACGGTTCAACCTGTAGTAGCTTCAATAACTAGAGAATTTTCAAATATAGATCTATGCCAGAAATTTTGAAACTTGAAGATGCTGTAGAATTCGCCGAAAACCCAGAACCACGGTGTCCTTGTGTTCTGCTTCTAGATACATCTGGTTCGATGCAGGGCGAAGCAATTGAAGCACTAAATGAAGGATTAAAAGTATTTAGAGATGAGTTAAATCGTGACAGCCTTGCTAGAAAACGAGTTGAGGTAGCGATTATTTCATTCAATTTTGAGGTAAAAGTTGTTCAAGAGTTTGTCACTGCCGATCAGTTCGAGCCACCAACCCTCGTTGCGCATGGTTTGACTCACATGGGTGCAGCAATTCATCAAGGGCTAGATTTAATTCAGGCGCGCAAAACTGAGTATCGCAACAACGGCATTGCCTACTATCGTCCCTGGGTGTTTCTCATTACAGATGGCGAACCACAAGGAGAGTTAGAAAGCCTTGTAGAACAAGCGGCACAGCGAATTAGAGATGATGAAAATAGCAAGCGCGTTGCCTTTTTTGCGGTAGGTGTCGAAGGGGCTAACATGGATCGTCTTAGCCAGATTGTCGTGCGTACGCCATTGAAGTTAAAAGGACTTAATTTTCAAGAGATGTTTATTTGGCTATCAGCTAGTATGCAGCGCGTTTCGCAATCGAAACCAGACGATCAAGTTGCCTTACCACCGCCAGGCTGGGGTGCAGTTTAATCGTAATTGTAATTATATTATTCTCCTGAGATTCTTTCTGAAGCACGCGGTGCAGGCTCATCGACTTACCTAGATGCCATAACACAGTTGCTTTGAGTCATTGTTTGTGGAGGAACCAATGCCACAACGTGAGGTACAGGGCGGGGCGTATAACCGACAAGGGATTCTCCTTTGTAAGCAAGTGAAGTACTTGCACCAGAATCGAGCATCACAGCGTCGCGCAATCCAGCTTGAGCAAGTGCGATTCCTAGCGACACTGAATCTATTAGTGTTGTAGAAACACCGATTGTTGGTTGTCCTGCTTGATTGATTCCCCAAAAAGCTCGGTGGCGAGCCGCGTCATAATCAAACAAACTACCAAAGGTACTGGCGGGTTGCGGTTGATTGTCCTTGACTAGCCATGCAGCTGCGACAAAACTGTCGGTAACGTTTGGTAGTGCGGCGTTTAATCCGGCTAGCGTGTTGTGCTGTTGGGGGTTGAAAGCAATAAATTTGACAGCTTGAGAATTGATGAGTACCAAAGGGCGTCCGCTGAGTTTTCGATTCTCAGTATTGTTTCCAGGAATGAATTTGCCGCTGTGACTCAATACAGGTCCAATCATGACATTAGAGTCGAGAGATTTGAGCGAAAAGAAACCGCCATCGACAGCAGCGATCGCCGGACTACCTGCGAGAATTTGTGGAACTTGGTAGCGGCTTTTAGCATGAATTG
Organism: Chroococcidiopsis sp. TS-821; assembly: GCF_002939305.1. Taxonomy (NCBI): domain Bacteria; kingdom Bacillati; phylum Cyanobacteriota; class Cyanophyceae; order Chroococcidiopsidales; family Chroococcidiopsidaceae; genus Chroococcidiopsis; species Chroococcidiopsis sp. TS-821. The sequence goes on along the minus strand of NZ_MVDI01000002.1, from coordinate 3,281 downwards.
TGATTGGTTTCCCACCAGCGATCAAAATCAGTCGCGAAGAGTTAATCGTGGTTTTGCTAACAGTAATTTCAGATGTAAAGTCAAATTTTTCACCCCAAACTGGTAATTGAGATCCTCCCCAGGTAGCAGCGATCGCGTGCTTTAAGCGTGATTGTCCAAGACGGGCGATCGCCAAAAGACTCTCCGATTGTCCTGCAAAGCGATCCTCCGAATCATCCATCGTTAGTGCAGCTTTATACCCTGTTTGAGCGACCAAGCGCGCTACTCGCGAATCATACTTTCCTGTAGGATAAGTAAAGTAATCAATAGGAATTCCCAACTGAGTTTCTAGAATTCGTTTTGACTCACTAATTTCAAATCGCAGTTGCTCTTCGGGTAAAACAGTTAAATCAGCGGGATGGGTGACGCTGTGAGCTGCGATCGCGATCAAAGGATCGGCTGCCATTTGTCGCAATTGTTCCCAGGTGACGTGCGGTCTTCCTGTATTTTTACCAATGTTAGATGTATAAATTGAAAAAGTAGCTGGATAACCGTATTTTTTAAGTAAGGGATAAACATAGTGATAATGACTGCTGTAGCCATCGTCAAATGTCAGTAAAATAGGTTTTTTCGGTAATGGTATACCAGTACGGAGATGAGTAACTAATTGCGCCAAACTAATTGGAGTGAGTTTGTGCGATCGAATTAATTCGAGGTGAGTGGCAAATTCCTGGGGTGTAACGTCAAAAAAGACTTGTTTCTGGGGCAAGATATCGTGATACATGATAATTGGTACTCTTGCCTGTTTTGCTCTGGGGTGCAGCTTTGGTGTTGGATAGGGATTCAAGTAAGCAGCAAGCCAAGGTCCGAGATCTTGTACAAGTTTTGGAATCAAAGTTTGCGGTGCATCTACCCAACTCGCAAGCTGAATTGTTGGATCTGTGATGTTATATTGAACTGCTTTCGGTTCGGGACACGAATTTGCTAAAGCAGATGCTGGTAAAGATATTGCTAACCCAACGATGCTGAAACTGTAGCAAAAACCGGCATTTAGGAGCCGCTTTTGGTATATTTTCATATGGTTTGCACGCTACAGGTATCGTCTTAAAGAAAAGCCTGCTTTGTGACATATAGTTAAAGTCAATTACACCCTACTCATGAAGCGTTAAGGGCGTGCTAGCAACTCGTTAACGAACAACTAAATTCGCTTTAAGCTGTTCTCATCTCGTTATTAAGATTTCCAGAAACGGCGATCGCGGCTACTGACCAAATTCTACTCGTGCTTGCTCAACCAACTCTACTGTGACAACTTGTTGCCCCGATACACGGGCTAATTGCTCAATTCGTGCTTTAGCTTGAGTTCGCGCAAAAAAAGGAATGTTTTTAAGCTTGGCTTTGGCTTCAGGTGTCCATTGCAAAGCTCCTATAGATTCAAAGTCGTTCATATACTTACATGAGTAACATAAGCTGCCTATCTGATATCCGCTAAGTCAAATTGTGTCATAGATCAGCTGGGAAAACTTTTGCAATTAGTTAACATAGCCGGAGTCAGAGCTCAAGAGACAGGGTTAAACTTCCTTCAGGGAAGTTACTAGAAGTTATTAAGATCTTATACAATGTCCTCACTTCCTCTATTGACTAAAGCTACACAGGCATCTTCTCTACATCGTCGTCATTCTCTTCATACAAGAAATCTAATAAAAAAATAGCTCCTGTTGAAACACAGAAGCTACGTTTACTATTAGAACTGACAAAAGCCAGTCTGTTGCTTAGTCAAGTTCACCCATGGCCAATACTGGCTCATTTTCGCGGTTAATACCTTTTTCAAAGCCAGCCACTGCTGCTCTTGCGCGACCTGCATGCCACAAGTGACCTACAAGGAAGAAGAAGAACATAATAAAGTGGAAGGCAGCTAGCCAAGAACGTGGAGATACATAGTTAAAAGAGTTGATCTCGGTTGCTACACCACCTACAGAGTTGATCGAACCTAGAGGTGCATGCGTCATGTACTCAGCTGCACGACGAGCTTGCCAAGGCTGAATATCGTTCTTGATCTTATCTAAATCAAGACCATTAGGACCGCGTAGCGGCTCTAACCAAGGCGCACGGACATCCCAGAAGCGCATTGTTTCACCACCAAAGATGATTTCACCAGTGGGGGAGCGCATCAAGTATTTACCCAAACCTGTAGGACCTTGCGCAGAGCCAACGTTAGCACCTAAGCGCTGGTCGCGAATTAAGAAGGTCAGTGCTTGAGCTTGCGATGCTTCTGGACCTGTAGGACCGTAGAACTCGCTGGGATAAACAGTGTTGTTAAACCAAACGTAGCAAGTGGCAATAAACGCCATCAAGGACAAAGCACCTAAGCTGTAAGATAGGTAAGCTTCTCCTGACCAAATGAAAGCGCGGCGCGCCCAAGCAAAAGGCTTAGTCAAAATGTGGAAAATACCACCAGAAATCAGTAGTAACGCGACCCAAATGTGACCGCCAACAACATCTTCTAGGTTGTTTACACTGACAATCGAACCTTCACCGCCAAACGGAGACTTGAGCACGTAGCCAAAGATGACTGCTGGATTCAGTGTCGGGTTTGTGATCACGCGTACGTCGCCACCGCCAGGTGCCCAGGTGTCATAAAGACCACCCACAAACATGGCTTTAATTACCAGCAACAGCGCACCACATCCAAGAATGATGAGGTGGAAACCAATAATGCTGGTCATTTTGTTCTTATCTTTCCAGTCGTAACCGAAGAACGAAGAATATTCTTCTAAGGTTTCTGGACCGCGAATCGCGTGGTAGATACCACCAAATCCAAGAACAGCTGAAGAAATAAGGTGGAGTACACCAACGACAAAATAAGGAAATGTGTTAATCACCTCACCACCAGGACCTACACCCCAGCCTTGTGCAGCAAGGTGAGGTAACAAAATGAGTCCTTGCTCATACATTGGCTTTTCTGGAATGAAGTGCGCGACTTCAAACAAAGTCATCGCCCCTGCCCAGAATACAATCAAACCAGCATGAGCAACGTGAGCACCCAGTAACTTACCAGATAGGTTAATTAAACGGGCATTACCTGCCCACCAGGCAAAACCGGTCGATTCTTGGTCGCGACCGCCGCCCATTATTAAATCTCGATTAAAAGAGGCATTATAAGGCGTTTCCACGGGGTAGTACCTCCTCAGGGAATTGGAAATGCTCGTGAGGCTGGTCTTGGGGAGCCATCCAAGCCCGAATACCTTCGTTGAGCAGAATGTTTTTCGTATAGAACGTCTCGAATTCGGGGTCTTCCGCCGCGC